>CAJTCH010000043.1 GCA_910574715.1 Lachnospiraceae bacterium | reverse complement strand
GGCTGCAATGTGGAAAACAAGTTTTTGTATTTTAGAAATCTGAACGATAATACATAAAAAAACGCTGTAGATAGATGTTTCCTCTACAGCGAAAAAAATCTGTAACATATTTTTTGAGTTATCCACATTTAGGAATTAAAGTTCACTGGAAAAATTCATCACTTTTAAGGAAAATAACTAAAGGGTTATCTGAACTGTTACATGAAAAATATAGTCAATACTACATTACATGAATCTCTCCATTCACCAGTCTGGCAACAACCGAACTGGTCTCCTTGGTCAGGTGCAGAGTCTCGTTCTCAATATTCAGTACCAACCCCGGATACGCGATATCACATTTGAGCCGGCAGCCGCCCTGCTCTTCGAGTTTCCCCTTTATCTTCTCCAGTTCTTTATCGAACTGGCCAAGCTTCATCCTTCCCACCGACAGATCCAGACGGACCTTGCCCATACGCTGGGTCTTCGAAGGACTCTCCGGCTGCCGTTCCAGCTTCTCAAGCTCAGCCTCCAGTTCCTCGATACTCTTCTGCAGGAATTCCCGCTCATAGTTCGCACAGGGCTGCCCTCCCAGATATATGGTCGTAACACTCTCCGACTTCGAGCCGACGATCTTGGCATTGATCCCGCGTGCCGCCCGAACCCGGCCGCCGATCATCGTACCTCTGCCGGTACGCACCTGAACCTCCCCGTCACAATAGATATCACAGTTGACGATACAGTCTGTCTTAAGATCTCCCCGGCAGTGAACCGAACAATTCTCCATGTACTGAGCGTAAATATCATGATGTGCGTGAAGCACCGCGCGCGAGTCTCCAAGGATACCCTTGGCAACGATCAGATCGCCGCCCGCCTCGATCTCAGCAGCTTCCACCACTCCGTCAATCGTAACGTCTCCAATCGTCCTTATTGAAAATCCGCTGCTCACATCCCCATGGATATGCACATCGCCCACGAAATTAATATTGCCGCTGGAAAAGTCTACATTGCCGTTGATCTCCAGTACTGATTTGACCATGAAGCCCCTGCCGCTGAATTCCACCCGTCCTGACTTCATCGCAAGCAGCTTCGTACCGTCCTCGCTGGCCTCTGTATTACGCCCTTTTGGAAGCGCCGCTGTCTTCCCTGTCTTGCAGGGAATCTCCTGATTCAGCACCGTCCTTCCAGGAACCCCTTCCTTAGGCGGAACCGCCTGGCAGATCACGCCGCCCTTCTCCACATTCTGAACCAGATTCAGGTTGAAATAATCCACCCTGCCATGCTCATCTTCAACGAATTTCTGCTTGGTATCGCGCTCAAAGAAGTCCTCGATATAGCCGTCCTCACCGTGCACCACCGGCTGCCCCAAAGCAATCCTGTATAAGTGGAAATAACGATTCTGCTCACCGGACAGGCGCTCTAACAACTCCGCATCCACACCGAATGCAACACCGCTCTTCATAAGAGCCTCGTCAAGCATCCCGCGGTCAAGCTCCTTCCCCTCCCCGACAGGCGGGAATATCATAAGCCATGCCCCAAGCCTGTTGGATGTAACATAGACCATAGGAAACGCATCCAGTTTAAGCGGCTCCGGTTCTTCGTCCGGCTCCGCCGTATCCTGCGGCTCTTCTGTATCCTCATCCGGCTTCTTCTTCTTCTCCTTAGGTATCATATCCCAACGGGAAATAGCCTCCGCGGTAATAAACTTGCGCAGACGCTGCAATTCCTGTTCCATCTCGCTGTCAGATAATATTCCGCTGCTCTCCAAACGCAGATATGGAAGCGGCGCATCCTTGACGCGCTCCGCCCACAGTTCATATAAAAGGATAAACGGATGATCCCATGGCAGAATCAACTGATTAATGACCGGTTCCGGTTCCGGCGGTTCCTCCGGCATCCAATCCTCCTGCTCTGGCTGTTCCTCCTCTGGCTGATCAATCTCATCATCTTCGAGATCCTCATCTAATCTTGTGCCAAACAGCCACCCCCAAAAACGATTCTTAGGTTCCATACCTTTTCACCTCCCTCTCAATATAGACAACATACTTTGCTGTTATTTTTATTATACGCTGAACTAGGTGAAATTGACAAGTTTATTTTAATTCTATTTCTTCCAACTCTTTCGGAGGTAGTTTCCTGGTAGAACCGGCAACGAGCTTCTGTACCTCTTTCTTCGCCTTATCCACCTGAAGGTTGGTGCCCGCTCCGGCAACACAGCCTCCCGGACATCCCATTCCCTCAATCAGGCAGCCGTTCATCTTGCCGACCTTGGCAAGCGACAGGATCTTCTTACACTCCGCAAGTCCTTCTGCGTGTTCGATCTTCACATCTACTCCCGGATAATATTCCTTCACACAGTTCTCGATCGCCTGAGCCACACCTCCGGCATATGCGTAACCGCGTCCCGCACCGGTAGCGTTGTGGAAGGAGGATTCCGCCTCGTACTCGGTAAGGTCGATATCCTTCGCGTCAAACATTGCCTGCAGCTCCTCAAATGTGATGACAAAGTCCACATCACTTCTGACTGTCCTTCGCATGGCTTCCAATTTCTTCGCCGCACATGGTCCGATAAATACTACCTTCGCGTTCGGATGCTCTTTCTTAATGGTACGCGCGGTCGCCACCATAGGCGTCAGCTCCTGAGACACCTGATCCACCATATCCGGGAAATATTTCTTGGCAAGCATCGCCCAGGACGGACAGCAGGAAGTCAGAAGGAACGGCAGTTCACCGGTCGTCACCTTATTCACATAATGGTGTGCCTCCGCGACCGCACCGATATCAGCGCCCAGCGCAACCTCATAGAACTCAGAAAAGCCCAGCTCCTGAAGCGCCGCCTTTAAGTTCCTTGGAGTGATATTGTCACCGAACTGTCCGGCAAATGCAGGCGCGATCTCGGCAATGATCTGATCGCCCTCTGACAATGCCCTTGCAAGCTGGAAGACCTGAGATTTATCAGAGATCGCTCCAAACGGGCAGTTTACCATACACATTCCGCAGGAAACACATTTGTCCGTATTGATCACCGCACGGCCATGCTTGTCCGTCTCAATGGCGTTCACCCCGCAGGCTTTCGCGCACGGGCGCTCTTTCTTGGATATGGCATCATACGGACATGCAGCCTTACATTTGCCGCACTTGATACATTTATCCTGATCGATGAAGGAACGGCCGTTCACCATGGAGATGGCGCCCTTAGGACATACCTCCATACACGGATGCGCAAGACATCCCTTGCACATATTGCTCACTTCATAGCCCTTCTCCTCACAGCCCTCACATGCAGACGGGATCACCTGCATAAGCGGCGGTTCATAATATTTGTCTGAAATATTGCTGGCCTCCACACCTGACGTCAGATGGACAGGCTTATTCTCGGGTCTTAAGGAAAGTCCCATCGCAAGCCTTAAGCGCTCCCTCACGATCGCGCGCGCCCGGTAGACGCTCTCTCTGTACTTCATAGTCTCTTCGTTGACGATCTTGTACGGAATCGTCTCCATATCATCGAGGAGGGTCTCGGCATTCGCTTTGAATCCAAGCCTTGCCACCTCCTCGAACACGATTCTTCTGATCCTTCTGACTGTGGTGTCCAATCCTCTAATCATAAAGACATCTCCTCCTGAATAAATAGATTTTGTTATGATCCGGCACAGCATCTTACGTAAAATCTCACTGCCCTACTATAAATATACTGGATTGTTAAATAATCGTCAAGAACTTCTTCCTACAGTAAGAAGATACGATTCCTGCGGCAGGTTTCCCGCATCTCCTCCGGCCAGAGGCTGGCCTGGACTTCACCGATATGGGCGCGGTCCAGAAGCAGCATACACAGCCTGGACTGGCCGATTCCGCCGCCGATGGTATAGGGCAGTTCTCCATTCAGAAGCATCCTGTGATAGGGGAGGGTTCTTCTGTCCTCGCAGCCCGCCTTCTTAAGCTGTTCCTCCAAGGACTTCTCATCCACGCGTATCCCCATGCTGGAGATCTCTAACGCGCAGTCAAGATTCTCGAACCAGAACAGGATATCTCCGTTCAGTTCCCAGTCGTCATAGTCCGGAGCACGTCCGTCGTGAGGCTTGCCGCTCTTAAGCTTATCCCCGATCTTCATAAGGAATACACATCCATGCTCCTTCGTGATCAGGTTCTCCCGCTCCTTGGGTGTCTTATCCGGATAGCGGTCTTCCAGTTCCTGGGATGTGATAAAGGTCACATCCGACGGAAGCTTCTTGGCGGCGTCCGGGAATTTGTACCACACCTCATGCTGCATATGTTTGATGATCTTGAAGATATTGCGCACCGTCTCCTCCAATGTCTCAATGGTGCGCTCTTCCCTGGTAATGACCTTCTCCCAGTCCCACTGGTCCACATAACAGGAATGCAGATTGTCAAGCTCCTCGTCACGCCGGATGGCATTCATATTCGTATACAGTCCTTCCCCCGGCTTGAATCCATATTCATGGAGAGCCATTCTCTTCCACTTGGCAAGGGAATGCACGACCTCCACCGTCTCACCCGGAATGCCTGCTACGTCGAACTGCACCGGGCGCTCCACTCCGTTCAGGTTATCATTGAGACCGCTGCTCTTCTCCACAAACAGCGGCGCCGAGATCCTCTCAAGGTTCATCTCCCTGCCGAATTCCTTCTGGAAGGTATCGCGGATGTACTTGATCGCTTCCTGCGTCTCCCGAATGCCGAGCTTCGGATCATAATTCTCTGGTAATATTAATGACATGGTTTTCTTCCTTTCTCATTCTTCTGTTTCTATTCTATTTACCCAAATAGTTCCTGCGCGTAATATACGGACTGCATAGCGTCCTTCCCGTAGAAATCTGCCCCGATCATATCGGCATATTCCTGATTCAATACCGCGCCGCCCACCATGACCTTACAGTCCGGTTTCTCCCTCCTGAGAAGCTTTATGGTATCCTCCATACTCACCACCGTCGTAGTCATCAGCGCGCTTAAGCCTACAAGCTTCACGTCCTCTCTTACGGCACATTCCGCGATCGTCTCCGGCGGCACGTCCTTCCCAAGGTCGATCACGTCAAAGCTGTAGTTCTCAAGCAGTACCTTCACGATATTCTTACCGATATCATGGATATCACCCCTGACCGTCGCAAGTATCACCTTATCCTTCTTCTGCGCCTCCTGCCCGTTCTCTGCCAGCGAACTCTTAAGCACCGCAAACGCAATCTTCGCCGCATCCGCGCTCATCAGCAATTGAGGCAGGAATACGGTTCCTTTCTCGAAGCCCTTGCCCACCTCGTCAAGAGCCGGGATCAGATGCCGGTCGATGATCTCAAGCGGCGCTTTCGTTCCAAGGAGCTCTGACGCCGCGTGATGCGCCTCTTCCTTAAGCCCCTTTTCGATGGCATCCTTCAATGTAAGAGATGCAGACGGCGCCGTCCTGGCTTCCCCGTTCTGTCCGCCGTACCTTCTGATATATTCCTCACAATTCTCGTCATAGTTCATCAGCGCACAGAAAGAAGTATAGGAACGCATCATATCCTCCGAGGAAGGATTGATGATCCCAGCGCTTAAGCCGTTCTGCAGCGCCATAGTATAGAAATTGGCATTGATCGCCGGACGGCAGGGAAGTCCAAAGGAGATATTCGATACCCCCAGAACCGTACAGACACCGTATGTCTCACGGACTAACCGAAGCGCTTCCAGCGTAGTCTTCGCCCCTTCCGGTTCGGAGCTGATGGTCATGGCAAGCACATCCACCACGATGTCCTTCTTCTTGATCCCGTATCTGGCCGCCTCTTCTATGATCCTTCCGGCAATCTCGCATCTTCCCCTGGCAGTCCCCGGAATTCCTTCCTCGTCAAGCGTCAGGGCAACCACCGCACCGCCGTATTTCTGCACCAGAGGGAATACGGCGTCCATAGACTCCTGCTTCCCGTTCACGGAATTGATCATCGGTTTCCCGTTATAGATGCGCATTGCCGTCTCCATCGCCCGGATGTCCACCGTATCGATCTGAAGCGGCAGACTCGTAACACTCTGAAGCTCCGTCACCGTCTCCCGCATCATGGCCGCCTCGTCAATGTCCGGAAGCCCTACGTTCACATCCAGGATATGCGCCCCCATATCCTGTTGGGTGACTCCTTCCTTCAGGATATAATCTATATCATGATCCTTAAGGGCCTGCTTGAACTTCTTCTTCCCGGTGGGGTTGATCCTTTCCCCGATGATCACAGGCTTCTTATTCAAGATCACAGCCCTTCCATAAGAGGATACGATAGTGTCCTCATTGGGCGCCAATGCCTTTGGCTTCCTTCTTCCTGCCATCTTCGTCATAGCACGGATGTGATCCGGCGTCGTCCCGCAGCAGCCGCCGATCACGCAGGCGCCCATCCCAAGGATCTGCTCCATCGCATCTGCGAACCGATCCGGCTCCACGTCATAATACACTTCTCCGTCCCGCTGCTTCGGCAGACCCGCATTCGGCTTAACGATCACCGGAACAGACGCATATTCCATAAGTTCCTTAAGGATCGGAAGCATCTGCTCTGGTCCCAGGCCGCAGTTGATCCCAAGCGCATCCACCCGAAGCCCCTCCAGCATGGCAACCACCGAAGGGACGTCTCCTCCCGTCAGAAGCTTCCCCTTCTCGTCAAATATCATCGTGACCGTCACCGGAAGCTTCGTATTCTCCTTCGCCGCCAGCACCGCAGCCTTCACCTCGTATGTATCGCTCATCGTCTCGATATGGATCAGATCAGCTCCCGCCTCCTCACCATACCGCACGACCTCGCGAAATGCTTCATAAGCTTCCGCAAATCCCAGGTCACCCACAGGCTTCAAGAGCTTCCCCGTAGGCCCCACATCCAAAGCGGCGTAAATCTCCCGTCCGTCATGAACCCCAAGCGCCGCAGCCTTCCTCACATTCGCAACAGCCGCGTCAATGATCTCCTTAAGCCCATACTTGGAATCATGAAACTTCAACGCATTCGCTCCAAAGGTATTGGTCAGTACTATATCACTCCCTGCCTCATAGTACTGCCGGTGGATATCTACGATCTCCTCCGGATGGATCAGATTCCATGTCTCCGGCAGCTCCCCCGGCAAAAGTCCCTTCGCCTGCAGGAGTGTTCCCATCCCGCCGTCAAAATACAATAATTCTTTCCCAAGTCTGTCTAATATCATTCGCCCACTCCTTTATCTCTCCGGTAAGCACAATCACTCTTCCCGCAGTTCTCACACCCCTTAACGTGACAGGACAATTGCGTCCTTCCAACCCCGATCACCGCAGTCACCGACTTCGTGGGTGTAAGCATATTCCCATCTGTCACAGACAGCCCGATCCTCTTAGGCGCGTCCAGCATCCGAAGTATCTCCCCCTGATGCAAGACAGAGAAATCCCCGTATCCCGGGCTGAACCTCGGCCTTAAGTACAGACCCTGCGCCTCCTGCTCAAGCCTAAGTTCCTCCTGGCATTCGTCCAGATACTCCTCCAGAAGCGCCGCCGCGCAGGCCTGCAGCACCACGACTCTTGCCATATCGGTAAGCGAATACCGGCGAAGCAGCATGTCCACTCCCGCACCCAGCGTAGCGCCCAATACAATCACATTCCTGCACCCGTCAAGGTTCCTTCTAAGATTCCTGCTGTCAACTTCCATTGTTCCGATCTTAAGGCCTGTCTCCCCCTGGAAAGATACATCAAAAATGCGATAGATGATTCTTCTGCCCGCTGTCCGCTCCAATTCTTCAAAGGAGCTGCCGATCAGGGCAAGCGTATCATCATCTATCGCATGGCTTCCATATCCCAGGTAACGAACCGCCTCTTTCGTCCTTGTGTCCATCCCTTATCCTTACGCTGTTATTCCTCTACAGTTCCAAGATCTCTGACAGATTGTTCATTATCGCCTCCGCAACCTCCGGCTTGTTCATGGAATACACATGAATATGATTCACCCCGTTGGCGATCAGGTCAATGATCTGATCCGTAGCATAGGCGATTCCGGCCTGCTGCATTGCTCCCTGATTATCACCGAAACGGTCGACGATAGCACGGAACCGCTCCGGAAGAGCCGTGCCGGACATCCCGCCGATCCTCGCGATCTGCTTCTTATTCGTAACCGGCATGATCCCCGGAAGCACCGGGATCGTAATCCCCTTCTCCCGGATCCTGTACAGGAAATTATACAGAATATTATTGTCAAAAAACATCTGTGTTGTCAGAAAATCTACTCCGCAGTCTACCTTATGCTTCAGATTGCGTATGTCGTCCTTCTTATGCTCTGTCTCCACATGCCCTTCCGGATAACACGCCGCCCCGATACAGAAATCCCCCTGTCTCCTGATATCCTCGATCAGTTCACTGGCGTATCTGTAGTGGTTGGGGAGAGGGAATTCGCTCTCGGCAGGAATGTCTCCCCGAAGAGCAAGAACATTCCGGATCCCCTTCTCCTTAAGCTGTTCTATCACCTTATGTACCTCATCCTTCGTGGATGAGACACAGGTCAGATGGGCAAGGCTCGTCACTCCAAAGTCATCCTTGATGTGCGAGGCGATGCTCACCGTATTCTTACTTGTTCCGCCGCCCGCTCCGTAAGTCACGCTGATAAAAGAGGGCCTAAGCGCCGCGATCTTCTCCGTCGCGGCTAGGACGCTGTCATATCCCGCGTCTGTCTTGGGCGGGAATACCTCGAAGGATATATGAGGTTTCTCATTCTTTAGTATGTCACGAATCTTCATGCCGTTCCTTCTTCCTTACCGCTCTGTTACGCCGTCTTACATACCGTCATACAGAGCTTCGTATTGTTTCGCTGAATTCGCCCATGAGAAATCCTGACTCATGGCGCGCTCGATCATCTTATTCCAATCGCGCTTCCTATCATAAAAGATGCGCTCCGCATAACGTACGGTAGCCAGCATCTCGTGCGCATTGTAATTCGAAAAGCTGAATCCGGTACCGGTCTTCTCGAATTCATTGTACGGTTCTACCGTATCCTTAAGTCCGCCTGTCTCCCTTACGATCGGAAGTGTTCCGTACCGGAGGCTCATCAACTGGCTCAGCCCGCAAGGCTCAAACAGCGACGGCATCAGGAATGCATCACAGGAAGCATAGATCCTGTGGGACAGCGGATCTGAATAATAGATATTGGCAGATACCTTGCCCTGATATTTCCACTCGAAATGACGGAACATATTCTCATACTGTTCTTCGCCGGTACCAAGGACAACGATCTGTACCGCATCCTGACACAACTCGTCCATCACATAGGCAACCAGATCGAATCCTTTCTGGTCTGTCAGCCTGGATACGATACCGATCATCATCGTATGGGAATCCTGAGTCAGATTCAGCTCTTTCTGCAGAGCGATCTTATTCTTGATCTTCTCCTTGCGGAAATTATCTATGTTGTAATTCTTCTCAATATGTACGTCTGTATCCGGGTTGTAATCATCATAATCAATACCGTTGACGATACCGGACAGGCAGTTCGCCTTGGCATTCATCAGGCCGTCCAGCTTCTCGCCGTAGAACGGCATCTTGATCTCCTCCGCATAGGAATTGCTCACCGTGGTAACTCTGTCGGCGTAAACGATACCGCCCTTCAGGTAGTTCGCGTCCTTATAAGCCTCCAGCTTGTCCGGCACAAAATAATACTGAGGCAGTCCTGTAATATCACGGACCCGCTTCGTATCCCAAGTACCCTGGAACTTCAGGTTATGTATGGTCATGATCGTCTTGATCCCGCGGTAATACTCGGTCCCGAACCGGAAATTATCGAGATAGATCGGGATCAGACCTGTCTGCCAGTCATGGCAGTGAATGATATCCGGCCTGAAATCGATCACCGGCAGCGCGCTTAAGACCGCCTTAGAGAAGAACGCAAACTTCTCAATATCCGCATACATATCGCCATACGGGGCAAATCCGTTGAAATAGTATTCATTATCTATAAAATAGAATGTTATTCCTTCATATTCGTATGTCAGTACGCCCACATACTGCTTCCTCCAGTTCAAATCCATATAGAAGTGCGTATGATAGGCAAGCTTTTCCTTCCATTCTTCTTTCATGCACATGTACTTCGGCAGCATAACACGCACGTCATACTTCCCCTTATCGAAATATTTGGGTAAAGAGCCGACAACATCCGCAAGTCCGCCTGTTTTTATAAATGGTACTGATTCTGAAGCTGCAAATAGTATTTTCTTCATATCTTTTCCTCCAAACCTCACATATATATTCCTATTATAACCTAATTTTATCCAGAAGAAAAGTATTTATCTGTTTTTATATTCTAATCTTATCGTATCCGCGATCAAGGCGATGAATTCTGAGTTAGTGGGTTTCCCTTTGCCGTTGCTTACCGTGTATCCGAACAGATCGTCCAGCGTGTCTAGTTTGCCCCTGCTCCACGCCACCTCGATGGCATGGCGGATCGCCCGCTCTACCCGGCTTGCCGTCGTCTGGTGTTTCTTGGCTACCGTAGGATATAAGACCTTCGTGATCGCATTCAATACGTCCATATCCTCCACCGCCATGATGATCGCATCCCTAAGATAATGGTATCCCTTGATATGCGCCGGTATCCCGATCTCATGGATCATATCTGTCACCCTGCCCTCTAAGTTCAGCTCCGGCTGGATATCCATCACCGAACCAATCGGCATCTGGGGACGCAGCTCATGGCGGATGACCTGATTCGCATGCTTGATTCTGTTAAGCACCATCTCATTGTTAAAGGGCTTCATGATGTAATAGCTTGCCCCCTTCTTGAAGGCATCTTCTGTAATCCGCTCCTGACCTACTGCTGTCACAACAATAAAGTCAGGATGTTTCTTCAGTCCTTTGTCATTGCTCACCATCTCCATTACACTCAAACCGTCCATCTTTGGCATGATCAGATCCAATAATACGACATCCGGCTGCTTCTCTTTGATCAGTTGGTACATGTCCTCTCCATTGTTAGCCTTTCCGACCAACTTTAATTCCTGATCATTGCTTATGATTTCGCCAAGCAAGTCCAGAATTCTTTCATTATCGTCGGCTATGGCCACATTTATCTCTTTCATTTTACGCAATGCCTCCTTTCCCCACATCAAAAGTTGTCGAGTTTGATTATATAGTCTGTCACTATTCAAATCAAGAAATTACTGTCGTAAAATTTTGACTATTTTCGTCAATGTTTTTAAAATTCGACATTTTTCAGCATATCTTCTATAAATATGCCGTATCCCCTGGCGGCATCTTGGACAAATACATGGGTGACCGCGCCGATGAGTTTCCCGTTCTGTATAATCGGGCTTCCGCTCATGCCCTGCACGATTCCGCCCGTCACCGCAAGCAGGTTTTTATCCGTCACTTCGATCACGATTCCCTTGTTTACCTCATCCGCATTTTTGTCGATTTTTGTAACACGAATATGATAATCCTTCACCGTACCCTCCACGGCGCAGCGTATGGTGGCCGGGCCCTCTACGATCTCCTCCTTGGAGGCCGTCTCAATCGGCGTCTGGTCCGTGAATAAAGCATCGATCCGGTCGATGGTGCCGAAGATCCCGCAGTCGGTATTCCTGGTTATATTGCCAAGCACATTATAATTATTATAGACAATAATCCCCTCCATGCCTCCCGGCGTTCCGTTCTGCCCTTTCTGGATATCCTTGATGCTGGTCTCGTATACGGTTCCTTCGTTGATCTCCAGCAGCGTATTGGTATCCACGTCATGAATCCCATGGCCAAGAGCGCCGAAATGACTGTCCGTATTCAGAAATGTGATCGTGCCAAGTCCCTGCGCGTTATCTCTCACCCAGATTCCAAGCTTACATTCCCTGGCGTTCTGACGTACCGGCTTCATCCTGATATTCATATACTGCTCCGCTCTTCTGACCCTGAGGATGACCTCATCGTCTCCAAGCCCGTTTACCGTCTCGATCAGTTCTGACTTATCGTGAATGGCCCGGTCATTCAGAGCGACGATATAATCTCCCTCTTTCACAAGATTGGCAGCCGGCTCATAATTCATCCCGTCCTCCGCCGTGATGGAATCCGTGCCAAGTACCATCACGCCCTCGGTCTCCATATAGATACCGATCGGCATTCCTCCGGGAATGACCATATTGCCCTGGGCTGTACTGGCGTTCACCTCCGCTTTAAGTTTGCTCTGCTGATACTCCGTCAGATAATAGCCGCCTCCCACGGCAATCAGAAATGTCACGATCATGATAAGGATTCTTCTGTACCAGTATTTTCTCATCTTCACAAACCTCCGCTTTTAAATACATATTTCCAGACAAAAAAGGATAGATACCCTCTGATATGGATATCTATCCTATTATGTGATAATTTCCTGTAAATTACTCAAAAAATAATTGAATTATATCTGCTTTACCGTCTGCCTTGCAAGCTCCTTCATCTCAACCGCGCTCTTAAGCACCGTATCCGTGATCTTCGCCCCGCCCAGGATCCTCGCCAGCTCCCGGACCGACTCATTCTCATCAAGCCTGCGGATATCCGTCCGGGTATCCCCTTTGCTGGACGCCTTCTCGATCAGATAATGCCGGTCAGCCATAGCCGCGATCTGCGCCAAATGGGTAATACAGATGACCTGATGTCCCTTCCCTATGACCGCCATCTTCTCAGACACCTTCTGCGCCGTCCTCCCGCTGATCCCCACGTCGATTTCGTCAAAAATCAGCGTCTCGATCTCGTCACGGCTCGCCATCACAGTCTTGATCGCAAGCATGATCCTTGACAGCTCCCCGCCGGACGCCACACTGGCAAGGGGCTTAAGCGGCTGTCCGGGGTTCAGAGAGATCATGAACTCTACGTCGTCCATTCCTTCCGCCGTATATCCCTTCGTCTCCGCAAAGCCGATCTCAAACTGCACATTCTCGAAATTCAAATCCTTAAGCCCGTCCTCGATGGACTTTGAAAGCACCTTCGCCTGCTTCCTGCGGATAGCGGACAGCTTCTTCGCCTGCTTCCTTAACTCTTCCTCCGACTTCTTTGCTTTGGCCCGCAGATCTTCGATATAATTATCATAATCCTCCAGCGCCGCAAGCCGCTTCTCCTGTGCAGCGCAATACGCAAGAATCTCTTCGATGGTATTGCCGTACTTGGTCTTCAGATGATTGATCTCATTGAGCCGTTCCTCCGTATCATGGAATTCTTCATCCGAGAACTCGCACTCGTCCGCATAGTCCGCCAGCTCCCTGTTGAAATCATTCAGCAGGCTGTCTATCTCCACCAACTGGTCATACATCTGTGAAGCCCTCTCATCATATTCCACGATCTCCGAGACCGCACGGATCGCACGGCTTAAGTTCTCGCTCGCGCTGTCATTCCCTTCGCTGGTATAGAGATATGCCTCGCTGACGCACTCGGCGATCCTCTTGCTGTTCACGATACGGCGGTACAACTCCTCGAGATCCTCGTCCTCCCCGGTCTTTAAGTCGGCCTCCCGGATCTCCCCGGTCTCGAACTTCAGAAACGACAGCTCCTTTGCCCGCTGTGCCTCATCCGTCTCCATCTCGTCTAATTCCTTTTCACACGCCTTATATGCCTTATATGCCTCAAGAACCTTCTGCTTCACATCTGAAGCCGTCTCTCTTGCAAATGCATCCACGATTCCCAGATGATTCTTCTTATATAGCAATGACTGATGCTCATGCTGGCCATGGATATCAATCAGTATAGAAGCCGCTTCCTTAAGAAGAGCGATCGGAACCGTCTCACCGTTGATCCTGCTTATGCTCCTCTTCTCCATCAGCCGCCGGCTAAGTACCACAGTCCCGTCCTCCGGGTAAATGTCAAGCTCCCTAAGTTCCCGGATCTGATGCTCATTCTCCACCTGGAAGGTCAGCTCCACGAATCCGTATTCCGCACCCTGCCTCAAGATATCCTTCGTATAGCGTCCCCCAAGCGCCAGATTCACAGAACCAAGTATAATGGACTTGCCCGCTCCGGTCTCACCGGTCAGGATGTTAAGCCCGTCCCCGAATTCCACCTCTATCTCATCAATCAATGCCAGATTCTTCACATGTAAATTCTGTAACATTCTGCCTCCTACAACACAATTCTGCCAATCTTATCCATCACCCTCGCCGTATCCTCTACGCTTCGAATCGCACACATGATCGTATCATCACCGGCAATACTGCCCACCACCTCGTTCCACCTCATGGCGTCGATCGCCGCACACACCGCCATCGCCATACCGGATACGGTCTTGATGACCAGTATATTCTGGGCCATATCCATGGAAAGGAAACCGTCCCTTAAAACTCTGATGTATTTCTCACCCATACTATTTTCTTCATTCTGATGTACGGCATAACGCTGTTTCCCGTTCTTATCTGGTACCTTCGTAAGCTTTAAGTCCCTGATATCACGGGAAACCGTTGCCTGAGTCACCTTGAATCCCTCCTGGTTCAGATACTCCGCCAGTTCTTCCTGAGTCTCTATATGATTCTTCTGGATCAGTTCAATGATCTTCGCATGTCTGTTTCCCTTCATGGTGCTAATTTCCTTTCATCTTTCTGCGCAGCGTCTCCAGGAAGCTGACCTTACTTAGCTTCATGATCGTAGCGGACGCGTCAGACCTTCTTACCTTCACCCGATCGCCCGTCTTAAGCGATATGGTGTCCGCCCCGTCAAACGCCACATATACCTCCTCCTTCGACCCGTTGCGCCCCGGACCGATGGCTATCTCGATCTCATCCTCCGAGGACAAGACGATACTCCTGGTATTCAGGGCATGAGAACAGATAGGCGTGATAACGATCAGGGAGGCCGTAGGCTCCACGATCGGCCCTCCCGCCGACAGGTTATACGCCGTTGAACCCGTAGGCGTAGACAGTACCACCCCGTCCGCCTCATAATCATTCAGAAGTTCTCCGTTCACATACAGCCGGAAATGAATGATATGCAGCTCCCCTTTCCGGGATACTACGATATCATTGAGAGAGACATCCGACCGCACCTTCCCGCTCCCGTCTCTGAATATTCCCTCCAGCATCATCCGCCTCTCAAGTACATAATCGCCTCTTATGACCTGTCCGACCGCCTCTTCGATGCCGCCGACCTCTACCTCCGTCAGATACCCTAAGGTCCCCATATTAATGCCAAGGATCGGGATAGCCTTATCCCAGAACAACCTTGCCACCTCAATAAGACTTCCGTCTCCTCCGATCACTACCGCACAATCAATCTCCTCAGGCACGGAATCCCTGATAATCTTCTTCTGCTCATCCTTCTTGCACAGGACGCATTGCTTCCCCGCCGCACAGAGAAGCTCCGTCACCTGTCTGGTCACGGCATGCTCTGTGTCCTTTCCGTCATTCGTAACAATCAAAAACCTATCCATCATTTACCTGTTCCTCATAAAATATCCTACGTCTTCGACAGTGCCGCAAACGCTTCGCCGGCAACCCCGGGAACATCAATCGAACCGGCAATTCTTCCTTTCCCCTCACATTTCCCAAGATGCATCAGGTATTCAATATTCCCCTCCGGTCCCCTGATCGGGGAAAATGTAAGGTCCAGCACGTCAAATCCCGTATCCACGGCATACCTGAATACGGCTTCGATCACCTCGATATGGGTGCTCTTCTCACGGACAACACCTTTCTTGCCCACCTTCTCGCGCCCGGCTTCAAACTGGGGCTTGATCAGGGCGGCTACCTCTCCGCTCTCCTTAAGATAAGCGTGGATCGGCGGAAGCACCTTCGACAGTGATATGAACGAGACATCAACGGAAGAGAAGTCTATGGGTTCCCCCAGATCCTCCGGCGTCACATAGCGGATGTTGGTCTTCTCCATACAGACGACCCGCTCATCCTGACGAAGCTTCCAGTCAAGCTGGCCCCGCCCCACATCAATGGCATAGACCCTCAACGCGCCGTTCTTAAGCATACAGTCTGTAAATCCCCCTGTAGACGCACCCACATCTGTGCACACTTTGCCCTGCACATCCACGTCAAAATTCTGAAGGGCTTTCTCAAGCTTCAACCCTCCCCGGCTCACATAGGGGAGGACATGCCCCCGCACCTCGATCAGGACCTCCTCCGGAAATGTAGTTCCTGCCTTATCCTCTCTCTGACCATCCACGAAGACGCTGCCGGACATAATGATCGCCTTCGCCTTCTCACGGGAGGGGGCAAGGTTCCTTTTCACCAGTAATATATCCAAACGTTCCTTCATATTCACCTCTGTCTGTCAAATTTATGCCCGCGGGCGGCGAGCCGGTCGAACATGCCTGCATGCACATCCGGCGGCTGCCGCAAGGGTCACAGTTCATCATATACACGCATGATCCTGCCTGCCATAGTCTCCACATCAAGCCCGGTTTCCCTGCGGAGGGCCGCAATACTCCCATGCTCCACATAGTCGTCCGGAAGCGCAATCGGTAAGATACGCACATTCCTGTCCTTCCCGCAGATATATTCCATCACATGTTCCCCGAAACCTCCGGTCTGAACATTCTCCTCTATGGTCACGATCAATGTGTGGTCCTGACAAAGGCCGGCGACCATCGCCTCGTCGATCGGCTTCACAAACCTTACATTGACCAACGTACAGGGATATCCCCTGCTCTTGAGCAGCTCCCTGACCTGAACCGCCGGTTCAAACATATGACCCACGCACAGGATCGCAATCCCCGACTCCCGGTAAAGCATCTCACTCTTCCCGTATTCGATCGGCGCCCTGAATTCCTGATATCCGTCATAAGCCTCGCCCCTTGGATAACGGAGGGCAACCGGTCCCTGGTAATCAAGGGCGAACCTGAGCATATCCGCCAATTCCCACTTATGCTTCGGAGACATGACCGTCATGTTGGGAATACTGCTCAGATAAGACAGATCGAAGATCCCCTGGTGCGTCTCCCCATCGCTTCCCACCAGCCCCGCCCGGTCAACCGCCAGGACTACCGGCAGATTCTGGAGCGCCACATCATGGATAAGCTGATCATAGGCACGCTGAAGAAAAGAAGAGTACACGGCAAATACCGGGTGGATCCCGCCTGCCGCCAATCCCGCCGCAAAGGTAACCCCGTGTGCCTCGGCAATCCCCACGTCGAAGAAACGGTCGGGATAGAGCTTCCTAAACCGGGAAAGGCCTGTCCCGTCAGCCATGGCTGCCGTGATCGCCGCCACCTCCGGGCGGTTCTTCGCCTCGTCACAGAGCACCTTGCCGAACACATCGGTACAGCTGTCCTTCTTCTTGGGCGCTTCCGGCTCTCCCGTCTCGATCTGGAACGGCCCGATCCCATGAAACTTGTCCGGATGCTTCTCCGCCGGTTCATATCCCTTGCCCTTCTCTGTTATCACATGCAGAAGCACCGGCCCGTCTACCCTCCGGGCCTCTCTGAACGCCTGGCACAGAAGCGGAATATGATGTCCGGGAACCGGCCCCAGATAAGTAATTCCCATATCTTCAAAGAACATGCCCGGTACGACCAACTGCTTGATACTGCTCTTGGTCTTGCGGATCTTCCTGATCATAGAATCCCCCACCACCGGAATCTGGTGCAGAGCTTCCGTAATCCCCTTCTTAAGTCCCGTATAGATATCCGCTGTCCGAAGCCCGGCAAGATATCTGGACATTCCTCCCACATTCTCCGAGATTGACATATTGTTATCATTCAGGACGATAATAAAGTTCGTCTCCAACGCAGACGCGTTGTTGAGAGCTTCATAGGCCATGCCGCCGGTCAGCGATCCGTCCCCGATCACGGAGATCACACTGTAATCCTCCCCCTTAAGATCCCGTGCCTGAACATAGCCAAGCCCCGCCGATATGGATGTAGAGCTGTGCCCCGTGTCAAATGCATCGCAGGCGCTCTCCTTCCTCTTAGGGAAACCGCTCATACCTCCGTATTTGCGCAGATCGTCAAATCCGTCCTTACGCCCTGTAAGAAGCTTATGCGTATAAGACTGATGCCCCACATCCCAGATGATCTTGTCTTTCGGAAGTTCGAAGATCAGATGCATCGCGATCGTAAGCTCCACAACCCCCAGATTGGACGCCAGATGTCCTCCGCTCTTGCTGATCTTCTCGATCAGAAATTCCCGGATCTCGTCTGCCAGTCCGTCTAACTCCTCCGGCAGCAGATCTTTGATATCATTCTCCTTCTGTATCCTCTCTAACATAGTCCGCCCCCTTTGTCTGTTTGTCCCGATATTCCCATCCGTTTTGTACTACTTATTCCTGTGGATCAACTGGAGCAGAAGCTCTTCAAGGAATGCGTTCTTCCCCGGCAATTGATGCAGAAGCGTGATCGCCTCATTGGACAGACGTTCTACTTCCTTCTTCGCCTCATCGATCCCCATCAGGGTAACATAGGTCGTCTTCTCGTTCTTCTCATCACTGTGCACAGGCTTGCCTAGCACCTCGCTGGTACTGGTCACATCCAGGATATCATCCTGGATCTGGAATGCCACGCCCACGTATTCAGCGATACGCTCAACCTTCTTCACATCCTCCTCGGAAGCGCCTCCGAGGATCGCCCCGATCATCATAGCCGCCTCAATAAGCGCCGCCGTCTTAAGCCGGTAGATCGTATCCAGCACATCCTTCGCAACCGTATGCCCGGTCTCCTTCACATCAATGACCTGACCGCCGATCATCCCGTAGATCCCGGCTTTCTCACCCAGCACCGCCAAGGCCCGTCCGATCGACAGGCTTTTCTCCGGCTCGATTACAAACGCCCGGAATGCCGTCTCAAACGCATAATTAAGCAGGGCATCCCCCGCAAGGATCCCCATATCCTCTCCATATACGATGTGCGTGGTCTTGCGCCCCCGCCTGTATTCGTCATTATCCATCGCCGGCAGGTCGTCATGCACCAGAGAGTACGTATGTATCATCTCAAGCGCCGCCATAAACGGACGCAGCGCCTTGCTCGTCCCGTCATACAGACAAAACGTCTCCTGCATCAGCATGGGGCGGAGCCGCTTGCCTCCCGCTAAGAGACTGTAACCCATAGCTTCCATGATCACGCTCTGGTATCCTCTCTGCTTCGGCAGGTATTCCTGTAAAATGTCCTCGATCTTCTGTACCTTCTGCTTCATCTGCTTCTGAAAATCTTGTATATTATTGTTAGAATTCATGCGTCCCTCCCTCTTCGTCTAAGATCAGCATCTTCTTCTCAACCGCATCGATCCGTCCGCTGCAATTCTTAAGCAGTTCCATGCCCTTATGATAGAGACCAAAAGAATCCTCAAGAGATACTTCTTCCTCCTCCATCTTATGGATCACATCTTCCAGTTGTTCAAATAATTCCTCAAGGCTTAACTCTTCCTGCGTCTCTGTCTCTTCTATTCTGACGTCCATGCCGCGTCTCCTTTCTTGTGCACTCTGCGTTTCGTTCCCCGTGATGTACTAGGATTGCAGGATTGCATCCTCCACCACGGCACGGATCCTGCCGTCCGTCACGTAGATATCCAGTTGGCTTCCCGGCCGGACCTGCCCGACACTTCTGACCGCTTTCCCGTCTTCCCCGGCCACATAGGAATATCCTTTGTTCAGCTTCCTTATAGGAGACAAACCCTTCATGACCTCCATATAGATCGCCAGTCTGTGCCTGGACTCCTTCAATCTGCCGTCCATCAGCAAACGCAGAGCATCCTCTAACTCGGATAATCTCTGCTGCTGCTCCTGTAAGCGGTAACGCGGATGCAGACATCTCAGATGCATCTGATACTCCCGAAGCCTTGACCGGTCCGCCTTCACCTTCTGCATAAGCAGGCGCGACAGCCGCTCACGGCTATCCTGCAGATGTGCCTGAAGCTGTCGGTAATCATATACCGCAAGCTCCGCCGCCGCAGACGGAGTCGGCGCGCGTAGATCCGCCACATAATCCGCAATCGTCGTATCCGTCTCATGGCCCACCGCAGAGATCACAGGAACCCGGCACTGGAAGATCGCTCTGGCAACCTCCTCCTCGTTAAATGCCCACAAGTCCTCGATTGAGCCTCCGCCGCGGCCCACGATCATCACGTCCACCTTCGCCTCTTCTAACATCCGGATCCCCCGGACAATGCTCTCCTTCGCACCGTCGCCCTGCACTTGCGCCGGATACAGGATCAACTGGACAAAAGGATTCCTGCGGGCGGCAATATTCATAATATCACGCACCGCCGCGCCGGTAGGCGCCGTCACGACACCGATCCGCCCTGCATAAGCCGGAATCGGCTGCTTGTATTCCGGCGCGAACATCCCCATCTCTTCTAATTCCTTCTTGAGCATCTGAAACTGCTCATAGAGCCTGCCGTCCCCGTCCAGACGGATCTCCTTCGCATAGAGCTGGTAAGAACCGCTCCTCTCATAGATACTTACCCCTCCAAAGACTACAATCTGCTGTCCGTCACACATACGAAAAGAGAGCCCGCCCCGCTGCCCGGCAAACATAACACAGGCAATCGTTCCGGACTCATCCTTCAGTGAAAAATAGATATGACCTGAGGTATGGTACTTGCAGTTGGATACCTCGCCTTTCACATAAATACGGTTCAGCATATAATCCTGAGTAAACATATTCTTGATGTAAGCATTGACCTGCTTCACTGTATATACATTCCGAACCATAACCCTTCTCCGCTCATCACTTGTAACCGTTCAGGCAAGCTGCCCTGTCTGAACGGTTACCGTCACTTCGCAAGCTTCGCCAGTACAGCATTGATGAACGCCGGTCCGTCGTCACTGCTGTACTTCTTCGCCAATTCTACCGCCTCGTCGATCGCAACGCCTGTAGGAACATCCTCGTCCCACTTCATCTCATAAACGGCAAGCCGCAGGATGGTCAGATCCGCCTTGTTCATACGGCTTGTCTTCCATCCTGTAGTATGCGTATTCAGCAGAGTATCGATCTCATCCTTCACCTCTGCGATTCTCCGTGTCTTCTCCCGGATATAGTTAAGATCCCGCTCTCTGGCACCCTCAAGCTCCTCGAAATAAAGCTCCAACTGCTCCGATAATTCCTCCGGTTCACAGAACTCTATCCCAAACAGCACCTTAAAGATATGTTCTCTTAATTCTGTCCTCTTCACTTATGCTTCCTCCGGCATATCCACTCCGGCAACACGGATATTGACGTCGGCAACCTCGAGTCCCGTCATGTTCTCGATCGCCGCCTTCACCTTCTCCTGAACCTTCTGCGTCGTATCCTTGATACTGTATCCGTAATTCAGGTTCAATACCAGGGATACCGTCACAATCCCGTCCAGGACGTCTACCTTCACACCCTTAGAGAGAGACTTCATGCCAAGCTTGCTTACAAGCTCTCTCGTCGCATTCCCTGTCATAGAAGAGACGCCCTCCACCTCAGTCGCCGCAAGTCCTGCGATGATCGCTACCACCTCGTCCGCGATCTTCACCTCTCCAAGATTCTCTTCTGTCTGTATCGTATACGTATTTCTCTCTTCTTTGCTCATATTTAAGAAACCTCCTGTCTCATATACACTTCTTTTTATTATAGCAAATGAATACTATTTTGCAAAGTAGCGATACTGATTTTGTCTAAAATTTTATAACAGTACAGGCAAGCCCGCCCTGCTACATGATTTTCCGACCGTACGGCTGCCGCTCCTGTCCTATCTGGCGAATTCAGCCAGTACCAGTCCTTCGTTTCGCTCTACAGTCATACGGATGCTCCACTCATTTACAAACAGAAGAAGCGGGCGGTCCTTCAGGTCCTTGACCTTCTTCATATCAGAGGTTCCGGTAAGCTTGTCAAGGTAAGTCTCCGTATGCTCGATCCAGCGGATATACTCATACGGAAGGCTGTCAAGACGGATCTCCACATTATATTCGTTCTCCAGCCTGTATTTCAGCACGTCAAACTGCAGCACGCCTACCACGCCTACTATGATCTCCTCCATACCGGTATTGAACTCCTGGAAGATCTGGATCGCACCCTCCTGGGCGATCTGGTTGATTCCCTTGATAAACTGCTTCCGCTTCATAGTGTCTACCTGACGCACCCTTGCAAAATGCTCCGGCGCGAAGGTCGGAATCCCCTCATAGGCAAAATGCTCCGCAGACGTCGTAAGCGTATCGCCGATCGAGAAGATTCCCGGATCAAACACACCGATAATGTCGCCGCCGTAAGCCTTCTCGATCATCTTACGCTCGCTCGCCATCATCTGCTGCGGCTGGGATAAGCGCACCTTCCGGCCTCCCTGTACGTGGAATACATCCATCCCCGCCTCGAACTCCCCGGAACAGATCCGCATAAACGCGATACGGTCTCTGTGCGCCTTGTTCATATTAGCCTGAATCTTGAATACAAAGGCCGAGAAATCCTTTTCCTCCATAGGATTCACCGCGCCCTTGTCCGATATCCGCGGAAGAGGCGGCGTCGTCATCGTAAGGAAATGCTTCAAAAAGGTCTCTACACCGAAGTTTGTAAGAGCAGAGCCAAAGAACACCGGAGACAGCTCTCCCTTACTTACTTGCTCCTGATCAAACACAGCTCCCGCACCGTCCTGCAGCTCGATCTCCTCCATTAACTGAGCAAGCTGTGCGTCTGTCACCCACTCTTTGATAGCCGGGTCATCTGCCGCGATCTTGCGGACTTCTCCCTGTGTAGTTCCCTTGTGGGTATCTGAGAACAGCTCCACCTTCTTCGTCTCCCTATCGTAGACCCCCTTGAATTCCTTGCCGGAACCAATGGGCCAGTTGACCGGGCAGGTGGCGATTCCCAGTTCATTTTCAATATCATCCAGAAGCTCGAAGGTATCCATCGCCTCCCGGTCCATCTTATTGATAAAAGTAAATATAGGGATATGCCGCATGGTGCACACCTTAAAAAGCTTCCTCGTCTGCTCCTCAACACCCTTGGACGCGTCGATCACCATCACCGCCGAATCCGCCGCCATCAGCGTCCGGTAGGTATCCTCCGAGAAATCCTGATGCCCCGGAGTATCCAGGATATTGATACAGTATCCGCCGTAGTTAAACTGCAGCACCGAAGATGTGACCGAGATACCTCTCTCCTTCTCGATCTCCATCCAGTCGGATACCGCGTGCCTCGCCGTAGCCTTCCCCTTCACGCTTCCGGCCAGGTTGATGGCTCCCCCATATAGCAGGAACTTCTCCGTCAGTGTTGTCTTACCCGCATCCGGGTGGGATATGATGGCAAATGTTCTCCTCTTCTTGATCTGATTCTTTATTTCATCCGTAATCTGTGACATAGATTGCAACACTCCTAAGATATGATATATTATGGCCGGTTTTTACTTCCCTTAAGCCGGTAAACAGTATAACATAAGCAGGCGGATTCCTCAATATGTCAAATTCGGTTATTCAAAACAATACCTGTCATTTTGAACTGAAGTTTTGACATTATTACTTGTGTTGTTTGCGGCTCTGTCTTACATAGACAATCATAAAAGAAGATAAGCATCCGTACCCTGAGAAAGTTGGATGCTTATCTTTTAGAATTAGCTAAAATTTTACTGAGGGTATATCGGAACTCCGTGTCCGATTAACCTTTCTAACTAGATGCATTTTTCACGTTCATGTTTCAATCTGCATTCAGATATTCAAACCTCCTTTGGTGGTGTCCGCAAATAGCCTCGCACGTCTTGCTGTAGCAAATAGTTTGATATTGGCAGCCGTCCGTCTTCCATGAACGTCTTCAGGTATTCCCTTTGGTTTTGGCTTTCTTCCCTTTGTCTCAATCAAAACAGCCGGCTGCAAGCACAAACATTGCCAACAGGAAATTATTCCCCTGCCAGTTTCACTTTGCAGCGTTTCATATAGCACGCAATCCCATATTTTAAAATTTTATCTGCCCCGTTTGCCCGGAGTTCCTCATCATACTTCCGTTCCTCTACCTGCTTTAACGCTCTTTCACAAGCCTGATCTAGATCACCGTCATTGGCATACTTGACTTCAATAAGGATAGCTATTTCACTGTTTTCGGTTTCTATGAGGATATCGATATATCCTTCACCGGTTTCCTGATTTGAAAATACACCCCAGCCTTCTTTCACGCCCAAGATTCCAAGCAGTATCCCATGATAAAAGTTCTCCTTACTTGCTTTTCTCACAAACGTATCCCTGATGCTGATGGTCTTTTTCAGGTAGCTTTCAAAAATCTTCTCTACATTTTTTTCCTTTCCATTTTTAAGAGCCTCACAGAACCGGCTTAGCGTATCCCCGTCTTTTTTCACACTCTCTTTGAAGTATTCCATAATCTGTGCTTGAAAAATATCCCGTATTTCCAGATTTGGAATTTTGAGTCTGTACATCTGGGGATCCAATGCACACGTTTGTGTTAGATATCCGGTTGTGAATAGCACACTCCAGATATTTTCAATCGAATGATACATATCTTTATAGGTCAATTCCGGACGAATGGTTTTTATGATTTCTTTCCCCGCCATCAAACCTTCTATCTCTCTCTTTGTTGTTGCACTTTTCGACTGTCTGATAAATTCCTTAACTTCTGCATTACCGCTCGTATTTACCCAATAATTCTGTGGAATAGCTTCTTTATTTGTGCGAAGACTACGAAGATAAGAAACCACATCCCATGGACAATATACCTCTACATTCCCAAAGCGATATCCATCATACCATTCTTTGATACTTCCATACTTATCAGTACATTCATAATACGTTAAAAGGTCACATACCTCTTGATCTGTAAATCCAAAATATTCATCGAAATCAACATCTGTAATCGTGAAGGTGGTAAAATTATTAAGACCGGTAAAGATACTCTCCTTTGAGATGCGCATACATCCGGTCATTACTGCAAATTTCAGACTGTTGTTTGTTTTTAGCGCCTGTTCCAGCAGATTACGGATTAGAAATACCATTTGATCATAATACCCATTTTCAAACGCTTTTGCTAATGGGACATCATATTCATCAATTAAAAGAATTACTTTTGTTCCATAATGTTTCTCCAATAATTCCGATAATATTTTCAATCCACTGCAAAATACGGCTTTACTCATTCTGCTATCTAAAAGTTTCTTATATTCTGACTTATCAAAATCACTTAAATTCCTGCTTTCCAAAAGGAACTGGGTTCTACCTGCTACATTCTTCATAATCTGAACTGCAAAATCAAATGCATCCTCATAAGCAGCAGCATTGATTCCTTTAAGGGAAACTGAAATCACAGGATATTTCCCCATATAATCTTCACACAGCTTTTTATCTTTTGAGATTTCCAAGCCATCAAATATATTCTTATCGCCCCCTATGGAAAAAAAGTGTTCCAGCATACTCATATTTAAAGTTTTTCCAAAGCGTCTTGGTCTGGTAATGAGATTTACTATTCCGCCATTGTGGAACAATTCTGAAATCAACTTTGTTTTATCCACATAATAATAGTTATCGTTAATAATCTGCTCAAAATTTTCTACTCCCACCGGAAGGCGTTTCTTTTCTTCACCCATGTTACCCACACTCCTTCTCTATTAACTATATTATAACAAAGATATCCTCAAAAGCCTATACCTAACTTTCCCTTGCTTCACGCAGTTTCCAGTCGTCGTTCCTTTTCACACCCACGCTTTCAACATCTCTCTGGAAGAAATATTTTATAATCTGTTTGGGTAATTTGTGAAAATGAGAAAGGCTTTCTTTACAACACGTAAAATACGTGTTATCATGTGCTTGTAAGGAGGAAACATACATGAGATTCAGAATAAATCCATACGAAATTAGGCGGGGCTGAAATAAGACCCTGCCCTTGAAGTAAATTGTAGGAAGGAGCATTTGATTGATGAATTATGTGTACCCGGCTGTTTTCTATGAAGAAGAAGGGAAGATATCCGTCATTTTCCCTGATCTGGGAAATCTCGCAACCTTTGGGGATAATGTGGCGGATGCTATGCGCATGGCGGTTGATGCCTGCGGTCAGTATCTCTTTACCGCCCTGCGTGACAGTGAATCACTCCCCGTTCCCAGTGCATTGGGCGAGATCGATCCCACCGCCATCCTGAAAGATTTTGAAATGGAATCCGCTGCTGACAGCGCTTTTGTCAATATGGTACTGGTGGATATGACCGAATACGCAAGGCAGCACAGCGATAAGTCAGTGAAAAAGACTTTAAGCATCCCCATGTGGCTGAATACTCTTTGTGAAGAAAAATGCATCAATTTTTCAAAAGTATTGCAGGAGGCGCTTCTCTCTAAAATTCAGAACTAACACCTATTAGCTACCCCAAATTTCATACGAAATTGGGGTAGTATCCAGAGATATCCGAAATTAATAAGGTAACTTATTTCATCTCACTGATAATTTTCATTAGGAACGGCATGATTTAAAATCTTTGATACAGTTTATCACCATATCCTGCTCCTCAGCCTCCATATACGGATGAATCGGCAATGCCAATATTCTGCAGCATAATTGTTCCGTCACCGACAAATCCGTTTTCACACAATCCATCCCCTCAAATGCCGTCTGCCTGCTCATCGGCTTAGGATAATAAATCATAGAAGGAATTCCCCTATCCTTAAGATATGCCTGTAAACCATTGCGCTCTTCCTCACTATCCAGTAAAATCGAGTATTGTGCCCAACTGGAATAAAAGCCTTCCTTAATAAAAGGGACTCTCACATAATCTGCCAGCTGACAGCTATATCTTTCGGCCGCATGATTCACGTCTCTCAGTTCATATTCCCGGAATGCCTTTAACTTCACCTGCAGAATTGCAGCCTGCAATGTGTCCAGCCGTGAATTTATCCCAATGCGTACATTATCATACTTGTCCGATCCCTTACCATGTATACGATATGATCTAAGCAATGCCGCCCAATCATCATTGTCGGTGAATACTGCTCCGCCGTCTCCATAACATCCTAACGGTTTTGCCGGGAAAAAGGAAGTTGTAGAGATATCACCGAAGCTGCATGCCATCTGCTCCCCTATCTTTCCGCCAAAACCTTGCGCACCGTCTTCTAAAATCAGAAGATGATATTTGTCCGCGATTTTTCTGATCGCAGGGTAATCCGCAGGCTGTCCGAACAGATCTACCGTAATAATTACTTTGGGAACCAGTTTTCCTTCTTCTTTTACTTGCAGAATCGCCTGTTCCAAAGATTCTGCGGAAATATTAAAGGTATCTTCTTCCACATCTACAAAGACAGGCACGGCTCCTTCGTATGCAGGTGTCTCACCTGATGCAAAAAAGGTAAAATCCGGTACAAATACCGCATCCTCTTCGCCTATGTTCCAGGCCATCAGCGCCAATGACAGTGCGTCCGTTCCGTTGGCACAGGTAATACAGTGTTTGACGCCTGCATAGGAAGCCAATTGCGATTCCAATTCTGTGACTTGTGATCCGGATATGAAATTTCCTGCGTCTAGGACTTGCTTAATTGCATAATCTATATCACTTTTTAATATTTTGTATTGCTTTTGTAAATCTCTGAATTGCATTTTCTATTCTCCCACATCGACTAAAACTATTCTTATTGAAATCTAATGGCATGTTCCATAATCCAACGAAAAGGCATCTATCATTGGTCGTAACACAATCTAGCAAATGTATCTGCTACAATACATCTCGATAAAAATATCTATTCAATTTTTATAAATTTTCTGCTTTCCATTCTTAGCTTCTTCTAATTTAATACAACTTTCTCCAAGATACTGAACTGCCCATTTAAAATTGATCCGTTTAATTTTTCACCCAAATATCTCTCAATAAACACCATCAACATTGCAGTCAATGCTGTTCCTTCCATAAATTGTATAAATAATAAACACAACATTCCATGTCCCATTTTTTATACTAAAAAAACATTCAGTTTCAGATGCAATCAAATTATTCTTTAGTTCGTCTTCCTTATTGGTAATCACAAATAATTGTCCTTACTATAACGAATGTTATCAATTATATGCCAACTGTGATGGCGCATCAGAACACAACAGAAGCACCCAATATATAGTCCATTCCTTATTTTTCAAATACTTTCTATTTTCAGGTTTATTTTCAAGAATTTCATAATTATACTATATATTAAAATACTCACTCCAAAGGCAACAAATAATAATCCAATACATTCTAATACAGTATTATCTTTAATGCCAATTTTTTCTACTATAAACAAACTAATAAAACATGAAATTATAGAGGCGACGATACTTCTTCCTACACTTATATAAGTATGTTTTACATCAAAATACTTATTTCTTTTCTTAAAAATATATAAAAGAATAGGTATTGTCATATATGCAACAATACTCGTTGATAAAGCAAGACCCATATGGTAAAATCGATCTACTAACAAAAAATTCAATATAATATTCAATACTGTTGAAACAACAGCTATAAGCATATTTGTTTTTGTATCTTGGTATGCTTGAAATGCTCTTATAAGGACTTCCCTAATTGCTAAAGGTAATAATGCTAACGCATACATTATCAAACTTTGAGCTGTTATTACGACATCCCCTTCATCAAATACTCCTCTCTTATATATCAACCTAACAATTGTAAAACTAAAAAAACAGACATAGGTCATAAGATATGAAAAAATAAAAATCATGAAATCTATTGCAATATTAATATTTTGGGCAGTCTTATTATAATTTCTTTTTGCTATTTGTTCTGATATTTTAGGATACAATACTGTTATAATTGCAGTAGTAAACACATAAAAACAAAGCTGCTTTAATAAATGCGCATAATTTAATGCTGAAATACTACCTTCTTCCAGTCTTGATCCAAATGATTTATCTACGAAAGAATTTATTTCATCCATCATTGACCCAACAAAAACAGGAATGATCAATACAAAAAAATTTTTCACTTCATCTGAAATGGGAAAAATCTGAGTTTCCTTTATTTTTATTTTCTCAATACTACTCAAAACGATTAACTGAATCCCACAAGAAACCGGCATAGCAAATTTTAGTAACTCAAAATTATTTTCTAATGACCCCCAAAATATAATCACAATCTGAGAAAATGATAATAACAAATTAGATCCATTTGCTATTACCATCTTTCCATTACAATTCAACTCTGAAATAAAAAGCTGACTTATGGCTGAAAAAGAAATTGCCAAAACACTCCATACGAAAAATTTGCTTGTAATATTAATTTGATTACGATCAAATCCGTTAGCAATACAAGAGATAATTTTCTTATTACCCCCAATAACAAATATCATCAGCAATATAATCAAAACAATTTCTATAATTAAGATTTGATTTGTAAATTGCCTAGCCTGATATTCACTTTTACTAATCTTTATCTTCTGATACAATGGTGTATGAATTACTGCAAATGTTAAAATCCATCCTCCAAAAATATTCGCAGCTGATGATGCCATTTGGTATATATCCGTGTATACCCCAGCTCCATAAAAATATGACATTACAATTTCTCTTATAAATCCTAAAAATTTTGACATTATTGCAATAATAGTAAGCCAATAAATAGTTTTTTTCATATTCATCCTTTAGTTTAAATTTCTTTTACTTGCTTTTTAGTAAAAAACAAAACAGACCAACTAACAATAGCATAACTATCTGATAAAAAATGAGCGCCGGTTAAACTACAGAAGAACCAAAACAAAAAAAAAGAACAAAATGAAAGAAATACTTTTTTTTCAACTATTTTACTCAAATTGTATATTTTGATAATAACAAAAAATATTGCTGGAACAGCAAATATTCCAAACATTACAAATAAATCAAGAAAAAGATTATGTGAAAAATAAATATTTCCATCTGTGATACCTCTAATAGCAGCAAACCCACCAGGAAGAAAAAAATATCTTTCTTTCAAATACTCTATGGTTGTACTCCAAATATATTGTCGATTTGAGCTTCCAGCCATTTCTAAGATTGATTTCTCTCCAATATCATTAGTAAAACGAATAATTGTCCTTGATTCAATTCCCAATTCTATTAGTTGTTTGTTGATAAAAGATAAAATATCTTCAATATTGATAAAACAAACTGTTAATACAACAAAAGTAGCACTTATAAAAAAAATTCTAAAACTACTATTGTTTATTTTTAAAAACACCAATATAAAAGTTACTAGAAGAAAAGCAATTACTGGCATTCTAGACGAAAAAAGTGTCGTCATTACAAACGTAATTATTAATCCAATTATTCCAATTAAAATTTTATCTTGAAATATTACAATACCAATCATTAACACTATAAGTAAAAGTGACGTTAATACAGAAAAATCTCCATAATCGATTATCTCATTTCGCGTCATATAATAATATGGCAATATTAATATCATATGCTTAAGAGTGATATGATAAAAATTTACATAAAAATCCTCTAATTGACTTGTTGATATTTGCGAAAAAAATAATACTGGAATTATGAATTTCAAAAAATTTGTACCACCTTCAATAACTACGTAAGATTTATAACTCACAATCAAAATATTAAGAGCTAGCATTATCCAATATATTACTAAAAAAACAAAAACACTTTTACTCATTATAGGTCTGTATAAAAAAATATAAAGGATTGTTAATCCTAAATATAATACATAGGAAATCCAGGATATAGCACGTTCCTCTAATACAAATTTTAGTAGAATTAAGTAAACTGGCAAAAACCAATTTATATAAAAAATCCATTCTCCTACAATATTTTTACTTCCTTTTACAAACATAAACACATCTGCCTTTCTTTACCAGCAACTTATTCCTCTTTTATGTATTTTCAGAAATCTCCTGACAAATATCGGTAAAATATCTCTTATTAGAAAAGAATTCCAATTGACTGTTCTTAATATTAATCATTTCGCTTAAAAGATTTCTATTATCATATAATGTGCAAAGTGTATCTTTAAGATTATTAATAAAATTATTATCAACCTCTAATACTATAGCTCCAGTATTCTTACACAATTCAGGTATTCCGCCTTTCTTTGTTGTTACTAACGGTATTTTCGACACTAATGCTTCTATTACTACTAATGCGCAAGGTTCTTCCCACAAACTTGGAACAACGGCTACTGTAGATATGCTATGTAATTCCATGATTTTATCATAATCAATATGCCCAGTAACAATTATCTTATCATTATTTTGCACAAGTTCATTTATTTCTTTTTCATACTTTGATTTGTTCATCCTCTTTTGTCCAAAATTCAATGATCCTGCAATTATCAAATAAACATTTTCTCTATCCATTTTTTCGAACGCATGAATCAATTCTACAATTCCTTTTTCTTTAACTAGACGTCCTTTATATAATAAAACAAATGCATCCTCTGGAACTCCATACTTTTTTAATGCTTTTTTATTATTTTTTGAATTAACCTCAAAATGCTCTACATCAATTCCATTTAAAACTGTTTTTACTCTACTTGGTAAAACTCCTTGTTCAATTTGTTTTTGTCTGATAAAATCAGAAACACAAATTATGCTCATTGAACTATTGATTAGCTTCAATTTTTTTCTTGGAATTTTCCAATTAGAATGAATATGAAAAAAAATTTTTTTATCTGGAAATCGCTCTTGCATCTTAATGGCAATATTTCCACCTTCAATTAATATTTTTTTATTATCTATTTTTCTTACTTTTCTTATTATACTTGATTCCCAAATATCTGGAATGTCATATAAATTTAGCTTGTTATAAAGAACACTGTTTCCTCTTATAATCAAATCAGGAAGCTTAATATAATGATAAACTGCATATTTATATTTTTTTGCTTTTTCTTTCGCTTCTTTTTTATAATGTGCCACAACATCTAAATAATATTGAGGTGAAATCTCATTCTGCATTATAAAATTTTCTAATAATTGCTCAACAGCACCACCTTTTACTGCTGGAACTGTCAGAATCGATGGCAAAATTACTGTTAACCGCTCTAGTATCATCTATTTCTCCTTACTCGATCATAAATATTAATTATTGTTTCAACCAAAAAATAGCACTGCATTTTTAATAATATTACTATAAACAAATATTTTTTATTAACCGAAATCAACCTTATTGTTTCCTTAAATTTATCCTCATTTTTTAATTCATTGATTCTATACCCCATCGTACATGCAGAATGAATTGATGAAAATGCTTCTTCAGAAGCATATTTAATCAATGTACTTTTAATCTCTCCATACCTCTTATCTTTTAACTTTTCTACATTATCATATATTGCCTTTGAAATGTACATCAAATCCTTTGAACGTTTAAGATTTTTCGAACGCATGATTGATCCACATGATAAAACCTGACAATATAATTCCGCATTTATATATCCAATTCTTTCTGCATAAGGAAACCACTTCGCTGTCCATTCCACATCCTCATGAAATCGACCTTCGATATAAGTAAAATTATTTTCTACAACAAACCCATGTCTAAGAATCCACATCCATGCAACAACCGGAACCTTATACCCATAAGTTTTAATATAATCATATCCGCTTATATATTCGTTTTCTTTAAAATTGCAAGGAATTATCTTCTTAACTTTTTTCCCATCTAAATTATAAATTCCTGCATCAAATGTAAGAGCATCTAAATCATTTTCTTTCATTTTTATATATATTTTTTCTAAAGAATTTTCTGCCAAATAGTCATCAGAATCCAAAAATAACAAATATTCTCCTTTTGCGTTTTGAATTCCTTTATTACGAGCAGCCGACACTCCCAAGTTCTTTTGGATTAAATATGTAATATTATGATACTTTTTTTCTAATTCCCTGCATATATACCCTGTATTATCACTTGATCCATCATTAATAATTATAATTTCAATATCTTTAAATTTTTGATTGATTACACTATAAACACAATTTTCTATAAATTTTTCCCCATTATATACTGGAATAAGTACACTTATCTTCATTTTTTTATCCCTTTTCCACATCCTTGCTAATAAATAAAAACAAACTATATATATGCTTAAAACAATCGTTTATTTCGTAATGTTCCGTTACATATTCCCGTCCTATTATTCCCATTCTTTTTATCTTGTCTCGCGAAAAATAGAAATCCTTTATAACTTCAGAGATTTCTTTTTCATCTTGTTTTGCAACTATTGAACTTTCACCTAGTACCGTAGTTTCTTTTAGACCTGGAACATCTGAAATGATAACTAATGTACCACAAGCCTGTGCTTCAACTGCTGAAACTCCAAACGACTCCTGCAACGATGGTATAATAGCAATATCCATATTCGCCCATTCTTTTGCTACCTCTTCTTGTGATATAAAACCAAGCCATTTAGTATTCTTTTCAATTCCTAGCTTTTTTGCTAACTTTTTATATTCCACCTCCATCGATCCTTTACCTGCTATTCTAAGCTGAATAGGAATATCTGAATATTCCTTATGTAATATAGCTACAGCCTTAATAAGATAATCGATACCATAGATAGGTTCAAGCGATTTAATCGTTCCTACAATAAAATCTTCTGAAAATATACTTTTATAAATACGGGTTCTTCTTATTGGAGAAAAGACTATTAAATCTATGCTTTTCACCCTCTCCCCTATTTTATCGAAGCTATTTTTTATATTTCCAAAACAAGAATTTGCTCCATATCTCTCAGAAATATATTCTCTTCCAACTTGTCCCATTTTTATTCTTTTCTCATTATTTTGAAATAAATCAACAATTGCTTCTGCAATTGCTTCTGCATTATTTCTCGGAACAACTACGCTGCTTTTCCCTGGAGATGTTGCTTCCATCAATCCCGGAATATCTGAAATAATAACAGGTGTACCACAGGCCTGTGCTTCCACTGCCGATACTCCAAATGATTCTGATTCCAAAGTGGAAGGAATAATTGCAATATCCATGTTCGCCCATTCTTTTGCTGCGTTATTCTGTGAAACAAATCCTAACCATGTCGTTATTTCATCTATTCCTTTGATTTTAGCCAACTTTTTATATTCTTTTTCATATTCTCCTTTACCTGCAATTCTCAATTCAATAGGAATTTCTGGGTGCTTTCTTTTTACTAAGGAAACAGCTTCAATCAAATAATCAATTCCATACTTTGGCAATAATGATTTTACTGTTCCTACAATAAATCTTCCATCCTCACTCACATGATACGGTCTATTCCGTTTTGCAGGAGTAAACATTTGTAAATCAACCCCAAATGGAGTTATTTCAATATTTTTATCTGTATATTTATGTGCTTCATCAGCCATAGCCTGACTGGTAGAAAAGAGATATGTTGCCTTTTTCAAACTATATTTCAGCATCATTTTATGAAGCATACTTTTATTTGGGAAATCATAAATATCCGACCCCCAAACTGAAAGCACATATTTTTTTATTCCTGCCAAGGCAGCCACCGTACCATAACTTGTTGCATAATGCACATTTACTATATCTGGATTGATCTGAGTAATTATTTTTTTAACTTTTCTTGCTTTAAATAGATATTTTATCTTACTGGAATCGCTTGCATTGGCATCAACACCAGAATCAATGTGATAGATATATGTACCTTCTATATCATCTTTCACAAATGACACAACATATGTCTTGTTATCGTGCTCATTAAACCATTTGCACCATTTCTTAATATGCGCGCTATTAGCAGGTGCAAGAAAACAAATTCGCATTCTACTCAATTCTCCTTAATAAGAGTTTTGCCTTTTTCATCTATTCTTCCAATTATTTTAGCAGGAACCCCCGCCACCAGCGCATAATCCGGCACATCTTTCGTCACAACTGCGCCCGCCGCTACCATAGCATATTTACCGATGATATGCCCGCAGACAATCGTCGCATTCGCTCCAATACTCGCGCCTTCTCTTATCAATGTCTTCTTATATCCTTCTCTTCCTTTCGGATATCTGGCACGCGGAGTCAGATCATTCGTAAATACACAAGACGGACCACAGAATACTCCGTCTTCCAATACTACTCCTTCATAAATGGATACATTGTTCTGCACTTTACAATCATTTCCAACAATTACATTATTAGAAATATTCACATTCTGCCCGAATGAACAGTTTTTTCCAATTCTAGCACCTTTTTGAATATGGCAAAAATGCCATATCTTCGTTCCTTCTCCTATCTTTACATCCGCGTCTACATAACTGCTCTCATGTACAAAATAATCCATTAGAATTCTCCTGCCATTTCAGCCGATGCAAAATCATCAAGCGGCAACTTCACCGGTTTTCCATCTTTCTGACTCTTATATATTGCCAATACCAATTCCAAAGCATTTCGCCCTGCCACCGCATCCACATAAGGTCTTCTGTCATTTTTTACCGCATCAATAACATCTGTGTACAGGCTGGTATGCCCATTCCCATATACATTACTGGTTGCTTCTTCCAGTCCTTTATTCTTATGGTCCGCTTCCGTCTCATCTGCAAATTGCCATACATCAATATTATTGGTAGATGTTCCTCCCAGCTTAACTGTGCCATTCTCTCCAAAAAGATACAATGTTTCTTCAAGATTACGCGGATACACATTTGTTGTACCTTCAATCGTTGCAACAGCCCCGTTTTTAAATTTAATTACCGCCATCCCAACGTCCTCTGCTTCCAGATAATCATGGAACTGCTGACGTGTCTGTCCGTAAACTTCTTCTACCTCATCCCCCATCATCCATCGCAGAAGATCAATTCCATGAATACATTGATTCATCAATGCACCGCCGTCGGATGCCCATTTTCCTCTCCAAGGTGCCTGCGCATAATAATCAACATTCCGATTCCACCGTACATGAACAGACCCATGCGACAGTTTCCCAAATCTCCCCGCTTCTACAGCCTTTCTCATTTCTTGTACTGCTATATTAAAACGATTTTGATGACAAGCCGACACCTTCACACCTTTTTCTTCTGCATGTCGGATAATCTGGTCTGCCTCCTGAATACTCATGGCTATTGGCTTTTCAATAATACAGTTAATACCATGATCGATACAGTATAGAGCAATTTCTGCGTGATTCCCGCTCTCTGTTGCAATTGCAACCAGATCCAGTTTATTTTGCTCTATCATCTTCTTATAATCTATATAATACTTAATCGCCTTATCTTTATCCAGTCCATGTTTTGCAAGCAAATTATTAATTTGCGATTCTTCAATATCACATGCGGCAACAAACTCCAGGTTATTATTGAGTACGGCCTTTACATGGTTAGTTGCAATCCTGCCACAGCCAATCAATCCATATTTCATTCTTTTTCACCCCTCTTTACATAGCTCAAAAGATCACATATCTTCTCTGATGCATGTCCGTCTCCATAATAATCTTCCTTCGTTTTTGTATCCGTTTGTGTCTGATATATTTTATTTAAAATATCTTCTTTATCTGGTTTGGCCAAAATATTGTAGTTTCCCCTCAGAGTTTCTACCCATTCTGTCTGATCCCTTACCGTTATACAAGGAGTATCTAATATGTAGGTTTCCTTCTGTAAACCGCCAGAATCCGTAATCGTTTTCATTGCGTGTTTTACAAGATAAAGCATGGTCAAATAACCAACCGGTTCAATAAATATGACATTCCGATAGGCATATTGCTGGTGTAATTGTTCCACCATCCCCTTTGTGCGGGGATGAACCGGAAATATCACCGGCGCATCTAATTCCTCAAATGCACCTAATATTTCCCGGATCTTCTCGATCCGGTCCGTATTCTCTGCACGATGGATCGTTGCCATATACCAACTGTCTAATACAGGAATATTTCCAAATAATCCGGCAAACTGTGCAAAATAATCCTTCCGGCCATGTGATTCCATCATTTTAGAATAGTACAAAACAGCATCACACATTACATCTCCCACCTGATACACGCCTTCTGTAATCCCTTCATTTTTTAGATTCTCTACCGCTGTATCTGTAGGGCATAATAACAAGTCAGAGATATGGTCTGCCAACACACGATTCTGTTCTTCCGGCATATTTTTGTTATAAGATCGCAGTCCCGCCTCTACATGGACTACCGGAACATGTACTTTAGAAGCGGCAATAGCTCCGGCCAATGTAGAATTGGTATCTCCATAAATCAGCAGACAGTCCGGCCTTTCATCTATTAACGCTTGTTCGATGCCTATCATCATCTCTGCCGTCTGTTTGGCATGGCTTCCTGAGCCTACGTTCAAGTTCTTATCCGGCTTAGGAATACGCAACTCATCAAAAAATATATCCGACATATTATTGTCATAATGCTGCCCTGTATGAATCAATATTTCTTCGTGTTGTTTGCGTATTATTCTGGATACCGCTGCTGCTTTTATAAATTGTGGCCTTGCGCCCACCACCGTTACTATTTTCATATTGGATTCCTCTTCCTATGTTACTTATAAAACTTCAATATTCTCCCGTTCCATAACATATTTCATCACATTCTTTGTATCAAATACAGCCTTCGCATGTTTCTGAAGCATTTCATAATCTACATTTGAATGCGCCGCCGTTATCATCAACAGATCATAGCTCTCTATCTGCTCCGGTGTGATCTCTGTTAATCCCTTTGTCTTTTGTCCATGATATTTATACTCTGTCACCCATGGATCATAATACTCTACGACAGCTCCGGATTCTTTTAATACTTCAATCACCTCTAATGCAGGACTTTCCCGATAGTCATCAATATCCTGCTTATAAGCAACTCCCACTACCAGAACTTTGGAACCCTTCAATGACTTCTCAAACCTATTTAAGATCCTGGCTGCACGGTCAACACAATACTCCGGCATCTTATCATTTATCATCATGGAGCTTTCGATCATTGATGTATGGAATCCATACTCTCTCGCCTTCCATGACAGATAATATGGGTCTAACGGAATACAATGCCCTCCAAGACCCGGCCCCGGATAAAAAGCCTGGAAACCATAAGGCTTCGTCTTCGCCGCATCAATAACCTCCCATATACTGATCCCCATACGGTCACACAAAATCGCCAACTCATTGATCAGACCAATATTAATATTCCGGTATGTATTCTCCAGAATCTTTTCCATCTCCGCAATAGCCGGGGACGATACTTCCGCAACATCACCGTCCAAAACAGTTCGGTACATAGCTGCTATTACTTCTGTGGCATCCTTTCCAATCCCGCCGACTACTTTCGGCGTATTCTTAGTCTTATAAATCAAATTTCCCGGATCTACCCTCTCCGGTGAAAAGCCGAGATAAAAGTCTTCCCCGCATTTTAGCCCGGAACCCTTTTCCAAAATCGGCCTTACCAACTCTTCTGTAGTTCCCGGATAAGTCGTAGATTCTAAGACCACCATTGTCTCCTTCGTCAGATGTTTGGAGATGGCTTCTGTAGATGACCGTACATAGCTGATATCCGGCTGCTGATGCTTGTCCAGCGGTGTCGGCACACAGATTGCAACAAAGTCCACATCCTTGATAAATCCAAAATCCGAAGTGGCTCTAAACATCCCGTTCTCAACCAAGCCTTTCAGATCGCTGTCAACCACATCACCAATATAGTTATGTCCCTCATTCACCAGATTCACTTTTTCTTCCTGAACATCAAACCCTATCGTTTTAAATCCTGCCTTTGCTTTTTCAACTGCCAATGGAAGGCCAACATATCCCAGTCCGACCACACCGACCGTCAGATTCTTTTCTTTGATTTTTTTCAGTAACTTTTCTTTCATCATTTCTCCTGCCTAACTCATAATATTTATAAAATCAAGTGCTAATTTAGATATCAAATATTTCTCTTCTATTATTTTTTTTCCATTAGCACTCATCTTCATTTTTTCTTCATTTTCCATACTGAATAAATCTTCTATTTTTTTCGCAATTTCTGCCGGTTCTCCTTTTGAAACCGCACCGCAATGATATTTTTCAATCAAATTTCCATTTGCATGAAATGCTAAAAGTATCGGGACTCCGGCGTATAAAGAATCGTAGATTTTATTTAAACTAATCCCGTACTGATAGAGCGCAGATTCCTTTGCCCCGCAATATGAGATATCAAAATATTTCAATAGATTCGGGATGCTTCCTTTCTGAACCGCCGGGAAAAAGGATATATTCTGAAGCCTGTGCTCTTTTGCATAGGTCTTAAGTTTTTCTTTTTCTATTCCTTTTCCGACCAATACAAAATGGATTTTATCATTATGGATTTTCTCCGCCGCTTTTAAAAGATTGCCCAATGCATTAGACAATGCATGTCCTCCAAAATAGCCTACGATGAATTTTCCGTCTTCTTTCAGAACTGTTAATTCCTTTTCCATCCCTTGCGGAAGCGGCAGCGGATTCTTCCAATCATCATCTACTACTCCATTTTCAATACATATGAATTTATCCGCCTTCATCCCATGCCTGACCATATAATCTTTTGCACATGGAAGCAATGAAACTACTTTATCAGATTTCCTGTACGCCGAATTTTCGCCGACCTGAATCATCTGTACAAAGGGGTGGTATTTGGACATACCGCCCAATTCAATTAATGTAGCAGGCCACATATCATGTACTTCATGAATTAATTTTGCATGACACTTTTTTCTCATATACTGCGCCGGGAAAGTATCTAACGGATAGGTTGATGATGTAATGATTACATCCGGCCTTGCCTTTTCTAAAATCCTATCCGCATACTTCCGAAGCTTATAGCAGAATCTAAACATCGTTAATGCTCTGCTAAGACCGTTTCCTTCGTATCTGCCCGCCTTTATCCAGCAATATTGGATTCCATCCACATCTTCATACTGCAAGTCCTTTTCGACCTTAGGATTTTCTTTTCTCAAATGTGAAAAATCTCCTGCAATAATCTGAACATGATGCCCCGCTCTCACCCATTCCCTGGCAAAATAATAAGGGCGGAACTCCATTCCCATCTCCGGCGATCCGGCATAATGATTAATCAATAATATATTCATCTCGTCTCAGTCCCTAAGCTACTGCAATCACAGTTCTGATCATTGTCTTTAATTCCCTGAAGAGGCCAAACCTCCTGATACTTTCAAGGTTATATTCCATCTTTCCAGGCAGTACCTTTTCTATATATATTCTGTCAACATCCTCCGCCCCACTGAGCAGATCCGCCTCATCCTTATAACGGATACTGGCTTCTGAAGTCACGCCTGCCGGCAACAATAAAGTCGCCCTCATTTCCTTCGTATATGCTTTCACATATTTAACCACTTCCGGTCTGGTCCCCACAAATGACATATCACCAATCAATATATCAATCAATTGTGGTAATTCATCCAAACGATATTTTCGTAAAAACTTTCCTATTTTTGTAACTCTGCTATCATTTCTTGCTGTAACTTGCGTTCCTATCGTATCTGCATTTACTACCATTGTTCGGAATTTATGTATCATAAATCTTTTCCCATATGCAGTTACTCTCTCCTGCCGGTAAAAGATACCTCCAGGAGAATCGATTGCAATGGCGGCTGCGATCACTATCATCGGCGCTGCCGCTATAATCAACAGAATAAATGAAATGACCAGATCAAAAACACGTTTAACTATCAGACTTTTCTTTCGTTTGGAAAGAATCTCATAGTACTCTCTGACTTCTGGAATCTGCATCCATTCAGGCAGTTCGCTCCAATTTCGCCACATATCTCTCTAACAACCTCCCGCAGCCCTGCAGCCACATACTCCACGTCTCCTTCTGTCAGCCTCGTATGCAGCGGCAGCGTCACCTCATTCCGATAATAGCCATAAGCATTCGGAAATTCCTCTATCCTCCACCCCATCGCCTTATAAGCGCTCATCATGGCCAATGGTTTATAATGCACATTACATGCAATCCCCCTCTTGGCCATTCGAAGGATCATATCATTTCTCCTGGCCTCATCCATTCCCGGAAGCCTTGCCAGATACAGATGTCCCGAGCTTACAAAATCATTTCCATAGTGTTCCGTATGAAGAATACCTAATTCATCGCAAACCTGATTATACCTGCTGATAATCTCCTGTCTTCTATTCAAGATTCCCGGATACCGCTCCAACTGCTTCAAACCGATCGCCGCCATGATATCTGTCATATTACATTTATAAGCCGGCGATACAATATCATACTCCCATGCTCCAAGCTTGGTCTTCGCCAATGCATCCTTCGACTGCCCGTGCAGGGAATACAGCATAAACTGCTGATAGATCCAATCATCATCGATCCCTTCAATCGGATTCCAGGTGAGCGCCCCGCCCTCCGCTGTAGTCAGGTTTTTCACTGCGTGAAAAGAGAAACTGGTAAAATCTGCAGCAACACCGCAGTTTTTCCAGCTCCCCCTTACCTTCCGCTTTGCACCGAACGCGTGAGCGCTGTCCGCTACCACGGCCACTCTTCCGATGGCTTCCTGGATCTCATTTTTCGGATGAAACAGCGCCCGTTTCCTCTCCACAATATCAAATATCCGGGAATAATCGCACATCACCCCTCCCAGATCTATCGGGATAATTGCTTTGGTCTTCTCCGTGACCGCCCGTTCCAACGCATCAAAATCCATCTCGAAACTGTCTTTTGCCACATCTACAAACACCAGCTTAGCCCCCACATGGCATACCGGGCTGGCGGATGCCGTATATGTATATACAGAAGTGATCACTTCATCCCCTTCGCCTATACCTAAGAATCTTAAAGCTGCTTCCAGGCACGCAGTAGCAGAATTCAAAGCAGCCGCCCGCTTCACCCCACAGTATTCGGCAATTTTCTGTTCAAATAATTTCGTTCTCGGACCGGTGGTGATCCATCCGCTTTTCAGCGTTTGGATTACTTCCGCAATCTCCAGATCCGTGATATCCGGCGGCGAGAACGCGATCTGCCTCTCCTCCATCTGTGAACCACTCCTTTTTCTTAATTAATCTGTTACATTTTTCAGTGCTAAATTCTTTTATATGTTCTCTATCCCACAGTGAATTACTGTTTTCCGGATCCCCTCCGCTTATACCAACAAAAAATATATAAAATAATTATGGTAATTCATCCATATTTTTTACAAATACCAGACTGCTAATCCGCTGCACACTCTTTAACACAATCCCTTTAACACAATCCCAGTCCACGCTGAACGCTCCTAGTCCTTATGCAATACTTTTCTGAGCTCCCCTTTGACTCCCCCAGTCCATCCCAATCTCATTCAACCTCCGCACCTGATCCTCCCGCAGCGTCTTCCCGCCCCGGTTTCCTGCGTATATATGTTTCTGCTCATTGACCCATTTTGCCAGCCACACCCCATCCGCTCGGTACTTAAGCGGAATCTTCAGATTCCCATGCTCCTCATAATAGGCTTTCGCAAGCTGATAACGAACCTCCCAGGGATCCGGCTTCACCCAGACCATTCCGATTGCGTCAAGCATCTCCCGCCGCTTTGGCAAATGCTTCTCTTTGCCCTTCTCTCTTTGATCTGCGATCCATCCTCCAAGCTTATACCCAGTTGGAGTGACATAAGACGCCGGAACATTCAGATTCCCGTTTGCCTCATAGTAGAGCTTCGCCTCCGCATAACCCTTATCCCACTTCTGCTCCGGCTTCGTTTTCCAGACCATTCCAATAGAATCAAGCCTTGTGATCTGTTCCTGGCTAAGCTTCGCCCCGTTGGTCTTTCCATTCCTCAGAAGTCTCTGCCGCCTGATCCACCCGCCGATCTTAAGTCCCTTCGGCGAACAATAGGCATTGGGGATGTCAAGATTCCCATGCTCCCGATAATATTCCATACATTCCGCGAAATTCTCCTCCCACAGATAGTCCGGCACATCCCAGATCATCCCGATCCCGTCAAGCAGACGAATCCTCTCTTCTGACAGATATGCTTTCTGAATCCCGCTTTTGCGATAGGTTCGAAGCTTAGTGATCCACGCGCCAAGACGTATCCCGGAATCCGTCACCGTATGGACATTCGTATTCAGGTCCCCATGCTCGACATAATATTTCTCCGCTTCACGGAAATACCTTTCCCATGCAAGATCCCGGCTGTTTTCCCAGACCATACCGATCTGGTTCAGTCTGCGAACACGGTCCGCGCCAAGCACGCCGTATTTCTCACCGGCATAGACCCTCCGTTGCGTCAGAAGCCACCGGCCAAGACCATAGCCCTCTTCCGTCTGATATTTCACCGGGACCTCCAGATTGCCGTGCCGCTCATAATACCGCTTCGCACAATCATACATCAGATCCCAGCTTGCCGTCAGCGTCTCATCTAACCTCTGAAAAAGCGTGATACAATTCCTTACCTCATCTTCCACGCGAAACCGGTCATTTACAATCTCCTCATCCCGCCCCAGAAAATGATAATAAGACACGGCAATCTGCATCTCCTCTTCGATCGTGCCGATACTGTAGAGATTCTCTATATTCATCACAATATCGAAAATGACCGCATTCTTCTTCCTGCTCGCCGACAGCGCCCGCCCGATCTGCTGCTTGTAGATGATCGGCGACACGGTAGGCCGAAGCAGGACCACTCCGTCCACATCCTCCACATGTACGCCCTCGTTCAGCATGTCGATACAATACAATAATTTCAAATGACCGCTCTCATCCGCCTTGAACTCCGCAAATGCCCGATCCGCCGACGGATCCTCAGAATAGACAGAGTAAATATGCGGCGACGCATCCACCTGCGCGAACCACTCCTGCGCCTTCCCGACCATTTCCGTCATGTGCTCATAACCGGCGCAAAAGACGATATATTTCCCCGCAGGATTCCTCATATGCTTACAGAAGATCTCTTCCAACCCATCCGCCTGCCGAAGCGCACGGCGCAGCTCTTCCAGTAATTTCTCACTCTCACAGCGGACAGCCTTACTCCCCGCCCTCTGCACCCGCTCCTCATACCGTCTAAGCTCCTTCTGATAGGAGAATGCCGATAGTACATACTTCGGCGGATTTAAGATGCCCCGCACGATCGCCTCCCCCAAGGTCATCTCCGAAGCAACGTTCCCGTCAAACAGCTCATCGGACATATCCCGCTGATTATCCAGATAACGGATCGCGGTTGCCGACAGCCCCAGCGCCGGTGCATCCGGATACATGGCAAGAAGATTCCCTACTCCCTGTCCCCAGGTTCTCGCGCCGCAGCGGTGGAATTCATCCAATATGATATAATCCGGGCAGATCATCCGAAGCACTTCCCTTGGCATCCCCGCAAGCTTCGCATAGGTATAGAAGCTGATATTTTCAGGCTCCTTCGCACCGCTCTTTCTCAGATTCTCCATCTGTGTCTTGAAGATATACTCTGACGGCGACAGCCAGACAACCCTCTCTTCCGGGAAATCTTCACACAGCTTGAACCCTATGAAGGACTTCCCCGTTCCGGTCGGATGGATGATCGCCGCTTTCCCTGCGGTTTTCAGCATAGAAAGAGCCGCTCGGTAGGCTGTCTGATTATGTTTAATTTTTTTTTAAGCGTCAGAGCTGACATAAATGATACGTATAATATAAAATAAAAAATGTAATGAATCATGATACTTCATTACATTGCGCCGATTCTTCCCTGTTTTCCATATCTTCCAGTTGCTTTGACCAGAATTTTGACGGCGGAAAAATAAAAAGCTATACACAGAAAAGCTGAATTTTGGTGTTTCTTTCAATTATTTTTTTTGAAATGTCCGACATAACAAAATTTGACTAGAATTTTGACGGCGATAAAACGATTTTCTCTTGAATTTTCGCTGGTTCAATGAAAAAAAGATGCTTTTTGCAGGTGAAATTGGCAGAAATGCCATCAGAATCCAGCGCACAATCAGCCAAAATGTTGACAAATTGATTTTTGCGTGGTAATATAACGTAGATAAATGAAGATTTTAAGGATTTTGCATATAAAAAAATGTAATGAAGTATCATGATTCATTACATTTTTTATTTTATATTATACGTATCATTTATGTCAGCTCTGACGCTTAAAAAAAAATTAATAAAAAAACCTCCCATTTTATGGGAAGATGCGCGATAATAGAAGTAACGACAAATTGATTTTTGCGTGGTAATATAACGTAGATAAATGAAGTTATTTTTCCGCCGTCAAAATTCTGGTCAAAGCAACTGGAAGATATGGAAAACAGGGAAGAATCGGCGAACATAATCAAAAAAAAAAACTTCATTACATTTTGACGGTAATCATTGGACAGGAAAGGAGCCGCGGGGTATGAAAATCGAATTATTTGAACATAATCAGACAGCCTACCGAGCGGCTCTTTCTATGCTGAAAACCGCAGGGAAAGCGGCGATCATCCATCCGACCGGAACGGGGAAGTCCTTCATA
>CAJTCH010000042.1 GCA_910574715.1 Lachnospiraceae bacterium | reverse complement strand
TAAAATTAAAGTACAAAAGCATAAAGAAGAGCACGGACAACTTCAGGCTGCTTTAGCAGCAAATCGAACCTACCGGCTTTAGCCGGTAGTGGTTCAGTTTCCTTTCTTTTTACAGTATTTTTTTACTTTACATATTTTGCATTTTGCCTTTTTTGCAGTACAGACTTCCCCATATCCATCTGCACAATAAGACCAAAGAATATAATCTACTTCTGCGGCTGATTTCCCTGTCATTTTTGATAGCTCCACTATAATGTCGAACGCTTCAAAATGCGTTACTTCCTTTTTATCTGAAAACGCAAGATACTCATTGCTTAGAATCCTGCAAATATGTCTGTCTGGTTTGGGTATATCGTGTCCTACATTCCGCAGATATTCACATACCAGTGCAACATTCATCTGCTCTAATTTGTATCCGTTATCAACAATATACTCCCGGACTTTTTCGTAAACTTTCATATTATCACTTCTTTCTATCAAGGATTTCTTGATTTTAATCCATAATATCACAGATAATCTGTTTTTGTCAACGGAATATCAAGAATATCTTGATTTGAAATTGCCTTTGTAAAGTTTTGAATGTATAATTAGTCAAAAGGCGGTGAATATATGAAATACGAAATCGGAAATCGAATCCGTAAATACAGAGAGGAGCTTGGAATAAGTCAGAAACAACTGGCAGAGCAGCTTGGCGTCAGTAATGGACGTGTTTCAAATTGGGAACAGGGAATTAACAGACCGGACGCCGATATGCTTGCTGAAATTTGCTATGCCTTAAAGGTTTCTCCAAGTTCATTATTAGGTGTTAAGCTGTCGAAAGAGGAATTGAGTGATACAGAGTGGAAGATTATACAGGCATACAGAGAGAAAAAGGAATTACAAAAAGCGGTAAATATCCTGCTTGGAATTAGCATAGAATAAAGAAAATTAAATGTTGCTATGAACGGAGTGAACAGTAATCATTGAGGATTTTACGATCTTATATTATACTGTAAGTAAGGAGAGATAACCATGCGAAGATTAAAAGTATATTTAGACACATCTGTTGTTAGTCATTTGATGCAAGAGGACGTTCCTGCAAAAATGGCTGATACGTTACAGTTATGGGAGTTGTTCCGTAAGGGGATTTATGAGGTATATGTGTCTACGGTTACATTAGAAGAAATATCAGCCTGTCCCGAACCAAAAAGAAGCCGATTAAGGGAGTATTTAGGAGAGATTTCGTTTACGACCCTTGATATTTCTAATGATGCCGCGGAGGTTGCACAACAAATCATAGATATGGGAATTTTGACGCAAAAAAGTTATGATGATTGTCAGCATATCGGGGCGGCTGTTGTGAACGAGTGTGATTGTATTATCTCATGGAACTTTAAGCATATAGTTAATATCAAAACAATTCGCGGAGTACGTGCAATTACAAATTTGAAAGGATACAGACCGATTGAAATTTTGAATCCGTCCGTATTATTAGAAAGTGAGGAATGATTATGGAAAAACCGATTCTAAGCCCCAATTTTACAATTGAAGATATTCATAAATTGCGTGAATACAATTACTTTGTCACAAAAGATATGACCGCCCAGGAACGGATAGACTATTATAATCAGAAAGGGCGCGCGTTTTTAAAGGAAATTGAAGAAAGTAGGTTACAAAAGGTGTAAGAGTTTAACAAAAAATACCTATGAAAAAACCTTACATAAGTATGAGGATAAAATAAGTGAGAGTTGTATCTTTTCATGCTGTTTAAGTAACGAAAACTGTTCGTATATCAGTTACAGCAAAACATCTGACTTGGAGTTTATTGGATACATTTTCATATACTTGTTTTGTCAGTTATTACAGAATTTATGTAAGGAGAATCTGTTTATGAAATACAATAAGAATTTATTCAGGAAAGGGTGCAGGGTGTAAGAGGTGAGGTAGTATATCAAATATAGTATAACCTCATACTGATTTTTTATCATTTATATATAACGTATCTTACACCCTGCACCCTATATCAGTTGCCAAGCATACAATAAAAATGTCCAGCGAACGTTTTTGAGTTTAGAAGCTTACGGATTCTTCGTCGGACAAAATCTGTAGAGAACGGAATCTGTATTCTGGTAAATCAGAAATCTGACAGGTATTATTGGTTGCTGTTTTTGTTATTGGAGGACATAGTATGAGGCGTTTGCCTTTTACTGCTTTCCTTTCAAATACGATATGTTCCCGTTCCTCAATTCTGCCAAGTAACTTACCGATTCTTGCACTTGAAATATGAAGGCTTCTAAACTCTTCATTGAGAGCCTTTGCGATTTCAGCCGCTGTCTGCCATTTCCATAACGCTTTGTCGGTTTGGAAGTCTGCACAAGTCAGAAATTCATCTTCGCCAAAGAGCAGTTGTTCATATTGTTGGTTATTACGATTGATGAAATCCTTTTCGTTCTCTGTAAGAAGATATCCTTTCGGGTTTCTTTTGTATATGGTGAGTATTTGTCTCCAAAACTGTGCGTACCATTCAGGGGAGAGTTCAAAAATTCTTTTTAAGTCTATCTTCTCAATGGGTATCGTCCCAAATCGGCGGTTTCCGGTTTCGTCCCGCAAATAATCCTGTGGGTTTACAGTTCCGCAAAAAGAGGTTCTGCGGGGACGAACCGTTTCACAGCGTGCGTATGGTTCCCGATAACGGTCTGTCTGTTCTGTAAGAAAGGCTTTGAGCGCTGACTGCTCTTTTTTCGTAGTGCTGTCTATCTCTCACAGCTCGCATATCCATACTTTCGTAGCTGACATTAGGCTGTCCTTATTTGTCATATCCAAAGTAGCTCCGCCCTTAAAGAAGCTGTCCTTAATTGCAAGATGTCTGAAAAACTGTGTCTTTCCGATACCTTGTTTTCCCTGTAACACAAGCACTCCCTCTGCGGTAACAGGCGTATCGTCAGAATTAAAGAGGACAGCAATTGTTTGTATGGTCCATTTCCTTATAAGGAAATGGTAATTCTTATCGGTAATGCCTAATATTTCATAGACTACTGGAAACCTGTCCACATGATCCCATGACCTCTCATGCAGAAGTGTCGTTTTCTGTGATTCTTTCAGATACAGATTATATACAGCGTCTGTCACACCATATTTTGTAAGAACAGATAGTGCAAACTTGTGTAAAGTGTTGTTCCTCTGTCCCTGTGGGATGACGGCAGTATCTTTTGGCTTTGTATCTGGCGTTTGCAGAGGTATTTCCTGATGATTGGATAAAATATACTCCGTTAAGTTTGTTTTCCCATCTACATACGATACAACGGGATTTTCTACCCCGAAATTTAACTGTGCCGCCCCTGTTACAGCAGAATCAAAATATAATTGCGGAAACATGGACACCAGTTTCTTTGCATAATATGAATATTCAGATGCGGATTCCAATATATGTGTCGGAAATATCAGATGATACTTGGGGCGTGGTGCCTGTCCATTCTTGCGTTTCATATGATTCCTGCTGGGGTAATAGTAAAATGGAACATCAGGCAGTGCATTTTCAACATCTTCGGGCGTTATTCAGTCAGCTTCATTTTCACTGTGCGTATTGTCAATATCAGCAAGCAGGCAGTCCGCCTGAATAAAATGGTCTGTTTTTCTATAGCCGTCTTTATATTCTGCAATACAGTTACCCCATGTTACTGCTTTTTCTAATTGCTTTGTATCTCCGCTTGATATATGATATTTACAGGAAAAGCCATAGGGCTTGTCCCGTTGTTCACGTCTGTTTGGACTTTGCCAGATAGTAATATCGTTACTTTTTTGAATTTTCATAATGAACCTCTTTCTATAGTAAATGTGTTGATTATTTCGTTTCGTATTTGTAAAGAATCGTTTCTAACATAAAACACTCAACAAGTATTAACAGTATTCAAGCTGATAGGAGTTTTTCGAGACGATTCTGATAATCAATTCATTTACTATGAGGTTTCGGCAGTCCTGAATCAGACTATACGAAGTGACACCGAATAATAGGTAACCAGTTAAAGTGGATTGTCAGGATAACTTTCGAGTTATGGCAATCCACTTTATACATTATCGGACGTTAGCGGAAGCGACAGTGATTCTGCAAGAAAATCCACCAGTCGTTTTTTATGTTCGGCCGGTACAATCTCATCATCATCTTCATCGGAATTCTCATTTTCTTCGTCTACGAAATATGTCAGGCTGTCCCGGTATAGTGAGATGGAATCAAGAGGCCAGCCCGGCTGTCTTCTGGGAGAGGGCCGGTCGATCATATAGAAGGCGTTTTCCCTTGTGATCGCGGTATCCTCCATATAGGAATAGATCTTACCCTTATGATAAACTGCAATTCCATCTAAGTAATATGCCAGTACCTTTCCTCCAAGGGAATGAATCAGTTCGGAATAATAGTTTATCATCTCTTCATCATCTAATCTTGGCAGCCCGTTCGGAGTCCGGATATTAAGGCCCGGCTGTCTGGGATCGCCCGGCGCCAGTTCATCAAAGTATAACCCGGAATCGTTGCAGATCACAGAATCAAAATATTGCCCGTAAAACCTTGCCTTTAAAACGGCGTTTTCTCTGGGGGTGTGTCCTCGTTCCTCCGGTTCTTTCGTGATATTCAGATCCTTTAAGGTGCAGAATTCTGCCGCGTATCCGGATAAGAGTTGTATGAATCGTTGGATCTTGGAAGGATTCGTTGTTCCGATCAGTATTTTCTTCATTTTGTCCTCCGTTTATTCTCCTGGTACAGAGAAGATTCCTCAATTATAACATTGCGGCTCGCGGGTTACAAGAGATATTCAGACTGGTCTGTTGCTGGTCTGCTGCTGTCCGTTACTGTTCACAGAAATAGTGCTTTACACGGTGAATGCCGATTGATATAATAAAAGTACCAAAGAAAGCAGTATTTTAAAAGAGAGGTGGATGGGGATATGACTGAAAAAGAGTTAATGCAGAAAAATGTTGAGGAATTTGTTCAACTGCAAAGTTATATGTTATTAGCTGATAAAGGCTCAGAGGTATATGAAGCTATGAAAGTAAGATATAATACTCTAAAAGTTATACTTACTTCATCTGGAATTAATTTAACAGAAATTGACAGAATCAAAGAGTAGCGTTTGAAGAAGTGAGGTGAGGATATGCCAAATACAGCCGAGACGATTGAAATCTTAGCAAGGAAACTTGAGAGAGTCCGTATTTTGAATGATTTGAAAGAATGTAAGACGCTTGAAGAGTATCAACAGCTTGTAGAAAAATATGAAGCATTGTGCAATGATGATAAATCTTAACCAAAAAGGTGTAAGGTCTTTTGTAATTGAGGGCTTTACACTTTTTGAATGAATAGGAAGGAGAGCAGCTATGCCGTGAAGGGAACAAAAAGTGTCAGATGGAATACGCTGCAGATAACGGCGGTAGGATTTTTAGGTGTGATTTTTCTCGGCGGGATATTGCTGTATCTTCCGGTCAGCAACACGCAGCCGATTGCGTTCATAGACGCGCTATTTACTTCTGTAACGTCGGTGTGTGTGACAGGATTGGTGACGATCGTGCCGGCGTCTCAATTTACCCTGTTTGGGAAAGTGGTATTGCTTATATTGATCCAGATTGGCGGTCTGGGCGTTATCGCATGTGCAACGATATTTTTCTTCCTGCTTCGAAGGAAGATCACGGTCCGGGAGAGAGTAGTCCTGCAGGAAGCCTATGGCGCGCAGCGGTTGGGCGGAATTGTCAGGATGGTGAAGAAGGTGATTCTGGGAACCCTCATAGTGGAGGGCGGCGGGGCATTGCTGTATACGCTGCAGTTCGTTCCGGAATATGGCGTGATCAAGGGCATATGGTATTCGGTTTTCCATTCAGTCTCGGCGTTCTGTAATGCGGGGATAGACATCTTAGGAGAGAACAGCTTTGCAGATTATGCGGTGAATCCGGTGGTGAATATTACAACGATACTGCTCATTATATTAAGCGGTATAGGATTTACGGTCTGGTTTGATGTTATTGAGAATACAAAGGAGCTTATTCACAGAGAAGTACCGGGGCGCTGGTGGTTCACGAGACTCAGGCTGCATTCGAAGCTGGCAGTCATTATGACGGTGTCTCTGATCATTGCCGGGGCGGTATTCGTATTTGCTGCCGAATATCATAACCCGGAGACGATAGGCGGTATGAGCCTTGGCGAGAAGCTTATGGCGTCTGTGTTCCAGTCGGTGACTACAAGGACGGCAGGATTCTATACGGTTTCCCAGGGGGCGCTGCATGGAGAGTCGAAATTATTCTGTTCGATACTGATGTTTATCGGCGGTTCGCCGGGAGGTACCGCAGGCGGGGTGAAGACGACAACCATTGCCATGTTATTTCTTGCATGTCTTACGTTCGTAAGGGGAGGTAATGATACAGAGTGCATGGGCAGGCGGATATCAGTGGCGAATTTCCGTACAGGGTTCTGCGTTGTAATGGTAGCATTTACTGTATTTATTACCGGGACGATTGCGATTCTAGTGATCGAACCGGACAGTATTCCAATGGTCAATGTCCTCTATGAGACCGCGTCGGCAGTGGGAACGGTGGGACTTACGGCAGATCTGACCCCGCATCTTAGCTGGGCCAGTCAGGTGGTCCTGATGATCATGATGTATATCGGAAGACTGGGACCGTTGTCTCTGGTGCTCACATTTGCAGGGAAGACGCATCCAAGAGACAAGATTCGAAGGCTTCCTAAGGAACAGATCATGGTCGGATAGGAGTAGGTTACAGGAAAAGGAGACATAATTTATGAAGAAACAGTTTGTGGTATTGGGGCTTGGAAGCTTTGGCGCAAGTGTTGCGGTGACCCTGCAGCAGTTAGGTTGCGATGTTGTAGCCGTGGATCAGGATATGGAGCGGATCAATGATATCGCAGATAAGGTCACTTATGCCATGCAGGCTGATATCGGCAATCCGGACCTCTTGCAATCTCTGGGGTCAAGGAATTATGACGGGATTGTTGTGGCTTCATCTGAGAATCTGGAGGGCAGTATACTGGCGACATTGGCGGCGAAAGAGATGGGGATCCCGTATATCCTGTGCAAGGCGCATAATTCAAGATACGCCCAGGTACTTCGGAAGGTGGGGGCGGATGCGGTGGTTTTCCCGGAAGAAGAGATGGGGCGGAAGATCGCGAAGAATCTGCTGTCTGCGAACCTTGCTGATTGGATTGAATTATCGCCGGATTACAGTATTGTAGAGACTGCCGTGCCAAAGCGCTGGATCGGCAGGACGCTGAAGGATCTGGATGTCAGAAGAACCTATGGAGTGAATGTGGTCGGGGTGAAGGAAGGAGATCATGTGGAGATTACGCCGGATCCGGACGTGGCGCTGAAGGAAGGGATGATATTGATGCTGATAGGCTCGAATGAGGCGTTGGAGAGGATATAAAAGGAATAGGGTGTATTATTAAATTTTTCTAAAATACGGGAGTTGTCATGCTGACAATTCCCGTATTTTTAAGGATCATAGTAAACTGTCAACAATTTACAGTGCATTGTTTGTTAGAGTTTTCTTGACCAGTGTGCCGGAAAATGATAAAATTAATCATATTTATTTTTATTTCGGGAGAGATTAACGTTAATGGATTAACGTTATAGGTGATTATCGATGAAATCAATAGGCAGTATACACGGATGCGATGATGCAGTGATCAGACTTTTGCCGGAGAGTCCTTTCTATGATGCCCAGGAGCGGATGAAGGAGTATCTCCTTTCTGTCGAGGATGACAGGATGCTGTATAATTTCCGGCGGGCTGCGGGCCTTGATACCTGCGGAGCAGTACCGTTGGACGGATGGGAGAAGTGGGAGAGCCAGATCAAGGGACATACGACGGGACATTATATGTCGGCATTGGCACTGTGTTATCATGCTACCGGCGATGAGCGCTTCAAGGAGAAGGCGTTATATATGGTGAAGAGCCTGGCAGAGTGCCAGGACGCGTTTTCGAAGATGGATGGTGTGGGGGAGGGCTTCTTAAGCGGGTATCTCCCGGACCAGTTTGACCAGTTGGAGGAATATGTGGAGTATCCGACGATCTGGGCGCCGTATTATACGCTGCATAAGATCTTCGCAGGACTGTTGGATTGTTATACATATGCAGGGGCAAAAGAAGCGCTTGCAGTATCCGAGAGATTGGGACTGTGGGTGTGGAGAAGGCTTTCTAAGCTTACATATCAGCAGCGGACCAGGATGTGGAGCATGTATATCGCCGGTGAATTCGGGGCGATGAACGTTATCATGGCACAGTTGTATATGCTGACAGGCCGGGAAGAATTCATTGACTGTGCGAAGCTGTTTGACAATAAGAAGCTGATCTATCCGTTGGAGCAGAAGAGGGACGAGCTTGACCAGATGCACGCGAACCAGCATATTCCGCAGATGCTTGGCGCACTGGAGATATACAAGGCTGCAGGTGAGAAGCGGTACTATGATATGGCGCGGTTTTTCTGGCAGATCGTCACGGACGGGCATACCTATGCGCCGGGAGGCTGCGGGGAGAGCGAGAAGTTCTTCGCTAAGGACCGGATCGGAGATCTACTTACGAAGAAGACACAGGAGACTTGTGCGTCTTATAACATGCTGAAGCTTACGAAGGAGTTATTCCAGTATGAGCCGAAGAGCCGTTATATGGATTACTATGAGAGGACGGTCCTGAATCATATCCTGGCGTCCCAGGATAAGCGCCCTACGGGGGAGAGCACGTATTTCTTCCCGTTAGAGCCGGGAGCGAAGAGGGAATTCCTGTGGGAGAATAGTTGCTGCCACGGCACCGGTATGGAGAGTCATTTCAAGTACAGGGATGGGATCTATTTCCACCGGGAGGATGAGTTCTATGTGAATCTTTTTATTCCGTCTGTGCTTGAGTGGGCAGAAAGGGATGTCCATATCCGGCAGGAGGCGGTCGGCGGTCATCCGGAGAGGACAAGAATTACCGTGAAGGGTTCTGGAGTCCATACAATCAAGATCCGTCTGCCGAAGTGGACTGTGAACGCCGCAGGTGCGGAAGAGAATGGAGTTCGTGTACGGGGATATGAGATAGAAGAGAATGGCAGGAAGCTTGCCGTAGAATCCGACGAGGACGGTTACCTGGTATTTACAAGGGATTTCTCGGAGGAGATCACGTTTGAACTCACATTTACATTCAGTTTCCGAATCCTTCGGGCAGCGGATATCCCGGAGAGGGCGGCAATTGCCTACGGACCGTTTGTTATGGCGGCATTGTCCGAGGAGAAGGGCTTCTTGAAGCTTCCGTTTACGGAGACGGATATAGAAGAGAAGATGGCGCCGGCGGAAGAGAGGCTTACGTTCATCTGTGAGGGAACGAGGTGGATTCCGTTGTGTATGGTAGACGAAGAAAGCTATCATGTGTATGGGATTTGCAGTGAGTGACGCCGGGACAGTATTCATCTGCGTATGATAGACTAAAGTATAGAGTATAGTCAGTATATACTGGCATAGGATTGGTAGAACCAGGGAGTTGTATGCGCATCGTATATGAGGACCTGTTAAGCTACATAGAGCTAATATAATAAAAAGGAGGATTCTTTATGAAGAAGAGATTATTAGCCGCATTTTTAGCAATGGCTATGACAGCCGCAATGGTGACCGGCTGCAGTACGCCAGGATCAGGAGGAGGAGACAGCGGATCAGGTTCCGGATCAGATTCCGACGGCGGAAGTGCTGAGTCCGGCGGAACGAAGAGGATTACATATACTCTGCGTGAGGATGTTCCGTCTATGGACCCGCAGAACAGTAACTCGATCGGTTCTGCTTCTGCCAATATCCATGTACTTGCCTGCCTGACAAGGAATAAAGAGGGTGAAGTAGTAGGTGATGCGGCAGAGACCTGGGAAGTATCCGACGACGGTCTGGTATATACCTTCCATCTGCGTGACGGACTGAAATGGAGCGACGGCGAAGACGTTAAGGCTGAGGATTATGTATATGGTATGCAGAGGTTGATGGATCCAGATTTTGCTGCTGATTATGCATTCATCGGATATATATTGAAGAACGGTACTGCTGTCAATAACGGTGAGGTTCCGGTAGAAGAGCTTGGAGTAAAGGCTCTGGATGATAAGACTGTAGAGATCACGCTGGAGCATCCGGCAGTATACTTTGATGCGATGGCTTCTATGTGTGCGTTCGGACCGGCAAGAAAAGACCTTGTTGAAAAGTATGGTGCAGAATATGCGGCAGATCCGGAGAAGGCTGCTTACAACGGACCATTCGTAATGTCTGAGTGGAAGCACGGCGACGAGCTGATCATGACCAAGAACCCGGATTACTGGGATGCTGACAGCATCAAGCTTGACGAGATCTGCATCAAGACCGTACTGGATGCTAAGACAGGTGTGGCGATGTTCGAACAGAACGAGGTTGACATTACCATCGTTCCTTCCGATATGGTTCCTCAGTATGCAGAAGGCGAGCTGAACACAGAGGCATATTTCACAGGCGCGGATGATTATATCATGCTCAACCAGACAGAGGGCAAGGCGTTTGCGAATAAGAACTTAAGATTCGCGATGAACTTTGGCCTGAACAGGAAGGAATACAACACACTTGTGAACTATGATACATATGTACCGGCACAGAGACTTGTCCTTCCAAATGTAACATCAGCAGATACCACATACGGCGAGGCTTATCCGTATGAGCCGTTCCCGCTTGAGAATGATGACGCGAAGGCAAAAGAGTATCTTGATAAGGCAGTAAAGGAGCTTGGAGTATCTTCACCGGCAGATATCCAAGTCACACTTCTTACAACCGATACGGAGAATGCTAAGAAGCAGGCAGAGGTATTAAAGGAGCAGTATGAGAAGAACCTTGGTATCAAGGTAGAGATCGAGCAGGTAACCTACAAAGAGAGACTCCAGAGAGAGCAGGATCTTGATTATGATATGGTAGTTACCGGCTGGGTACCGGATTACTCTGACGCATATTCTTACCTTGAGCTGTGGATCAGCGACGGACAGTACAACCACTCCGGTTACAACAATCCGAAATATGACGAGTATCTTGAGAAGTCTACGACTGAGACAGATGCGAAGACAAGACAGGATCTATTATTTGCGGCTGAGAAGCTTTTCCTTGAAGAAGACGCGGCTTTAGTACCGCTTCAGTTACGCCAGGATACCTATCTTGTGAATCCGAAGATCGAGAACTTCAACGTATACTTCGTTGGATACGACTTTAACCTTGTATATGCAGATTTAGCAGAATAATCGTTAGTGAATTGTAAAGCATGGTTTTAAGCGAGGGGAGCCGTAATACGGTTCCCCTTTTGACAATTTTGATTATTCAGGGAAATTTAAGAGGTGTGGGATAATCAAAATTGTCAAATAATTGCCACAAGACAAGAGAAAGGAGAAACACATGGCAAAATATATAATAAAACGAGTGCTGCTTGCAATCGTGACATTATTCGTACTTGTAAGTATCGTGTTCGTGCTGGTACGTTTGCTGCCGGGTGATCCGTTTTCCAATCCGAAGATGACACCTGAGATCAAGGCGAACTTAGAGGCGTATTACGGCCTTGACAAACCGCTGCCGGTACAGTATGTAACCTATATGAAGAATGTTATCCGCGGTGATCTTGGCTACTCCATGAAGTATGAAGGACGTACGGTCAACCGTATTATCTCCGAATCTTTCCCGTTCTCTGCGGACTTAGGGATCAGGGCGCTGTGTTTTGCGTTCTTTTTCGGAATTATACTGGGGATCATAGCGGCGCTGAACCGCGGGAAGAAGCTGGATTTCTTCTGTATCCTGATCGCGATCATAGGAACGTCCATACCGGACTTCATCATGGGGTCGCTTCTGCAGTATTTCTTCGGGATCAAATGGCAGCTATTGCCGGTTGCGCAGTATACCAGCTTCAAGCATACCATCCTGCCGTCTATTGCTGTGGGATTCTATACCCTGGCATCGGTATCGCGTCTGATGCGCTCCAGTATGCTGGAGGTCGTAACTTCTGACTATACGAAGACGGCAAGGGCAAAGGGACTGTCAGAGTTCCGCGTGACCTTCAAGCACCAGATCCGTAACGCGATCACCCCGATCATTACGATCATGGGTCCTACGGTTGCGGCCGTACTTACGGGTACTTTCGTAATCGAGGCGCTGTTCGCGATTCCGGGTATGGGCAAATATTATGTTGACAGTATTAATATGGCTGATTATACGTTGGTTCTGGGGATGACGATCTTCTACGGCGCATTCCTTGTCATAGCGATCCTGATCGTGGATATCCTGTATGGTATCGTGGATCCGAGAATCCGACTCAGCGGAAAGAAAGCGTAGGTGAAGCGGATATGGCAGAGATAACAAGAGATAAATTTAATATTATTGGAAAGAACGCTAAGAGCATGGAGTCCATTTCCCGCCCAAATATCGGTTATTGGCAGGATGCATGGAGACGAATCCGCAAGAATAAGATCGCGTTCTTCTCCCTGTGCCTGATCGGACTGTATATACTTATGGCGATATTTGCGCCGATGTTAAGCGGGTTTGACTATGCGACTCAGAGTGTGGAGAAGATGAACCAGCCGCCTTCATCCGTGCATTGGTTCGGTACGGATTCCCTGGGGCGGGATCTCTGGGTACGTGCCTGGATGGGCGCGAGAGTATCCCTTACGATCGGATTCGCGGCAAGTATGATCAATGCTTTCGTCGGTTCAATCATGGGAGGCATCTCCGGCTTCTACGGCGGTAAGGTGGACATGCTGATCCAGCGTATCGTAGATGTATTGTATGGAATTCCAAGCATGATCGTTACGATCCTGCTGATGGTGGTGATCGGTAACGGCGTACACTGTCTGATCATAGCCATGTGTATGGTAGGATGGATCGGGAGCTGCCGTTTCGTCCGGGGTGAAGTGCTCAAGCTTAGAGAGTCGGATTTCGTTGCGGCAGCGAGGATCCTGGGTGTGCCGGATATGGTGATTATCGTGAAGCATATCCTGCCGAATGTCATGGGACTCATTATCACGAATCTTACCATGGCGATCCCAGGAGCCATCTTCCAGGAGGCATTCTTAAGCTATATCGGTCTGGGTATCAAGCCGCCGGGGTGCAGCTGGGGAGTACTGGCCAAAGAGGGTATCGCACAGCTTCGTATCAATCCTTATCAGGTCGTGATCCCGGCAACGCTGATCTGTACGACTATGCTTGCCCTGAACCTGTTGGGCGACGGACTTCGTGATGCATTTGACCCGAAGCTTCGAGGAACAGAATAGGAAAGGAGTAAGAAGATGGAAAATTTATTAGAAGTTAAGAATCTGACATTCTCCTTTCGTACTTATGGAGGTGTCGTAAAGGCAGTCCGTGATGTAAGCTTTGAAGTGCGTCCAGGTGAGATCCTGGGTATCGTAGGAGAGTCGGGCTGCGGGAAGAGTGTTACTTCTTCCTGTATCATGAGACTGAATCCGGAGCCCCCGGGATTCTTCGAGGGCGGCCAGATCTTGTACAAGGGCGACGATGTGCTCAAGATGGATAAGAAGGCGCTCCGTAATATGCGGGGGACGGAGATTGGATTCATCTTCCAAGATCCGATGACATCCCTGAATCCGACCATGAGGATCGGCAAACAGATCGAAGAGGTCTTCGTGGGCAAGAAGGGTATGAGCGCGGCCGAGAAGAAGCAGAAGGCTCTGGAGATCCTGAAATTAGTAGGAATCTCTGACGGAGAGCGCAGATATAAGCAGTATCCGCATGAGTTGTCCGGCGGTATGAAGCAGCGTGTCATGATCGCGATCGCGCTGGTAGGAAGCCCGAGTATCGTTATCGCTGACGAGCCGACTACGTCTCTGGATGTTACTATTGAGGCGCAGATATTGGACCTCTTGAAGAACCTGCAGAAGACGCTGGGAACTTCTATTATCATGATCACCCATGATCTGGGAGTGATTGCGAAGCTCTGTGACCGTGTTCTGGTTATGTACGGAGGAAAGATTGTGGAGAGAGGTACCGCAGACGAGATCTTCTACAACACTTCTCATCCTTATACGAAAGGGCTGATGCAGTCGATCGCGAGGCTGGATACCGCTAAAGGTGAGAAATTAAAACCGATCGAAGGGACACCTCCTGACTTATTCTCCCCTCCGGTCGGATGTCCCTTTGCAGCCCGGTGTGAATATTGTATGGATGTATGTATCGATACACCGCCTGAGACTTATCAGCTCTCTGACGAGCATGCCGCTTGCTGCTGGCTGCAGCATGAGTTTGCACCGGATACCGATATGAAGAAAACCGTGATAAAGAAAGGAGAGGTGAAATAATGGCGAATCAGGAGACGAATCAGCCTCTCGTACAGGTTAATAATCTATGTAAATATTTCCATATCAGCCGCAAGGAGACTTTGAAAGCGGTAGATGATGTGACCTTTCACATCAACAAGGGAGAGACAGTCAGCCTGGTAGGAGAGTCGGGCTGCGGCAAATCCACCACCGGGCGGTGCATGATCCGTCTGTATAATCCCACGAAGGGAGAGGTTATCTACAACGGCAAGAACATTATGAAGCTTAGCGGCGCGGAGAAGAAGGAGTTCTGCAAGAAGGTACAGATGATCTTCCAGAATCCGTATTCTTCCCTGAATCCGCGTATGACAGTCAAGGAGATCGTAGGCGAGGGATTAAAGCAGCATGGGATGTCCCAGAAGGAAGCAGATGCGAAGGTGGAGAAGCTTCTTGAGACGGTAGGCCTTAACAAGGATCACATGTCCCGTTTCCCGCATGAGTTCTCCGGCGGGCAGAGACAGCGTATCGGTATTGCCAGGGCGCTCTCGGTAGATCCGGAGTTCATTATCTGTGACGAGCCGATTTCCGCTCTGGACGTATCCATCCAGGCACAGGTCATCAACATGCTTAAGAACCTTCAGGAGACTATGGGGCTTACTTATCTGTTTATTGCCCATGACTTGAGTGTTGTCAAATATATCTCGGACCGTGTAGTGGTTATGTATCTGGGAACTATCGTGGAGACCGCAGAGACGGAGGAGCTGTTCTCGAATACGCAGCATCCGTATACAAAGGCTCTGTTGTCGGCGATTCCGGAGGCAGATCCTAAGAAAGCCAAGGCCAACGAACGAATCCCGATCAAGGGAGAGATCCCAAGCCCGATCAATCCCAAGAACTGCTGCAGGTTCGCAGAGCGGTGTGAATTCGCCACGGACCGTTGTTTCGGAGAGATGCCGAAGCTTAAGGAGGTTACTCCGGGACACATGGTAGCGTGCCATTTAGTATAGATAATATGCAGCGATCAGAGTGTAGTGTTATGTAAGAAACGCAACATTACACTCTGTTTTTGTCTAATTTAGATAAAAACAGAATCAAAAAGGTGGGGAAAAGGGATATTTTTTGGGTGAGTTGCTATTTTTTGACTAATTGAGAAAATCAGGTCTCTTGTCCTTTTTATTTGTATGATTCATTTGGTAAAATAGGATTAAGAGGTGAGATCCATGGAGGTATTCAAGGAACTGCCGGTGAAAAAGCAGGAATATATGGAGAGACTGTTTCAAAACTGTACAGAAGAAGTAAAGTATTATATGAGTGTTGCGGATGTTAAGGAAGGTCAGCTCCTGATTGAGGCGGGAGAGAAGTGTGATTACATTTATATAATATTATCCGGGAAGGTGAGCGGGATCGAGTGGCCCATGTATGGACGTTCTTATTATTTTAAGGATTATGGCCCAGGGGATTTCTTTGGTGAGATCGAGTATTTTGCAGATCTTTCGAATTACAGGATCAGTGCGATAGCATTGACCGAATGCAGGGTGCTTATCATACCGATCATTTACTATATGGAATGGCTGCGAAGTGATGTGGAGGCGCTGTATCTGCGGACGAAGGAGAATACGGGCAGACTGATCTCACAGACGGCTGATGCAAGAAGGTATCTGTTCATCGAGAGCAGGGAGCGGCTGATGATGCATCTGATCCGTAGGTATGAGCAGAAGCAGCCATTGAAAAAGCCGCTGGAAATAAAGGCAAGCAGGGAAAAATTGTCCGAGGAGATCGGGTTCTCTGTGAAGACGCTGAATCGTAATATAAAAAAACTGGAGGAAGATGATTTGATCTCTGTCAAAAAGGGGAAGATCATTATTCCGGAAGCAGGATATCTGAAGATGAAGCAGCATATCGCGTACTATATTAACGGTGAAGTCTGTCAGAAGGCAGACATTTAAGAAGTAAGAAGGAGGGAGCAGTAATGTATGCAGGAAAGAAGGTAACCCGTGTAGATGCCTATGATAAGGTGATCGGGCGAACGAGGTATACGGATGATCTGTGCGATAAGAGTGCATATATTGCCAGAGTGTTACATTCAACCATCGCCCATGGAAGGGTGGTGTCTATTGACACCTCCGAGGCGGAGAAGATTCCGGGAGTTGTGAAGGTATTTACCTGTTTTGATGTGAAGGAGAAGCATTATTTCCCAACAGCGGGACATCCGTGGTCTACGGATCCGGGACATCAGGACGTGGCGGACCGTCTGGTTCTGACCGAGGAAGTCCGATTCTATGGAGACGACATCGGAGCGGTCGTGGCGGAGGATGAAGTATCGGCGGCACAGGCGCTCCGCGCGATTAAGGTGGAGTATGAAGAGTATCCTTTTGTGCTGGATGTGCAGGAGGCGATGAAGGAGGGAGCGCCTCAGATCCACAAGGAGTATCCGAATAATATACTGAAGCACACAGCCATACGAAAGGGGAATTATGAAGAGGCCGTCAAGGAGCCGGGGCTTACGAAGATAGAAGGCTGGTATGACACGCCGACGGTGCAGCACTGCCATATTGAGAATTTTATCTGTTATGCCGAGATGGAGGGAGACAGGATCACGGTAACGGCTTCCACCCAGATTCCTCATATTGTCCGCAGGATCGTGGGCCAGGCATTGGGGATTGAGTGGGGAAGGGTGCGCATCATCAAACCATACATAGGAGGCGGGTTCGGGAATAAACAGGACGCTCTGTACGAACCGCTGTGTGCATGGCTGTGCATGCAGCTTGGCGGACATTTGGTGAAGCTTGATATTCCGCGCGAGGATACTTTCGTATCCAACCGTGTGCGCCATGCGATCCGCAGCCATATTATATCCTGGGTGCGGCCGGACGGTTCTTACGCGGCACGCAAGCTGGAAGCATTTTCCGACCAGGGGGCGTATGCTTCTCACGGTCACAGCATCGTAGCGAAGGGAGCAGGGGCATTCCCCCAGCTATATCCCTGTGAAAATGTAGAGGTGGATGTTTATACTGTATTTACCAACAAATCAGTAGCGGGGGCAATGCGCGGCTATGGAATCCCTCAGGCAATGTGGGCAGTGGAATGTCATACTGAGGACGTGGCGGCGAAGATGGGGATGGATCCGATAGACTTCAGGCGTAAGAATCTGATGCCGGTGGGATATGTTGATGCATTTTCCCAAAATGAACTGTATGACGATACATTTAACCAGTGTCTTGATAAAGCTATGGAGGCAATTGATTATAGACGGAAGTTCAAAGAGTACCAGAATCAGACCGGTGATATCCGGCGGGGAATCGGTGTGTCCGTCTTCTGGTACAATACGGCTGTGTGGCCCATTTCCCTGGAGACCTCATCCTGCCGGATGGTTCTGAATCAGGACGGGTCGCTTCAGGTCCAGCTTGGGGAGACGGAGATCGGTCAGGGGGCGGATACCGTCTATACGCAGATGACGGCGGATGTACTGGGAGTTCCGTTGAAAGACGTTCATGTAGTGTCATGTCAGGATACGGATGTGACGCCTTTTGGGACGGGAGCCTATGCGTCCCGGCAGACGTATACGGCAGGATACTCCATACGGCAGACGGCTCTGCTCTTAAAGGAGCGTATTTTAAAATACGCCCATGAATTGACACGTATGCCGGAATATAATCTGGATATCGTGGAGGGTAATATTGTGCGCACCACAGACGGAAGAATCTTGATGAGCCTTGGAGAACTGTCAACGGAAGCGCTGTACAGCCTGACCAACAGTCAGCATCTGTCGGCGGAGAGTACGTCCCAGATTAAATCCAATGCCTATTCCTTCGGATGTACCATTGCGGAAGCGGAGGTGGATATCCCTATGTGCAAGGTGAAGCTTATAGATATCGTCAATGCCCATGATGCGGGAACGCTGATCAATCCTGCGCTCGCAGAGGCACAGGTACACGGCGGTATGAGCATGGGAATCGGATACGGGATGTCGGAGCGGCTGATCTTCGATGAGAAGACAGGGCGTGCGCTGAATAATAACCTGTTGGATTACAAGTTGTCGACGTTCATGGATCATCCAAGGCTTAAGGCGGTATTCGTGGAGAATGCAGAACCGACCAGTGCGTTTGGGACTAAGGCATTGGGCGAGCCGCCGGCCTGTTCGGTAGCGCCTGCGATCCGCAACGCAGTCTATCAGGCGACGGGAGTGGGAGTCAATGAGGCTCCTGTGAATCCGCATAATCTGTTCCGGAGATTCACGGAGGAAGGGCTGCTTTAGCCGATCTGTAACAGACAGGACAGCTGTCGAATGAGTATGCTGGTTTGTTCGGTCTGCTGTCCGCGGGAATCAAAAAATGGAGGTTAAGAATATGTATGACATAAAAGCACTTTATGAAGCAGAGAGCATTGAGCATGCGGTAAAGATTCTTATAGAACACCCGGAAGCGCAGATCATCGCCGGCGGAAGCGACGTCCTGGTGCAGATGCGGGAAGGAAAGCGTGCGGGGAAGGAGCTGGTCAGCATCTATGGTCTTGATGAGATGCGCGGGATAAGCTATGAGGAAGACGGGGCGATCCGGATAGGATCTCTTACCAGCTTCTCCCATATCACGAGAGATCCGATCATCCAGGAGCATATCAATGTGTTAGGAGAGGCGGTCGATATGGTAGGCGGACCGCAGATACGCAACATCGGAACAATCGGCGGGAATACCTGCAACGGTGTGACGTCTGCGGATTCTGCTTCTACGCTTCATGCATGGGATGCAATCGTGGAGATCACCGGACCTAATGGGGTAAGGAGAATCCCGATCCATGATTTCTACATCAAGGCGGGGGTCGTAGACTTGAAGCCGGGAGAGGTGCAGACGGCGATCATTATTCCCAAGATTGCTTATGAGGGATATCATGGACACTATATCAAGTACGCCATGAGAAATGCTATGGATATTGCCACTACAGGCTGTTCGGTGAATGTGAAGCTGTCTTCGGATAAGAAGGTAATGGAGGATGTCAGGATCGCCTACGGTGTGGCGGGGCCTGTTCCTATGCGTGCGCCTGTGGCGGAAGCAGCGGCGAAGGGAAAAGCGGTGTCGAAAGAGAATGTGAAGACCTTTGCCAGAACAGTTTTGGAGGATATCAATCCCCGCGACAGTTGGAGGGCTTCTAAGGAATTCCGGCAGCATATCGCGGTGGTACTGGCAGAACGGGCGCTGAGGGAGTCCATTCGTCTTGCGGGAGGTGAGATCGATGAGTAGACAGTACAAATTAGTTTCCTGCACCATCAACGGGAAGCATGTGGAGAAGATGATCGATGTCCGGGCGTCTCTAACGGATATGCTGCGGGATGATTACCGGCTTACCAGTGTGAAGAAGGGTTGTGAGGTCGGAGAATGCGGCGCCTGCAATGTGATCATAGACGGAGAGTGTTTTAATTCCTGTATCTATCTGGCTGTGTGGGCGGAAGGCAAGGAGATCCTGACTTTGGAAGGGCTTGCCGGACCCAACGGGGAGATCTCGGATATCCAGCAGGCATTTATCGACGAGGCCGCAGTACAGTGCGGATTCTGCAGCCCGGGATTCATCATGAGTGCGGTGGAGATCTTGGAAGCGAAGAAAGAGTTCTCAGATGACGAGATTCGCAAGCTGATGTCTGGTCATTTGTGCAGATGTACGGGATATGAGAATATCTTCCGCGCGGTGAAGAAGACTATGCTGCGGCGCCTGGGGAAGGAGAAAGAAGCCGACGAGGTGTAGACCAGGTAAGTTGTTTATATCAACAAGAATAATGTGAGGATAATGATGGATAATGAAAGAGAAGAACTGATTACAACTGTGAGTGAAGAAAATATCTATAAATTAAGTGGGAGGGTGCCTCTTGGCAAGGCGATTCCCTTCGGACTGCAGCATGTGCTTGCCATGTTCGTATCGAACCTGGCTCCGGTATTGATCGTCTGCGGGGCAGCCGTGGTCAGGGGAACGGGAGAAGCCCTGACGGCGGTGGAGATCACTCGTCTGCTGCAGTGTGCCATGTTTGTTGCGGGGATCGGAACCTGTCTGCAGCTCTATCCGATCTGGAAGATAGGGTCTAAGCTTCCAATCGTCATGGGAGTCAGCTTCACCTTCCTGGGAAGCCTGCTGATGATCTGTACGAATCCAAAGCTTGGATACGAGGGAATGGTGGGAGCCGTGATCCTTGGCGGTATCTTCGAAGGCGTGGTAGGTTTAAGCGCGAAATACTGGAAGAAATATCTGACGCCTGTGGTATCTGCCTGCGTGGTGATCGCAATTGGTTTATCCCTTCTTCCGGTGGGCATGAACTCCTGGGGAGGAGGAAGCGGTTCAGAGTCCTTCGGGGCTTGGCATCATCTGTTGGTAGGTGGGTTTACGCTGGTGGTATGTCTTGTCTCACGCTATCTGCTGAAAGGTGTGTATAAGAATCTGAATATTCTGGTGGGCCTCATCTTCGGCTATATCCTGTCCGGAATATTTACGGCGGCAGGAATTGCGCCGATGATCGATTTTTCCGGTATATCAAAGACGATCGGAGAGGTTGGGGTCTTTAGCATTCCTCAGATCGTATTCTTCACGAGCCATAAGCCGATATTTGATATCGGCGCGTTCTTCACCATCGCGATCGTGTTCATGGTATCTGCGGCAGAGACGACGGGTGCGACGACGGCTGTCTGCACAGGAACGTTGGGGCGTGATATCAAGATCGAGGAGCTTCAGGGGTCGTTAGCCGTGGACGGATTCTCCAGTACGATCTCCGGGTGCTTTGGGTGCCTGCCGCTGACGTCCTTCAGTCAGAACGTGGGGCTTGTCACGATGACAGGTGTAATCAATCGATTTACGATCTTGATGGGCGCGCTGATCCTGATCCTGGCGTCTCTGTTCCCGCCGCTTGGAGCCTTCTTCAATTCACTGCCCCAGGCTGTGTTAGGCGGATGTACGGTCATGATGTTTGGATCCATCATGTATGAAGGGATGAAGATGCTGAAAGAATGCGTATTTGATGATCGCACTATGATTCTGGTGTCATTGGCATTCTGTATCGGTGTCGGGCTGACTCAGACAGACGGCAACTTCTTCTCTGCGTTCCCGCAGGCGGTCGGCGATATTTTTAACGGCAATGTTCCTGCGAAGTTTGAAAACTACTTCACAGAAAAGGGCAGAGAAGCCTGCTTATCTATTCTGGAAAAATGTGATCGATGAATATACGGGAAACAATAATAAATATAAATATGGGATTTTTTGTTTTCCGGTTCATTAGAGAGAACAGAAATTCTGGCTGTGAAAGCAGCATTGAAAGAATGGGGATAAACGTATCGGAGGATATTATGTGCAGGAATAAAAAAAGAAAAAATCAAGGCTTTCTCCATGCAAAGCCAGTATAATAAGCGACATTTGCATGGAGGAATATAAGTCGCTGATGTAGAAGTATAGCTGGCTTTGCTGCTTGAATTAGAACCTGATCATACATGTTTCGTGTGGTTTTTAGGAGGATCAAGGAGGAAGCCTGTATATGAAATATATAAATGCAAATGAAATTCTCCCGGATGTGTTGGTTAAGGAATTACAAAAATATGTCCAAGCAGGATATATCTATATTCCGGCTAAGAGCGAACAGCATAGATCTTGGGGTGAATTGTCTGGTTACCGAAGGGAGCTTGAAAGATGCAATAAAGCTATCCTTGCAGAATATCATAGAGGGGTTGGACACCGTTTTGAGTACAAAAGATATTCTCTGATGACCAATTATTCGATACTTGATCCAGATATAACCAGACCGTATATTGTGCCCGGAGACGATAGATTTGAAAGGGCAGAGGAACAACTGGAGAAGCAAAATGCTGATTTTTCGGTTACAGATGCTTTGAAGCTCTTAAAATCTGTTCGGCAGGAAGGGATATGGGCAACGAGGGTATCTTTTGTATATTCGGTCAAAAGACATAAGGTTTTTATGTGTTAGATAACAGATTCGAAGAAGTAAAAGGATATCAATTCAAATATGAAAACAATCAATGACAGAGAGCAGTAACAAAAATCAGCAATTCCGGCTGGTACAGGCGATTGAAGAATGGATAGGAGCATTGAAGGGGGAATACTATTAGCAATTACCACTCGTCAAAATGTTCAAAGCGGGCAGCCACCTGTTGGTGGATGTCTGCCCGTTAAATCGGAAATTGGAAACCATAAAATTATGAGCGATCATTGCGCTTCATAGGTTGTCAATAAAATCTTCTAAATGCTTTGAAAACAAAGGATTTGTCGCAATGTGTTCGCCTTATCTCTTTATATGATTTCACACAAGTTTACTCTTTCCCTGACTGCTTATAAGGGCAACCGCTTTTCCTAAAGAAAAAATTCTCTCGTTTTCTCAGAAAAGGTATAACGCCACAAGTATACGCTTCGTAAAGATAGCAATTGGAAAAGTGCAGAATGATCATCCAAAACGGAAAGTGTGCTTGACATCAGAACTTTTTTTGCTATAATAAAGGTATGGAAAGCATGCTTTCCGTAGGAAGGGGGATATTTTGAAAAATCGATTAGAAGAATTACGAAAACAAAGAGGTATTAAACAAGAAGATTTAGCTACTGCTCTTGAAGTATCTCGTCAAACAATAGGCTCTTTAGAAAATGGACGATACAATCCCTCTATCATGTTAGCCTTTAAAATCGCAAGATACTTTCAAATGAGCATTGAAGAAATTTTATTTATGAGGAGGAAAGTAAATGAGGCATAAGATACAAAAAGTCGAATTGTTCATCGGTGTAATAATTTTTTTAGGTGGTTTACTAACTTATGGTTTAGGCGTACATCGACTATTACCTGTACCTCGTCCAGATTTGGTTGTCTATGGTACAACACTTATTGGGATAATATTGATTTTAATGGGGTGTGATATATTCAGTAAGCCGACAAAAGAAGTGCAAATATTAGAAAATGATGAAAGAAATATTGCAATTATTAACGCTTCTCTTGCGAATGCTTACAAAGTAACACTTACATTATTGGTTCTTGTATTATTTGCCCTTATCTTTATGGGATATATGAGTAAAGTTGTATTTTTTTCGATAACAGGAGTTATTGCTGTCGGGCAAATTACATGGGTTATAACAGCTCGTTATTTAGATAAGAAAATGTAGTCGTATGAAAGTGGAATTGACAATGAAGAAAAAATTATCATTTATCATTGAGATTATTATAGGCATAATCTTTATTTGTTTTGGATATTTCGTTATTAACACTGGCTATTACTCTACACTTTTTTACGCAATGGGGTTCGGCTTAGCTTTTGCTTCATGTGTTCAATTACTTAAAATTTATTATTATGAAATGCCAAAAAATAAAGAAAAATTGGAAAATATAAATAGAGAAATCATTATCAATAGTGTTGATGAAAGAAAAGTATTTTTAAGAATGAAAGCTGGTTCTTTAGTGTATCAGTTAATGACTTTCGTGTACTTGTTTGTTGCTTTTGTACTTGCATTACTTCATATTGAAGCATGGATTATAGGAATTATATTTGGTTTATTCCTACTGCAAACATTTTTAGGAATTGTTCTGTATAAACATTTTGAAAAACATTATTAAAACATTCGGTAAATTGTGATGAGGAAATACTATAATAGGACTTAAAAAATGAGATATAAAAATCACGCTTGTAATCAGTAAATGATTATGTATGCCGCCGCTGCGGGAAACGCTATAACGGCGGTTTTTCAATGCCTATCGGCTATCTCTGTCAAAGGATTTCTTACGCTGTCTTTGCGGTAGTCTCTGCTTGTTGCGTTCCTGTATCTCTCGCAGATGTTTTAGCACGCTCTGCTTTTCGGGCGGTCTGTGCTGTTCTTTGGCGGCGGCTGTCGGTTTCCTGCTGGCTTGATATTCCCACTCGGCAAGGTCACGGTTGTACTGTTCCACAACGCTTTCCATTTCTCGGAAAGTACGCATAAAAACTTGTATATCGGGATAACCGTCCTCTTTGAGCGTATCGGGGATTTTATCCAGCCTGTCGGCAATCTCCGCTTCGGTTTCTTTGATTTTTACCTCCAACGCTTTTCGTTCTTTGCCTTTGAAAAGTCCCTTTGTATTGGCAAGTTGCTGTTTCAACTGCGGCAAAACTTTATCCTGCAAGTTTTTGATTTTTATCGCCTTATCTTGCACCTTTATCATCAGATTTCTCATATGGCGGAACTCTCCCATATCAATATCAAGTGTAGGCTTGAGCGGTATATCTTTTTCCCGAATAAGGTTTTGCAGAAAATCTTTTGCCTTTGTCACAATCCCTCGGAACAGATTTGGCAGCCATCCTTTGCTCTTGATTGACTGACTTGCTTTTTCGTGTATCTCAGTCTGCTTGATTTCTAAAGTCTTTGCTTCGGGAATACCCGATATTAGTGCCATATCCGCTGTCCTGTTCCATTCCTGACTTGCGGTGTTATCCGCTTCAATCTCGGCGGTTTTGGGATTGTTCTTGCCGATTTTTTTGGTGGGAAGATACACGCTGTTCTTATCAAATACCTTTAACTGCTGTTCGGGATCGGAGATATGCCGATTGATAAGGTCGGTGTAAATCTCTTTAACCTCCCGGAGAAAAGGCTCGCTTTTGAATTTATCATCTTTCACGGTAAAGAGGCGGCTTTCGTAAACCTCGCCCTTTTTAATGATGGTACAGCCTTTTCGTATCTGCCCGTCCTCCCCTGTGATTTCTTTCTTGGTGCGTACCCTTTTGCCTGTTTCATCATAGAATACACTGCGTGTGGCTGTCTTAATATCAGGCTCAGGGAGCAGTTTTCTTTCGCTGAAGATAAGATGGATATGATAGTTTGTTTTGCGTTTGTTGTGGTGGAGAGCTGACACGCACTCCATACCATACTGCCTGCGGAACTCCTCTGTAAAATCTTCAAGGACTGCCTGCGGCTCGTATCTTGTATAAATTTCGGGCAGGGCGATAATCAATTCCCTTGCTTCGATACATTTGCCCTCTGTGCCGCTCCGCTTAAATTCCTGCTGGCTTTCCCTTGCAAGGTTCTTCCAAAATTCATTGTTGGCGGTACGGTAGGTGGCATAGAGATTTTCCTGTCTTGCGCGGCTTGTAATATAGGATATTCTTCCCTTGACATTTGGTAGCTTCGACATCTGTATAAATGAATGTCTTGCCATTTACTCCTTTCTCCCGTGACGGGCATACTCTTTTTGCAACCGATTGTGTCTACTTCCCACTCCTTGTTTTTGATATTCTGGAAGAACAAGCAACTCTGTAATTGTTCCAAAATAATAACCATTCGAAAGAATACGCAAACACCCTATCAGCACTTTGTCATCATAGGCGGTTATATTCAGCGTTTTGGAAAATGTCTCCTTTGTTCTTTCGATGTCATAATCGCCTTGCCATACTTGATTAACAAAGGAAAGAAAAGTTGAAGCATTAAGTTCTTTATCATCCACTTTGTATTCCATTAGTATACCGCCACAACTTCCGATTTGTTCAATTCTATGAACTAGTACACCGAATAATAAGTAACCAGCCATATAACTTGTCTGATTTTCCATCTGCGTTATATGGTTAGTACATCATTGCATTAATTCTTGAGTAATAAGCACTTGCTATCCATGCCATCTGCACGCCTTCGAACCTAGATGTAGCCCGCTACACCGTCGGTTCGTAGACGCACAGCTGACACGAATATCAAGCACTATTACTTCAAGATTAACGCAATGATGTACTAGGAACTTATTTTTCGGTGTACTAGCAACACCTTCCTTAAAAAGGATAAAAATATAGCAAGAATAATGAAAGGACAGAAAACTTCTTGTGCTATAATATATCATTATCCTCACAGACATATCATTACGTTTAAAAAGTGTGAAGAGAATGAGGAGACACCGCAGGAGTATACCTCTATGCCCATAAAGCACGGGCGGAAATGAAGACAAGCCTGCAAATAAGGAGTGATCCAAACACAGAAAAACCCGTTAGAAAAAGACTTTGACACCATATCCCTTATCATGTTTGCATTGCCAAGCATGGTGATGATGCTGTTTATTGGATTATATACCATTGTAGACACGATTTTTGTAGCACGGTTTGTAGATACGAACGCCCTGTCGTCCATCAATATCGTATGCCCCGTTATCAATCTGATCGTCGGTCTGGGAACGATGCTTGCGGCAGGCGGCAGCGCGGTCGTTGCGAAGAAAATGGAGAGCGGAAGGACAGAGGAGGCACGAAGTAATTTCACATTGCTTGTTGCGGCAGGTGCAGTTATCGGTCTGCTGATTACGGCGGCAGGGCTTCTGTTTTTGGATGAGATCATCTGGGGATTGGGGGCAAACGGTTATCGGCACGATCTTTTTTCTGACAGAAAGCCGCAGCGGGAGGAGTGAACTGTACTTCTGCAAGCCTAATATGGACGCGTCTGTTCTGCGAAAAAGCTGTTCCAATGGTGCGTCGGAGATGGTAAGCCAGTGTTCGGCTGCCGTAACGACATTTCTGTTCAACGTAACGATGATGAAGCTGCTAGGCGAGGACGGCGTGGCTGCGATTACGGTTATCATATATTCACAGTTTCTTTTAACAACGTTTTATATCGGCTTTTCTATGGGAATTGCCCCCGTTATAAGCTATAACTATGGGAGCGGTAAACAGTTAAAAAGGATAGTCCGAATCTGTTTCCGCTTTATAACAGGGATTTCCATACTTGTATTTCTGTTTTCCATGCTAGGCGGGGAAACCATTGCAAAGATATTTGCAGAGAATAACAGGAATGTTTTGAGATTACCAAGAATGGATTCAGCATTTTTTCATTCAGTTTTTTGTTCTCAGGATGCAATATTTTTTCATCTGCTTTATTCCCGCGAACAACGAGCCAAGGGGGCATGCTTGCATGCACATTTGGCGACTGTCGCGGGGGCTTTGACTTACGGCATTATCGAACGGAAAAGCATCTGCAGCCATATCTTTCCTGCGGACGTTTGGATTTATTACAGTGTTCCTTTTGGTATTGCCGGAATTCTTAGAGGTGACGGGTGTATGGCTTGCTGTTCCGCTTGCGGAGTTTTTCACGCTGATGCTGACGGTTGCTTTGTTGGTGGCATATAAGTCAGCCAGATAGTTATCTGAGTCAGTGAGAATACCGATTTTGCTGCGTGTCAGTGCTGCGTGTCAGAGATTCTGCTGCGCGATCCGTATAAAATCCCGTGCGTAGGCCGGAAGATAAGCTCCTTTGCGGAAGGCGATCGTAAGTGTGCTGAACGCCCCCTCGTCGCCGACGGAAAAGCACAGAGGAGGTTCCTGAAGCTCAATATTTTTCATATAATTTTCAGGGATGAAGCACAGTCCCATCCCCTTTTGGCATAGCTTGACACAGGTCACAGTGTTCCTCGTGCGTATGGGAACAGACGGGCAGATTCCGTATTTTTCAAATAATTCAAGCGCGATCTGCCCGGTCGTCTGTTCCGGGAAGTGCAGGATAAACGGCTCCTGACCAAGCAGCCGAAGATCGATCCAGGGATATTCTTTTCCGTCCTTTTTCACGCCAAGAGATGCCAGAGGATGCCCCTTTGGCATCACAAGCAGCACTTCTTCCTTAAGAAGCGTCTCGTATTCCAGCTTAGGGTGCGGCTTTGCCTCATTAAAGATCGCAAAGTCAAGCTGATCGTCCAGAAGCAGTTTTTCCTGAATGGCATAGGTCTCCTCTCTTAGGTTGACCCGGACTCCCGGGTATTGCTTGTGGAATACCGTCATGATCTGAGGAACCATGCATGAGCTGCGCATCAGCGGAAATGCAATATTCAGTTCGCCCTCGTTGTAGGAGGTAAGATCCTGCAGTTCCTTCTCCCAGTCCTGGTTCACCGCCAGTATCTTCTTGGCATACTCCATATACCTTCGTCCCAGATAGGTTGCCGTATAGCTGTTCCCGCTGCGGACGAAGAGCTTCCCGTTCACTTCGCGTTCAAGCCTCTGCAGATATTTTGTCAGAGTCGGCTGAGAAATATATAACTCCTGAGCTGCTTTAGTAAGATTCTGATGCTTTGCAATGCATAAGATATAGTTCAATTCCTGAAAATTCATGCTGCGCTCCCTGATATATTCCAATTTGGCATAGTTTTTATGGAAAATATGAATTGGACATTCTATTTTCCTCATCATACTATAAATATAGAACTATTATCAAGAGGAAAAGGAGTAAAACAAATGAAAAACTGGCTTGAAAAACAATTTAAACTGTCAGCATTCCAAACAGATGTGAAAACAGAGCTTCTGGCGGGGCTGACCACGTTCGTTACAATGGCCTATGTCCTTGCGACCGTTCCCAATATTCTAGGCGGAGCCGGCTTGGACAAGCATATAGTGCTTACGGCGATGGTTCTTCTGATCATTCTGACGAGCTGCGCAATGGCGCTTTATACGAACCGTCCGTTTGCGTTGGCGCCGGGACTCGGCAGCGTGGGGATCGTGGCTTCCATGATATCCAATGAAGGGATCAGCGCGCCGATCGCTGCGGGCGTTATCTTCTGGAGCGGTATCCTGTTTATCCTGATCTCATTCCTGGGACTTAGAGAAGCTGTTGTGCGTGTGATCCCGGTGAGTATGAAGCATGCGGTGAGCGCCGGCATCGGTCTGTTTATCGCCCTTTTGGGTGCGAAGAACTGCGGGCTGATCGTAGCAAATGCGGATAAGAATAACCTTGCATTCGGAGACCTGACTTCTCCGTCCGTGATCGTTGCAGTGATCGGCTTCATTCTGCTTCTTGTCATCAAGGTCCGCAACATTCCGGGCGGAATGATCCTGGCAATTCTGGTCACCACCGTGATCGGCATTCCGTTTGGGGTGACGAAGCTTCCGGAGAGCCTGTTCTCACTTCCGGCCAATATAGGGAAGCAGTTCCTTCAGGTCGATTTTGCGGGGGCTTTGAATTTTGCGTATATTCCGTTTTTGATCGCGCTGTTTGTTCCTGACTTCTTCTCTACGTTCGGGACTGTGCTCGGCGTGGGCGCGAAGGCGGGGTATCTGGATGAGGACGGCAATCTTCCGGGAATTGACAAATGTTTTAAGGTAGACGCGGTCGCGACCAGCTTCGGCGCGTTATTCACTATGCCGAGCATGACTACTTATCTTGAATCCTCCGCAGGTGTAGAAGCCGGCGGCAAGACCGGGCTGACAGTGGTTTTCACAAGTATATTCTTCGCGCTGTCGCTGTTTTTAGCGCCTATAGCGCTGATCATTCCATCCGCAGCAACAGGGCCGATACTTATCTTTATCGGTATGAATATGCTGAGCGGAATGCGCAATGTGAATTATTCAGACATCACAGAATATGTACCGGCGTTTATCTGCGTTACATTTACGATATTTGCAAATAATATCGCGAATGGAATCTGCGTTGCGCTTCCGGCGTATCTGATCATGAAGATCGCGGCGGGGAAGATCAAGGAGATCGAGCCTGTTATGTATGTGCTTGTAGTAGTCTGCATGCTCTATTTCTATACTATTGTTTAAGGAGGAAGCTTTATGGAATCAGTTTCTTTGCTGATCAGGAACGCGAAGGTATTCAACACTTATCTGAAGCGGTTTATTCCTGCGGATGTCTCTGTGAAGGACGGCAGATTCTATTATATTGACCGGAAGCAGGATACGGACTTTCAGGCGGAAGCCGTGCTGGATGCCGATGGGAAATATATGATTCCGGGACTTGTGGATATTCACATGCATATTGAGAGCAGTATGATGACGCCGGAGCCTTTTGGAGACTGCGTCGCGGCATACGGTGTGACAACGATCGTATCAGAGCCTCACGAGATGGCTAATGTCAAGGGGACCCGCGGAGTTCTGGAGATGATCTCCGCGGCGAAGGATGCGCCGATCGACATTTTCTACGGGATACCGAGCAGCGTGCCGTCAACCAATGAGAAGCTTGAGACCACAGGGGGGATCATTGACTGCGGTGCCATGAAGCATCTGCTGAATGAAGAGGATGTTGTCTGTGTGGGGGAGATCATGAATTACAGGCAGATCATCCGGGAAAATGATCTGGAGATCACGAAGTTTCTGGATTATCTTTGCAAGGAGCATCCGGGTTATGTAATCGAGGGGCATTGCCCGTCGCTTCTGGATCTGGATCTTGCCAGGTTCTTATATCTGGGGATTGACGGCGATCATACGGAACATACTCTGGAAGAGGTGAAGCAGCGGATCGAAAACGGCATGTTCTTCGAGATACAGGACAAGATGCTGAAACCGGAAGTGCTGGAATATATCTGTCAAAATCAGCTCTATGAATACTGCGGTTTTGTGACGGACGATACCATGGCGGATGTCCTCTACGAGAAAGGGCAGCTTAACTATGTTGTACAGAAGGCAATAGAGACCGGGTTCCCTGCGGAAATGGCGATCTACTGCGCCACATACACGCCGAGCCGAAGGATGCATCTGTATGACAGAGGAGTGATTGCGCCCGGCAAGCTTGCAGACTTTGTACTGCTTGACGACCCTGCGGTGATGGAGCCGTCGTATGTATACAAGAACGGCGTTCAGATCTTCTCGCAGAAAAACAGGCGGGAGGTTCCGGTATCCTACCGGTTCCCGGAAGATTTTTACCGGAGTGTCTGCCTGCCGCCGGTGACGCTTGCGGATTTTGGGGTCAGGGCGGATAACGGCAGAGATGAAGTTACCGTTCGCGTGATAGAGGTGCACCCGGACCGGACGCAGACGGAGGAGAAGCTGATTGCCATGCCGGTGCGGGATCATATAGTGGATTGGAAGGGCAGCGGGTGCCTGCTTGCCATGGTCTTAGAACGTCACGGGAAAAACGGGAATATCGGTTACGGATTCATTACCGGCTCATGCCTGAATACCGGAACCGTTGCCACCACGTATTTCCATGATCATCACAATCTTTTTGTTGCAGGGGACGACCCGGAGGATATGCTGTTCGCTGTGAGAAGGATTCAAGAACTGCAGGGAGGATTCCTGACCGTTAAGGGCAAAAAGGTCCTTGCAGAGCTGGCGCTGCCGGTGTGCGGCATACTTTCCGAGCAGGGAGTCAGAGAGACGGCTCTCGGGCTTAGAGCAGTCCGGGACAGCCTTAAGGATCTGGGGTATCGGCACAGTAATCCGGTTATGTCGCTTGGAACTCTGGGACTTCCGGTAAGCCCCGCGTTAAAACTGACGGATAAAGGGCTTGTGGATGTGAAGCGAAGCGAGATCGTACCGCTGATCGTGGAGTGATGCGACTTCTGTTATCGCATTTGATCCGCATGATATTTCTGGTGATCTGGACTTGAAGTATGCCGCTGTCATTAACCGTTACGGAGCGGGCACGATCGGGCAGGCTGTTGTCAGATCCTACGGGATACTTAAACTGATTGAGAGAGGGCTGACTTTCTGGTATACTTACCTTAAGAAAGCGAGGGATTCTATGAATTATTCAGAAATTGAAGGAAAGCAGTATCATATCCAGGTAGGCGAGGGGGACGTGGGCAAGTATGTGATCATGCCGGGAGATCCTAAGCGCTGTGCGAAGATCGCGAAATATTTTGATGACGCGAAGCTGATGGCGGACAGCCGGGAATATGTTACCTACACGGGGTATCTGGATGGAGTGAAGGTGAGTGTGACGTCTACAGGGATCGGAGGCCCGTCGGCATCCATAGCGATGGAAGAGCTGGTAATGTCAGGGGCCGATACATTTATCCGGATCGGAACCTGCGGCGGCATGCAGACGGAAGTGATGAGCGGTGACGTCGTGATCGCAAGCGGTGCGATCCGTATGGAAGGAACCAGCCGGGAGTATGCGCCGATCGAATTCCCGGCGGTAGCGGATATCCGGATCGTTAATGCATTGACGGATGCAGCCGGGAAGCTGGGAGGGAATTATCATGTAGGGGTGGTACAGTGTAAGGATTCCTTCTATGGACAGCATTCTCCAGAGACCAAACCGGTCAGTTATGAACTGCTGAACAAGTGGGAAGCATGGAAGAGACTGGGATGTCTGGCATCTGAGATGGAATCGGCGGCGTTGTTCGTCGTTGCAAGCAGCCTGCGTGTCAGAGTAGGTTCTTGCTTCCTTGTGGTCGCGAATCAGGAGCGGGAGAAGGAAGGGCTTCCCAACCCGGTCGTTCACGATACGGATATGGCGGTACGGGTGGCGGTTGAAGCGCTGCGGACTTTGATCAGAGAGGATAGGAATCAGATTTATTCTTATGTGCCTTGTAGAAGCAGGTGTGAACAATAACTGGCATGACAGCCGCAACCGTGAATATGTAAAAGAGGGCTTCTCAAAAATGGTCAATGGATTATAATAATAGTTATAACCATTGACCATTTTAGTCAGCGAGGTTTTGATATGAATGAGAAATTCTATTTCCTGCCGATTGAGAAACAGCAGAGGATCATCAATGCCGGATTCCGTGTGTTCTCCCAGAATACTTATAAGAAGAGTCCCATGCAGGAGATTGCGGATGAGGCGGGAATCAGCAAATCCCTTCTGTTTCACTATTTTCATAATAAGAAGGAGCTGTATCTGTTTTTGTGGGAGAAAGCGGCGGATATCACGATCGAGTATCTTACCCGGAATCACTGCTATGAGTGCAGGGACCTGTTCGAGATGATGGAACGCGGGATGTACGCGAAGATTCAGATCATGTGTCAATATCCGGATATATCTGCGTTTGCCATGAAAGCATTCTATGAGAAGGATCCGGCTGTTTGCGAAGATATCCAGAGAAGCTACCGGAAGTACTTTAACAGGAAGGCGGCGGATGCCCTTGCAGGGCTTGACCCGGAGGATTTTATCCCGGGACTGGATCTTGCGATGATGCATCGCCAGATTTACCTGATGTCTGTGGGGTATCTGTGGGAGATATCTCAGCAGGGTGAGATTCTGGAGGCGAAGACATTGGAAGCGGATTTCTCGGAGATGCTGGCATTCTGGAAGAATGTGTATCTGAGAAAGGAGTCTTGAGAGATAATGGATGCAATAAAGACGAATTCACTAACGAAATATTATGGAAGATCACGGGGAATCACGGATATGAATCTGACGGTAGAAGAGGGGGATTTCTTCGGATTTATCGGACCGAACGGAGCCGGGAAGAGCACTACTATCCGGATTCTTCTGGGCCTGATTGCTCCAACGGACGGGAGTGCGCAGATTCTTGGGAGGGATAGTATCCGGCAGAGAGAAGAGATCCTTTCACATGTAGGATACATGCCTTCGGAAGCATCCTTTTACCGCAATATGAGGGTGAAGGATGTGATAAAACTCTCTGCGGATCTAAGGGGCAGGAACTGCCGTGCGGAAGCGGCGAACCTTTGCGATCGATTGGAATTGGATGTGAGTAAGAAGATCCGCGAGCTGTCTCTTGGCAACCGTAAGAAGGTGTCTATCGTCTGTGCGCTGCAGCATGAGCCGGAGGTGTGTATCTTAGATGAGCCGACAAGTGGACTGGACCCGTTGATGCAGCGGGAATTCTATGCCATACTGGAAGAGCGTAACGCCAAAGGTGCGACCATATTCGTCTCTTCACATATTCTCTCGGAGATTCAGCGGAACTGCCGTCATGCTGCCATCATCCGGGAAGGACGCCTGTTAGTCTCAGACACTACGGAGAGCCTGGGGCATACTGATACTAGGCGGGTGAGGCTAAGCGGTGTCAGCGTATTGCCAGAACTTACACAGGTCAAAGACATACAAACAGACGGGGATTCCATAAGCTTCCTCTACGGCGGAGATCTTAACATTCTGCTTCGTACCCTGTCCGAGCTGCCGCTTACGGATATCTCCATAACCGAACCGGATCTGGAAGAGATATTCATGCATTATTATGATACAAGCGTCAAAAAGTCATTATACTGAAAAGGAGAATTGATATGACTCTGATTAAACATGAATTAAGGCAGGGAAAAGTAACTTTGATGATATGGACGGCCGTGATCGCATTTATGCTGGCGCTCTGTGTTCTGATCTATCCGGAGATGGAGACGCAGATGGGGGATGTAAGCACTATGTTTGCCGAGATGGGCAGTTTTTCTGCCGCATTTGGCATGGATAGGTTGAATTTCGGTGAATTCATGGGGTTTTTTGGTGTGGAATGCGGTAACATCCTTGGACTTGGAGGAGCATTTTTCTCGGCGCTTCTTGGTATTTCCATCCTGTCGAAAGAGGAGAGGGAGCAGACGGCAGAATTCCTGCTGACGCACCCGGTAAGCCGGCGGAAGGTTGTAATGCGGAAATATATTTCCATAATGATACAGGTCCTGTCTCTGAATATTGTTGTTATTGCCGTTACGTTATTGTCTATGCAGATAATCGGGGAATCACTGGATAACCGTCCGCTTTTTCTTCTGTTTCTTGCATATTATGTCCTGCAGGTTGAGGTAGCATCGGTCTGCTTTGGAATCTCTGCGTTCCTGAGTCACGGCGGTATGGGAGTCGGGCTTGGAATGGCGGCGCTTCTTTATTTCCTTAATATCATCGCAAACCTGACGGAAGACGCAAAATTCCTGAAATATATCACGCCGTTTGGATATACGGAGGGTGCGGATATTATAGCGGATGAATGTCTGAACATGGAGTATCTCTCTGTGGGGCTGGTGTTTACGGTAATTGGAATCGGTGCGGGCTTCTATCGGTATTGTAAGAAAGATATTCTTTGAGTGCTGCCAATCTCCTTGGTGTACTAGGATAAGTCAGTCTATGTTGAAGAGGGGATATCTTTTGAGCTTTTGTGAAAAGCTTCTAATTTTAGAAGCAATTTTTTGTGCAAAAGAGAGAGGATGAACATTTGTCGAACGGTTAGTTATTGACATATCCGTGTGAGTCATGTATGATACGATTCACATACAGGCAGCGCTGTCAAGTATGGATCTAATTCATCTAAGTGAATTTCTTATTAATCAGATTTATATCAATCTGTATGGAAGGTTCTGTGCGATACCTTCCGTTCTTAAAAAACCCATGTGAGACCTATTATCTAAGATCATCAGAAAGAGGAGGAAGATTGCCTATGAGTATCAGAATGAACACAGAAGATGTCATTGCCAGAGGACGCGAGATTGGAAGTCATGTGGAGGATGTTACGGCGCTCCAGAATTATCTGAATGACGTTGTGAACCGCCAGCTCCCGGAGTTATGGGAAGGAAGCGGCTATGAAGGGTTCGCCGCCCGAGTGGCGGAGTTGGCGCCGAGCTTTGGCGCGATGCGGGAGCTTATCAGTGCCATCGGCCAGGGAGTCGTGATGAATGCACAGCAGTATGCGGAGTTCGACCGGGCAGCAGGCGCTATGAACCGCGGTTAGGAGGCGGAAGTTGGTCATTACATTTGTGGCTGATAACAAGAAGCTTGATATCATGGTGCAGCCGGAGCAGAAGATAGAAGAGGTATACCGGAGGCTTCAGGGAAACGGCTATTTCACATCGGTATGTCATGGAAGGCAGGTCAGGGTATATTCACTGCGGCAGAAGGCATATTTGAATTCCATGCTCAGTTTCCGGGAAGGACACGTCTTCCAGGGAGATATTCTCCTCGTTGAGTGTGAGTTGTATTAGAGACCGATTGTATAAAGGGGGAAGGAGAGTTGAGAGACAGGATACGAAGAAGCGATATGACGGCGAAGACGGTCTATGATTTCCGGCGGTTGGAGGAGAGTCATCATCTGCTGCTTCCCTGCAAGATCGAAGAAGAGAAGGAAACCATCTGCATGAGTTACGATCTGCGGGGAATGCAGACGTTAGAGGGGATAAAAGAGGCGGACAGGCCTGTGAGGCTGGCGCTTTTGATCGCGGCGGCGGAACTTGAGGAATTGTATTTGCGATATGAATTCTCACTGGAGCCTGAGAATCTATACTATGATATCTTGGGCAGAGTGAGAGTGAAGAGACGTGATTGTACCCTGCCCGGCGGGAAGGACCGGAGGAAGGAATTCTTAAGACGGTATCAGGCGTTGATCGGGTATGTAATGGATGGAGCCAGAACCTATGAGGATTATCTGTATGGGGAGCCGGAGCTTCTGACTGCAAAGGAGCCGGATGCAGAATTCTTTGAACCTGAGACAGTGCAGGAAGAGAAGAAGCTGCTTGTGGAAGCTTATGAAAGCTGTCTGGAACACGAGAAGAAATGTATGAAGAAGGTGGAGAGAAGAACTTACGAGCGGCTGGTCAGGGCATGCACGGCTTCGGCGATCATGCTGGTTCTGCTGATTGCGGCTTTTCTCTATATCTGACCAATAGGAGCCGGTTTATGAGATATTTGCTTACGGAGACGGGGTATGGTTATTGTGAGATGCCCTTGGAGGAAGACGGATATAGATATCAGGAGAATATATGGCAGTTTAAGGATAGAGAGCTCGTATTCTGCCTTAGCGGGGAAAGGCGCCTATTTTGGCGGGATGAGAATCTAACCGTCTCCTCCGGGGAAGAAGCCGTACTCCGGATACTGGCTCTAAAGAGCCGTTTTTATATCAGAGGGATGCGGGTATTCTATGAAGCCGCAGACGAGGATCATCTCTATCGAAACCAGAGGAAGATGCCGACGGGAGATTTCCAGATGCACTCCGGCGATGTGCTGTTTCTCAGGAATCTAAAGCTTGAAGTCTGGGAAGACCAGATCGCCGTCTGGGGTTCTCCGGATGCTTATAAGACCGTACTTCCAGAGTGCCCGCCGGTACAGAATCCCGAGGGGTTTCCAGTCTGCAAACGCTCACCAAGGCTGATAAAAAGGCCGTCAACGGAAAAAATCTTGATAGAATTCCCAAATGAAAAAGAAAAACAGAAGAAGAAAGAACTACTTATGGCGGTTATGCCCCCGCTTGGTATGGCAGCGGTGACGTTCATCATCGGTCTGATTGCAGGACGAGGTGTCTATCTGATTCTCTCTGCGGCAGGCGCGGGGGTGACGGCTCTTTTCTCCGTGATAAAATATATGGACGATAAGCGGGGGCGAAAGGAGCGGAACCAGAAGAGAGAAGAACAGTATAGAGAATATCTCTGGGGGAAGAAAAAGGAGATTACACAGATGTATGAACAGGAACAGGAAATCTATGCCTATCAGTATCCAGATACGGCGGACCTGTGCGAGATGGTGAGGCGGTATGACAGCAGGATTTATGAGAGGATGTATTCGGATAATGATTTTCTCACCGTGCTGATCGGGCATTATTTGGGCAAACCGGCATATACGGCGGAAGGAAAGAAACCGGCATGGGATGCAGATAAGGATCTGTTGGCCGAGCTTGCGGGACAGATTGTGCGAAGATACTCGCTTGTGGATAAGCCGAAGGCGGTCAATCTTAAGAAAGCACATCTTGGGCTGACAGGGGCAAAGGACGTCCTGCATCAACAGATTAAGATATTGACAGTCCAGCTTGCATTTTTCCACAGTTATCATGACCTTCAAATTATTGCAGTCTATGACCCGATATACGAAGAGGAATTTGCCTGGATGCGCTGGCTTCCTCATCTGCGGCTGCGTTCTGTGAATGTGCTTGGCATGGTTAGTTCCCCGCGGGCAAGGGATCTTGTGCTTGGAAGCATGTACCAGATATTGAAGGATCGGGCAGGAAGGTCTGGAGACGGGAAGAAGACGGGCGGATATCTGCCGCATTATCTGTTCCTGATCGATGAACCGGCTTGGATACTGAACCATGGAATTATGGAATATCTGTATATGGATGGGAGCGCATTGGGCTTTTCAGTTGTATATACCAGTGATATCCAGGCCCGCCTTCCAGAATTTATCGGAACGATGCTGTCTATCCAGAATTCCGAGGAAGGAGTGCTGCTGACGGAGGCGGGAGAGTATCTGGAACAGGGATTAAAGCTGTATGATGCCCGGGATGCAGACTGTGAGTGGATGGCAAGAAATCTGGGCGTGTTGGTGCATGAACAAAGAAGAGCGGGCCAAATTCCCGAACAGGTCACTTTCTTTGAAATGTACGGGATCCGGCATCCGGAAGAGCTTGATATAAAAAGCCGGTGGAAGAAGGGGGAATCCTATAAGTCTCTGGCAGTACCTCTGGGAATGCGGTCGAGAGATGATGTTCTGTATCTGAATCTTCATGAGAAGGCCCATGGTCCTCACGGCCTTATAGCCGGAACGACCGGTTCCGGCAAATCAGAGCTGATCCAGAGTTATATTCTGTCGTTGGCAGTGAATTTTCACCCTCATGAGGTTGGATTCTTGCTGATTGACTATAAAGGGGGCGGGATGGCAAGTTTGTTCCATGAACTTCCGCATCATCTGGGAACGATCACGAATCTGGACGGCCAGGGCAGTGTGAGGGCATTGATTTCAGTTAAGGCGGAGCTGTCCCGGAGACAGAGGATATTCGGGAGCTATCATGTGAACCATATCAACGGCTATATGAAGCTATTCAAGGAAGGAACAGCGTCTGAAGCGATTCCGCATCTTTTTATCATCAGTGATGAGTTCGCGGAGCTTAAGAAGGAGCAGCCTGATTTCATGAAGGAGCTGATCTCGGCGGCGCGTATAGGGAGAAGCCTTGGGGTGCATTTGATCCTGGCAACGCAGAAGCCTTCCGGCGTTGTGGATGAGCAGATATGGAGTAACAGCCGGTTTAAGCTGTGTCTGAAGGTGCAGGAGGAAATGGACAGCAAAGAGGTCTTGAGGACGATGGATGCAGCGAATATTGCGATACCCGGAAGAGCCTATCTTAAGGTGGGAAATAACGAGACCTATGAATTGTTCCAGGCGGCGTTAAGTAAAGCGCCGTACAGAGAAGATATTGGCGGGGGTGCGGCTGATGAACGTATTTATGTGGTGAATGAATTGGGGCAGGGAGAACTGGTCAATAAGGATCTAAGCGGCAGAGAAGGGGAATATCGTTCCGGCAGGACACAGCTTGAGGCGGCAGTGGAGCAGATCTGCAAGATTGCAGAGGAGGAAGGCAAAGTAGAAGTGAAAAAGCCTTGGATGCCGCCCCTTAAGAGCATGCTCATCAGTCCATATGCAGCCCAAGGAGAGCGGAAGGAAGCAGGCAGAACAGAAAAGAATCTGTCGGTATGTATCGGAAAGCTGGATATTCCGGAGATGCAGGAGCAAAGAGAGATGGAGTATTGTCCTGAAAGGGACGGGAATCTGCTGTTCGTGGCTTCCGCCGGTTTTGGTAAGACGGTATTTTTAACGACTGTGCTGACAAGTTTTGCAGTTTCTTATGATGTGGATATGGTGAATTTCTATATCGTAGACTGCGGAAATCATGGCTGTATGCCTTTGAAGGAACTGCCGCACACAGCCGAATATATCTCTCTTGATGATGAAGAGCGGTACCAGAAGTTTAAGAAGCTGATTATGGAAGAGATCACTGCCCGAAAGAAGATGTTAGCGAAGTCGGCGTGCTCTTCATGGGAGACTTGCCGGGACTTGTCAGGAAGTCCGCGAAGGGCCGTGATCGTTGCGGTGGATCAGTTGGATGTTGTGAAAGAGATGGGGATAGAAGAGGAAGAATTCTTTATGAAGCTTACGCGGGACGGTATGGGACTTGGAATCTATACCATTGCAGCGGTAGCAAGGGTCAGTGCGGTTCGTCAGGCTACTTTGAATAATTTCAAAAATAAGCTTGCAGGATATAATTTTGATGAAAATGAGACATTCCTTGCCGCGGGAAGAACGGTATACAGACAGACGGAGGTCAAAGGACGCGTATTGACAGGCGGCGGCGAGTCTGTGCATGAGGCGCAGCTCTATGTTATGGCAGACTGCACAGAGTGTGCGTTCTATACAAGGGGATTGAAGACGCTCATACAAGAGATCCGCAGGAGCTGTTCTGGCAGGGAAGCGCCGCATATCCCGGTTCTGCCGCAGGAATTTGGCTCAGGGATGCTAAGGGATTATACGAGTGATGGGAGCAGTTATCTCGTCGGCCTGGATGCAGAAGAGGTAGTGGGGAAAGGCTTCGATCAGACGGCGGGCTTGTTTGTGATCATTGGGAATACAGGAACCGGGAAGACGAATATCCTTAAGGTACTCGCGGATCAGGCAGGAGATTTGGGGAAGACTTACCTGTTTGATTCAAAGAGCATGGAGCTCTATGCGCTCCGGCAGAATCCCAATACACTGTACGTGGACGGGAAGAAGGCGTTGGAGCTTTTTATGGAGGAATTGTCGGAGGAACTGAAAAGCAGGAGGAAGCTCTTGCAGGAGAGACTTCAGGCATGCCCGGGGATGCTTCCCAGGCAGGTAATCGAAGAAATGTCGTTTTACACGGTCTTGATTGATGATCTGGATGATTTCGCGGAATTTGTGAATATGGAGCTTGACAGGATAGTGGCGATGTTCAAAGAGGGAAGAACGCTTGGAGTTAATTGTATTGTCACAGTACATGCGGCGAAGGTGCACGGCATCAGTGAGATGGACCGAATGGTGAAGCAGGCGGCAAACGGGCTTGTGCTGGGACCGCAGGGGGTCGTGCCCATCTTCCCGGTTGCGAGTATGAGGGAGTATCCGAAGTTTGGGGACGGACTGCTCTTTAAGAACGGTGTCTATCGCAGAGTCCGTATTCCAGAAAGCAGATATGAGGAGAAAGGAAATGGCAGATAGAATAAATATTGATCAGGGCAGGGTTGAAGAGAAAGCAGGACAGATAAGGGGCGCGGCGGCCTATCTGGTGAATGTACCATTAACGCCGCAGGACAATAAAACGACCCTTCCCGCCAATGAAAAGGGCAGGGAGGCATACGGAAGGTCCCAGGAGCGGATTGCCGCTCTTGGGAGTCTGTTAGATCAGGAAGTGAAGAATATCCGGGGGCTTGGCGCGGCATTTGCACAATTTGATGAGATGATGGGGCAGTTGAGGGGGAACGGCAATCGGTATCCGGTCTTATCAGCAAAATGACAGGGGGTGAAAGTGATGCAAAGAACTGATTATCTGAATCCGTCTGAACTGAAGTGTCAGTGCGCCAAAGCGGCGAACCGCCTTGAGGAGGATCAAAGGGCGCTTGAGACCGTCTATCAGAGTATTGGCCGGTTTGCAGGAGACAGTGAGATAGAGAGCACAGCGTTTGACACGCTCAAACAGCAGCTTGCGGATTATCAGCTTCTTATAGAAGGGATGCAGATTGCCAATGATGCGGATGCGGCGGATTTTAGAAGCCTCGGCGATCTTGCAGGCAGTGAAGTGCTGGACGGAGAGAACATATTCTGTCAGATGGAAAATGCAAATAATATGAAGGAGAGTTATCTCTCGAGTGAAGTCTTCTTCCAAAGAAAAATGGCGGCGGAAGGAGAGCCTCTGCTATCGCTGTATTACTGGCGGAAAGCAGAGCAGTACGCTCGCCTTGCCGATAACAGCCAGAGACTATATGAGAAATGGTTGGAAAAGACGGAACGTTTTGATGAGATCGCCGCATCGACGGCCCATCTGTTTGCAGACAGTGGAGATATCGAGTCCTGGATACAAAAAGGACTGGACGAAATCGGCGGCGCATTCCAAATGGGCAGATACATGCCGGTCTTTCAGAGCGAATGGCGCAGTCAGATCAGGAATGCAGGTGTGCGTCTTGCCATGTGCTGCGGAGATAAAGGCGGGGATCAGAACGGCCCCTATACCTTATGGCAGAGAGGGGAAGCCTCTGACAGGGAGAGCCTGCGGGAACTGGTCCGAAGTTATGAAGAGTATTCGGATTATTCGGATGAAGAAATCGGGATGCTGCTGACCAGGCTGAACAGTGAAGGCTGCGGATATGTGGCATTTGCCAATATCATTGTGGATGCGTACAGGAGAAAAGAAGAGGAGTTTGAGAAAATATTTGGATTTCCCCTGTTTCTTGAAGATGTAAATGGAGACACATATGTTAACTATGATCATCTTATCGTGGATCTGTATTGTGCCAGTGATAATCATAACAGAGCAGGAATCGCCGGATGGACATATGACGTTTATAATGCTGACGAGGACAGTTCGGCAACGTTTGGAAGGGGAACAACGCCGGAGGACAGGGTGTATCGGTTTGAGAGATATATGAGGAGTTATGGATTGCAGGCAGGGATCGAGAATATTGAGTGTACGCCTGATGAGATCTACGGCAGATGTGAGGAAGAGATCAGTCAGGGGAAACGGATCATTATAAGTACCTGTCCGGTCAGGCTGGTGGATGAAGCAGATGAACCAGCTTATATGGATGGCGGTCATGCGATGACGGTGACCGGGCTTATGGACGACGGCAGAATAGAGGTCTCATCCTGGGGAGAGAAGTATTATATCACTCCGGAGGATTCGGATTACAGGGAACCGGACAAGAACCGGGCAAGGGATGCATATATAAGGATCCAGTCTGTTGAATTATGACGGATATACCGGAGGAAAGCATATGAGAAGATATCTTGGATTTATTGTAATAACCGTGTTGACGTTGGTGATGTGCTGGATTGGACTGGGATGTAAGAAGGAGGAGGATATGGAACAGGTACATCAGGAGTATAAGCTTGCCGGGAAGCTTAAGATTCCGTCGGTAGAAGCTGCAGAGAACAATCAGTATATATATTGCTATAACCATGAACTGTGCCAGGACAAAGGGTTGACAGACGGAGACAGTCTCAGCCGGTATTATCTGTGTATGCAGGCAGTATACAGGGCGAATCTGGATGCGTATCTGCTGGAAATTCTTGATCTTGGAGCGTTGGATGATGAGTTGAAGAACAGCGGACTGGGATTCGTAAGCAAGAAACCTGCGAATAAGAATCTGTATGAGAGAGAATCCACGATGGGGTTGGAATTTATCTATCTGAGGAATAATCTTTACATCGAATATCTGGAGAAAGACCAGCTAAAGCTTCTGGAGACTCAGCTGAAAGAGGGAACGGCAGCAGTGACGGATGAGCTTAAGCGGATGGCAGGGGAAACCTGTAAGGAGGTCATAAGGGTCAGGAATCCCAGGAATCGAGAAGATCAAGGCAGCTTCCTCTATTCGGAAGCGCAGGGAAGGAAGCCCAGGATTCCCAACGAGGCGTTGGTACTGCAGATTTCGAATGCTGAGAGATACGATGCATCCGGCAATTTTCTTCCAACGGACAATATGAGAGAGAAATGTGAATATCTGGATAAGATCAAGTTGAAAAAGGAGAGAGAATATTCCGGGATAATTGGAACGAAGGTGTATATTCTTCTGGAGTGAGGAGATAGTAACGGGAGGCCGGCAATGATAGAAAATGCGGAAGAATTATGGCAGAGGTGCAGGAGACTTAAGAAGGAGGAAGAAGAAGAGGATAGAGAGATCGGTCTGTATTATCAGCGGCTTGGATATATGCTTGAACATTGTGCTGAAAATGACAGGGAGATCCGCGGATTGTTAGAGGATCAGCAGGGAATGATCAATGCTTTGTGTATGAGTAAAAGAGAATTTATGGATATTTTGTCTATTCATGTGTCTTGTCATATGTAATATACAGTGATATAATGGGGTGAATTTAAAAAAGGAGACAAGGGATATGAGTATTACGGAAGAGATCCAGAGATTAAAAAAAGAGAAGAATGCAGTGATTCTGGCACATTATTATGTGGCCCCTGAGGTGCAGGAGATTGCAGATTATGTCGGAGATTCGTTCTATCTAAGTAAAGCAGCAGTTGATCTGAAGGAGCGGACGATTGTGTTCTGCGGGGTGTCCTTTATGGGAGAGAGCGCTAAGATACTGAACCCAAACAAGACGGTCCTAATGCCGGAGCTGTCAGCTGATTGTGCAATGGCGCATATGGCAGATGCAGAGACGATCCAAAGGATGCGGGAAGAATACGAGGATCTTGCTGTGGTGTGCTATATTAATTCTACAGCCGAGTTAAAGAAGCATTCGGATGTCTGTGTCACTTCGTCGAATGCGGTGAAAATTGTGAAAGCGCTGCCGAATCGGAACATATTCTTCATACCGGACAGGAATCTTGCACACTTTGTAGCAGAACAGGTGCCAAAGAAGCATTTTGTATATAATGAAGGGTACTGTCCGGTCCACGAGAAGATGGCGGTACATGAGATTCAGAAGGAGAAGGAGCTTCACCCGCAGGCAGAGATTCTGACTCATCCGGAATGCCCGCAGGCGGTGCGGGAGATGTCGGATTATATCGGGAGTACGTCTGGGATCATTGCATACGCCCATAAGAGTGAGTGTCAGGAATTCATTATATGTACGGAGACGGGGGTCCGGTTTGAACTTGAAAGACAGAACCCCGGGAAGAGATTCTATTTCACCGAGACGGAACCAGTCTGTCAGGATATGAAGATGATCACATTAGAGAAGATCAGAGATGTGCTGAAGAACGGCGAAAATGAGATTCATGTGACAAAAGAGCTCAGGGAAGGTTCGGTCAGGCCTCTTGAGCGGATGCTTGAGCTGGCGTAATCGGGGGAAGATGAAGATGGAGATACATACGGATGCAGTCATAGTAGGAAGTGGGGTAGCAGGCTTATACAGCGCACTTAAGCTTCCGGAAGATATGAAGGTTGTGCTGATCACCAAATCAGATCTGGAGAGCAGTGATTCCTTTCTGGCACAGGGCGGAATCTGTGTACAGAGAGACGAGGAAGACTATGACAGTTATTTTGAGGATACGATGAAGGCAGGGCATTATGAGAACCGCCGGGAGTCTGTAGATATTATGATCCGGGGTTCACGGGCAGTGATCCAGGACCTGGTCGGTTACGGAGTCCGGTTCGAGCAGGAGAACGGGGAATTCATATATACGAGAGAGGGGGCGCATTCAAGGCCGCGGATATTATTTCACGAGGATATTACAGGGAAAGAGATTACCAGTACTCTGCTTGAGCGGGTGAAGAAGCTTGCGAACGTGACGATTTATGAGTATACGGAGATGACAGATATTATAGAAGAAAATGGCGCCTGTGCGGGAATTCTGGCTGGGAAGGCGGATGGGACGGATCAGGAGCAGCGGGAGACACTTAAGATTTATGCAGATCATACGATTCTTGCCAGCGGCGGAATCGGCGGTAATTATCAGCATTCTACGAATTTCCCGCATCTGACCGGCGATGCGGTCAGAATAGCGAAGGCGCATGGGATACGTCTGGAGAATCTGGATTATGTTCAGATTCATCCGACAACGCTCTATTCCCTGAAACCTGGACGCAGATTTCTGATCTCGGAATCTGTGCGGGGAGAAGGGGCAGTGCTGTATAACCATAAGAAAGAGCGGTTTGTGGACGAACTGCTTCCGCGTGATGTCGTGGCACAGGCCATCAGGGAACAGATGGAAGCAGAGGGTACAGATTATGTATGGCTCTCTATGGAGCCGATCCCAAGGGAGAAGATCTTAAAGCATTTCCCGAATATTTACCGGCATTGTCTGGAAGAGGGGTATGATGTGACGAAGGAGTGGATCCCGGTGGTGCCGGCCCAGCATTATTTTATGGGAGGGATCTGGGTGGATTCGGACAGCCATACGTCGATGGACAGGCTGTATGCGGTAGGAGAGACCAGCTGTAACGGTGTTCATGGTGCGAACCGTCTGGCAAGCAATTCTCTGCTTGAGAGTCTGGTGTTCGCAGGAAGAGCAGCCGAAAAGATAAAAGAAGATAAGGAGAGTGGATTGATATGAATAAGATAACAATGACCCTGCAGGCGGATCAATTGATCCTGGAGGCGCTGAGAGAGGATATATCCAGTGAGGATGTGACGACGAATTCTGTGATGAAGGAAGCAGTAAAAGGAGAGGTGGACCTGATCTGCAAGCAGGATGGGATCATAGCGGGCCTGGATGTTTTCAGGAGAGTATTCCAACTGCTGGATGAGAAGACTGAGGTCGAGTTCTATTGTGCGGACGGAGACGAAGTGAAGAAAGGGCAGTTGATGGGGAAGGTAACAGGTGATATCAGAGTCCTCCTGTCCGGTGAGCGTGTCGCATTAAATTATCTCCAGCGTATGAGCGGGATCGCGACATATACGCATTCTGTTGCAGAGCTTCTCAAGGGCAGCGGAACGAAGCTGTTAGACACCCGGAAGACAACGCCTAATATGCGGATATTCGAAAAGTATGCGGTGCGTGTAGGCGGCGGGTATAATCACAGATATAATCTGTCAGACGGGGTGCTGCTTAAGGACAACCATATCGGCGCAGCGGGAAGCGTTGCCAGGGCGGTGAAGATGGCGAAGGAGTATGCGCCCTTTGTGAGGAAGATAGAGGTTGAGGCAGAGAACCTTGACATGGTAAAGGAGGCTGTGGAAGCAGGCGCCGACATTATCATGCTTGATAATATGTCTGCGGAAGAGATGAAAGAAGCTATCCGTGTGATCGGCGGACGTGCCGAGACGGAATGTTCAGGCAATGTGACGAAGGAGAATATCGGACGTCTGGTATCCCTGGGCGTGGACTATATTTCAAGCGGGGCGCTGACACATTCCGCGCCGATACTGGATATCTCTCTTAAGAACCTTCACGCGGTATAGATGAGGTTTTATGGTAGTGTCAAGTAATCTATGAAAAAATGAGCTGAAAAAAATAGGCTCAAATGAACCTTGAAAACTGCAGATATTGATTCCGAAAAGCTCTCCGAG
>CAJTCH010000041.1 GCA_910574715.1 Lachnospiraceae bacterium | reverse complement strand
TATTATAATACACACTCAAATAAAAATCAAGCAAAAATGGCGTAAAATCGGCACTTTTTTAAGGTTCAAAGGGTGTTATGACCAATTGAAAAAGGTTTTTAGTACGTATTATCCTACTTTAGGGTTGAAAAGGGAGGTTGATAGCATATCGCTTTAGCGATATAATGTTAGAAGAGGATAAATGTTACATAGAAAAATTTTTGGGGAGAACCGGGATGATAGAGTGTCTGATTAAGAAAGGTGAAGTGAGTATTATGATCTGTATTATTCTTTGAACAGCAAATTAAACGATATTGTCACAGCCGGAGAAAATTACTTGCCCTCATAAGACCGTTGCTACCAGGGCGGGACTTGGGTGGATCGGCAAGAATTGTTTGTTGGTAACTTTGCAGTATGGCCCGGCAGTACGGATTTCATCTCTGCTGACCAATGCTCCATTAGAATGCAATAAAGCGATAGATGATTCCCGCTGCGGGGAGTGCAGAGTTTGCGTGGAGCATTGTCCTGCGCGGGCGCTGAAAGGAACTCTGTGGAATACAGGTGTTCAGAGAGAAGATATTGTAAATGTAGAGAAATGCTATAAAAAGCAGAATGAAATTATGTATGAACATACCGGTATTGAGAAGGATCTGTGTGGGAAATGTTTTGCTATGTGTGTGTATGCTCAGAAACATTGTACACAATAGATTGGAGTACTACTATTTTTGCGATTTAAGGAGGTCATTATGAAAAACTCCGAAATTATAAAAGAGATTGAGGAGAAATATATTATTAGAACTAATGAAATCGTAACGCTTTATCATGGTTCGAAATCGGGAATACGCGGAACTATTGTCCCTAAAAGCAGGGAACGTTGCGATTTTGGAAAAGGGTTTTATATGGGAACTGACCAGACTCAGCCGCTTACTTTAATTTGTAATTATCCTAATGCAAAAATATATACGTTAAGTGTTGATCTATCAGATCTCAAAATTCTTGATATAGAAGTGGGTTTAGATTGGGCATTATTAGTTGCATATAATCGCGGAAAAATGGAATCCGTGAAACATTCGTCTATTTATAATCGTTTTGCTAATTTAAGCATTGGCTGCGACATGATTATTGGTTATATTGCTAATGATAGAATGTTCGTAGTTCTGGATCGTTTTTTCAATGGGGAAATTACTGATATGGCACTTATTAAAAGTCTTTCGGCGTTGAAGCTCGGTAAGCAATATGTAGCTTTGACAGAAAAAGCCTGCAAAAAAATAAAAATCCTTAATGAGCACGATCTTACCGGAGATGATCGGGATAAACAAAAACAAGAAAGTATAGATAACCGTTCTAAGGGTATTGCACTGGCAGATGAAATTTGCCGGAAATATCGACGTGAAGGTCGGTTTTTTGATGAAATATTAAAGGCAGGTGAATAAAATGGAAAAACTTACCCTTGAAAAACGTCAACTTTGCGATATACAAGGAAGACTATTTGAACTTGCTCTAAAAGATAGATTAGATTGTCCATTATTTATCGAATCTTTCATGAACAGTAAAACCGCGGCCGCACTTGATGATGTCTATGATCGTTTACAATGGGCGGGCGAGGAATACATTCTTGAGGAACTGAATGATGAAATGAACGGACTCAAAAAAGCCGGCACGGTTTTTTCCTCGGAAGCAATGTATTGGATAGGGTATACCTACCGCTACTGGCATTACTACACGGGTGAGTATAGTCATGAAATATATAAAACAGCAGATGCTAAAATGATGAGCGAATGCTGGCTTGGTTTCCATACTCTTGATGTTGAAATGGCCATTGATGATTTGAAAGAGATTTATGAACTGAAATCTCATGAAAGGAATGCTTTGTGATCTGTGTAGTCTGGAAAAAGACGAATATTAATTTTTAGATAAAGGATATGACGATATGGAGAAGAGACAGGAAAAAGCGGTGAGTGAATTACAAGAGAGGTTCGAGTTCCGGAATATTCATTCCGATGAGGGTGAGCAGGCTGCAAAGATTGAAAGGCTCTGTTTTCCGCCTAACGAGGCATGCTCCAGGGATATGATGCTTAAGCGTGTTGCTAAGGCACCGGATTTGTTCCTGGTAGCAGTCGATAGGAACACGGGTAGAATAGCCGGATTCTTAAATGGACTTGCTACGAAGGAGGATTCGTTCAGGGATGAATTTTTTACAGATGCCGAGTTACATGATCCGTCAGGGGAGAATATTATGCTGTTGGGACTGGACGTGCTTCCAGAGTATCGGATGCAGGGATTGGCGCGGGAGATTATGGATTGCTACCTTAAGAGGGAACGCAAGAAAGGCAGGCGTATGGTTTTGCTGACGTGTCTTGATTCCAAGGTGGAGATGTATCAGAAGATGGGATTTGAGGATATGGGGATTGCGGATTCTACGTGGGGCGGCAGTCAGTGGCATGAGATGAGGTGTGTGCTCAGGGGGCAGGGATTATAGTTTATATAGCCGATGAGCAGAGTTCGTGGTCATGAAGCTTGAGAATCAGACAAACCGCAAATTAAAGGAGGTGTTTGATATGTATGCTCCGAAAGAGGAAGGATTCATACACACGGTAATACCTGTCAAGGAGGTATGTCCGTATGGGGAACCGATCGCCAGGTCTCAGGCCCGAAGGATATTATATCGCTTGGAAGAGTTCCGGAAGGTAGAACTGGACTTTGGCGGGGTTGATTTTATGGGACAGGGATTCGCAGATGAGGTGTTCCGGGTATTTCAGAATAAGCATCCGGATATTGAGTTGATTCCGGTGAATGCGAATGAGTCGGTACTTGGTATGGTTCATCATGTGACTGCGGGAATGAGGTGATGTGCGGTGGATGCGAATGAATATATATGCCAGGATTTTGAGAAAGATAGAATCATTGAGGATTATTCTTTCGAAGTATTTTGGAAGGATGATATTACTGCGAGTGTAAATGTACACGGGGATAAGGTTAGGGTTACGCGGTATGTAAGACATCCTCTCAAACAGCTTTTTGCAGAAGATGTTATGACGAGATATCAGTTGAACCGTATTCTGGAGATGCGCTGCTGGGATAGAAGAAGAGAAGATATTGATGAGATCTTGGTGCATCTGGGACTTAAGGAGTATAATCCCTATGAGATTGTTAGGAAGACACATGGAGTGTCGTGGAATGATTATATTTGGTTCCGATTTCCAGGCGAGAAGCTGACTAGTAGGGACGTGTTGGTGAGGGATTAGGAATGTTTCGGGAGACAATTGAAAATGAGTATATTGTGATACAAGAGGGGACGAGTGAAGGAACTCAGATGAAATACCGAAAAGGAGATTATTGGTATAAGAAAGACTGCCGTGGTAAGGAAGGACTTGTGGAATATTTGGTTTCTGAGATGCTTAAATATTCGACTTTGGATTTAGCAGAATATGTAGTATATGAGTATGGATACATTAATGAAGCAAGAGGGTGCCGCAGTAAGAATTTTTTAGAGGCAGGAGAAGAACTGATAACTTTTTACCGTCTGTATTATAATGAATTCGGAAAAGATTTATCTCAGATATTGGCACTTATGGAGACAATGGAGGAACGGATAGAATATGTTATAAAATTTGTCTGGCAGAGTTGTGGATTAGATATAACAGAATATTTAAAAAAAGTATTTACGTTGGATATGCTTATTCTTAACGAAGACCGGCATTTGAATAATCTGGCAGTTGTACTTCGGGGGAATCGGTTTGTATCGGCACCAATATTCGATAATGGAATGTCCTTGTTGACGGCGAATCAGAGTGTTAATTGGCATTTCCCTGCAGAAGAGAATGTAAAAAGGGTAGTTGCAAGACCATTTTGCGGATCACATGAGAAGATGTTTCACTATTTTGGACAGGGTTTTTGTGTGGATTTTGCTGCGGTACAGCGGTGGATTGAAGAGGAAGAAGATACAAATGAAAAAAAGGTCTTGAAGTATCAACTGCAGAGATATTCTTTTTTGGCAACGGAATCAATATAAGATTCTTCTGGTCAGGGAGAGGAACGGCACGTGGTCGTTGCCGGGCGGATGGGTAGACGTCAATGTATCGGTTGGGGAGAATACAGTCAAGGAAGTCGCGGAGCACTGGGTTATATTATTTGATTAAGGTGACGGAGTTATGAGAATTGTGAATCTGATAGAGAATACACCGGGAGTTCCGGGATGCAGCTATGAGCATGGTCTGAGTTTCTACATAGAGACAAAGAAACACAGACTTCTGGCAGACAGCGGTGCAACGGATCAATTTCTGCACAATGCAGGGGTACTTGGTATTGATCTAAGCACAGCTGATACCATGATCTTAAGCCATGGACATTACGACCATGCAGGCGGGATCCGGGCGTTTTCAGGGATGAATCCGGATGCAAAGATATATCTGAGGGCTTCTGCAGGCGGGGAGTATTATCATCTGAAGGCGGATGGGGAGAAATATATCGGCATTGACAAGGAGATTCTGAAGCTTGGGCAGTGTGTGTTTGTACAGGGAGATCTGGAGATTGATGATGAATTGTTCCTGTATACGGACGTGCCGGGAACGAGATATCCTGCGAGGGGGAACCGGCTGCTCAAGCGGAGGGAAGCGGGAGAATTCGTTCAGGATACTTTTGACCATGAACAGTGCCTTGTGATCTCACAGGATGGGAAGAGGATCTTACTGTCGGGGTGTGCACATACTGGAATATTGAATATACTGGATCGGTATAAGGAGATATTTCATTCGGAACCGGATATGGTGATCAGCGGGTTTCATCTGATGAAAGAGGGAGAGTATACTCAGGATGAGATCTTGAATATCCGGAATATTGCCCGTGAGCTGGCAGAGATGGACACAGTGTTCTATACCGGGCATTGTACGGGAGAAGAAGCCTGCGGTATCATGGAGGAGATCATGGGTGAGAAGCTTAGGGTACTGCACAGCGGTATGACAATTCTGTAATGGACTTGCGCGGATTTTCTGATTGACAAATCCTGCATTTTCGCATATGATATACCATACATGGGAAAGACAAGGAACGGAAAGAGTAACAGGCGGGGAGACCAACAGAGAGAAGCTGTCATCGGCTGAAAGCAGCTTCGGGGAGAATGTCTGTGAAGTGCATCCGGGAGTTGATTCGGTGAAAATTGGGATTCGTAGCCGGATACGGGTTTACACACGTTACGTGTATTAAGGTGGAGGACGGCCGTATTATGGATCAGTCTTCTATAAGAGTGGAACCGCGGAGTGATGCTTCGTCTCTTGATGTTTTAGAAAGAGGCGGGGTTTTTTTATACCATAAATTGTTTTATGTATCTGAGAAAGAGCAGTATTATAATGTCGAATAAGGAGTGGTCCTATATGGGAATATTATCTTATATCAAGCAGGAGATCCGGGTAGTCCGGGAGCGTGACCCGGCGATCAAGTCGAATATGGAGGTCCTCTTATACCCAAGCTTCAAGGTGATCCTGCATTATCGTGTGGCGCATAAGCTGTATCGTAAGAAGCATTATTTCCTTGCCAGATGGGTGTCGCAGCGGGCGGCCAGGAAGACGGGGATAGAGATCCATCCCGGAGCAAAGATAGGGAAGGGGCTGTTCATCGACCACGGAAGCGGCGTGATCATCGGTGAGACTGCAGAGATTGGCGATAATGTGACTCTGTATCAGGGGGTGACTCTGGGAGGTACCGGCAAGGAGAAGGGCAAGCGGCATCCGACCCTTGGCGATAACGTTATGGTGAGTGCGGGGGCGAAGGTCTTAGGTTCCTTTAAGATAGGGGAGAATTCTAAGATCGGCGCCGGAAGCGTGGTGCTCAAGGAGGTGCCGCCGAACTGTACGGTGGTCGGAGTGCCGGGGCGGGTCGTGAAGATGGGAGATCAGAAGATCCCGCGGATGGATCTGGATCAGGTACATTTGCCCGACCCTATCAGTAACGATATCCGGGAGCTTCAGGCAGACAATATCCGTCTGCACAGACGGATCCGGGAGATGGAGAAGCGTATGCGCTGTATGAGATCGCAGGAGATCAAGATACTTGATACAGAGACTAAGGGCACAGATAATCCTGATTCGCGCGGTTTATAATAGAAAAGAGAAAAAGGAGAAGAAACAAGTCATGAAACTGTATAACACATTATCTAAGAGAAAAGAAGAATTTACCCCGTTGGAGGAAGGTAAGGTCAGGATGTATGTATGCGGACCTACCGTGTATAATTTCATCCATATCGGGAATGCAAGGCCGATGATCGTATTCGATACGGTGAGAAGGTATTTCGAGTACAAGGGCTATGACGTGAATTATGTGTCGAATTTTACGGATGTGGATGACAAGATCATCAAGAAGGCCATTGAGGAAGGAGTTACCTCAGACGAGATCTCCAAGCGGTATATCGCGGAGTGCAAGAAAGATATGGAAGGGATGAATGTGAAGCCTGCCACCACGCATCCCCTTGCCACGGAGGAGATCAGCGGGATGATCGAGATGATTAGCGCCCTGATCGAGAAGGGCTATGCCTATGAGAAGAACGGCACAGTGTATTTCCGTACCCGCAAGTTCTCGGATTATGGGAAATTGTCTCACAAGAACTTAGATGACCTGCGTTCCGGCGAGCGTTCTCTTCTGGTGACAGGGGAGGATGAGAAGGAGGATCCGCTGGACTTCGTATTGTGGAAGCCGAAGAAGGAGGGAGAGCCGTCCTGGGAGTCTCCGTGGAGCGACGGACGTCCGGGCTGGCATATCGAGTGTTCCGAGATGTCGAAAAAGTATCTGGGTGAGCAGATCGATATCCATGCCGGCGGCGAGGATCTGGTGTTCCCGCATCATGAGAATGAGATCGCCCAGAGCGAGGCGGCAAACGGCAAGGAATTTGCAAAATACTGGATGCACAATGCATTTCTGAATATTGATAACCGCAAGATGAGCAAGTCTCTCGGCAACTTCCGTACTGTTCGTGAGATCAGCGAGCAGTTTGATCTGCAGGTGCTCCGTTTCTTCATGCTGAGCGCACATTACAGAAGCCCGCTGAATTTCAGCGCGGATCTGATGGAGGCATCTAAGAGCGGGTTAGAGCGTATCGTCAATGCAGCGGACCACCTTAGATTTTTGATGGGAAATGCAAAGGCGGAGAAGATGAGTGATGAAGAAGCGGCTGCATATGCGAAGACGGAAGAGTATGTGAAGGCGTTCGAGACTGCCATGGAGGATGATTTTAATACGGCGGATGCCGTTGCGGCTGTATTTGACTTGGTAAAATACAGCAATACCACGTCAAATGAAGGCAGTTCTAAGGAATACCTTGAGAAGTTACTGGCTCTTCTTACGAAGCTTACGGATGTCCTTGGACTGACGGTAGAGCGCAAGGAGGAGATGCTGGATGCCGAGATCGAGAAACTGATCGAAGAGCGTCAGGCGGCGCGTAAGGCGAAGGATTTCGCCAGGGCGGACGCGATCCGTGATGAATTGCTTGAGAAGGGGATCGTTCTCAAGGACACGAGAGAAGGGGTGCAATGGAAGAGAGCGTAAGCATGGAGGAGATATTCGAGATGCGGAAGGTGAATATCAAGGAGTATTCGCCTCTTACTCTGGCGTATATCGGAGATGCCGTCTATGACCTGATCATCCGTACACTGGTGGTGAATAAAGGGAATCAGCAGGTGCAGAAGCTCCATAAGGAGACGATCACCATGGTACAGGCTTCTGCCCAGGCACGTATGATCACTGCTCTGAACGACCAATTGTCAGAAGAAGAGCATGCGGTGTACAAGCGGGGAAGGAACGCAAAGAGCGCGTCTCCGGCCAAGAACCAGTCGATTTCCGATTATCATAAGGCGACCGGATTCGAAGCATTATTGGGATATCTGTATCTGAAAAATGATTGGAAGAGGATGATGGAACTGATCAAGACGGGGCTGGAAGCGTTATAAGCTGCAGTTTCGGTCGATGTTTGTCAGAGAAAATGGAGAGAAACAGAATGCAGGATAAAGAGCGGGAAAGAAATGAAAATCTCATAGAAGGGCGGAATGCGGTGTTAGAGGCATTCCGCGCCGGAAAAACGATTGATAAATTGCTGGTGCTGGACGGATGTCAGGATGGACCTGTCAGGAGTATTGTGCGGGAAGCAAAGAAGCAGGATACCCTGATACAATTTGTGGCGAAGGAGCGTTTGTCACAGATTTCCGAGACAGGAAAGCATCAGGGGGTGATCGCCTATGCGGCGGCGTATGCCTATGCCGAGGTGGAGGATATGCTCCAGGCCGCCGGCGCTAAGGGGGAGGATCCGTTCCTGATCCTTCTGGATAATATCGAAGATCCGCATAATCTGGGAGCGATCATCCGTACTGCCAATCTGGCGGGCGCCCACGGTGTGATCATCCCCAAGAGACGGGCGGCAGGGCTTACGGCGACGGTGGCGAAGGCATCCGCCGGAGCGATTAACTATACGCCGGTGGCGAAGGTGACGAACCTTACCAAGACCATGGAAGAACTTAAGAAGAAGGGAATGTGGTTCGTGTGCGCCGATATGGACGGAGAGCAGATGTACCGCCTGAATCTGACCGGGCCGATGGGATTGGTCATTGGCAGTGAAGGCGAAGGCGTGAGCCGTCTGGTGAAGGAGAACTGTGACTTTATAGCCGGTATACCGATGAGGGGAGACATAGACTCCCTGAATGCGTCGGTGGCGGCGGGAGTGCTGGCATATGAGATCGTGAGACAGAGATTGTCGAAATGAGCAGGCAGGAGCAATATATGGCGGATTATGAGCAGATGACGGACGAGCAGTTGATCGGGAAGCTGCGTCAGGGTGATAAGAATATCATTGATTACATCATGGAAAAATATAAGAATCTGGTGCGCAAAGAGGCCAATGCCATGTATCTGCTTGGAGGGGAGAATGACGACCTGATCCAGGAGGGTATGATCGGCCTTTTTAAGGCAGTCCAGGATTATGATGTGCGGCAGGAGACGTCCTTTTACAGTTTTGCGAGACTCTGCATTACAAGGCAGATGTATTCAGCCATCGAGGCGTCCAAAAGGAAGAAGCACAGTCCGTTGAATTTCTATATATCGCTCTATGAGACGAGTGAAGAGCAGGAGCCGCTTATGGAGACGATGGCGGCAGGGCATGAGAGCAATCCGGAGGAACTGCTGGTCAGCCGGGAATATGCAGAATTGCTGGAGATCAAGCTTGGGGAGAGCCTGAGCGATCTGGAGAACAGGGTTCTCTATCTGCATCTTCTGGGGACGGATTATAAGACGATCGCCCGTCTGCTGGATAAGAGCCCGAAGACGGTCGATAATGCACTGCAGCGCATTAAAGGGAAGACGGAGAAGATATTGAAGGCGGAGAAGTAAGAAGTTGGATCAATTTGGCTTGATGCGGGGATGTTCTATGACAGATGTCAAAAAACATCCCCGTTTTCGTTAAGAACAGTTTTTTGCCTTACTGGATTTGAAACAATTTGATGATAATGTATAAAATAATTGACAGAATAATAAATAATGTTTACTATTATATATTATTGGGAGGTAAGATGGATGGGAAAAAGAACGGCAGTTATATTGCCAAAAACGCAGGATATCCTTGAACAGATGGGTGAACAGATTAAATTGGCCAGACTCCGTAGAAAATTATCCACAGAATTGGTTGCAGAACGTGCAGGAATCAGCCGGGCAACATTATGGTCAATCGAGAAAGGTTCCCCTACTGTGGCAATCGGAATGTATGCGGCAGTATTGCATGCGTTAAATAATATGGATCAAGATCTGCTGTTGATTGCAAAGGATGATGAATTGGGGAGAAAATTGCAGGATTTAGAATTAATAACCAGGAAACGTGCGCCAAAGGAAAGAAGAAGGTCGTAATGGAAGAAAAAGTAATCTATGTATATGAGAATTGGAGTACTGACGTACCAGCGCTACTTGGTAGATTATATGTCTCACATATTAGAGGAAAAGAACAGTTCTCATTCGAGTATGATACTCAATGGTTAACCGCTGAGACATCTAAATTTTTTCTTGATCCAGATTTGGATTTATATAGCGGGAGACATTTTGTGCCTATGGATAAAAGAATGTTTGGTATCTTTGCTGATTCTTGCCCAGATAGATGGGGGAGACTTTTGATGAGAAGAAGGGAAGCTGTACTGGCGAAAAGGGAAGAGCGAAAACCGAGAAAGCTAGGAGAAAGCGACTATTTGTTAGGCGTGTACGACAAAGCTCGTATGGGAGCATTAAGGTTTAAAACCGAAAGAAATGGCTTGTATTTGTCAGATGATCAGGAATTAGCAACACCTCCGTGGACAACTTTGCGAACATTGGAATCTGCCTGCTGGGGATTTGAACATGATGAGAGCGGTACGGAAACAAAGTGGCTGAGGCAGATTCTGGCACCAGGATCCTCTCTGGGCGGTGCCAGACCAAAAGCGACTGTACAGGATGAGAAAGGGAATCTTTGGATTGCAAAATTTCCGTCAAAGTACGATGAATATAATTCGGGAGCATGGGAAAAGGTAGTACATGATCTGGCAAAATTGTGTGAATTGGATGTACCGGAATCAAGGCTAGAAACCTTTTCAAAAAACGGTTCTACTTTTTTGGTGAAAAGATTCGATAGAGATGGTGAAAGGAGAATTCATTTTTCATCAGCGATGACTTTGCTTGGGAAAACAGATGGAGCATCAGGGGAGGATGGTTCCAGTTATTTGGATTTAGTTTCATTTATCAAGTCTAGTGGAGCGGAGCCAGAGAAAGATTTAAAGGAGTTATGGAGAAGAATTGTATTTGGTATGTCAGTATCGAATACGGATGATCATTTAAGAAACCACGGATTCATTTTAACAGAAAAAGGGTGGAAATTATCACCCATTTATGATGTGAATCCGGTTCCATACGGAGAGTCATTATCACTGAATGTAGATTTGGATGATAATAGAATTTCTATAGATCTTGTAAGAAGTGTGGCACAATATTTTGGCATAAATACAGAAGAGGCAGAAAAAGAAAGTAGGAAGATAATGGAGATAGTGAGTAAAAATTGGGAACGGATTGCAGAAAAAAATAGATTATCACGAAACGCCTGTAGATACATGGAGACCGCATTCGAAATGGCAATCAAGGGTTGCTGCAAAAAATGAGTTTATGCTGTTGTATAATTTGACTTGACGCGGGGAGGTATTATGACAAGTGTCATAATACCTCCCCGTTTTCGATAAGAATGGTCTTTTTCCCTGCTGGGTCCGTACCGATCAATGTAAGGCTGTCACCCAATGTATGAAATAGCTTATGTGTGCATAGGTGACAGGCATTAAGTTTCTGTTCTGATATCTCCAAGATGATCTAGTCCGCCATATCAGGGGCAGTATTTGAGTAAGAGATAAAACCGCTTTCTGCCATGACAGCGTCCGTGCGGACGGGAAAGCAGCCTTTCAGGCTGCCGGGATAAATGTGAAGCTGCAGGCGGCGCGCATTTATATCTGATTTGGTTAAGTCCTTCCATGTGGATCCGGGAAGACAATGGATGAGGTAAGGGAAGAGATCAAGAAAAGAAGTTCTGGGAATCAGGAATAATTACTGCCGTGCGGTCAGATATCTGTTATACTTATGGAAGAAAGGGGAAGGAGTAGAAAGAATTATGGAACAGAAGCAATTTACATTTCCCGGGATGGAATATAGAAGACCGGATTTTGAGAAGATCAGCGGACAGGCAGAGGAGCTTACAGACCGGGTGAAGACAGCCAGGTCCTATGAAGCGGTGAAAGCTTGTCTTATGGAGATGGAAGAGATCACGAAGCACATGGAGACGGCGATTACTATCGTATCGATCAGGCATACCATAGATACGAGGGATGAGTTCTATGAGAAGGAAGATGCGTTCCTGAGGGCGAAGATGCCGGAAGTGACGCCGGGGCTTCTTGCGCTTAAGGAGTCATTCATGAATTCGGCGTTTCGGGCAGAGCTTGAAGAGGAATACGGCAGTCAGATGTTTGTGTCCATGGAGCTTGAGAAGAAGACATTTTGCGAAGAGAATATTCCGTTGATGCAGAAAGAAGCTCTTCTTACCAGTGAGTATGAGAAGATCATGGCGGCGGCGGAGATTCCCTTTGAGGGAGAAACAAGGAATCTGTATGGGATTCAGAAGTTCTTTGAGCATGAGGACAGAGAAGTGCGTTCGGCTGCTTACAGGGAATATGCTGCATTCTATCACAGCCATGAGGAACGTCTGGAAGAGATCTGGGATGAGCTGATCAAGATCCGCACGCAGATGGCGAAGAATCTGGGATACGAGAACTTTATCCCGGTAGGCTACATGCAGCAGGGGCGAACAGATTACGGACAGGAGGAAGTGGCATATTTCCGCAGGCAGGTGCGGGAATATGCGGTGCCTTTGTGTGCGAAGCTGTATGAGATGCAGCGGAATCGTCTGGGAGTGGATACCCTGATGGCATATGATGAGAAGCGTGTCTTCCCTGACGGCAATGCGGTTCCGGCGGGGGATGAGGACTTCATGATATCCCAGGCGCAGAAGATGTATCATGATATCAGTCCGGAGACAGGGGAGTTCGTGGATTTCATGATCGGGCATGAGTTGCTGGATCTTAAGAACAAGCCGGGAAAGGCATCTACCGGATATATGACGATTCTGCCGGATTATCTGGCTCCTTTTGTGTTCGCGTGTCTGAATCATACGACCTTTGACGCACAGGTTCTGACACATGAGATGGGCCATGCGTTTGCAGGATATATGGCGATGCGGGAACAGCCGTTTTCTGCTTATTATTTTTCTGCCACTGATATCTCTGAGATCCACTCCATGAGTATGGAACAGTTTGCATATAAATATGCGGAGATGTTCTTTGGGGAGCAGGCGGATAAGTATCGGTTCGCACATCTGCAGGATGCGCTGATGCTGGTACCTTTTGGGACGGCGGTAGACGAATTCCAGCATATCTGTTATGGGAATCCGGAGCTCACGCCAAGAGAGAGGACATTGGAGTGGAAGAAGCTTGAGGAAATATACATGCCGTGGCGCAAGTATGATGCCGATGATTTCTTTGACCGGGGCGGATTCTGGTATCATAAGCTGCATATATTCTTGTATCCGTTCTATTATATTAACTATATCCTCACGACGGTGGGGGCGATGGAGTTCGCAGCGAAGAATGCCAAAGACCATGAGAAGGCATGGGAGGATTATCTGAAATTGTGTAAATGCGGCGGCAGTATGAGCTATCTGGAAACATTGAAGTATGCGGGCCTGTCGGTTCCTTTCGAGGATGGAAGTGTGAGACGGGCGGTGGAATATATAGAAGGAGTATTGCTTCCGGGAGAGAAACGTTAACTTTTGTCATAAAAAATGGAAAAAGTTATTGACAAGACTGGCCAAGTTATTGTATAGTATCAATGTTGCATATCGTATGTGCGCTGCCTTGGCTCAGTCGGTAGAGCGTCGCCTTGGTAAGGCGGAGGTCGGCGGTTCGATTCCGCTAGGCAGCTTATAAGGGACTATCAGATAGGAGATAGCCCCTTTTTTTGAACCTTGAAATGTTAGTACAGCAATGCTGTACTAGTCCTTTGTGGACGAGAAACAGGAACGTGAAGGCGTTTTATGTCAGAGAGGAGGAACTGTATGAAGGCATACAGCAGCAAGCTGCCGAAGGATTATCCGATAGCCATTAAACCAATGGGAGAGATCGCAGGATACCCGGTTCGGCCGGGAATGTTCGATATCAATGGGGTGACAGTGCTTCCAAGAGGGGTGAATTTCACAATTCACACACATTATGGGAATTATTGTGAGCTTCTCCTGTTTCACAGAGGAGAGGCGGAGCCGTATGCAGTGCTTCCGTTTCCGGATGAGTACAAGATTGGGGATGTGTACTCGATGATCGTATTCGGTCTGGATATCCATGAATTCGAGTATGCATACCGGATCGACGGGCCTTATCAGCCGGAGAAGGGGTTGCTGTTCAAGCGGGAGAATGTGATCCTGGATCCTTACGCGAGGGCGATCGCGGGATGGCGCGGATGGGGCGACCGGAAGGTGGGCGCTTACCATGCGAGAGTGGTAGAGGATAAGTTCGACTGGGGAGATATGCCGCAGTCCAACAGGGAGATGTGCGACCTGGTCATCTACGAACTGCATGTCAGGGGATTTACCAGGCATCCGTCCTCAGGCGTGGAGCACCGGGGGACATTTGCAGGGTTGATGGAGAAGATACCGTATTTGAAAGAGCTGGGGGTCAATGCGGTGGAACTGATGCCGATCTTTGAATTCGACGAGATGCGGGATGTGCGTGAGGTGGACGGACAGAGGCTTCTGGATTACTGGGGTTATAATCCGGTCGGGTTCTTCGCGCCCAACACCAGTTATGCGGCGACGGAGGAATACAATCACGAAGGAAGAGAGTTGAAAGAGCTGATCAAAGCGCTTCATGACAATGGGATCGAGGTGATCCTGGATGTGGTCTTCAACCATACGGCGGAAGGCAATGAGAACGGACCGTCATTCTGTTTTAAGGGCTTGGATAACAAGGTATACTATATGCTGACGCCGGACGGCAATTATTATAATTTCAGCGGATGCGGGAATACGCTGAACTGCAATCATCCCATTGTGAAACTGTTGATCCTGGAATGCTTAAGATACTGGACGGTCAGCTACCGGGTGGATGGATTCCGGTTCGATCTTGCGAGCATCCTGGGGAGAAATGAGGACGGTTCGCCGATGAACAATCCGCCCCTTCTTCGAAGCCTCTCTTATGATCCGGTATTAAGCAATGTCAAACTGATTGCCGAGGCGTGGGATGCGGGCGGTATGTACCAGGTGGGCAGCTTCCCGGCAAGCAGGCGTTGGGCGGAATGGAACGGAAGATACAGAGATTCGGTCAGAGGGTTTCTGAAAGGGGAGAATTGGGAAGCCTGGAATGCGGCGTGGAGCATAGCCGGTTCAGGAGATATCTACGGCAAAGAATTTTCCGATGATTCGAAGAGTTATGCAGGATATAATTCCTGTGTGAATTTCCTGACCTGTCATGACGGATTTACCTTGTATGACCTATATTCCTACAATGTAAAGCATAATGAGAAGAATGGATGGAACAACAAAGACGGGTCGGATGACAACAGGAGTTGGAACTGCGGTGCGGAGGGAGAGACAGACAACCCGGAGGTGCTTAAGCTTCGTTACCGTATGATCCGCAATGCATGTGCCGTGCTTATGTGCAGCAGGGGGACGCCCATGTTTTTTGCCGGGGATGAATTCGGGAATACGCAGTATGGCAACAATAACTGTTATTGTCAGGACAATGAGGTGTCCTGGCTTGATTGGGGATATCTTGAGAAGAACCGGGAATTGTTCGAATTCTTCAGATTCATGATTGATTATCGAAAGAAACATCCGATCATCCGCCGGAAACTACCGGATGCAGTCTGCGGAATGGGACCGATCCATGCTCATAGTGCTTTGGCAGATGTGTTGAACGTGCCCAGAGATGCACGGACTTTTTCTATCGGTTTTGCGGGATATGACAAGGAAAAAGGGAAGGACGATTTAGTGTATGTATCCGTGAATACCCACTGGGAGGATGTGAAGATTACACTGCCGCATCTTGAGAATATGGCTGCATGGCATCTAAGCGTCAACACGTATGGAGATTGGGAAGGCCGGTACTGCTATGAAGAAGGCAGCGAGGTGCGCATTGACGGTGAATTTGTCATGCGTCCCCGGTCTGTGGCTGTATTTACCGGACGGGCATTTTGAGGATAAAGCGCCCGGAAGCTTAAAACTGCCTTGTTTCACGGTATTATTTGTGATAAAATGGCACTGGTTAATATATTTAGGAAAGGAGAGGCTGCCTGACAGATTCGTTTGCCGACAGGAGTGATGCGGGCAGCAGGAGTATAATGGGAGAAGAGATTGTTTCTAAGAATTTTATAGAACAGGAGATAGATAAGGATCTTGCAGAAGGAGTATATTCTGAGGTGTGTACCAGGTTCCCGCCAGAGCCCAACGGGTATCTTCATATCGGACACGCCAAGTCGATCCTTCTGAATTCCGGGCTGGCGAAGAAATATAACGGAACCTTCCATCTGAGGTTCGACGACACCAATCCGACCAAGGAGGATATGGAATTTGTAGAGTCGATCAAGGAGGATGTGAAGTGGCTTGGCGCCGACTGGAAGGAACACCTGTATTTTGCATCGGATTATTTTGAAGTGATGTATGAGTGTGCGGTCAAATTGATCAAGAAGGGGAAGGCGTTCGTCTGTGACCTGACTGCCGACGAGATCCGTGAATACCGGGGCACGCTTAAGGAACCAGGGAAGAACAGTCCGTACCGCGACCGTCCTGTGGAGGAGAATCTTCGGCTCTTTGAAGAGATGAAGGACGGGAAATACAAGGACGGAGAGAAGGTATTGCGCGCCAAGATCGATATGGCATCTCCGAACATCAACATGCGTGATCCGGTGATCTACCGTGTGGCGCATATGGCGCACCACAATACGGGAGACAGATGGTGCGTTTACCCGATGTATGATTTCGCACATCCGATTGAGGATGCGGTGGAGAAGATCACTCATTCCATCTGTACCTTGGAATTCGAGGATCACAGACCGCTCTACGACTGGGTGGTGAAGGAATGTGAATTCGACCCGGCGCCGCGTCAGATCGAGTTCGCCAAGCTGTATCTGACCAATGTGGTGACTGGAAAGAGATATATCAAGAAGCTGGTAACGGACGGTATCGTGGACGGATGGGACGACCCAAGGCTTGTCTCTATCGCAGCGCTCAGAAGAAGAGGCTTCACGCCGGAGTCTCTGCAGATGTTTATCGAGATGTGCGGGGTATCGAAGAGCCAGAGTTCCGTGGATTATGCCATGCTTGAGTATTGCATCAGAGAGGATCTGAAGTTAAAGCGTCCCCGCATGATGGCGGTCTTAGACCCGATCAGGCTGGTGATCGACAATTATCCGGAAGGCGCGACAGAGTATCTGGAGGTGGAGAATAATCTGGAGAATCCGGAGCTTGGAATGCGTAAGATTCCGTTTGGCCGGGAATTGTACATTGAGCGGGAGGATTTCATGATCGAGCCGCCGAAGAAGTATTTCCGTCTGTTCCCGGGCAACGAAGTGCGCCTGATGCACGCTTACTTCGTCAAATGTGTAAGCTATGAGACGGATGAGAACGGCAATGTGACGGTGGTACATGCAACCTATGACCCGGAGACGAAGTGCGGGACAGGCTTCACCGGACGGAAGGTCAAGGGAACGATCCATTGGGTGGCGGCGCCTTACGCGAAGCAGGCAGAGGTGCGGCTGTATGAGAATCTGGTGGACGAGGAGAAGGGCGTCTATAATAAGGAAGACGGGTCCCTGAACCTGAATCCGAATTCTCTGACCGTCCGTAAGGATTGCTACGTGGAGGACAGCTTTGCGGATGCGAAGGGTCATGACAGCTTCCAGTTTGTGCGGAATGGGTATTTCTGCATTGATTCTAAGGATTCTGTGCCGGAGGCGCTGGTATTCAACCGAATCGTGTCGCTTAAGAGTTCTTTCAAGCTGCCGAAGTAGAAGTTTGATGTGGCTGCCGCAGATCAGATATGTTCCATTTCATTCTGCGGCAGCCTTTTTCGTGGAGGAGAATTGCGGTGAATGAGTTGACGATGAGTCTTAAGAGCCGTTCCAGGCTGCCTCTCTATGAACAGATTTACAGCTATATTAAGACGGATATCCAACAAGGACGGATCGCTTATGGTGAGAAGCTGCCGTCCACACGGGCATTGTCGAAGCATCTGGAAGTCAGCAGGAGTACGGTGGAGCTTGCCTATGAGCAGCTTCTGTCGGAAGGTTACATTGAGTCGGAGCCGTATAAGGGGTTCTTCGTAGCGCAGACGGAGGAATTGTACCATCTGGTGAGGGAGCGCAAGCAGGCTTCTGCCGTTAAGCGGGAAGAGAAGAAGTACCGGTATGATTTCTCACCCAATGGAGTCGATCTTCGAAGCTTCCCCTACAATGCCTGGAGGAAGCTGTCCAAAGACATCCTGGTCGATGACAGGACAGAGCTGTTCCGTTCCGGTGATTCCAAGGGCGAGTATGGATTCCGTAATGCGATCTGCAGCTATCTCCATCAGGCCAGGGGGGTGAACTGTTCCCCGGAGCAGATAATTGTCGGTGCAGGGAGCGATTATATCCTGATGCTCCTGAGTATGGTATTAGGGCGGGAGCACCGGATCGCATTCGAGAATCCGGCGTATAAGCAGGCGTATCGCATGGCAAATGCGCTGGATTACGAGACGGTGCCGGTGTCCCTTGACAGGAATGGAATGAAGGTGTCGGAGTTGGAGGAGACGGGGGCGGATATTGCATACGTGACCCCGTCTCACCAGTATCCCACCGGGATCGTGATGCCCATCAACCGGAGAATGGAGCTGCTTCGGTGGGCGGCGAAGGAGGAAGGGCGGTATATCGTGGAGGATGATTATGACAGCGAGTACCGCTATAAAGGGAAGCCGATTCCCGCGCTTAAGGGGTATGATGCCCATGAGAAGGTGATCTATCTGGGTACATTTTCCAAATCGATCGCCCCGGCGATCCGCTTAAGCTATATAGTGCTGCCGGGACCGCTTCTGGAGGAATACGAGAGAAGGAATGATTTCGTACACTCTACCGTCTCCAAGGTGGACCAGATGATCGTGCAGAGGTTTATCGAAGAGGGGTATTATGAACGGCATCTCAACAAGACGAGAGCGCTGTATAAGAGCCGGCACGATGTGCTGATCGAAGGGCTTAAGAGTATGTCGGACATCCTGACCATATCCGGGGAGCACGCGGGAGTCCATCTGCTGCTGACATTTCGCAATGGGATGACGGAGGAAGAGCTGATCCAAAGAGCTAAGGCGGAGGATATCCGGGTGTATGGGATGTCGGATTACTGGATCGGGAAGAGAGAGGAAACGGAAGCGACCATTCTGCTTGGTTATGCGAATCTTACAGAGGAGCAGATCAGGGAAGCGGCGGAGATATTGAATCGATGTTTTCGTTGAGTTTGCCCCTAAAAAGTACCGTTTGCCACAAAAAACGGATTCTATGCAGTAAAAACTTTATAATAATTGAGAAAGTTTGGACTGCAGAACGCTGCGTTCAATCTGTATATTTAAGAGGCGATACGGAGGAAAGGATATGGGAGTAGCAAAGAAGAGAACGAAAGTAGAATTAGTGTTGATGATATTGGTGACGGCATCGATCGTGCGTCAATTTTTCCTGGGGAACTATCACAATATGTTCCTGGGGGTACTGACGCTGATCTTATTTATGGTGCCGAAGCTTATCGAGAAGAAGCTTGGGGTGAGTATTCCTGCAGGATTGCAGGCGGTGATCCTGATCTTCATATTTTCCGCGGAGATCTTAGGCGAGATCCATGCGTTCTATGTGAAGATATCCATCTGGGATACCATGTTACATACGACCAACGGATTCTTGATGGCGGCGATCGGATTTGCCATGATCGATATATTTAACCGGAGCGAACGGTTTTCAATTAAGATGTCGCCGTATTTTGTGGCGTTTGTGGCATTCTGCTTCTCCATGACGGTAGGGGTGCTGTGGGAGTTCTTCGAATTCGGGATGGACTGGTTCTTCCAGACAGATATGCAGAAGGATTGGATCCTGCCTGCGATCAGTTCGGTCAAGCTGAATCCGGACGGCGCGAATGTGCCGGTGAAGGTGGCCGTTGAATCCCTGGTGGTCAACGGGCAGGAGTGGAATCTCGGCGGTTATCTGGATGTGGGGATCGTGGATACGATGAAGGACCTGATGGTGAACTTTATCGGAGCGGTGGTGTTCTCTGTCGTGGGGGTACTGTATCTGAAGCAGAGAGGGAGAGGGAAGCTGGCGGCTTCGCTGATTCCGCAGGTGAGGGAGGAAGAAGAGTAAAAAGGCTATAATAGCAATGTAAAGTCTATATTCAAGGCCAAAACCGATATTCCTAAAAAGATATCGGTTTTTTTGTTGATAAGACGGAAAATGTCTTTGAGTGAAGATCAAAAAGCCGTAAATACAGGAATTATAGAAAAAATGTAATGAATTATGTTACTTCATTACATTTTTTTTGACATAAAAAGTTGTCATTTCTTCGTTCATCTACGTTATATTACCATGCAAAAATGGTTTTGTCAACATTTTGGGCGGCTGTGAGCCGGATTTCTGATGGTATTTCTGTAAAATTCATCTAAAAAAATATATAAAATCTGGAAAATACAAGAGAAATACAATCTATCGCCGTCAAAATTCTAGTCAAATTCTAGTAAATCTGATATTTCACCAAAAATCAATCGAATAGAACCCCTGATACATATTTTTTATACATAGAAATGTATTTGAACGCCGTCAGAATTCTGGTCAAGCGCATTTAGAACAGCGTAAAACTTTTTATGTCAAAAAAAATGTAATGAAGTAACATACTTCATTACATTTTGACGGGGAATTTATGGATTCTGACGGGGCTGCAGCTTGTCGTATGGACATCATAGCCGTCAGACACTATTTATAATTAGGAAAGGAGCCGCAAATATGAAAATTGAATTATTTGAACATAATCAGACAGCGTATCAGGCGGCTCTGGATATGCTTAAGACAACGGGCAAAGCGGCAATTGTGCATCCTACGGGTACGGGAAAATCCTTTATTGGGTTCAAGCTGTGTGAAGATTACCCGGATCAGACCATATGCTGGCTGTCGCCGTCAGAATACATCTTCCGGACTCAGGTAGAGAATCTGACGGCAAGCTTAGAGAAGAATGGGATGTTATCTGGCGGCACAGGGAGAAGTAAAATCCGTAATGCCCATAATGCGCGGGTGGCGACAGAAACAAATAATGGGAATAGTTTCAAGGATGTGCTTGAAAATGTCAGATTTTACACCTATGCAAAGTTGATGTCAATGTCGGAGACGGAATTAGGGAAGATTCATCCCGACTACATTATATTGGATGAATTCCACCGCTGCGGCGCGGCCATGTGGGGGCAGGGAGTGCAGAAATTGTTATCCATGTACCCAAAGGCCAGGGTGCTGGGGCTTTCGGCAACGGCGATCCGCTACCTGGATAACCAGCGGGATATGTCAGACGAGCTATTCGATGGAAATGTGGCTTCGGAGATGACCCTTGGAGAGGCAATCGTGCGGGGGATCTTAAGTCCGCCCAAGTATGTGCTGTCCGTATTCTCTTATCAGAAGGATCTGGCAAAATATGAGAAACGGGTGCGGATGGCAAAGAGCAGGGTCATCCGGGATGAGGGAGAGAAACAGTTAGAAGCTCTTCGTCATGCGCTGGAGCAGGCAGACGGGCTGGATGAGATCTTCCGTAAACATATGAAGAATTGCGAGGGGAAATATATCGTCTTCTGTGCGAATTATGAGCATATGACGGAAATGATCGGGAAGGCGCCAGAATGGTTCGGGAGGGTGGATCAGAATCCTCATATATTTAAGGCTTATTCCGACGATCCGGCGACGAGTCAGGTGTTCGCAGATTTTAAAGTGGATGAGAGTGATCATCTGAAACTATTGTATTGCATCGATATGTTAAATGAAGGAGTTCATGTGGAGGATGTGGACGGAGTGGTTCTGCTTCGCCCTACGGTGTCGCCGATCATTTACAAACAGCAGATCGGGCGGGCGCTGTCGGCGGGCGGGAAGAAGGACGCGGTCATCTTCGATATCGTGCTGAATATAGAGAATCTGTACAGTATCGGGACGATCGAGGAAGAGATGCAGGTTGCCGCGTCTTATTATCATTTCCTCAACCGGGAGGATGAGATCGTCAATGAGCATTTCAAGGTGATAGATGAGGTGCAGGACTGTATTGCTCTTTTTGAAAAGTTGGAGGAAACGCTGACAGCTTCCTGGGATTTGATGTATGCGTATGCGAAGCAGTATTATCAGGAGCATGGGAATCTGGAGGTGCCGGTGCGGTATCAGACGGAGGAAGGATATGGACTTGGCCGGTGGCTGCTGACGCAGAGGAAGGTCCGTGCCGGGGAGAAGTATGGTGTGCTTTCGGCAGACCGGATCCAGAAGCTTGACCGGATCGGGATGGTCTGGGGAAGCTACCGGGATCTTTCCTGGGAGCGGTATTTCGCAGAGGCGAGAAAGTATTATGAAGAGCATGGGAACCTGAATACCAGTGTAAATGATGTGACGGATTCGGGGATCCGGCTTGGTGCATGGATCTGTCAGCTTCGGACTTACCGGAAGAGCGGAATCCAAAAAGGATATTTGACAGAGGAACGGATGAAGGCACTTAACGAGATCGGGATGATCTGGGATGTGCCGGATTATCTGTGGGAAGAGAACTTCATGGAATGCCTGCAGTATTACCGGGAGCATGGAGATCTGGATATTCCTAATGCATACATTTCACCCAAAGGATTGAAGATCGGCGGGTGGATCCGGAGGCAGCGGTTACTGCGGAAAGGGAAGACCAGCGGAGCGAAGCTTACGCAGGAGCAGATCGCCCGGTTGGATGAGATCGGGATGGCCTGGAAGACGAAGCCGGAGCAGCAGTGGGACAAGGGCTATACGGAGGCGAAGGCTTATTATGAGGCGTATGGGAATCTCAATGTGCCGGTATCTTATGTAAGTCCGTCCGGGTATAAATTAGGACACTGGATCGTGGACAGGCGGGAGAAAGGGAAAGCGAAGCATTCGGCAGAACGGCAGGAGCAGTTAGATGCGCTTAGAATGGTCTGGGTGAAGCCGGATCCATGGGAAGTGAGATATGGGTTTGCGAAGGCTTATTATGAAGAGCATGGGAACTTGAATATTCCTTCGAAGTACCGGGCGGATGGGATATGGCTTGCGAAGTGGGTCAATGAACAGAAGCAGGTGTATGCCGGGAAGCGCAAAGGGAAAATGCTGAGTGATGAGCAGGTGCGGAGGCTTGAGGCTATTGGATTAAAGCTGGAACGATACAAGGATGATTGGAGTCTGGAGAATCAGAACCAAAAGAGCCAATGGCAGAAGGATGATAGTGGGAAGCAGGATGATTTGAACGGGGTTGGCTGTGGAGAGTATAGGGAAGCGGTGTAGGGATGGAAGAGGATTTATGTTCATTCAAACATCCGGTGAGGCAGGCTCCAAGCGGGGCGGGCGGACGGAAGTCCGGCGAGATATGGTGCGCTGCGCGGGTGCGGATTGGCGCTGAGGAGCGTGTCAGACAGCGTTGCCTGGAACAGATCTCTTCGGAGGTGCTTAAGGATTGCTATGTTTTTCATTATGAAGAGAAAAGACATCTCTATGGAGACTGGATCGTACAGGAAAAGGTGCTGTTTCCTGGATATGTGTTCTTGGTGTCGGGCGGAGTTGATAGCAAGGTGCTGGATCGGGAGCTATGGCGGATAAAAAGCGTTATAGGGCTTCTGGAAATGAACGGCGGGTTCGTTCTGCTTGACGAGAGAGAAGTAGATTTTCTGCGGATGCTTGGCGGATGCAGGCAGACGGTGGAATTCTCGGAAGGAATTATTGAGCAGTCGAAGGTCAGGGTGTATTCGGGTCCGCTTGTTGGAAAAGAGAAGTATATCAGGAAGATAGACAGGCATAAGAGGAAGGCTTTACTGGAAATGCCGATCTTCGGCGAGAAGCAGAAGATGCAGGTAGGGCTGGAGATTGTGGAGAAGATATAAGAGATAAATGATCAGGATTACTATTTGGGTATCCTTGCAGCAGGGGCACTTGGATATCCGGGAGTATGACATATTCGGCGTCTGAAAGTATCTGCAGATTGATTGATAATCTGCAGTGAGGCAGACAAAGGTACTGTGGCAGCAGAAGAATATCTGAGGGCATGGATGGCGAAGCCTGCCTTATCGGACGAAGTCCGTCCGCCCCGGCAGGGGCATGTATCACGGGAGGCCCAAAAGGGTAATCCATGGGGAGGGGCTTCGCTATTATATTGTCATAACAGGATGCCGAATAAGGGGAGGATTATATTGTATTATGTGTTACAGGTAGCTGCAGGAACAGAAGACAGGGTGGAAGAACAGGTCAGGGTAGTCGTGGAAAATGGGTTATATGATTCCTGTTTCCATCCAATGCGGCGGATGAAGAAGAAGTTCGGGGGAGAATGGAAAGAGATTCATGAGAAATTACTTCCAGGATATGTGTTCATAACGAGCGACTGTATTCAGGAATTGTATCGGGAACTTCAGAATGTACCGGCATTTACAAGGATGTTAGGAAAAGACCGGGAACAGTTTATCCCACTTCCGGAGCATGAAGTCAGGTGGCTGGAGCGGATGATCGAATCGCCGGGGCAGAATATGGAAGTGCAGCTTTCACGGGTATCGGTTTCGGAAGATGATATGGTTACGATCTTGTCGGGACCGTTGAAATATATGGAAGGATGCGTCAAGAAGATAGATCTGCATCGCAGGATCGCGAAGGTGGAGGTTGATTTCATGAATAGGAAAACGGTGGTTCATCTTGGGATAGAGATGGTGGGGAAAAGGATAGATTCCCGGAAGTGTCAAACATATTGATAGGGAAAATAAGACGGGTGAACCGGATTGCATCATAGAAGGGAGATTTTTTATTGATGGAAGGAAGTCAGGAAGTCTATGAAATTAATCTGATAGATCTGATGTTCTATTGTCTGAAACGGTGGAGATGGATCGTGATATGTATGGTGCTTTTTGCAATTGCTGCGGGAGCTTATAAATATCAGGGGACAATTACGGATAATCAGGCAAAGGAAGAAGAATTGTTACGGCGGTCAAGGCAGCCGGTGACGGAACAGACGGAGGGGGAGGCCGGGGAAGAAGTTGAGAGTGAACCGATCGTGCTTGAGGATCCGGTGTCTTCGGCTGTTTCTTTTGCTGTGGTTGGAATGATCGGCGGTGCATGCCTGGTTTGTATAATCTTCTGTATGCGTTATGTAACGAGTGGAAAATTGCAGAGTGAGAGTAGATTTCAGGAAAAATTCGGTATGCCGGTGTTGGGAGTTGTCCGGAAGAGTGAGACAAAGAAGAAGGTATTTGGATTCGTAGACCGCTGGATCCGCCGGTTGGAAGAAGGGCCTTGTGCGAAGATTCCGAGAAAAGAGCAGATAAAGATCGCGGCTGTGAATGTTCAGGCGGTGATTCATAAAAATTCGGAGAAAAAGATAAAGAGGGTTATGCTAGCAGGAACGATTGCAGGGGATGATGTGATGGAGATATGTGAGGAACTGGCGGAAGAGGTAGGGGAGGTTACGTTTTCACCCTATAGGCAGATTGTATTCCATGCGACGGCGTTAAAGAAATTGGAATATTATGAAGGGGTGCTTTTTATTGAGAAGAGAGGAGAGTCCTGTGAAAGGTTGATCAGGCAGGAGAAGGAATTGGCGGATAGTAGAGAGGTAAATGTTTTGGGAGTTATTGTGTGTTAAATACTGTGGAAAATTTTAAACTATATCAATTAAAGAGGAATTAGTTAAAATGGAAAAAAGAACCGTTAGCTTTAGCCCACCTGATATTAGTGAACTTGAAATTGCTGAAGTTGCAGAAACTCTTCGATCTGGATGGATAACTACTGGTGTACGTACGAAGATGCTGGAAAGACGTTTGGCTGCATATATTGAGACTGGAAGAACGGACGTTGATTGTAGTAGTAAAAAGGCAGTTTCCCAATATGCTCAAAGAGTTGTGTGTCTTAATTCTGCGACAGCGGCAGAAGAATTAAATCTTCGTATTCTTGGCATAGGACCAGGAGATGAGGTCATAGTTCCGGCCTATACATACACAGCTTCTGCATCTGCAGCAATACACTGTGGTGCAAAAATTGTATTTGTGGATATTCAGAAGGATGGTGATCCTATTACGCACATGCCAGAGATGGATTATCAAGCGCTTGAGTCGGCCATTACAGAAAAAACAAAAGCTGTGATCACTGTCGATCTTGGAGGTATTGTATGTAATTATGATCGTGTGTTTGAGATCGTGGAGAGGAAGAAAAACCTCTTTACACCTCTTAAATCGGATGGAATATCTCAGGGTGATTTATCTTCCCGTATTCAGAAATCAGTTGGTCGAGTATTTGTTGTGGCAGATTGTGCTCACAGTCTTGGTGCGTCTCGTATTGTTTCCCATACTGGAGCTGGGGTGGTTGAGAGGAAAAAACGCTATTGTGGTGCAATAGCAGATTTGACAAGTTTTAGTTTTCATGCAGTGAAAAATTTTACTACGGCAGAAGGAGGGGCTTCAACTTGGGTTTCTGTACCTGGTATAGATAATGCTGAAATTTATGAAATGTATCAGTTATTGTGTCTACATGGACAGAATAAGGACGCATTGAAGAAGACAAAAATCGGTGCATGGGAATATGATATTATTGGAACATGGTACAAGTGTAATATGACTGATATTGCTGCTGCAATTGGTTTGAAGCAGCTTGATAGATATCAGGAATTACTTGATAGAAGAGTTCAAATCATAAAGAAGTATGATAATGTTTGTGATAAGCTAGGGATTTACCATCTTCATCATCATGTTGATGGTATGGATAGTTCTAATCACCTCTACTTGATTCGTATTCCAGGAGCAACAGAAAAGGACAGAAATAAAATTATTGAAATAATGGCTGAACAAGGAGTGGCAACTAATGTTCACTATAAGCCGCTTCCGTTGATGACGGCATATAAAGCAATGGGGTGGAAGATAGAAGATTTTCCAAATACCTATAATTATTATCATAATTTAATTACACTTCCATTGCATACGTTGATGACGGATGAGGACGTGGAATATGTGTGTGACATATTGTGCACAGCAATAGAAATGGTGAGAAAATAAAATGTTAAAGCAATGGAATGAGCTTCCTGATTTTATGCGCGTCCAAGAGATAAAACCATATTGGGAGATTTTGAACAAAAAACGTGTTCAATTGATAATTAAACGTGTGTTTGATCTTGTGGCCAGTATTCTTCTTATTATTATCTTTGCTATTCCAATGGCAATAATAGCAGTTATGATTAAGCTAGATTCCAAAGGTCCAGTATTTTATAGGCAGGAACGTGTGACTAGTTATGGACGGCATTTTCGCATTCATAAGTTCCGTACGATGGTGAGTAATGCTGATGAGATTGGTACCAATGTAACTGTTAATAATGACAATAGGATTACGAAAATTGGTGCAAAGATAAGAAGATTAAGACTGGATGAAATACCTCAGATTTTTGATGTACTTTGCGGTGATATGAGTTTTGTTGGTACGCGACCAGAGAGTGTGAAATATGTGAAACAGTATAAAACTGTATATAATGCCACTCTACTAATGGCGGCTGGAATTACAAGCGAAGCGAGCATTAGATATAAAGATGAAGATAAACTATTGGATGTAGCATCAGATGTTGATGATGTGTATCTAAATCAAATATTGCCAGCTAAGATGAAGTGGAATTTGGAGAGTATAAAAGAATTTGGTTTTGTAGCTGAGATGGGAATTATGTTTCGAACTGTATTGGCTGTGTTAAGAAAAGATTAAAAATAGAGCATATTAGGGAGCTACTTGTCGATGAGCAGAGTATTGATAGTTTGTACAACAGATTCGATGATATGGAATTTTCTTGTACCACATATTAAAAATCTTACAGATAATGGGTATGACGTCGAATGTGCATGTTCTATCACGGGTTATTTCTATAAAAAATTACAGGAATTATATGGACTATCTATGCATCAAGTAGATTTTGCACGTAGTCCGTATTCAATGAGAAATGTTAGAGCATTTATGCAATTATGTTGCTTAATGAAAAGAAATAAATATGATATTGTTTTTTGCCATGAGCCTGTTGGTGGTGCCATGGGGAGGATTGTTGGTCATTTATATAAAGCTACTGTCGTTTATATGGCACATGGATTTCATTTTTATAAGGGAGCACCAAAATCTGCAGTAATATATTACTATATAGAAAAATTTTTGGCTAGATATACAGATGTACTAATCACAATAAATAAGGAAGATTACGATGTAGCTAAGAAATTTTATACCAAGGAAAAATGTCTACTTAATGGTATTGGAGTTGACACTTCAAGATTTGTACATAAACCTAAATCGGATTATTTATTTCAAGAATTGAATATTAACAAAGAAGAAACAGTTTTATTGTCAGTAGGAGAATTAATCAAAAGAAAGAATCACGAAACGATGATTCGTGCTATAGAAGAAATAAAAAGACCAGATATTCATTATGTTATAGCCGGAGATGGGGAATTGGAAGATTATTATCGAGATTTAATAATACAGCTTGGGTTGAATAATGTTCATTTGTTGGGATATCGAACTGATGTTAATGAACTATGTAATGCAGCAGATATATTTGTTATACCATCATATCAAGAAGGACTCTCAGTTGCCCTCATGGAAGCCATGGCGTGTGGCCTACCAGTAATAGCATCAAGAATAAGAGGCAATGTGGACTTGATACAGAATGATGTCGGTGGAATTCTTGTGGGAGTGGATGAGTTGTCTGAATATAAAGAAGCTATTATAAAATTAGCCAATAATAAAAAATTAAGAAAAAATATGGGTTATTCTAATATTGATCGGGTAAAACAATTTGATATTTTATCAGTAGAGAAACAGTTATTGTCTGTGTTCGAAAGTTTATAAATGATAAAGTGATTTACTAATAATGAGGGGAGTACAGCATGATATCACCAAAGCAAATTGAAGAAAAAACTATGTCTCCGGATAAAAGAGCTGAGGCAAAGAATAGCTTTTTTGGATTTTATGTAGGTAGGCCTATTTCCTATGTATTAACAGTTCCTTTTTTATATACGAATATTTCGCCGAATATGGTGACAATAATTTCGATATTACTTGCAATTGCAGGGTATTTTATTTTGTCGTTTGGTGACGATGTAGAGTTAAGGTTGTTAGGTCTTTTGATGTTCTTTTTGTGGAATATGGGTGATGGGATAGATGGCAACATAGCTAGATATAAAGATCTTAAATCAGCAAATGGAGACCTTTTGGATACATTGGGTGGATATATAGCATTGAGTTTAATTCTTTTGTCTATGGGAAATGCTGCATTTATGGATTCAGAAGGGCATGTGTTTTTTTCGCGTTTAGTACCAATAGTATTAGCTGGAATTGGAACGTCGGCAGCTTTGATACCAAGATTACTTATGCATCGAAAGATTGCTAATGAAAAAGGAAATTCAAAAATTGAATTTTTGAAGGACAAAAGTCAATATAGCATTGCAAAAATAATTATGCTAAATATATGTGATCCTGCTGGATTGCAAGAGGTTATAATGTTTATTGCAATTGTTTTTCACTTATGTACCGAATTTACTATAGGTTATTTTGTTATCAATATAGTTATTTTGCTATATAGTATAGGAAGCATGATGGAGTAATTTACTATGACAATCGCGATTATTATAGCTGGTGGTTCTGGCGCAAGGATGGGACAAGATATTCCCAAACAATTCATCAATGTATATGATAAACCGGTGCTTCTTTATACCTTAGAAGGATTCCAGAAACATCCGCAGATTGATGCAATTGAAGTGGTATGTATTGATGGATGGCATGATGTTCTTTGGGCATATGCAAAACAATTTAATATTACTAAATTAAGATGGGTTGTTTCTGGAGGAAAAACCGGTCAAGAATCTATTAGAAATGGTGTATATAATCTAGAAGGAAAAGCTTCGGATGAGGACATTATCATTATTCACGATGGAATAAGACCGTTAGTTGATGAAACAGTGCTTACGGATGTGATTATTAAAGTTCAGCAATATGGAAATGCTGTAACATCTCTCCCTTATAATGAACAGATTTTTGTAGTTGATGATGAGATTAGTACAACCAAATTCATTCCAAGGGAATTACTTCGGCGTGTTTCGACTCCGCAAGCATATAGATTTGATTTACTCGATTCCAAGTATCACGAGGCATATGAGAGGGAGATTGGCATTTATGGATCTCATTACACCAATACGATGATGGTCGAACTCGGAGTAAGACTTTATTTCGCAGCGGGTTCAGATAAAAATATCAAATTGACCACAAAGGATGATTTAGAAATGTTCAAAGCTTTTTTGAAATCAGATAAAGATAATTGGTTAAAGTAAGGAGTATTCAATGAACTTATACGACAACGATCTTTATTTAGAAGATATTTGCTATGTTGCAGGACTTGATCTACCATGGCAGAAACTAAAGAATAAAAGCATCATGCTCTCTGGAGGAACTGGACTTATCGGTAGTTTTTTTACGGATGTTATTCTGGAGAAAAACAGTACAGAGAATTTTAATTGTACAGTTTATGTTCTTGGACGAAACGAAATGAAGGTAAAAAAAAGATTCTCGAAGTATGCATATAATCAGAAACTTATTTTTATCCCATATGATGTTAGTATTCCATTGATTCAGAATGATATAGGCACCGTAGATTATGTACTACATCTTGCATCTAATACTCATCCAATACAGTATTCGACGGATCCTATTGGTACTATAACTACCAATATCATTGGCGTCCAAAATATGTTGGATTTCGCAACTGACCATAATACTAAACGCTTTGCTTTTGCATCTTCTAATGAAATATATGGAGAAAATCGTGGTGATGTTGAGTTTTTTAATGAAGAATATTGTGGATATATCAATTCCAACACTATGAGAGCCGGATACCCGGAAAGTAAAAGATGTGGTGAAGCTCTGTGTCAGGCTTACAAAGCACAAAAAGGGCTTGATGTTGTAATCCCGCGCTTTACACGTTCTTATGGTCCGACAATGTTGATGTCTGATACAAAAGCAATTAGTCAGTTCATTAAAAAAGGTGTCTTAGATGAAAATATTATTCTGAAATCAGCGGGAACGCAGTACTATAGTTATCAATATGTTGCAGATTCTGTGTCAGGATTATTATGGATATTGTTGTGTGGAGAAAATGGTGAGGCATATAACATTGCGGAAGAATGTAGCGATATTATGCTTAAAGATCTTGCATCCATTATTGCTGATATAAATGGAAAAGAAGTTACTTTTGAAGATCCCAATTTTATCGAATCTGCTGGCTATAGTACAGCGACAAAATCCAGATTAGATGGGAATAAGCTTCAAAAACTCGGTTGGAAACCCAAATATGATATATATAGTGGAATTAAGCGAACGATTAGTATACTTAAAGAAATAAAGTAATATGGAGGAGGTTCCAATGATCAAAACAATAGCTTTGTATTTGCCGCAATTCCATGAAATCCCGGAAAATAATGAGTGGTGGGGACATGGGTTTACTGAATGGGTAAATGTAAAAAAAGCAAAACCGTTATTTGAAGGACATCAACAACCCCGTGTTCCATTAAATAAAAATTATTATGATTTATCTGATGTAAATGTAATGCGGTGGCAAGTAAGTTTGGCAAAAAAATATGGAATTTATGGATTTTGTTTTTATCATTACTGGTTTAACGGGAAAAAATTATTGGAAAAACCAGTAGACAATTATCTACAGACGAAAGATATTGATTTTCCTTTTTGCATAAGCTGGGCTAATGAACATTGGACCGATAAATGGGTTAATGAAAATGACCGTGTTCTCATCGAGCAAAAATATGGTGGGAGAAAAGAATGGAAAGAGCATTTTGAATACCTGCTTCCGTTTTTTAAAGATAGTAGATATATTAAGCAGGATGGAAAGCCATTATTTATCATCTATCGTCCGGAATTGATTTCAGCAAGGGCTAAAATGATGGACTATTGGAATGAATTAGCTATACAATATGGTCTCCCGGGTATTTGTTACGCATTTCAGCATACAGGAGTTCTTTTTAACTATCCGAATGAAGATGTATCAATGTTCGATTACTGCATTGAGTTTCAGCCAACTACATCATGGATGATGTTAGATAAATCGGCAACATCCCATAAATTGTTAAGAAGACTAAAATTAATAATAGAAAAAAATTTTAGACTTAGCAGTTTTTCGTTGAAAAGAAAAATGGATACATCGAAAGGTGTTAGAAAAGAATCTTATGATGACGTTTGGGCTACAGTGTTTGAAGGAACTAAAAAATTTCCGCGATGTATTCCATGTGCGCCTGTTGATTGGGATAATACACCACGATGGGGGAATAAAGGTAAACTTTTTGTAGGTAGAACTACAGAAAAATTTTATCAATTTTTCAGTGAACTTATTAAATTAGTTAAAACGAAATATCCAACCGATCTAATTTTTGTGTTTGCATGGAATGAATGGGCGGAAGGTGGTTATTTAGAGCCGGATGAGCTTAATGGATATGGAAATTTAGAAGCCATAAGAAAGGCACTTATAGAAAATGGAGAATTTCCAATGGATCAATGAGGAATGTAGATGAAGAGATTAATTAGAATGATTAAACTTTTAATTTTCAAAAGAAAATGGAGAAAGATTAATAAAAATAATTCTACCTATCCTTTAGATTTGTTTCCGATATCCTCAGTTTTGATAGGGAGATATTCATATGGTGGAATAAAGATATTAACGTTTGGAGAGGGATATCAGGTGAAAATCGGTGACTTTTGTTCTATTGGACCAAATGTGCTCTTTGTTTTGAAAGCTGATCATCCGTTGGATCGAATTTCTACATTTCCTTTTAAAGTAAAAGTGTTGGGAGAAGATTATGAGGCAACGTGTAAAGGAGATATAATTTTGGAAGATGATGTATGGATTGGTGCTAATGTTACTGTTTTGTCTGGTGTTCATATTAGGCAAGGAGCAGTTATTGCAGCAGGAGCAGTAGTTGCCTCAGATATCCCGCCATATGCGATAGCAGGAGGAGTTCCGGCTAAGGTCATAAAATATAGGTTTGATAAAAGTATTATTACAAAGCTTCAACAGTTTAGTTTTAAATCTATCAGCAAAGAAATGATTGGTGATCATTCTGATCTGTTTTATACAGAAGTAACAGCAGATAATATTGATTTTCTTATAAGTCAGTTTAATGTGTAAGGTGATTCTATGAGTAAGGTATGGGAAAATGATACGAGATTCGAATAGATTATCTCTTAAACTTGGACATCCAAGGTTTGCAGTATTAATGACAGGATTTTGGATGATATCTTTAATTCGAGTGGTATTAGGATTCAATCTTCCAATATATATATATTTAATATATTCAGTAGTGCTTTGTGTTTTGTCAACCCCTGTTGAGATTGTGTCTTTTATGTGTTCCTTAATTGCTTTTAGCGGCAGTTTTCAGTATAGGTATGGACTTCTAATAGCAATAATTGTATTTATTGCAAAGAAAGGAATTAAGAAGTTAAATATAAGACTTGTAATTCCGTTGTTATTGATGATGGTTTGGGAGTTAGCCCACATTAGTATGTCTGGTCTTACTGTATATGGATTTCTGCAGGAGTTTAGTGAATTAATCGCATTAACAGTAATTATGCTTAGTGAACCATTGGATTACTCTGACGGATTACCGATTCGTACATTTTCATATTGCACGCTATTTTCATGTTTCTTAAATCTAATTGCAAGTATACTTGTACTGGGATTTTCTTTGACTTCCATGAATCGTTTGGGAAAAATAGGAATAGATATTTCTGATTTTCAGTCTTTGATTGATCCGAATACAATGGGATTTATGTGCGCATTCGCAATTTGTGGACTCGTATTGATTAGGCATAAAAAAAGAGAATATACTAGTGATTATATAGTATCTTTATTACTATTTATTTTTATTCTATTGTCGCAATCAAAGTCTGCTATTCTTGGTGTTATAGTAATTTATATTCTTTTTGTTTTTTTTACGGAGAAACCAAAATCTGTTTCTTCTAAAAAGTTTTTTCGTGTTATTATGATTCTAGGAATAGCTGTGTTATTAAGCGGGACACTATTTAAAACGATTATTCAAGCAGTAATTCAAAGATTCCAGGCAAATGATATCACAACAGGCAGAAGTGCAATATTTATGTTTTATACAATGCATCTTTTTAGTAGTGTTAAGTATATGTTATTTGGTATAGGTCTTTTTAATTATAACTCACAAATAACTAAGTTATATGGAAATCTTTGGGAATCTTATCCAGGATTAGCAACCTATAGGGATGATGTTATTGTCTATAAACCATCACATAATAATATTCAAGAGATATTGGTGGTTTGGGGAATCATTGGAATAATTCTTGTAATACTTTTAATAAAAGCAATGATAGATCATTATTCGGGGCAAAAGGAAAAAATAAATTATATTCCTATGATTTTCTTGTTTATCTATGGATTACAAGGAGAATTCTTAAGCGCTGGAGGAGCATTAATGCTTCTGATGTTTTCTCTGGTTTGTATGGAATATATTCCAATTAAGAAAAAATCGAATAGAATTTTGACTATATAGGAAATAAACAAAGTGACATGTTATGGATGAAAAGTATGAAGATAAAATTATTATAAAAAATTCTATTGTTTCTGTAGGTGTAAAGATAGTTGAATACTTCCTGTCATTTATATCTGGGCCATTATTATTAGGATGTCTGGGAGATGTAAAGTACGGTATCTATGCTTCTGTATTTTCATTGATATCATGGATATATTATTTTGATTTTGGCGTTGGTAATGGAATGAGAAATAAGGTAACAGAGTATGCTACAAAAGAAGACAATAAAAAGGCAACAAAAACGGTTAGTACAGCGTATGTATTAGTATCAATAATTTCAATAATTATATTTTTGATTGTTGTTATCGCAATGGCTCTTATTGACAGTGAAACATTATTAAATGCTTCAATTCCAGATGAGGAACTTAATCAAATTCTTATAATTGCTGTGTTAATTGCTTGCATAAATTTTGTTATTTCACTTTCTTTTAATGTTCTTTATGCAGTACAAAAAACGGCTTTAGCAAATGCCTTTGGAATTCTTTCTAAAATAGTATTGATTTTAGCGCTTGCTATTTATAAAATGTATGGAATTCAATTAATACTTTATGTAGTCATTGCTGAAGGTGTTGGGCAAATAGTTAAAAACTATATTGCTTATATATATATAAGAAAAAAGTTCCGTTTTTTGTCACCAGATATAAGACAGACAGATTTCAAGTATTCAAAAGGTATATTGGGATTTGGGATACAAATATTTGTGATGCAGATTAGTGCATTAATTTTGAATGCGACTGATAATTTGGTAATCATGAAATTTTTTGGAGCAGCAGATGTCACTCCATATAGCTTTTGCCATAAGTATTTTTCTATAATTAATGCGTTATTTGTTGCGGCTACAAGTCCTTTGTGGACGGCATATACTACAGCTTATACTAATAAAGATATTAAATATATTAAGAAAATTCTTCGAAAAGCACTTACTTTTTACTGCTTGGTTTTAGTGGGGATTTGTATAGCAATTTGGGTTTTTAAACCATTTATGAGAATTTATTTGGGACGAGAACTTGATTACCAAGATGGATTGATTATTTTTACAGCTTCGTATTATGGACTGCTTATTTTTTCTCATAATTTTTCCGCGTTTGTACATGGGATAAGCAAGGTTAGAATTACAACAATTGCTTGTGTAATTAGTGCGATTCAGAATGTTCCCGTTTCTATCTATTTGGCTTGTGAATGTAATATGGGATTGAATGGAATTATTTTAGGTTCTATAATCGGTCTTGTGATATCAACATCAGCATATGTATTTACAACTATAAAAGAAATAAGAAAGATGGAAAAACTGTATGGATAGAATTAAATATGTTAGAGAAAATAAATATTTTATATTTGATCGACCATATGATTTAACTATAGAAAATGTGATAAAAAAATTTGCAAAATTTATTCTTGCGTCTAAATATGCATTTGATTTATTGCTAAATCGAAAAAATACAATAACTGATAAGAAATATAAAGTAAGTATATGTGCCATTTTTAAAGATGAGAGTTCCGTACTTCGAGAATGGATAGAATATCATTTAATTGTAGGTGTTGAGCATTTTTATCTATATAATAATGATTCAATTGACAACTATAAAGAGATACTAGATCCATATATTAATAAAGGTATTGTGACCCTGATTGAATGGCCGGGAAAGCAAAGACAAATTTCAGCTTACGAAGATTCCATTGAACAATATTCAGGAGAAACGAATTGGATGGGGTTTATAGATTTAGATGAGTTCGTGGTTCCTATTGAACATGAGAATATTTACAAGTGTTTAGAAAATTTTCAAAAGTTTCCTGCTCTATTGATTTATTGGAAAGTATTCGGTACATCTGGTCTTATAAAGCAAGATCCTAATAAGATTATGATTGAACAGTTTTTCATGGTATTTCCTAAAATGAATGATATAGGAAAATGCTTTTATAATACAGAATATGTGTACGCTAAAGAGAATTCAAGGAATTCTATTATGCATCACATTTTGTGGTGTAAACAAAAAAATAAATTACTGCCGCCTGTTAATTGTGAAAAAAGAGTTTCTTTTTCGGGACATAATATTCTTCATAATAAAGAAGTTTCTATACAAATTAACCATTATGTTACAAAAAGTTACATAGACTATTATCGAAAAGTATACGAAAAAACAGATGTTTATTTTCAGAATAATCCAAGAAGTATGGAGAACTTGTATCGTATAGACGAACAATGCACAGAAGCGGATTTTAAAATCTTTAAATTTATTACACAATTAAAAATTAATATGAATTTAGATAATAATTAAGGAATGAAGAAATGCAGAAAGTATATGATCCCCAAAAGAAAATAAGTAAATTAAAGTCCATTGCAAATCGCAGTTATGAAATTGGAAAAATAGAACGGACATTACAGGCAGTTTCTGCATGTAGTGAAATCCTTTACAAATATAATCAGGTTTACAAGGACGATGAACTTGAAAATCTGTTGCTGAAAATTTCAGAAAAGTTAGTAAAATTAGATAATCCTAAAAGTCATAGTAATAACAAAAAGATTGTCATGTTTTATGATGGTTTTGGGGTGGATAGGAGAGGTATTGCAATTGTTACCTGTAGAGCTATTGCTTCTAATGGATATAAATTAATATATGTGTCTCCGAAGAAAACTTATAGAAAACAAAAAATGTTGGAAAAAGTGTTAGAAAAACATGATGTTGAATGGAAATATCTTGATACAAATGCTTCTTATGTTTTGCAAATTGCTGAATTAAAAAAAATTTTTTGTGAAAAAATTCCTGATGTTTCCTTTTTTTACTCTAAGCCATATGATGTTTCAGGGATTGTTGTTTTTAATGCTTTGAAAAATCATACTTTTCGTTATCAGTTAGATTTAACAGATCATGCCTTTTGGTTAGGTATAAATGTCTTTGATATATGCTGTGGAGGAAGAGAATATTCTGCATCTATACAACACTTTTATCGAGGAATACCTAAAGAAAAGATGTGTCTTTTAGATGCAGATTTGTTTATAGATGAATTGCCTTTACAGGAATTACCCTTTAACCCAGATGAAAAATTTATATTTAGTGGTGGACAGTTATATAAAACATTGGGCGATGTGGATCGTCTGTATTACAAAATTGTTGATCATATTTTAAATAAACATACAGATGTAAAATTCCTTTATGCTGGTGATGGAGATAAGAACGAGATTCTTAAACTTAGTTCTAAATTTCCGGGACGAGTATTCTTAATATCTGAAAGAGCAGATTTCTACAGGATTATGGAGAAGTGTACTTTATATTTAAACACTTATCCAATGTTTGGTGGTTTAATGATGCGATATGCCGCAATGGCAGGGAAAATACCTATAACGCTTAAACATGGTAAAGACGCAGATGGTATCTTGATTGATCAGTCAAAGAGAAAAATAGAATATGAATCTTATTCAGATTTGGTGGAAGATGTAGATAAGCTTTTGTCTGATAATGAGTATTTAAAAGAGCGTGAAAAACTTATGGATGGGAGCGTAATCACGGAAAAGGTATATAAAAGAAATATAAAACTTATGGTAGAAGAGCATCGAACAGAATTCCATTATAAGCATATTAAGAAAATTGATACGATACAATTTCGTAAGGAATTTAAAGAGCGTTTTTTGTACAAAGATGTTGCTTTCCCAATTGGAAATAGGAGGCATATGCAATTAATTCCTTACTTCCCTAAAGAGTTTATTTATTCGTTTTATAAAAAAATATATATACAATGTAAAAGAAGGAGTTCTTATAAATGATTCACTTTAATATACCACCTTTTGTGGGGAATGAATTCAAATACATGTGTGAAGCTGTGGATAATCACAAGATTTGCGGAGATGGACCATTTACACAACGTTGTGATGAATGGATAGAAAAAAGATTCAATGTGAAAAAGGCTATGCTTACAACAAGCGGATCTTCGGCGCTTGATATGGCAGCTTTTATGTGTGATTTAAAACCAGGTGACGAGGTTATTTTGCCTTCCTTCACATTTTCTTCTACGGCTAATTCATTTGTACTTGCAGGAGCAACTCTTGTATTTGTGGATATTCGTCCAGATACTATGAATATTGATGAAGCGAAGATAGAAGATGCTATAACAGAGCATACGCGAGTAATTGTACCGGTTCATTATGCTGGTGTTGCCTGCGAGATGGATACAATTATGGAAATTGCCAAAAAGTACAGCCTAATGGTTGTTGAAGATGCAGCTCAGGGTGTTATGAGTACTTATAAAGGTAAGGCACTTGGTACAATAGGTGACTTTGGATGCTTTTCTTTTCATGAGACAAAAAATTATTCTATGGGTGAAGGCGGGGCGATCTTAATTAATAGAGAGAAGTACATAGAAAAGGCTGAAATTCTTCGTGAAAAAGGAACTAATAGAAGTCAGTTTTTTCGTGGACAAGTTGCTAAATATAATTGGGTTGATTTTGGGGATAGTTATTTACAATCGGATTTAAATGCTGCATATCTTTGGGCACAACTTGAGATGGCAGAGCATATAAATGATAATCGTTTGGAAACATGGAATATTTATTATGAAGAACTAAAATGCTTGGAGGAAAATGGGCAAATTGAGCTTCCTTATGTTCCAGATGAATGTACACACAATGCACATATGTTTTATATAAAATGTAAAAGTCTAGATGAAAGAACGCGATTCATTGATGAGATGAGAAAATTAGGTATAGGGTGTGTGTTTCATTATGTTCCGCTTCATTCTGCTCCTGCAGGTTTTAAGTTTGGACGTTTTCATGGTAATGACGAGTATACGACCGTTGACAGTGACAGACTTGTTAGATTGCCGATGTACTATAATATATCTAAAGAAGATCTGAAATATATTATTGATTCAGTTTTAAATTTCTATAAACTATAAAATGAGGATATAGACAGATGAGAAATAATCTAGCGATTATCGGTGCCAGTTATCTTCAGCTTCCTTTGATTGAAAAGGCTAAGGAAATGGGATATACAACTCATGTATTTGCTTGGGCTGCAAATGATATTGGAGAAAAGGCCGCAGATTTTTTTTATCCAATCAGTATTACTGAAGTTGATAAGATTGTAGACAAGTGTCGAGGAATAGGAATTTGTGGTATTTGTAGTATAGCTACAGACCTTGGTAATATTGCGGTAAATTATGTTGCAGATAAGTTGGGACTTCCTGGTAATGGTATGGAGAGTACACGTAAAAGTACAAATAAATATTTAATGCGTAAAGCGTTTGAAAAACGTGGTGATCCAAGTCCCAAGAGTATATTGGTTGACGAAAATTCCGATCTTTCATCTCTTAAGATGTCTTATCCGCTTATCGTAAAGCCAACAGATCGCAGTGGCAGTCGTGGAGTATACAAACTTGATAACGCAGAACAGTTACAGGAAGCGATCTCTTTAGCAATTGCTGAGGGATTTGAAAAAAAGGTCCTGATTGAAGAATACGCCAATGGGCAGGAGTATAGTGTAGAAGGGATCACTTTCAATGGAGTTCACCATATTCTTGCTATGACTTTGAAGTATACTACCGGAGCTCCGCATTTTATAGAAACTGGACATTTAGAGCCGGCGCCTGTAAGCAGTGATATATTTGATAAAGTTGTTACAATCGTTACACATGCTTTGGATACACTTGGGATAAAAAATAGTGCTTCGCACTCTGAAATTAAGATTAATAATAGTGGTGATATAAAAATAATCGAGATTGGTGCCCGTATGGGTGGAGACTGCATTGGTAGCGATTTGGTAAAATATTCTACGGGTATTGATTACCTTAAAACAGTTATTCAAGTTGCATGCGGTGAAGAACCTGACTTGTCTTGTACAAACGAATATTGTGTAGCTGAGGTAAGATTTATTCTTTCAAATGAGGATTTGATTGAGTTTAACCGGATTAGGCGTGAAGAACCCGAATCAATTCTTAGAATAGTCGATGATAAACATTTTGCTTTAGTTGGGAAAACGACAGATAGTTCCAATCGGGCTGGTTGTTATATAATAAGAAGGTAAATATTATGAGATATATCGTTACAGGAGCGTCAAGTGGCATTGGAAAACGTTGTGCAGAAAGATTACTTTCAAGTGGAAATGAATGTGTTTTAGTTGCCCGATCTGAAGATAAACTTAAGAAAATAAAAGAAAAATATCCACAGACATATATTGTTGTTTCGGATTTGCTGAAGCCCGGTACTATTGAAAAAATATTTTCTGAATTAAAGGTATTGTTTCCTTTTGATGGATTGGTTCACTGCGCAGGAATTGCACCGCTTAAAAGAACGGATGAAAATGATATAAATACTGTAAGAGATACGTATGCGACTAATGTCTTTTCTTTTTTAGAAATGATGCGATTTTTTGTCCAAGATGGAGCGTGTAGAGATGGAGGATCTGTGGTTGCAATGTCTTCAGTTGTTGCGCATAGGGGATCCAACAGACAATCGATATATTCCGGGACAAAGGCTGCACTAGAGGCAACAGTGCGATGTATGGCTAAGGAATTAATTTACAGAAAGATTCGGGTTAATACAGTTGTTAGTGGTACAGTTGAAACGGAGATGTTATGTAAATTAAGATGTGAAAGTCCTAATTTAAATGTCAAAATTGAACAACATTCTCCATTAGGAATTGTACCTGTGGAAGAAGTTTGTGAAATTATAGAGTTTCTATTATCTGATAATGCATCTCATATCACAGGTGTTTCCATGCCAATAGATTCGGGGTATTTATTATGAAAAAATATATTGTAACTGGTGCATCCAGCGGTATAGGTAAAGAGTGTACTAGGATGCTGTTAAATCAAGGAAATCAGGTGATTATGGTTGCAAGAACAAAGCCGTCATTTTCGAATATTAGGAAAAACAAAGAGTCCATATTTATTGATTGTGATTTTTCTATTCCCGGAAGCGGGGAGTTATTGATTGACTATCTTGGAAATAATAATCTATTGCCTATAAACGGATTAATTCATTGTGCGGGGATTGCTCCTCTTTTAAAGATAAGCGAAAATTTGCCAGACAAAGTTAAAAGAGGATACGAAGTTAATTTATTTTCTTTTATGGAAATCATGAATGCCTTAGAAATGGGGGGAGGGTTAGAACAATTGGCTTCTATAGTAGTCATGTCTAGCGTTGTATCCGTCAGAGGATCAAATAGACAGTCTCTTTATGCCGGAACAAAGGCTGCTTTAGAAGAAACTGTTCGATATTATTCGGGTAAATTATCATCTTATGGTATAAGAGTGAATGCAATAGTTAGTGGTGCAGTACAAACAGAAATGTTACAAAAACTAGAGGAAGAAAGTCTTGGTCTTGAAAAGAGGATGAAGAATTATTATCCGCTTGGAGTGATTGGAGTTAATGAGATTTGTAACTTAATAGGGTTTTTCCTTTCTGAGAAATCATATTTGTTTAATGGAAAGTCTATACCCGTTGATTCAGGCTATTTATTGTGAGAGGTATTTTGATGAAGGCTACGGACTATATTGTAAATTATATATCTAACAAGGGTGTTCACCATATATTTGGTTATCAGGGAGGCAACATAGCATATATGATTGACTCGATATGGCAGCATCCAGATCTGGAGTTTGTTTCTACATATAATGAACAGGGCGCATCCTTTTCGGCTTGCGGTTATGCATTGGAAAATCAAACGATAGGTGTTGCTTTGGCATCAAGTGGACCAGGTGCAGTTAATTTAATATCGGGGATTGCCAATGCATATTATGACTCTATACCTACACTTTTTATTACAGGGAATGTTTCAACTCTTTCGATGAAATATAGTGATAAAATTCGTCAAAATGCTTTTCAAGAAAACGATATTGTATCAATGGTATCAAAGATTACCAAATACGCGGTAACAGTTATGAATCCACATGATCTTAAATATCATTTGAAGAAAGCTATATATTTAGCACAGTCAGGTAGACCGGGTCCTGTTTTGCTGGATTTGCCACATAATATACAAAAGACAGAATTGGATTATGAAAAAGAACGGGACTTTACTATTTCAGATGACCGGTGGAAAGTAGATTGTCATGTTTATAGAAATATTATAGATATATTTCGTGTTTCGCATAGACCCATAATAGTAGTTGGCGGTGGAGCAAATAATGACACGACAAGAGAGCTTATTAATATGTTACTAAGGAAATGGAACGTGCCAGTGATTGTGACGCTTAGAGGGTTATCCGCTATTTCGCACAAAAGCAAGAACTATGTTGGCTTTGGGGGAGCTTATGGGAACAGAGCGGCAAATTATGCAATAAAGTTTTCAGATACAATACTTGTTTTGGGTTCTCGATTGGATGAAAGATTTATTTATACTAGAGATAAAGATTTTTTTAACCATAAAAAAATAGTTCATGTAGATATTGACTCTATAGAGTTGAATCGAATAATTCCATCAGAATATGGAATTGAATGTGATGTCTCAAAGTTTTTATCTGACTTATTGGCTTATGAAATTCCTACTTTGAATTTTGAAAGATGGATTCAAACAGTTCAATTGTGGAATAATAGATATTCATCTGTGAATGATACTTGGACAATTAATAAGGCGGTAAGTATTCTTTCCGCTAATGCACTTGATGATGCAATAGTTAGTTTAGACATTGGAACTAACCAGATGTGTGCTGCACAATCATTAATTCTAAATGAAGGTCAGCATTGTTATACATCGGCTGGACATGGAGCAATGGGGTGTTCAATTCCAACAGCAATAGGAGCGGTGTTTGCCAATAAAAATAAGGTTGCAGATTGTTATATTGGGGATGGAGCTCTCCATATGAATATTCAAGAATTGTTGATGTTAAGAAGAAATGAATTGCCAGTCCATATCATTTTGAATAACAATATGTGTCTTGGGATGATCAGAGATTTTCAAACAAAGGCCTTTAGTTCTAGATTTGTAGGGACTATAGACATTTTACAAAAGATAAATTATGAAGATATAGCGAGAACTTACAAATTGAAATATTGTAAAGTTGAAGATGTAAAAGCATTGGAAAATGCTGTTGAAATGATTAGAGATCATGAACCATGTTTTATTGAGTTGATTTTTCCAGAAGAAAGTGATACAAATCCTCAACTTGGCTCGGATATGTTTTCGCAACTTCCAATGCTTTCAGAAGAAGAGAGAGTGTTGATGGAGCAGGAGGCAATGTTATGCGGAAATACAATATCTTGGTGACTGGAATAGGGGCAATCATAGGATATGGCATTATTTTGTCTTTGAGAAAATCAAAGTTTGATTGTCATATTGTTGGTATGGATATTTATAATGATGCGTCAGGCCAAGTATGGTGTGATGAATTTTTACAAGCGATATTGGCAGAAAATAAAGATTATATTCCATTTCTAAAGAAGACGATTGATAAATATAGTATTGATCTTGTGCTTTTTGGAACTGAGCAAGAAATACAAAGGTGCCATAATTGTCAAAAAGAACTTGGAGAATATTATAGAAAACTGGTTATAAATAATAGTGACATCATTACTTTAACTGAAGATAAATGGAATACGATATGCTTTCTTAAGGAACACGGTCTTAATTATATTAGAAGTTCAGTATCGTGTGATTTTGAGAGCGCAAAAAAAGATTTCGGGCTTCCGTTTTTACTTAAACCAAGGAGATCATATGCTTCAAAAGGAATAAAAGTAACCTCAACAAAAGAAGAATTTGATGCTTGGAAGAAAATACAAGGTAGCCAGTTTATGGTTCAAGAATATGTAGGTAATACGGAGTGTGAGTATACTTCAGCTACGTTCGGTTTTGGAGATGGAAATTGTATACAGCCGATTGTAATGCGAAGGAAATTAAGTAAAGCCGGAGCGACTGATAAGGCAATTATTGAAATGATTCCGGGTATTGATGATGAAATATATAAATTAGCTAAAGTTTTAAAACCAGTAGGTCCCACTAATTTTCAATTTAGGCTGCATAAAGGCAAATATCTTTTGCTTGAGATTAATCCACGTATTTCTTCGTCTACGTCAATAAGAACGGCATTTGGATATAATGAAGCTGAGATGTGTATAGAGTACTTTCTTGAAGGAAATATACCTAAATCAAGAGAAATAAGTACAGGGAAAGCATATAGATATATAACGGAGGCTGTTATTTATAATGATCGCGATAATTTCTGATATTCATGGTAACTTCCCAGCGCTTCAGGCTGTTTTGAGTGAGATTGATCGAATAGGATGTAATACCATTTTTTCGTTGGGAGATGTTGCAGGATATTATTGTATGATAAATGAATGTATCGAAGAATTGCGAAATAGAGGAATTATAAATATTTTAGGTAATCATGATACATATTTGCTTGGAAAAGGATATTGTCCACGTTCTGTGACTGCAAATCAGTGTATAGAATATCAGAAGAGCATTATCTCTGATGAGAATCTCAGATATTTAGAAGAATCTGAAATGAAAATGGATAATGAATTGCTATCTGTTCGGCATGGAGGATGGACGAATCCAGTTGATGAATATATTGAGCATTTTGATTTTAATATAGCGAAGAACTTTTCGGCAAAAATATTTGCATCTGGACACACGCATATACAGAAATTAGAAAAATTAGATGAGATTATTTATTTTAATCCAGGTGCAGTAGGTCAGCCAAGAGATAATGATCCGAGAGCTGGGTTTGCTATCATTGATGATAATTATAATGTTCAGTTATGTAAAATAAAATACAATATAGACAAAATCGTTGAAGTAATGAGAAAGGTTGGTTTTGAAGATCGTATTGCTGAATGTCTTTACAAGGGAAATAAAATCAGAGCTTATAAAACATGCTGAATCGGACAAAAGTGAGGATATGACAATGGCTATGACAGATATTGTATTTGTGTTTCTATTTCTACCGATTGCTCTTTTGACACATGCATTTAAACCAGATTGGCAAAAGTATATACTATTGTTCCTAAGCTTTTTCTATTATGCATGCGGTTCACCAAGATATTTTATGTTGCTTCTTGGGATGCTTGTAATAAACATGATTTTTGCATATATAATAACTTTTAGGAAAAAAGAATTATCAATCATCATTCTCATAACAGGAATTTTGTTAAATGTTGGTGTGCTATTCTATTTCAAATATTATAAAGCTGTAGTTGGCGGTATGAATCATATTTTTAGCACAACATTTACAGCAAAAGATTTATTGCTTCCGATGGGAATTTCCTTTTTTTCTTTTAAATCAATTTCTTTATTAATAGATGTTTATAAAGGTACAATTATCTTAGAGAAAAATCCGATATATGGTGCTCTTTATCTCTCTTTCTTTGGACAAATTATTTCTGGACCAATCTGTAGATATAATGATTTTTATAAGAATACGAATTTCAAAGGTTCGACAAATTTTATATGGGATCTGTTCGCAAAAGGTGGTTATTTGTTTGTGAAAGGTTTTATTAAAAAGGTTCTCTTTGCTAATACTCTAAATTTGATCAGTACAGAAGTCTTTTCTATGGATCTGGTAGAGACATCAGCACCTTTGCTGTGGCTTGGTTCAATTTGTTATTCTTTGCAGCTTTTCTATGATTTTTCAGGTTATTCAGATATGGCAATTGGAATTGGGAATATGTTTGGAATATTTTGTCCGGAAAATTTTAATTATCCATATATAGCAAAGTCAATAAGCGAATTCTGGAGAAGATGGCATATTACTTTAGGCGTATGGTTTAGAGATTATATTTATATTCCGTTAGGAGCTTCCTGTATAATTTAAGTATAGGGAATTCCAAGAAAGAAGGTTGAGAAAAAAATACCTCAGAGTAAAATAAGATTACTGACTTTGGCGGTTAGTAAAAATCTTATTAAACAGAGAGGTATCTAAAATGAATTGTAACACACAAAACGCAAAAATTGCATCCATAACTGAAAAAACTTTGATTATCGGAATCGATGTGGGAAGTGAAACCCATTATGCCAGGGCATTTGACTGGAGGAATTATGAGTATAGCAGAAAGCCGCTGGAGTTCAGTAATACGGAAGCAGGATTCCTGACATTGAAAGCATGGATGGAAGATATCGCAGAAAAGCATGGCAAAACTGCTGTGATTCCCGGAATGGAGCCGACCGGACATTACTGGTTTGCACTGGGGAAATTCCTGCAGGACAGCGGAATGAAGCCGGTGCATGTGAATCCCCATCACGTTAAGAAATCGAAGGAACTGGACGACAACAATCCGAACAAGAATGACCGGAAAGATCCAAAAACAATTGCGGCATTAGTTAACGAGGGGCGTTTTTCATATCCCTATATACCGACTGGTATTTACGCAGAGATCAGAAGCCTTTCTAACCTGCGCTTCCAGACACAGGAAGAGCTCACAAGGATTAAGAACCGGATTGCAAGGTGGTTTTCTATCCAATGTTAACAACCTAACTCAAGCAACTACAACATATAGTGTTTCTTTTAATTGGCACGGGATTCCCTGTGCCTTTCTTTATTTATAACCACTAATACGATTAAAATATTGCACAAAA
>CAJTCH010000040.1 GCA_910574715.1 Lachnospiraceae bacterium | reverse complement strand
CCTCGGAGAGCTTTTCGGAATCAATATCTGCAGTTTTCAAGGTTCATTTGAGCCTATTTTTTTCAGCTCATTTTTTCATAGATTACTTGACACTACCTCCGCTGTTTGTGATGTTAATTGTAGATAAAGGAAGTTCCCGTATACGGGTATGTTCCTCAAAAAAATTCCTGCCTTTTCTTTCAGACAGCTAAAACCAAAAACTTTCCCTTTGAAGTAATAGCAAGCACTGCCTGTGTTCCCTCACAGGCTCCGATTTTCCCAAATCCCCACTTCTGGGAATTTTGAAAAAATCTGCTTGCAGGGGGAAGTTTCCCCCTAGCCCCCTCTGCGTTCAGAAACCACGAAATGCCCTGCCGGGATTTCTGATTTTTTCACTCATTTTTTGCACGAACATCCCCCACGGCAGGATTGAATATTGTGTAAAATCTTCTCAAAACTCCATCCGAAGAAAGGAGATAAAAAATGGCAAACAGGGAACGCAAAAATGAGCTGAAAATATACCTGAGTGACAAGGAGCAATACATACTGGAGCAGAAAGTAAAAATCTCCGGCATGAAAAGCAAATCCACTTTCCTCCGCCGGCTGATTTTGTACGGCTTTGTCTATGACATTGACTATTCAGACCTGCGGGATTACAACTACACGCTTGGAAAAATCAGCGGCAATCTGAACCAGATAGCAAAGCGCATGAACGCAACGGGCAACGTATATAAAGCCGATGTTGAGGAAGTGAAAAAACTGATGAAACAGGTATGGGATACACAGAAAGCCATGCTTGCAAGGCAACCCACCATGAAACAGTAAATTATTTCCAAATTCCTTCCGAAAACAAAACATCCCCGTTAAATTTCTCCCACAAATCTGCAAAAGCAAAACCGCAACAGAACCCAAAATCAGACAAATTTCGCACCATTAAAAAAGGTGTACCGCAGGTAAGTTTCATTCTTCCTTGCGATACACCTTGATGTGTAAAGTTATCAATAATTCTTTTGTTTCTTTTAATTCTTTGCATCAATATTTTAAGTTTTCTTTTTCGCATGATTTATCTCCTATAACAACTCGTTTTTCACTAAATTTATCAAAAAGAAATTTATAAATTAGTTCAAAAAAACGGCAGCTTTGATTTTCACAAAGCCACCGTTCCATAGGCATCCACAAGCAACTCTACTCTGCAACAGCTTTTTCTTTTACCGCCATGTGGCAATGATGTCGTGCGGCAAACATTCTTCAAAATATCAATTGTTAATTACCTTGATTTTATAAACTGTTGGATAGTAAAAAGGTGTTTCTTCAACAAAGGAATCTTTCAAAATAACTTCAACGGTATTTCCCGGCTGTAAATCTTCAATTTCTATCTCTTTTCCGTCCATCCCAACTAACTCTGTTTCTTCGCTTATATGAAGAGAATTGAGGGGATTAGAATAGATTTCTGTTGTACGTTCAACGATTAAACGAATTTCTCCATCCGGCTGTATAATGGTTTCTTGAATGACAGCTTCAAAAGATTTTTTTGACCATTTTGGCGATTGGGTAACAACCATCAAAACAGCAACAACTATGACTAAAATAGCCATAACTGCAATCATCAGTTTTTTCTTTTTCATCCTTAACCTCCTTTACGCTGAAACTTGATGTTTTTTGAAACCAAGTCTGGAAAGCGGTATGAACACCGCCGTTAATATCGTGTACACGATTGCTCTTACGGCAAGTGCATCCATAACGAAACCGCCAAATTGATAGGAAATATATTTACTGATTTCGGGCATAGTTGCACGATAGGGCAGTAAGAACAATATTAAGTTATATAATCCGGTTGTTCCATTGGGCGTTAAGAACATGGGGATAAAAAGTACAGGTACAAGCACAATCAATACTACATATGGACTTTTCATATTTGCAGAGAGAACCAGTGTCAGCCCGATCATTGCAAACAAAATCAGGTAGATTACTCCCAAATTGATAAGAACAGCCTGCATAAATGTAAACGGATAAGGTATTGTCGTCCCTGCAATCTGCAAGGGAAGATTCCACCCATCCATGCCAAAGGCTGCAAGCGGCAATCCACAGGCAATTAAGACATGAAGCGTAAACGCAATCAGACCAAAAAGGAATGAGGATATGCTTTTTGCTGTTATCAGCTTTGTTTTTCCATATTTGCCCGCCAAAATAACTGCATCCGTCCCCGTCTGGTACTCCCCGGAAAAAACAGGGGCAATCACAATACAAACACAAAGCAACGCAAACATGAAAAGTTCAAAGCTGCTAATAATGATTTCCCATCCTCCGTAATAGCCATATTGTAAGGGTGTATCTACTTTACTGTTCATATTGCTCCAATATGTCTTTTGGGCATCAGATAATTTGCGGGACGGCATATTTAACAATGCTTCAATTTTTTCTTCCCTTGTCTGATAAAAACCTGCTCCGTTTGTCATATCCAAATCCGGCAATTTTTTCAAACCCGTGTTTTCACCCGGCGCATCATAATTTGCGGCTATTGTATTCAAGAGCTTCTCACGCGGAGCAACAAAGTTCCAATAGGCATCACCGATTAAAAACTTTTCATTCCCGTTGTATCCTACTCTTCTGTATCAGGAACTAATATTTGGGAAAAAGCCTTATTCGCAGCCTCCATAGCCTCTATTATTCGGGACTCCCCATCCTCTTTATTCAATACTTCATAAAATATTTCTGTCAAACTCATGATATACCACCATCTCCACTACTATGATGATTTGTTCCAAATGATACCCCAGCTTATCCAAACAAACATATCCTGCCGGCCATACTTTTTCTTTCTGATATTTTCTTTCTGACAGTTTCTTTCAGCATGATCCGAATTAAGCTTCAAAAGCCTGCAAAACAGGGATTTAACAGCATAGTAGACAATAAAACATAATCCTTTTTCTACTTATCCATATGATTATTCTTGACCATACAAATCTATGTTGGATACCATCCTGGTTACTTCTTCATTTATATCTTTTAATTCCTTCTCATCCACCGGATGATTGCCCAAAACCAGCAGAAATCTGCTACTCCAAAATACACGATAAAATCTACCAGATCCTTTCCTTTACATCCACTTTCTATAGCGCATGAAAACCGGCAGTAGGACTATATCCCCTTCCGGCTGCTTCGATTATTTATTGTATTTACGGTATTTTATTTTTAAACCGTACCTCCAATAAACGGGATTGCGCCATATCATCCCTACAGATAAACCCTGGAAATAGTCCTGCCTTCCCCTAGAGAGAACTCTGACAGTGCATAAATACCGCTGCACTTGCCCTATATTATCTTGAATGAAGCTATGATTAATTACAGAAATTACAGTGGCATGACATACCCTCTCAAGTTGGACTTTGGCTTTATCTTAATTTCAAGTTGTCTATAAGTCAAGGATTATCATCATTTTTTTCACTAACTCTGCAATTTATTTATTGCCTGCCGGCATCCCGCCTCAAACATAGGTTCATTTTGCAACAATTCGTCCTCCTTTTAGAATATATGTTTGTTATACAAGTATTATAATACTTCTTATAGATTACAGGAATACTATAATAAGTATATAATAAAAATGCAAGTAAAATTTCCACATATATCAACAGGAGATGGCAAACGTGGATGAAAATTATGGACGCTTAGAGATTCGGCTGAATGAATTGCTAAGAAAAAGAGGATTAACGAAAAATAAATTATCGCACAAAGCGGAAATGAACTGGAAACAAATTGACAATTACTGTACCAATAATATTACCCGGTTAGATGTATTTGTTTTATGCAAGCTCTGCACCGTACTGGATTGCAGTATACAAGATCTATTGGTTTTTTACCCGCCAGAAAAATCCTGACATCGCGCCATCCTCTTTATGCCCGAAATGTTAGAAAGAAAAAAATTCCGTAAACAAAGAAGCAGGCATATATAAAATACAAGCCGGCATACTTGTGAAAATCACAGTCTGCCGGCTTTTTATGCCAAAAATAATATCTAAGCTATCTTGCTATTTATACACTATTTATTGCAGTTTTCATAGCCTTTACATATCCGCCCACATGCTCCGGCGCTTCTTCCCCATACTTTTCCAGCAATTTGATGATTGCGGACCCTACGATAGCGCCGTCGGAAAGAGCTGCCATTTTTTTCGCCTGCTCCGGTGTGGAGATGCCGAAGCCGATGGCGCACGGCACATCCGTGTTCTCCCGTACTACTTTAATAATTGAGGCAAGGTCGGTCTTGATCTCGCTCCTTGTTCCGGTCACGCCAAGGCTGGACACGATATAGAGAAACCCTTCCGCCTTCTTCGCGATCATAGCGATACGGTTTTGGGACGTAGGCGCAATCAGTGAGATCAAATCCACGCCATACTTACGGCAAAGCGGCAGGAACTCCTCTTTTTCTTCAAAGGGCAGGTCCGGCAGGATCAGCCCGTCAATCCGGATCTCCTTACAGGCGGACAGGAATGCTTCCGCGCCGTAAGAAAAGATCACGTTCGCATACGTCATAAAGACCATCGGGACTTTCACATCCCGGCGGAGCCCACGGACCAGGTCGAAGATCTTGTCTGTCGTCACGCCCGCAGTAAGCGCCCGGAGATTGGCCCCCTGGATGACCGGGCCCTCCGCGGTGGGATCGGAAAAAGGAATCCCAAGCTCGATGAGATCCGCGCCGTTTTCTGCGGCCGTGCGGACAACGGCGGCAGTGGTTTCAAGATCCGGGTCCCCGCAGGTGATAAATGGAATAAATGCTTTCCCGTTTGCAAATGCTATTCTGATATTACTCATGGATATCCTCCCCTCTGTAGCGTGCGATCGCAACACAGTCCTTGTCGCCTCTGCCGGATATTGTAATGACCAGGATCTTGTCTCTTCCCATCGCCGGCGCAAGCTTCATCGCGTGGGCGACGGCATGGGCTGATTCGATGGCGGGGATGATCCCTTCCGTTCTTGAAAGATACTCGAAGGCTTCTACCGCTTCATCATCGGTCACGGGAACATACTCTGCCCTCCCAATATCGTGCAGATGGGCGTGTTCCGGACCGATGCCGGGATAATCAAGCCCTGCGGAGATAGAATAAACCGGCGCGATCTGCCCGTATTTATCCTGACAGAAATAGGACTTCATCCCATGGAAAATCCCAAGCCTTCCGGTGGCAATGGTGGCCGCCGTCTCAAATGTCCCGATACCTCTGCCCGCCGCTTCGCAGCCGATCAGCCTTACGCCCTTCTCTTCAATGAAATGATAGAAACTCCCCATGGCATTGGAGCCGCCCCCGACACAGGCAAGAACGGCATCGGGCAGCCGCCCCTCTTTCTCCTTAAGCTGCTCCTTAATCTCCCTGGAGATCACTGCCTGGAAATCGCGGACGATCGTCGGGAATGGATGCGGTCCCATCACCGACCCGAGGCAGTAATGGGTATCGCTGATCCGGGATGTCCACTCGCGCATGGCCTCGGATACCGCGTCCTTGAGGGTTGCCGTGCCGGTCTTCACCGGGACGACCCGGGCGCCAAGGAGCCGCATGCGGTACACATTGAGCGCCTGACGGACCGTATCTTCCTCCCCCATGAATACCACGCATTTCATCCCCATCAGGGCAGCGGCGGTGGCTGTTGCCACACCGTGCTGTCCCGCCCCCGTCTCGGCAATCAGGCGGGTCTTCCCCATCTTTTTGGCAAGCAGCGCCTGGCCCAACACATTGTTGATCTTATGCGAGCCTGTATGATTGAGGTCCTCCCTCTTTAGATAAATCTTCGCACCGACTAAGTCCTCTGTCATCTTCCCGGCATAGTAAAGCCGGGATGGCCTTCCTGCATACTCGTTGAATAATTCCATCAACTCCCTGTTGAACCCGGCGTCATTTTTATAGTGATTATACGCTTCTTCCAATTCAATCACAGCGTTCATCAGTGTTTCGGGAATATACTGCCCGCCGTGGATGCCGAAGCGTCCGTTTGGATTTGTCATAGCTTCTCTTCCTTTCTGACAGCGGCCGCAAACGCCGCCATTTTTATTTTATCTTTTCTCCCGTCAGTCTCAATGCCGGAGCTTACGTCCACGGCATAGGGGTACAGATACCTTACCGCCTCTCCCACGTTGTCAGGCGAAAGCCCTCCCGCAAGGAAATACGGCCTTTGGATATCTTGTATCAGCTTCCAGTCAAATATCGTCCCCGTGCCCGCGCCGGAATCGAGTAAGATATAATCTGCCGTGCTTCGCTGCGCCTGCGCGGCGTCATATTCATTTTTTACGCAAAACGCCTGGATCACCGGGCAATCCGTAAGCGTCCGCAACTTCTTTATATAGCTTTCATCCTCTCTGCCATGCAGTTGGACAATATCGATAACGCCTTGATCCAGGAGATCCGCCACGGTTTTTGGATTCTCGTCTACGAATACACCCACGGCCCGGATGTCCGGCTCAAGCAGCGCTTTTAATTCTGACGCCTGTCCATAGGTCACATACCGCCTGCTTCCCGGCGAGAATACGAATCCGATATATTCCGGCTTTATCTCATTGGCGGCCCTGATATCGCAGGGATGAAAAAGCCCGCACATCTTAATCTTTGCCATCTTAATCCTTGCCATCATACACCCGCAGTTCCCGCAGCCTTGCTTTTTTATCAACCGCCCTCATCAAAGCCTCTCCCACCAGCACCGCATCGGCGCCAATCTCCGAAAGCGCCGCCACATCATCCGCGCTATGGACGCCGCTCTCGGAAACGAACAGTACATCCTGCGGAATCAATTTCCGAAGCCTTCTGCTGTTAGCCGTGTCCACGGAAAAATCCTTCAAGTTACGGTTATTGACTCCGATCATCCTCGCCCCTGCCCGGAGAGCCATCTCCACTTCGGTTTCATCATGGGCCTCCGCAAGGGCGGACAGGCCAAGCTCGTCACAAATGCCGATATATTCTGCCATCTGTTCTTCTTCCAGAATAGAACAGATCAGCAGCACAGCCGATGCTCCTAACACCTTTGCCTCGTAGATCATATAATCATCCACCGTAAAGTCTTTGCGGAGGCAGGGAATCTTCACGGCATCTGCAATCTCCCGGAGATATCTCTCACTGCCCAGAAACCATTTGGGTTCGGTAAGGACGGAGATGCAGTCCGCCCCTGCCTCCTCATATTCCCCGGCAATCCGGACATACGGAAAATCCGGGGCAATCAGCCCTTTGGACGGGGAAGCCTTTTTACATTCGCAGATAAAAGAGAGCCCCGGCTTTTTCAGCGCGTTTTCAAACGCAAAGCGTTCTCTTGCCGTTCCTGTCAGTGACATGGACTGTTCTTTCAGTCCTTCAAAAGGCACTTTCTTCCGTGCTTCCTTCACCCGCTCCCTGGCATGTTCTGCAAGCTGGTCTAAGATTGTCATGACTCCGCCTCCGTCATATCTGCAGTCTGCGTTTCCGAAGCGCCTCCCGGACAATTTAAGATCGGCGTTTCCGAAGCATCCTGCGGACGGTTGCTGACCTCGATGAACTTTTTGAGCGTGTCAAGCGCCTTCCCGGAATCGATGAGCTCTGCGGCAAGCGCGATGCCGTCTCTCATGCTGTCTGCCTTTTTGCCGATATAGAGCGCAGCGCCGGCATTCATCAACACAGCGTTTCTTTTGGGTCCCTTTTCGCCGTTTAAGATGGCGAGGACGATCTTCGCATTTTCTTCCGGCGTACCGCCCCGCAGCTCCTCTTTCGTGCAGCGTTCAAACCCGAAGTCTTCCGGTGTGACCACGGAGGATTTGAACCATCCGTCGCGGATCTCACATATCTTGGTAGGCGCGCTCATGGAGATCTCATCCAATTTATCCTGACCGTACACTACCATGCCACGCTTGATCCCCAGATTGATCAGCACCTGCGCCAGCGGTTCCACCAGATAGTCGTCATAGACGCCAAGAAGCTGCATCGACGGCGTGCCGGGATTGGTCAGGGGCCCCAGGATATTGAACACGGTGCGGAATCCAAGTTCCTTACGGATGGCGCCCACGTACTTCATGGACGTATGGTACTCCTGGGCAAAGAAGAAACACATGCCTACTTCTTTCAGAAGTTCTATACATTTGTCAGGGCTTTGCCGAATATTCACCCCAAGGGCTTCCAGGCAGTCCGCCGTCCCGCACTGGGAGGAGGCGGCGCGGTTGCCGTGTTTGGCCACTTTCATTCCGCCTGCCGCCGCCACAAGCGCGGAAGTCGTGGAAATATTAAAGCTATGCGCATTATCCCCGTCGGTGCCGACAATCTCAAACAGTTCCATATCCGTCTCTACTCTGGTGGCGTGCGAGCGCATAGCGGCGGCACAGCCTGCGATCTCGTCGGTCGTCTCGGCCCTGGCGCTCTTGGTGGAGAGCGCCGCGAGAAAAGCGGCGTTTTGTGTAGGCGTCGTCTCGCCGTTCATGATCTCATTCATGACGGTGTATGCCTCGTTGTAAGTCAGGTCTTCTTTGTTTACGATTTTGACGATTGCTTCTTTGATCATTGCTCATATCTCCTTTATGAAATTTCTAAGTATTGTTTTACCGTCGGGCGTCATGATGGATTCTGGGTGAAATTGCACGCCGTAAACCGGATAGTCTCTATGCTGTATTGCCATCACCTCGCCGTCTCTGGTGAACGCGGTTATTTTTAATTCTTCAGGGATGGTATCCCTGTCTGCCGCAAGGGAGTGGTATCTGGCAACAAGAGCCGTTTCAGGGCAATTTCTAAATAGCGGGGAACTCCTGTCAAAGGTCACCTCGGACTGCTTGCCGTGCATCAGTTCCCTGGCATAAGTTATGACCGCGCCAAACGCCGCGCAGATGGCCTGATGCCCCAGGCAGACGCCAAGGATAGGGATATCCCTGCCAAGCTCCCTTGCCGCTTCCATGATCACCCCCGCATCCTGGGGTCTTCCGGGCCCCGGTGAGAGTATGATGCGGCCGGGATGTGTTTCTCTGATTTCTGTTACTGTCATCTCATCATTGCGGATCACCTTGATATCCGGTTCAATCTCCCCTATGAGTTGATAGAGATTATAAGAAAAGCTGTCATAATTATCAATCAATAAAATCATCATTCATCCTCCTGTGCAAGCTCCAATGCTCTAAGAGAAGACTTCGCTTTGTTCAAACACTCCTCAAATTCTTTCTCAGGAACAGAGTCCGCAACAATCCCGGCTCCGCTCCTCACAAATACACTGCCGTTTTTCTTATAAGCAATGCGGATAGCGATACAGGTATCCATATTGCCGGTAAAGTCAATATAACCGACGGCGCCGCCGTAGATGCCGCGCTTGTTGTCCTCCAGTTCTCCGATCAGCTGACAGGCCCGGATCTTTGGGGCGCCGGAAAGTGTGCCCGCCGGAAGCACCGCTTCGATAGCATCCAGGGCGTCGTAATCATCACCGATCTCACCGCGGACCGTAGAACCGATGTGCATCACATGGGAAAACCGCTCGATAGAATGCAGCTTTTCCACCCGTACTGTTCCAAATCGGCTGATCTTGCCGAGATCGTTCCGTCCAAGATCCACAAGCATGTTGTGTTCGGCAAGCTCTTTTTCGTCTGCAAGAAGTTCCGCCTCCAATGCCCGGTCTTCTTCCTCCGTTTTTCCTCTCGGCCTGGTGCCTGCAAGGGGAAATGTGTGGAGAACGCCGTTTTCCAGCTTTACAAGGGTTTCCGGCGACGCTCCCGCAACCTCAACATCCGTACCTGAGAAATAGAACATATACGGAGACGGGTTGATCGTGCGCAGCACCCGGTAAGTGTTAAGAAGGCTGCCTTCAAAGGGCGCCGACAGGCGGTTGGAGAGCACGATCTGGAAGATGTCCCCCTCGCGGATATGGCTCTTTGCCTTTTCAACCATGCCGCAGAACTGTTCCCTGCTAAACAGCGGCGTCACATCCCCGGTCAGCCTGCCTCCCGGTTCCTTTTTCTTTGTGCCGTTACGGAGAAGATCCGCAAGCTGCTTTATCTCCATTACTGCTTTATTGTAACCGGCTTCTGAAGCGGAGAGCCGCATATTCACAATCAGAATGATCTTCTGCCTGACATGATCAAAAGCAATGACCTTGTCAAACAGCATCAGGTCAACATCTTTGAAGGCTTCGGTATCCTTCACCCGGCAACGCACGGCCGGTTCGCTGTATCCCAGATAATCGTAAGAAAAATATCCTACAAGCCCCCCCGTAAAGGACGGAAGATAATCAAAACGGGGACTCTTATAATCAGCAAGGATCTGACGCAGGTAATCCGACGGCCGATCCGTCTTTACCTTCAGATTGCCTGCTTTCATCTCACCGTCAATGCAGGTAATCTCCATCTTAGGATCAAATCCCAGGAACGTATACCGCCCCCATTTGTCATCAGGCTGCGCTGACTCAAGCAGATAACAATGGGCAGATACGTTTTTCAGTATCCTCAGCGTCTCGATCGGTGTGGTAAAGTCAGATAACATCTCACAGCTTACCGGCGCCACATTATATCTGCCTGTTGCTGCAAGCTCCCTGATCTCACTTATGTGTGGTAAAATTTCCATCTGTCTGCCTCCCTAAAAAATAAACCTTTTTGGCTTCACTTCTGCCAAAGGATTTCAGAATACAAAGTTCTCCGTATCATAAAAAAACGCCCCTGACAGAATCATAGAATCTGTCAAGGACGAATAAAGTACATCATCTAAATGTACAACGCTATCCGCGGTGCCACCTTGATTCACGGCATGAGCCGTGCACTTAGCAGGATACCAGCATATCCCCGGCATATGACGTCTGCCTGCAACGTCGCAGAATACTCTGGGAACTCCCCATTTGACTGCGCTCTCCGCGGTCCATTTGACAACTTGTTTCTCACCCGGCTCTCAGCATCCCGGACTCTCTGTAAAGGCATCATTGCCGTTATCTCCGCTTCAACGGTTTGAAGTATTAAATTATTAAATCGTTTTAAACTATAGCACAATATTTTCTAAAAGTCAACTACATATTTTTGCGTCCAGCTCTGAAGAATGAATTTTTAAAATCGAATCCTCCTGCAATGCTTTTCAATGACATTGCTTAATTCCACATTTATCCTGTTTTCTCGGAAAGTTATCCACATTCATATGGTGGACTTCCCCTGTCTAAACTTAAAATGTGGATATTTTTTCAATTTCCTATTTCATTCCATCACCACCTGTTGTATAATAATCTTGCTATTCGAGATATATTGTTGTATATCTCTTGATATACGATACATCTTCATTCGTTACTGGCTGTCTTCGAAAACTTTCCAGCAATCTTGAAGATGTATTTTTTATACTTTGGTTTATGTCCTTTATCAGCGGACTCCATGACAGATAAAGCTGCATCACTATATCTGCTATCTGGGTGATCAGGTAATGATTCTTCATGGCATTGCTGTCTCTGCTGTTTAAATGTTCAATGTCATAAATCCCGTTTTTCTGGTTATTGAATCCTTCATTCTCGATTCTCCAGCGTCCGCGCCCCGCTTCTATCATCTCTTCCAGGTTCCGCTCTGTCAGTTCTATATTTGTGATCCATTGGTATTCATGGATCTCTGTCTCTCCATCTTCCTTTTCTGCTTCATACCAATATCGGTACATATTTGCGGTCTCTTCTTTTCCCGCCACATCTTCCACATGGTTGATATATTCTCCATCCCCACTCTCTCTTCCTATTCTCCCCACTTTCCTTGCCCCACCGCTTTTCTGTATCCACTCGTAACTCTCTGCCAGTACTTTTTGCCGTGTTTCCTTCTGGGTCAGGATATACTTCCAATGATTCTTATTACAGATCTTCATGATCGATTCCGCTGCATATAAAGCATCCCCTTGCAAACAGATGGGCAGTTTCGGGTAATCCTTCCTCAGTCTTTCTAATAGTCTTTTTGCTGCATTGATCTCACAATCATTCTTCGATACTTCCTCATTTTCGTTTTCTATAAATTCTGTATCCAGACTTATCATTATGTCCGCAGACAATACCAGCTTTGCTTCAAGAACCTTATGATAATAACGTTTTACCTTTATTTCCTTCCCGTCCTCTTCACGGGTAATTGTCGTTACAAGGCAGTTCCCGCAATGCTTTTCCTTGAAATAGAACAGTCCTGTCCCGTCAATAATAATTCTCCAATATTTCCCCATTAGTCTTGCACGGTTAAAACTTTTCATCCGGATCAGGCTCTTTACCATATGTTTTCTTACATCTGCCAGACACTTGGGAGACAATTTCTCCAGATAATAGTTCAGAGTATCACAATGCGGCATTTCCTTAAGTTTTTCATCACCAGATAAAATCCGCAGAGTACCACCAAAGCATTGGCAAAAATCACACACAAATCAAAATCATCTATTTTGCAGGGGTTTGGAAGGAGCAATGAAACCTCGACTGCAATTCCATCCGCTTTTGCCATCTTTATCTTCTCTCTCAGCAAAATATCCACTACTGGATTACCCGTCTGACAAGGAAATGACAATGTGGCTGAGACCGTTTTCAGCTTTTGCAGATAGACTTTGCTCTCTTCCAGTTCGTTATTGTTAAGCAGGGCGCTCAATACAGTAAGATGATTTTTAATATCGTGGCGGAATGCTTTTGTCTGTTCATAGCGCATTTGTGCCTCGGCAATATATTTTTTCTGTGCCTGGACTGCCTGGAGCAAAGACTGCATTTCTGTTTTGGTCTGCAAACTGCGGCATAAGTGACGATAGGCATACAAGGTACAAAGTAAAGCTCCCAGCCCTAGGGCTTGCAAAAACAGCAACGCAGTATGTTCCAACAGCAGGGCAGGAGACAGAACATCATAGTAAATCTTTGTGTATGAGGTCTGCATGATATACAGTTCAGCGGTAAAGAAAAACAGAACAGGGAACAATAAGCATCCCATGTTTGTCATGTGCCCAATTTCTTCCGGCGATATGGATTTTATTACGATTGTATAACAGGCAGCACTTATGATCAGGGAGACCGCTGTTGCCGTTATGATCATTGAATATAAAAGTAAGTGGGACGTTACATGGGGAAATATCGCCGCCTCTACCGAGTTGATAAGCCCAAAGGAAAATTGGGAGATGTAATTCGCGAGAATTGCCGCAGCCCAGGACGCAGAGGGACGATTACCCAGAATGAAACGGTTTACCCCATACAAAATAAGCAGCTCTATCCCAATCACTATGACCCACGGGAAAGAAAACTTATTTGCAGTCCAGTCCAAAATGCAAGAAATGAAAATGTATATGGCAAAATGATATGCCCTCTGTTCTTTCCCGGTAAGGCTGGTGCAAAACAGATGTGCATAATGCCCTGGGCAATCAGGCAAAAAATATTAAGCCCTATGCTAAAATAATCCATATCAGCCATTCCTCTCTTTTAAAAGCAATCTTCCGTCCATTCATGTATTGTGAAAGCTGGTTTGAAATTTCCTGCATTATAATCGGTTCATCATCGCAGATTGCGAATTTAATCATTTGTTCACCTACTTTCTTCTGCATGTTATATAATATCAATTTCATAGTAAAAGGACAACCTCACTGTCACAGAATGTCTAAATTATGTAATGAAATGTTCTTGACAAAATGCAGGCTCCAAAAGCCTTGATATTTCCTCTGCACGGGGATGTGCGAAGAAAAACCACAGTTTACCGTTGAAACTGTGGCTTTCTGATACCCTTCAAGAATATATGCTAATTTTTAAAGCAAAGTGCGAAACCCATCTGTGCCACGATATCACTGTAAACCTCACGCCAGGCTTCTTCTATAATTTTTGACCTATTACGCTCCTCTCCCTCGGCAGACCGTCCGAAAACTCATTCCCACAGTCTGCCGGATTTTCTAAGCGGCAGTCGGCTTTCTAAACATCCTGGCAGGATATACCTCATGGACGGCGTCCTCAATGATCTCAAACGCCTTTTTACAATCCTTCGCAGTGACGATAAGCGGCGGAACCATACGGATAATATTGGTTCCGATTGCAGTAAGCAAAAGCTTCCTCTCAAAGCAGGCGTGCTTGATCTCCACACTGCTGATCCCATCCTCAAATTCCACGCCAACCAGCAATCCCTGGCCCCGTACCTCTTTGACATGCGGAAGCGTCTTAAGCAGATCCATGAAATATTCTCCCATCTTCTTCGCATTTCCCGCCAGATCATTATCTAACAGTTCCGTGACTGCCGCCAGCGCCGCCGCGCAGCAGACAGGATGTCCTCCGAAGGTCGAACCATGTGCCCCTGCTGTAAATGCCTTTGCCACTTCTGCCGTTGCGCAGATTGCTCCGATGGGCATGCCTCCTCCCATGGCCTTCGCCATGGAGACGATATCCGGTTTTATCCCGTAATTCATATAACTCATAACCGCGCCTGTTCTGCACCAGCCGGTCTGAACCTCGTCAAGCAGCAGCAATATATCCTTCTCATCGCAGAATTTGCGAAGCCCTCTCATAAATTCAGGCGCCGCCGGATTTACTCCGCCTTCTCCCTGGACCGGCTCAATCATAACCGCGGCTGTGTTCTCAGTACAGGCGGCTTTAAATGCATCAAGATCATTATATTCTGCATAGGTAAAGCCCGGCGTCATATCCCCAAACCCAATCTGGCACGCGTTGTCCGGCTGTCCCGTCGCGCTCATCGCCCCAAAGGTCCTTCCATGAAACGATTTTGCCGCCGTAACGATATTATATCTATCAGGGCCGTATTTTTCAACGCTGTATTTTCTCGCCATCTTGATCATAGCTTCATTTGCTTCCGTTCCGCTGTTCTGGAAGAATATCTTATCCATTCCTGTCGCGGTGCAGACCTTCTCCGCCAGAAGAGCCTGCGGAACAGTATATGGATAATTGAAGGTCTGCATGATCTGCCCTGCCTGTTCCCGGACTGCCTCTACAACTGCCGGATTGCAGTTGCCGACAGAATTCACCGCGATCCCCGCATAAAAATCAAGATATTTCTCGCCCTTCTCATTCCGGACGTACATATCTTTCGCGGTTTCTGCCACAAAATCAAATCTTTCATAAGTCTCAATCATGTATTTGTCCACTTTGTCCTTGATATCCTGTGCGGTTAACCCTGCCTCTTTTAATAACATATTGTCCTCTCTCCCGTCTTAAGCAAATTAGATTCTGTTGTATTTTTCATTTCACCAAATAAAAAAACGCCTACCTACCTTTATGGTAAATAAGCGTCTTTGCTAAAAAAACTGTTTCAGTTGTTCGGAGCTCTCACAACATCTTTACTAGAATCCTAGCACTTCTTTTCACAAATATCAATTGCACAAATTCACAAAAATCTCTTTTTATTTTATGATAAATCTCTCTTTTGCACAAACAGACTGTCAATACCATCGAACTCTTCCGCCGCCAGCCATTTATCCCTCATAATTTCGCTAAGAGGTCTGGAATCAGCCGTTTCAAAGTCTGTTTTTTCCCTGATCATTTCACCTAAAAGCAATGATGAGACACATCTGCGTTCCGGACGGTTATCAAAAGTTCTGGCTGATCTTGCCGCCTCTTCTAACTGTTCGTACATCTGATCAAATCGTTTCAGGCGTGTGAACACGGCAGCCATATCACCGTGAAGCTTCACCGTCCTCCATTCTGCAGGAGCTTCGCCGTCAAAAATAAGTTTCTCCAGCTCAAATGCTTTCCGGCATACCTGCAGGAGTTCTTCATCCTCAAGAAGCCTTTCGTCAATAAGCAGATATATTCCGTGGCAAAGCCCCTCATAGCTCTCCCGTATCCTTCTGTAAACGAACGGGAGTCTTTCGTCTTCATTTAATCCCCACCAGATCTGTGCTTCCCTGCAATATCTTTGGGAGGGCAGCGTCTCATAGATCGCCCTTCCGATCTCCCTGCGCCCCATCTCACAATGGTTAAACGCAAGCCTTCCTGCAGCCTCCAGCCGGATATCCTGATCGGGGCAGTATTTCATGATCCGCTCCCCAAGCATCGTGATCTCAGAGTCATACTTCTGCATATTTTCCTGCCACTCCGGAATGTTTCCGTCACTGTCGCCTGCCAGGAACAGCGCATACATCAGCTTATTCAGCAATTCAAAATTATTGGGATATTCGGCCGTCCCTTTTCTCGCAACAGCGATACAGTCATATATTCTTCCCTGACTGACCGCTTCCTGAAATTGATCCAGATACTCTGCAATCTTCTCCTTTTCCACCGCTTCATCCACGCCCATCAGGCTGTCAACTGTGACTCCGAAAAATTCGGCGATTACCGGTATCAGTTCTATATCCGGATAGCAGATACTATTTTCCCAGCGGGATACGGATTGGCACGCAACTCCAAGGAATTCAGCAAATTCTTCCTGGGTAATATCTTTTTCATGGCGCAGACACCTGAGCTTATTTCCAATATTCAATTTCATTGTTATTCTCCTATATCGTTTTATTCATGTCTTCAACTGAAAGGTGCGCCTCTTTCTGCCTGTTAATTTACCAGATTTACCCGAAACTGACCATAACACGGTGGATGATATTTATTCACGCAAACCGTGATTGGGGTTTAAATCTGTTATGTGAACTCTCGTCAAATACAGAATATCTGTCGTGTCAATTCTTTTCCACTGTTCGTCCGCATGATTCTATTGATAAAATCTTCAATTTTCTCCTTGCTGTACCCATTTTCAGAGGCATTGGCAATATAGTCCGCCTCCATTAGAATTTGATAGTCTGCTCCGCTGATGTCGATATACGTGTGATGATGGCCAACAAGAAATGCCACACGGTCAATCTGTTCCGCCGTCAAGCCAGTATCACTGAGGAAATCCCTTGCCATAGTCATTCCCTCAGTCTCCTGATATTTCCCGTTGGTATTGCCATATTTTTCACGGCACAATGGACAGGCAATGTCATGGATAATGGCTGCAATTTCAAGAATATACTGCGTATTAGCATCCAGACATTCCAGTTCTCCAATAGTCCTCGCATACGTCCATACGCGGATAAAGTGATTGATGTCATGAAGATTACCTTTAGAAAATGCAATCATCTTTTCCATAATCTGTGAAATAGTTATCATAAACTGCCTCCCTATAAATCCATATTATCATTTTCTGCCAAACGAGAGAATAAATTTGGAAGTCTGTCAGGCAAATAGTTAATATTTTTTTCCACACTCTTTCCTAAGTCAATTTTAACAATAAAACCTCCATATTCATTTCGCTTTAATAAAACACATCTTCCTGATGGGTCAAAAGCATATGCTAATGGAATTTTACCAGCAAAATGAGAACTCCCAATAACATGTATTTCATTTTCAATGGCTCGTGCCTTTGCTAATGAAGTCCATTGTTCAAACTGTAAATTATGATACATTCCTGTTCCGATTATATTAATCAATAAAACCGGATTATCCAAACACATAATCCTCGCTACCTCTGGGAAATGTATTTCATAGCAGATTGGTATTCCAACCTTTCCAAATTTAGTATTCACGCAAGCAATTTTTTCCCCATTCCGTTTTCCTTTTTGCTTTTCTCCTTTAGTCAAAATACACTTCGTATATTTATCAACGATTTTACCATTATCTATGACCAGTGCTTTTTGCTGCCCGTTACTGTCTAAATCCTTGAAACCAGTAATAACATATTTTTCTTTTTCTTTTATAATATCAATTGCTTCCTGCAAAACATTATTATCTAAAAAACCTTCTGGAAAAATATAAAGGTCTGCATTATTTTGCGATAAAAAACTATTTAATTCTTGTACACTGTTATTTTCTTGAGGAACAGCTAACAAAACATTCAAATTCATTTCCTCCCTGTGTTCAAAAAATCCCGATTTTTTCTATTCAAATAAATATGCACACGGCATGGTGATTAAGGCTGCTCTTCTAAGCTGAAAATCTCTGGTCACCATCCAGCAAGCCGGCCACCATCTTAATTGTGATCTTAAAAACTATATTAACCTGTATGAATAAGAAAGCGGCAGACTTGAATTAGTTTACTATTGACGTTTCGCACTCTTTGACAAGTGAATCTAACTTATCTTTTACGGCTTGTTTAGCAATTCTATCCATTTCATCTACTGTTTTTGTTCCACCAGAGGAAGCTAATGCATAGGGATCATTTAACGCCACATTAAAATCTGTCAGCATTGACCAAAGCTGATGATGTGTCCACTGTCGTTCCTCCTTCGGAATATTGGGATCATAATAGTCAGACCAATCACACAAATATTTTGCAGAAATAAATGTCAAACTGTCAATTGGAGCAGAAACAGCTTCTTTGTAAGCGTCAGCATAGTAAGATTTGATAGTATCCTCCGTATCTTTCAACTGCCCTAAATAGGATTCAAAATAAGTCTCACGGGAAATGGAACCATCGGGGTCAACTTTCCGATAAGGGTCAACCTCCAACTTAGGTTGGTTTTCACTTTTCCATTGTTTGAGCATATCCATAAAATCTTCTTTTGTCATAGTGCTAAGTTGATTTTCAGCTTTATCAGCCAAAACTTCTAATCTGTCACGCCCCTCTTGAGATATTGTTACTTGATCTCTATTAGAGGTATGATTTACCGCCGTGTTTTTATCTTGTGCCGTTGCAAAGTGAATGGCTCTCATAGAAGAAATTCGGCGATTATCAGTGTTCAATGTCACGTTCATAAAAGGCCTCCTCTGTTAATAATATGACAGAAACAATTATATCATATTCTATATTGAAAGTATATACTCAGCCTTTAGGGCTATACGCTGCTTCTGGCCTCCGCTAAGCTCCACCACACGCAATCAGAAGGAGGTGCCGGTAATGAATCATAATACCGGTGAGGGATGTGCAGAACTCCATCCTGGTGAACATGGGAACCGATGGACAGGTATCCGTCTATTCGGAGAATTACTTTGCAGAAGAAGAGGTGGAACCGAGACCGTTTATCAAGGACAGCTACATTCTCTGCGGTTCTTCTCTTTGCGGCGGCAGGGCTTATGCACTTCTGGCAGATTTTTTTAAACAGACCGAAAAGGCAATGGGTGTAGAGGATGTTGATCCCTACCACATAATGGAGTCTCTGCTGGAGTCGAAAGAGGAAGCGCAGAAAAAAAATAAAACGCTGACCTTTTATTCAGAAGCGCCGCAAGCCGTATAATATTTTCTTCAGATATAATTACGCCGCTTGGATTATTGGGAGAATTTAAAAGAACAGCTTTTGTTTTTTCTGTAATAGCCTGTTCCAACGCTGAAAAATCAATTTGAAAATCTTCCTGCCTGGTTTTGACTTCTACAAATTTTCCTCCCGCCGCTTCGACAAACACTTTATACTCAGGAAAATAAGGGGCAAAAATAATATATTCATCACCCGGAACTGTAAGCGCCTGAGTGATAATCCTAATCCCCGAAGCAGCGCCGCAGGTAATATAGAAATTGTCTGGCCGAAAGGAAGTTCCAAAGCGGAAGTTCAGATTATCCGCAATCGCTTTTCGTGTTTCGAATATTCCCTGCGCTGGTGTATATCCGAACAACTCCACATCATCTTTCTGATTTAACAGCTTTTCCATTGCTCTACGGACACCCGCAGGTGCCGGAACATTCGGATTGCCCAGACTGAAATCAAAAACTTTTTCTTTTCCAATCTGTTCCATCCTCTGTCTGCCATATTCAAAATTTTCTCGGATAGCGGATTTCTTTTCCCCTAAATTTACCATTTCCTCTGCTATCATTTTAACGCCTCCCGTTTTCTCTGGAGATAACGTCCTATCCTCACCATTGCCTCCTTCAATTCATCAATAGAATAAGCATAGGACATACGGACGAAGCCTTCGCCTGACCTGCCAAACGCACTTCCCGGAACAACAGCAACTTTTTCTTTCTCCAGCAGTTCCATAGCAAATGCTTCGCTGGACATTCCAAACTCACGAATGTCCGGAAACATATAGAAAGCCCCTTCCGGTTCAAAACAGGGAAGACCTAAATGTTCCAATTCATAATATAAATAGCGGCGGCGCTGATCATAAGACTCCCTCATGCAGGCAGCATCTGCCTCTCCATTTTTCATTGCTTCAACCGCCACATACTGGCTGACCGTGGGTGCACACATGATCGCATATTGGTGTACCTTTGTCATCTGCTCCATAATTTCCTTATGGGCAAACACATAACCCAGACGCCATCCGGTCATTGCAAAATTTTTAGAAAACCCATTTATCAGGATCGTCCTGTCTTTCATTCCCGAAATGCCGGCAATGCTTATATGCTCTTTTCCATAAGTAAGTTCGCTGTATATTTCATCAGAGATTACAAGTATATTATGTTTTTTAATAACTTCTGCCAATTCTTCCAGATCATCTCGTTCCATAATTGCCCCGGTTGGATTGTTTGGATATGATAAAATAAGGGCTTTGCTCCGTGGCGTAATTACATTTTCGAGCCGCTTTGCGGTTAAACGAAAACGGTTTCCTGCTTTCAGCTCGACAGGCACAGGGATTCCATCTGCCATAACAATACACGGCAAATAGGATACAAAACTCGGCTCAATATATAAAATCTCATCTCCCGGATTGATGATCGTCCGCAGAGCAATATCAATCGCCTCGCTTCCGCCGACTGTAACCAATACTTCGCCCTCCGGCTGGTAAGACACCCCAATCCGTCTTTCCGTATAATTACATATTGCTTTTCGCAGGCTGTATAAGCCACTGTTTGACGTATAAAAAGTCTTGCCTGACTGCATAGCCCATGTTCCCACCTCACGTATATGATACGGTGTTGCAAAATCCGGTTCTCCCACGCCGAGTGATATCACACCCGGAATCTCATTAGCAACATCAAAAAATTCCGGATTCCCGACGGTTTCAGCTGTAATATTTTTTGCGACAGCAATTCTTTCATGGTGTCACCACCATTCTCTCATCCGGCCTGTCCACAGCAAGGCTTACCCCTGATTCTTTATATTTCGTCAATGTGAAATGGGTTGTTGTATTTTGTACTTTGTACTTCCTCAATGGACGCCAGCTTGCCGGACACAAACAGCGAGATTTCCCTTAATGTTTTTCCCTTTACCATTACCATAAAATCATAAGCTCCCGACATCAGGTAAAGCATAACCACCTGGGGAAAATCTTTAATCTTATCTGCCAGCTTTTCATATCCGTCGCCGCCCTGCGGTGTTACCCTCAATTCTACCAGCGCAGTGACATCTTCATCGCTGATTTTGTTCCAGTCAACCAATGTATGATAACCACATATGATATGCGCTTTCTCCAATTCCGCAATTTCCGTATGAACCTTTTCCTCTGGCACTCCGACCGGGCAGCTTATCGAGGACTACGGTCGGTCAGCAGGTTGTAGGCAACCGCCCCGGAAAGGAGCGGGTCGTACTGAAACACGGTCAGGCAGTTGCTCATGCTGTTGCGGAAGCCGCCTTTCTCGGTGGTTTCCAGCATGGCCTTGACTTCCTCAACGCTCCGGGGCGGCTCGGCGCTGTCTGCCATGTTCACTATTTCCTGCCGTATCTGGGGCGGTAAATTCTGCCATTCGTCTTTCAAGGTTCCTCACTTCCTTTCCGTGTCCTGTGATAAGCGCCGCCCGCTCCTGAATGTCCCCGGAGAGAAGCACGTCCATCAGGTATTCCACCCGGCTCATGTTCTGCAGGGCTTCCACAAACCGGGGGTTCCATGCTTCATCGGGCTGGTGTGGGGCGTATTCCTCCTTCCAGCGGCGCAGGAGATGGTAATAGTCGGACAGCACCCGGAAGCAGTGCCGCTCCATGCGCTTAAATTTCTGTTCCTCTGTTTCCTTCCGCAGTCGTGGCCGGATAGGTTCTTTCCCGGCGTTCCTCCCGTCCTCATAAGGGATGGAGAAGTCCTGTGCCAGCATGAGGGCGGCTTCCCTGCTCCCGATACCGTGGAGCAGGGAAACAAAGTCAATCACGTCCCCGGTGGCTCCGCAGCCGAAACAGTAAAAGCGGCGGTCAACTTTCATGCTTGGGTTCCTGTCGTTGTGGAACGGGCAGACGCACATCCCGTTCCGGTTCACTTTAATTCCATAACGCTCCGCAGCCTGACTTGTGGTGACGGACTGCTTCACGGCTTCAAATACGTTCAATAGGCGTTCCTCCTGATAATCCCAACGTGGGCGACACAATGTCGCTCACGTTGCCAATAAATTCTGTTCAAAAGAAAAAGGCGCTTGTCTGCGGTTATAAATCACAAAACAAGCGCCGATTTAAAGTTCCATATTCTGTTGTTTCTCTGTCCGGGGCGGCTGGCTTTTTGCTGCCTGCTCCTGCCGGATGCGTTCCTGCCGCCCTTTCAGGCTCTCCTGTACGGACGGCTTCCTCAGTCGGTCATTTTTTGCGGACAGTTCAATACATGCCATCCGTTTCTGCTCCCTGCTCCTGCGTTTGCTCTCGTTTGACTTCTCCCTCTGCATCTTCTTGGCGCAAACGGGACAATACTTTGATATGCCAGAGCCAGGGACGTATTCAATGTTGCACACCGTACAGTGTTTGGCGGGCAATGCTGTCCATCGTTTCGTGGGTGTGATATGTAATTCACCGACAAAGCCGATGAATTTATAGTAAATCTTGATTTCCTGCTTCACTGTTCCGTCTGTCATCTTCTCACGCTCCGAAACAAGTATCTTGTCTATCAAGGCGTTTACAATCGTTGCGTCCAGTTCCTTTAAGCCTTGGTAGTTGCGGATAAGGGAGAGGAAGTCACGGATTCCCTGCGATTTCTCATAGCTTTCATTGAGCGTTTCCGTTACCTCTTTCAGCCTTGTTTCAATTTCAAGCTGTTCTTTCTGGTATTTCTCCGACATCATCTCAAAATTCCGCTCGGTGATACGCTCCATGACTTTATCCTCATAGAGAGAGGAAAACAGCCTGTCAAGCTCTGCAAGGCGTTTGTTCAGCTTCTTCCGTTCTTTCTCCATTGCTTTTGCTTTGCTCTGGTCTGTTTCCGTTAGCCGCTTTTCTATGGCTCTCACCGCCCGCTCGTCATTCACCGCCATATCTGCAAAACGGTTGATGTCGGCAAGCACGGCGTTGAATAAATCCCTCGCTTCAATGGCGTGTGCAGTACACATGACGTTTCCATACCTGCCATAATTATTGCAGGTGTATTGTACGCAGTCGATGATGTCGGGGCGTTTTCTTCTGTTGGCACTCATAGCCCGAAGAGCGTAGCCGCAGTCCGCACACTTGATAACGCCTGCAAAAATGTTCTCAAAGCCGCCCTTGTTTTCGGGCAGTCTGCGGCTTGTGATAAGCTGCTGTACGGTGTCAAACTCCTCCTGCGTGACTATCCCCTCATGGGTGTCGGGTATCACTTCCCATTCTTCGGGCAGCTTCGAGGGGCGTTTCCTGCTTTTCATGTTGGCGGCAATCCGCTTGTAGCCTGCAAGGTTCCCCGCATATATCGGGCTTCTTAAAATGCCCCTCACGCTGTTCTCGCTCCAGATATAGCGGTTTTCCTCGTTACCCTCAAAGTACCGCTCGTAGCCTGCCGCCCCCTGCTCCGCCGCATAAGCGGCAGGGCGTAAGATATGCTGTTTATTGATGTGCTTGCGGATTTTGGAGATTCCATTTCCCTCTAATGCAAGTTCAAAAATCTCTCTTACCACATGGGCAACCTTATCATCTATCAGCAGGTGGTTATGGTCGGCAGGGTCTTTGATATACCCATAGGGTGCATACGTCCCCATGAATTTCCCCTGCTGAAACCTCGCTCGGTACGCCGATTTTATCTTGACCGACACATCGGCAGAGTACATTTCGTTTAGGATATTGCGGAATGGGGTGATGTCCATCGCCGATTTATTCAAGGTATCCACGCCGTCATTGACCGCTATATACCTCACATTATGCTCTGGGAAAAAGACTTCCAAATATAATCCGCAGTCAAGGTAGTTCCTCCCTAAACGTGATAAATCTTTCGTAATCACGCAGTTTATCCGTCCGTTTTCAATGTCCTTAATCATGTTCTGGAAGCTCGGTCTTTGGAAATTCGTACCAGAATAACCGTCGTCCACATAAGTTTTTGCCAAATGCCAGCCCTGCTTTTTCACATAATCCGTGAGGATGGATTTCTGCGTGGCAATGCTCGCACTCTCGTTTTCCGTGCCATCGTCCTTTGACAAGCGGCAGTAAATGCCGACTTCATAAATCTGATTCCCCGTTCTTATCCCTGCCATACTGTTAAACCTCCGTCCTTGCTCTACTAAATTTCATGTTCCATTGCGTACATTCTAAGCGGATAACCCGTCATTGTCGAAGGTGTCATCTTTGGCAATCTCCCTCCGTATATCCTCGGAAATAATCGGGATAAACGCTTCGGCAACGGTCTGTGTGCCGACATATTCCCGACTGATAATTACCTGCACTTTTGCTTTTGGTACAATACGTTTCCTCTTTTTGTTCGCTGTCTTATCCTCGCCCATATTCAAATCTCCCTTTCCAGACAGGGCAAAGGGAGTATATAAAATCCCCCTGCTCTGCCAATCAGACACCATCAATCGCCGCTGTTCAATTCTTTCTGCAATGCTTTAAGGAGTGCCGCCGCTTCATCAACGGTCAACGTGATTCCCTTGCCGCATTTCTCACGGTTCAGGGAAAAACTGCGGATGTCATACTTTGGCTCGTTCCCGTTCCATGAAATCAAATTGATTTCCTTTGTATAGCCGCTGTCACTTGCCGACAATACAGCGACTTCCTTTACAATCTCATACTGGATTTCTTTCATTTTCTACCTCAACTTTCTGTCTTATCTGGCTGTCTTTTTTCTTCCAGTGTCTTATATTTACCTCCCGAAAAAAAAGATTAGCGGCTGTCCCTGTTCCGTTTCCTCTGCAATTCACGCTCTAACAGTTTGATGATGGCGTCCTCCATCTGCTTCGGCGTTGTGTTCTTCGGAAAATATTTTTTCAGCTTGCTTGTGTTGATTTTCAAAGTTTCTTTCTGGTTTCCCTTTTCCTCGGTCATAATGGAAAATATCATATCCATGTCAAGCCGCTCGCTCTGGCTAAGGCTTTTCATACGTTGTGCCTGTGAGAGTGAGGGCGTTGCTTCCTCACTTTCCATCGTGGCGAATAGATTTTCCTGCTCATTTTTCTTCAAAAAGGACAGCTCTACCGCAGGCGTGAGGGCGATTCTCCCCTCGTCCACCATCTGCAAAATCGGCGGTATCAGCTCTGTCAATCGGATAAATCTCTGCACGGTCATCCTGCCAACGCCGAAGCCCTGTGCCACCTTATCGTCTGTCCGCAACTTCGTCCCAACTTGTGACGAGGTTAAGTCTGTGCGGAAACCCTGCCGCTTCATGGCTTCGGATTTCATCTTATAGGCAAACGCCCGCTCACTCGGCAGGATATTTTCTCGTTGCAAGTTGCTGTCCACAAGGGTGATGATGGCTCGGTCACGGTCTAAGGGCAGGACAAAAGCGGGGATTGTGTTTATCCCTGCAAGCTCGGAAGCACGGACACGCCGCTGTCCCGCAATGATTTCATAGCCGTCCCCGTCCTCTTTCGGGCGTGTGATGATTGGCGTTACAATGCCAAACTCTTTGATACTCTCTGCTAATTCTGTGAGCATTTCATCCTCCACCACATGAAACGGGTTATCGGGAAACGGATATAAATCTGCGGTCTTTAATACCTTAAAATCCTGTCTCTTCATTCACATCCCTACCTTTCTTTTGGTCTGGTTCTGCCTGTTTTCTGTAATTCTTCCAATACCTCTGGCGGTATTTTTTTCAATAACCTTTCCATCTGCTGATTAGTTTTCTGCAATTCAAATATCCTCTGGTTGGCTTTCTGTACCTTTAATTCCTGCTCGTACTTTTCATCACGCATACGCCCCGCATAGTCGGATTCCTGCCCGATTCTCTCTTTCAAGCTGTCGATATACGCCTGCTGTTTCCCGATTTCTTTTGAAAATTTCTCCACGTCTGGGAGCCATGCGGAGAGTAATTCTAACGCCTTATCTCTTTTCTTCCCTGCATTAAAAACATTGATGTCGGAGAGGGCAGACACGATTTCTTCATACTGTTTATCCAGTCTGCCGCCTAACTTGTAGAGCCATGTGGGGATGTGCTTCCGCTTCGTTTCCATTGAGGACTGCCCCCGTTCAAGCTGATTCCACCGTGTGGACATACGCTCATGGTAAGCGGTCTGCCACTCGGATAAGGATTTCTGGTTGCCTAAAATAGATTTTGCTGACAGCTTGTTGTCGGGCGTAAGCGGCACAAAGCACAGGTGCATATGGGGCGTCCTTTCGTCCATATGGACGACTGCGGAGAGGATATTTTTCTTTCCCACATGCTCCGAAATGAAGTCAAGAGCCGTCTGGAAATAGGCTTTTTGTTCTTCGGGTGGTAAGCTGTTCATAAATTCGGGCGAAGCGGTGATGAGCGTTTCCACCATCATCACGCTGTCTTTTCTCACCTTACAGCCTGCTTCTTTTACCATTTGGTTTATCTCTTTCTTGTAAGTGTAGCGGGGCGGATTCACAAGATGGTAGTTATCTTTGGAGCGTTCCATATCAATATCTGGGTTGCTTTTATAGGCTTCTTTCTTCCGCTCGTTGTGGCGTTCGCAAGCCGCAACGCCGCCTGCCTTGCGTTTCTGGAAACGTAAAATTGCATAGGGCATAGTCAATCTTCCTTTCTTCGGCGGGTAATTTCCCAAAGGGTGACGGTTGGTGACGATGGTGACGGTGTTTTTGGGATACCCCCACGGGAGCCGCCGACTGTCACCGCACATTCTTCCGTCCGAAGCCGCAAGGCGCAGGATGGGCAGGGCGTAAGCCCTGCTTTAAGGGAGTCCAGAGGGAACGTCTGGCACACGACTTTGCAGGGCAAAGTGTAGTGTGTTACACCCTGTAAACGCAGTCGGAAAAATCGGGGGATTTTTCTGACCGCAGGGGTGGCTTTACGAGCCGAAAAGAGCGAGTAATGCCCACGCCTGCATCTTGCGTTTACGGGGTGTTCTCCCGTAGGGATGACAGCGGCGGGGGTATCCCAATATTGCCGTCATCACCGTCACCGCTGTCACCCGCAGGGCAGAACCGCCGATTTTACAAATATTTGCTATGACGGTGACAATGGAAGGGGGTATCCCAATCTAACCGTCATCACCGTCACCCGTCTGCCTTGTGAGGGAAATTTCCCTGCACCCTTTCTTCCTGTGGTAGCCGTAACGGATGTTGTTTTCATTAAGAAAACTGGCACGGTATTCGTTGAGCCGTTTTGTCATGATGTTGGGCGGCGTTCCCGTTTCCCCCATCTGTTCCAGTAGCTCCGTTGCTGTGCCAGTCCATTCCTCCCTGCCCTGCATGAAATCCACTAACCGAAAAAGAACATCTGGCATCGTTTCTTTGGCAAGCTGTTCCTGCCCCTTACGCTCCACCAGTTCCCAACTGCAATCACAGAAACGGAGCGTGAACTCCTGATAGGGCGTGTCCCTGCCCGTCACATACAGCTTTGCGGCATTGGACACACGGTTTTCCTGTTCCAGAACAAAGGTGGCGTCCGCACTCCCCGTCAATCCAGTCGTGCCAGACACTTTGTTGAACACGTCGCTGTCATTCTGCTTTCGGATGTGGTGGACGACTACCACTGCCAATGAGTGCCTGTCGGCAAAGTCTTTGATAAGGGAGATGTCCCCGTAATCGCTTGCATAGGCGTTGTCCTTGGATGCGGTGCGGATTTTCTGCAAGGTGTCAATGACAATGAGCCTGCTGTCGGGATATTCTTTCAGATAATCCTCCAACTGCACGATAAGACCGTCTGACAGCTTATCGCTCGCCACCGCAAAGTGAAGCCGCCCGCTTGCTTCATCCGTCAAGCGGAACAATCTGTCCTGTATGCGGCAGAACGTGTCCTCAAGGCAAAGGTAAAGCACATTGCCCTCCCGTGTCGGCATATCCCATAAAGGGATTCCCTGCGACACACATAGGCAGAGTTTTAACATGAGCCAGCTCTTGCCGATTTTCTGTGAACCGCAGAACAGGATTAAACCTGTGGGTATCAGACCGTCCACCACAAAGGACGGCTTCTCAAGCGGCTCATAAAGGAGCGTGTCGGCGTTGACTGTCTGAAGCTTCTGCATGGGATTCCTCCTTTCGGGCGGTGTCTTTGGTTTTGTTGCACATAGGCGTTGACCTCCTTAGAATAGATTTACTCCCACGAAAAAAGTGAGAGTATGTAATGCCGCCAATCCCACGCCTGTCAAAAGCCGATTTCTTTTTCGGGTAGTAGAGGTCACGGTTGGAGATACTTCCTCATTTCTGCCTTAACCTTTTCCCTTGCAACCGAAACGGATTTCTGGACAGCGGAAACGGTACAATGCTCCATCCCTGCGATTTGGTAAAAATTAAAATCATACTCGTAGTACAGCAGGAAACGCCGCCTTTGTATCTCTGGCAGTTGGTCAACTGCTTTAGAGAGCAGCTCGTTCCGTTCTTCTTCAATCATGCGTTCATCAAGGCTTTTAGGCACTCTCAACGCACGCCTGTAAAGGGTTTCATCCCACACCTCATTAAATTCCCTGTGCCGTTCGTCCCATTGCTGAAGGTTTCTGTTCCTGCGTTCCATCTGCCGAAACTCAACGAAGAATTGCTCGGACACTTCCAATTCGTGATATCCGCCCTGTCCGTCCTTAAAACTGATAAAATACCTCGTGCCGCTTTCCGTGGATTCCTCCCGAAGTGTGTATGTCTTTGCTCGGTACGCCATTTCCTTTCCTCCTGCCAAAAATAAGTGGGAAAATTCCACTCCCCACCCAGTAGCCCGCAGGAAAGCAGGATGTATTAGACGCTTATAAAATTTTCCGTAATTTCTTCCGCAGATGGTCTAACCTTGCATAGACAGCCCCTGCCGTCAAATGCACAAGCGGGGCAATCTCCTTTGTGGAATATCTCTGCATTTTCAGCAGGACGATTTGCAACGTGCGCCTGTCCACCGTGATTAAGGTAAGGTACAGGGTTTCGTTCTCAATCTCGTCCAGTAAATCAGAAACAGACTTTACCTCCGCCTGCTTCTCTCTGTCCGCCATGCCTTCCAGATACTCCGCAACATCATTCGTCCATCGGTAAAACCGCCTGTTGGAATTAAAATCTGCCCTGTCGTCTGTGCGGATTTGCTCAATGACCGCTTCATCAACGCCGCACTCACGCAAAATCTTTTCTTCGGCTTCTTTCCAGATGCGCCATTTCCTGTCCTCCCGTCCGTGGTTGTATGCCATGCTACTTTTCCTCCAATCGGGATCGATTGAGAGGGCAAGGGAAAGCCCCCTCATTTTCCCAAAGGAAAAAACAAGGGGGCTGAACACCTTAAAATCAGCTTTCTATTATCCTTTTAAGTTTTCTCAAAATCTTCATCTTGCGTCCATGTATGGCGCTTGGGCTTAATCCCTGCTTTTCGGAATATGCCCTTTCGGAAAACCCGTCAAAGAAGATTGCCTGTATCAATGCCTGCTCGCTATCCGACAATAAGGACAGGGCGGCTCTTAGCCTGTCCACCATCACCGCATGGATAACGGTTTCCTCAATATCCACTGCTTCATCAACAACGAAGTCAAGCACACTTCCCCCACTGTCCGTAAATCCCTCCAGTGAAAGCAGGCTGTGGTTCGTGTCCAGTTTTTTCAGATAACGCCACCGTTCTTTATCCTTGTAGAAATCTGCGTACTGTTCCCGCACGACTTCAAGCAGACAGCTCTGCACGGGGATAAACAGCTTGTCCATGTAACTCTGGTCGGCTTGCCTGCGGCGGCAGAAATCCTGATAGGACAGTTCTACATAGCCGCCATTTTCTTTGATATATACTTTTCTTGGTGCGTATTTCACCTCTAATACCTCCCATCTGAATTTTTGAAAATGTAAAATCCAGATGGAGAGGGCGGGGAGCGACAGCCAACAGCAGAAATAGCCTTACGGCGTATTCCGATAAAAAACGACAAAAGAAAAACCGCAAAGGCTCTGTGACCTCTACGGTTATGGGAAATACATATTCTGTTAAGTGGAGATTCTACTTCTGGTTTCATGGTGAGAAGTAGCGTTGCATGGGCAGGGATTTTTTCAACTGGCTTCCTGCCGTTCCCCGATATGCTATGTATGGATTAACTCTGTGTTGCATGAGCAGATGGATAACTGCCCGAAAAAAGAACATAAAAAATCCCTCCAAACACAAAAACAGGTTTAGAGGGTAAATCATTTTTTATTCAGGCATGAAGATGCAGCCCGCCAAAACGCTGTTTTTTTTATTTGGCAGACATATACATTTTCGCCACACTAATTAATCAGTCAATTGCTTCTATCACAATTATTTTTAATTTGCGTCAGAAAATCAGAAGAAGTTTTCGATATAAAGACAGCACCATAACATTTTGCTATTTTAATTTCAAAACAGTCATCTTTTCCAGACATAAGAATAAACGGAATTTCTATATGGTTTTTCCTCAGTGAATCCAATATATCCAAACCTGTTCCATCTTTCATCTCCAAATCAGAACATATCGAATCCATCTCTATTTCTCCAATTATCGCCATTGCTTCTGAAACACCTGTTGCAGTATGCACTTCAAAATCTCGTTCTAATGCCTGTGCTAAAATCTTTAAGAAATCTGTGGAATCGTCAACTAACAATATTCGCTTCATATTTTCACCTCCAATCTGTGGATTATCTTGTCCGCACTTTCCCAAATAGCAGAAATAATCATAAATAATATTTCCATAAGTATCAGCAGGATTCCAATCAAGACAATATCTATTCCCATGATTACATGAACACAAAATTCTTTAAAATTATTCCATTTTCTCACTCGATAATCCTCTTGTTCTTACTTATACTTATCTCCACGTTTCACCTTATAAAAAACTTTCACAGAAACAACAGTTATCAAAACAAAAAGCATTACATCTACGATATACATTAGATTTTTCCCATCCGTTGCTATTGACGAAAGTTGATTGCCAAACAAAATATTTAACATACTGGATAAGGGATGCGTTCCTGCCAACTGTGAAATCCCGATTATTCCTGACAACGAATAGATAAAGCATACTGTACTTGAAAAAATCGTGTTTCCTGATGCCAAAGCAGTTACCAGAAACACAGGAAACATTGTAAATGGCATAGCCAATGCAATAAGCAGAAAGAATCTTATCAGCATCAAAATCTGATAAATGCCTATGTCCGTACTCCTGCATATGACAGCACTAACTACAATGAGCAGACAGTTTAGCAACATAATGATAACCGCAGCCAAAAACGAAAACAGAATTTTTGCATAAAATAATTGGTTCATTGAAACAGGGATTTGCAGCAATTCTTTCAAAGTATTGTTTTGGTATTCCGCATGGTATATCTTAATAAACAGCAGCCCTAGCAGAAACGGAAGGAGCATAGCTAAATAGCTGCTATATTTTATATAAAAATCTTCGAAGCTCTTTTGTGGGACATGATAATTCCAAAATGTCATACCTGCCCAAAATAAGAGCAATACTCCTGTAATGATAAATATGGTCTTCTGTCTCTTGAGTTTTGAAAATTCAGTCTGTATCAAATTAATCATAAAGATTCCTCCTTGCAACAGTTATAATGAGCAAAGAAAAAAACAAGCATACTGCAAGTACAAATATTGCTGCTGACATCTGGTAATTAGAGAAATTTGGTTCATATTTTATGATAGTTAATCCAGATGTGGTCGGATACCAGCTTGTAAAACGTGTATTCGCCACAAAAATGCCACAAAATCCATAAACGAATGCTCCGCAGGTTCCTGCCAAAAAAAGATTTCTTTTCAAGGTAAAAAGTACAATAATCGGCATCACCGCTATCAGACAGGTGATTCCTGCGACAAACAGTTTCCAGAAAGCCATCCCCACATCCTCCAAGTTAAAAGGATATCGTAAAATCACAGCAAACACTATACTGCATAGAAAACTGACTGCAACGAATAAGGTAACCGCAAACACTGTAACCGCAATTTTCGCAAATATTAATTTTCTATATGAAACTGGTATGATAAGGTTGCTTTTCAATGTATCTTCTGAGTATTCCCGATTCATCAAAAACCCGCCAAAAAAGGTTATCAAAAATGGAAATATAAGGGTTACATTGTTCCAAAGGATTCCATCTGTCAGTGGCAAATACCCAACTACGGAATTTTCCGCCCCCGTCAGTTGGATTAATGCCAGTAAGCATGACAAAACGACAACTCCTATAGAAAGAGGTAAAAGATAATGTCTTTTTATTTTTTTTAACTCTGCCAAAATCATCGCATTACACCTCCTGTTTCTGATAAAAATATACCGACAATGCCATGCAAATTATCCCTATCCCAATAAGGGCAAGGATACAGGGAAACACAGGTAGTACCCAATTCTGTACACTCTCCACGATTTCCATGCGTTCGGGATTTGCCGTCATAAAAGGCAGACTGCATCGGAACAGTAAAGTCAAAGGGGCTGGAACTTTCAATAGCATAATAGAAAATACAAGGCTTACAACAGCATAAATAACAGAACACAATATTGGTAATATGAAGTTCTTCTGAAATATAACTGTAACTGCTATCATAGGCAAAGTTGCGGTAGCTATCAATACAGACATACTGAGCGAAATTGCTAATTTTAACGGAATATCCGAAACAGTTCCCGTAAGAAATCCTCCAATCATGGTAGCTCCGATTGCAGCAACACCATAAAATATCGCCAAAATATAAATGACAAGCACCTTTGCACCAAGCAGCTTCCATCTGGGAACGGGAATTACAGACAGGGTTTTTAGTGTCCCATTTTCATTTTCCATTCGGAACAGGATTGACGCAATAATACCCAAAACAATGGGAAGAACCAAAAAAAAACCAAATTCCATAACAAACATAAGAAGCACATCATAGTTCAGTTTTGCATGGACAATTACTACAGTGAGCGGAATCGGAAAAAGGCAGGCAGCAAGTATGGTGAGCAGAATAAATTTCTGCCGTTTTATCTTTCTAAACTCTGTATCCAACATTTTAAGCAATGCCAACACCTCCAGTAATTTCTTTAAAATAATCCTCAAGACTTTCATCACAAACCCTGCTTTCATAAACACCAATGTTATTCGTGATAAACTCTTGATTTATCCTGCTTAAATCAATGTCCGTATCATAAACCCTCATAACATTATCATCTTCAATAAGATAATTTACTCCGCCGCATTTCTGCTCCAGAATCCGAGCCGCGGTTACTGTAGATGATACACGGAATAAAACATATTTCTGGTTTTTCTTTCTCAATTCGTCCATGCTGCTTTCTTCCAGCAGGTTTCCTTCGTGAATGATTCCTATATCATCTGCAAGCAGGTCAATCTCTGATAGGATATGACTGGAAATCAAGATAGTTTTCCCCCGTTCTTTGCTTAAATCCTGCAAAAATTTTCTGATTTCCGCTATGCCAATCGGGTCAAGACCATTTATCGGTTCGTCAAGAATCAACAGTTCGGGGTCATGCATGATAGCATTTGCAATTCCAAGCCGTTGCTTCATGCCAAGAGAATACTTGCTAAACAGCTTTTTATCTCGATATGGCAGTCCTACAACATCTAACGCATTTTTTACAGCATCTGGGCGGGATGTACCACGCAACTTTGCAAAAATCTCCAGATTTTCCGTTCCAGTCAGATTCGGATAAAACCCAGGCGTTTCAATGATTGCACCAATACGGGGGTATATCCTTTTTTCCTGTCCTTTGATGTTTTTCCCAAACACCTGCACTTCTCCAGATGTAATGGAAGTCAATCCTAAAATCATTTTCATAATCGTTGTCTTTCCTGCTCCGTTACGTCCAAGCAGCCCATAGATACGCCCCTTTTTCACGTGCAGGTTTACGGACTTGACAGCTTTCTGTTCTCCATAAATCTTTGTTAAATTCTCTGTTTTAATTACCAAATCATTCATAATTTTTTCCTTTCTGTATATGGATTTTAAAATATCTGTCTGCGAAGTCCATTATATATTATGAACCTTGCCAAAACCTTGCCGAAACCTTGCTTTTTTCATGTTTTGCAAAAAAGCCCTGTGCTGTCACAGGACTTTCCGAAACATGATTATAAATGTTGTGCCTACACTAGGGATGCTTTCCACTTTTATTTCTCCCTTATGTGCATTTACAAGTTCCTTTACAATGGCTAATCCTAATCCGTTCCCATCCGCCAGACGGGAATCATCACACTGATACATCCGTTCAAAAATATGAGGAAGATTGGACGGTGAAATTCCTATGCCATTATCCGTAACCGCAAGCTGAGCCTGACTTTCATTCTCTGTTATCCGTAAAGTCAGTTTATTTCCACCGCTGTGTGTTAAAATATTTTGAATTAAGTTATTAAGAATACGGATATATGCACGAACATCTATTTTCATAAAATATTCGTTTTCTGGAATATCAATATCATATTCAAAATGACTGTTCTCCAATGTGGGTATCCAGTCCGCCATAATATTACGAGTTAGTTCGTTTAAGTCAAGTTGTTCAAAATGATATACTTGTTCTCCTGCATCCAATTTTACCCACTCAAACAGGGATTCCACAAATTCCTTTAATTGATGTGCCTTTTCCGTGGCAATCTGAATATAAGTTTCTTTTTCTTCTCCTGCAACAAGGTTTTCAGTAACCGCTTCTAAATAGCCGACAAGAGAAGCTAACGGCGTTTTTACATCGTGTGAAAGGCTCGTCATAAGCCGCTTATATGCCTGTTCGGATTGTTGTTGCCGAATAAACTGTGATTGATTTGTAGTAGCAATTCTGTTGATGTCATAGCAAATTTGCTTCGTCATATCATTTTCTTTCGCCAGTACACGACGATTTAAGTTGCCTGCTTTTATATCTTCTAAAGCTTCCTTAATGACAGACAAACTTTCCTGTACCCGTCGTAATTTTATACTTAAAAGCAGTACACACACCAACGAAAGACATAATGCAACAAATAGAAATACATTACAATTCATATTATGCCTCCCCATTAAAACGATAGCCTATACCTCGGACAGTTAAAATATAAAAAGGATGCTCTGGGTCTGGCTCTATCTTTTTACGCAGTTTGCTGATAAAAGACATAATATTGCTGTCATCAAAAGCATATTCTTCTTCCCATACTTGGTTATAAATCTGTTTTTTTGTAAAAATGCTCCCCTTATTGGATGCCAAAAAACTAAGTAAGTCAAACTCCTTGCCAGTCAATTCTGCTCGTATCCCATTTATCTCAACAATACGGTTTACATTGTCAATCGTCATTCCTTGAAATGTAAGCGTATCTGCATCAGGGCAAGAAACAGGATTAAATTGAGTGTACCGTCTAATCAACGAATGGACACGAGCCATCAATTCATTCAGACTAAATGGTTTTGTTAAGTAATCATCAGCCCCCATTCGCAATCCAGAAACCTTATCCTCCTCATCGCTTTTAGCAGTCAGCATAAGTACGGGCACATTGCTTGTCTGACGAATTTTCTGTAAAACTTGAAAGCCATCTAAATCTGGCAGCATAATATCAAGAATGATAAGCGAACAATCATCACTGTTTTCACTTGCAATCCTTAAACCTTCAGCTCCACTGTTAGCTATCATCGCTATATAATTTTCCTGTTCTACGCATTTCTTCATAAGAAAGCATAAATCTTTATCATCGTCTATAATAATTACTTTATTCATTTTTCTTTTCCTTTCCATCATGTGTCCTGCCATCAATAAGTTTTTGGATATTCTGGGGAATATACTCAAACATATTAAACATCCCAATGTGTACGGTATCTATTATAGCCACTTGAACAAACTGTATCAATAGGGCAAATATGAACCCTCACCACCCAAACTAAACTGAAATATAACGCTTTTCCGCTTACACTATCAAGATTTTTGCTGATTTTTAAGGCATAAAACAAGAGGATGGGTATTCAATCCCTATCCCCCGTTTTGGGCTTTTTACGCTTTGCAGCTATACAAAAATAATCTCGTTATTCACAATCTCCCTCGCACACGCCCTTATGTTATTGAGCTTTCCCGTCCATTCTAAGGCGTTTTCTGCCTTTAACTGTTCCGTTATGCCATGTGCCTGTTTCATGTCCTCAATAAGCCTTTCAAAGCGTTCCTGTGCCTGCTTGTCAATGTCGGCAAGATAGGCGTTGAGCCTGCCGCTTGTGAGAAGATTGGTGTATGTAACTTTGCGGTACTGCTTCAGATAGTCCAGATGCCGCTGTCCCCATGTGCCTATCGGCTGTTCTTCTTCGGCAAGTACAGTCAAGCACGGTATTAAATAATCACCCTGCCTTTCGTATCTGCCGCCCAGTTCCTCAAAAATCGTCTTTGCCATTGTCTGTTACCTCCACATTCATTTTTATTTTGAATGTCCGCAAAATCCGTCCTACATCCCCGGATCGGCGGTCTGGCGGTACTGTTCGGATGGCAGCACTTGGTTTAGCCAGTGACGCACGTCACGGAGTACCTTCACGTCCGCCTGAACCGCTTCCAGCTCCTTCCTCTGTCCGGGCAGGGCGGCGGCAAGCTGTTCCCGTTCGGATTCCAAATCTTTACGGGAGTAAGAGTTGCCTTTCAGGTTGGCTTTCAAATACCGGATGGCGGCATTGTAAGCGTCCAGTTCCTCCCGGTGGCTCTCCGCAAACTTTTCCTTTTTCTTCTTCCAGCCGATGGCGGCATACTCCGCATGGACTGGCTTGTTTGCTTCGTATTTGTCAATGTAGGACAGCATGGTGTTGATGGCTTTTATGCGCTTCTCGCTTTTTTTCATGCCCCCCATGACGGAAACAGCGGCATTGCTGATTTCGTCCAGCCGGGTGTCAAGGCTCTCCACGGTGGAGATTCCTTTCTTCCGCAGGAAGTCCATAGCCGCCTGCACTTTATTGTAGTCGGCAACGGTTCCTTTCAGCTTCCCTCTGGAAGTCCAGTCGGCACGTTCCCCGCTCCGCAGTTCCAGATACTGAAAAAGCAGCTCCGAGAGTGTCGGCTCCTTGGCCTCCTCCAACGCTTCCAGCAGCACGGCCTTTTTCTCCTTTAAATCGGCAATCCAGCCCTTTAAGTGGCGCACCATCTGGCGGATGGACTGCATGAGGGAGTTGGCGGCTCTGATGTCCCGGTTCAGGTTGCCGATGTTGGTCTGGATTCCCTTCTTCTCCATCTGGCAGGCGGCTGGCCCCATGTGGACGGTGGGGATTTGGTCAATCCCTTGTCGGGCATAGGAGCGCAGGTCAAGGCGTTCCGGGCGGTCGTTTGCTTCCAGATAGCGGTTGGCCGTGTCCGCCCATCCCTGCCGCCAGATTTCGGCGTACTTCTGGTCGTTCCAGTCCACGGTATTTTCCTTGTGGCTTTTCCATCTGCCGGATGGGAGCCGGATTCTTTCGCCGTTTTCATCAAGGTCGTATACCTTGCGGCTCTTGGGGAGCCATTTCCCTTTTTCGTCCATCGCCCGCATGGTGAGCAGGATATGGGCGTGGGGGTTCCCGTCCCCCTTGTCATGGATGGCAAAGTCGGCAATCATGCCTTTGGAAACAAAAAACTCCCGGCAGTAGTCACGGAGAAGGTCGGCGTACTGTCCCGGCGGGATTTCCCTTGGGATGGCAAGCACGAACCTCCGGGCAAGCTGGGAGTTCCATTGTTTTTCCTGCGCTTCGGCAGAGTTCCATAGGGTGTTGCGGTCTGCAAACTCCGGCAGCACATGGGGCGGGAGCATGATTTCTTTGTGGGTGACTTCGTTCTTGTAAGGATAGTATTTCTGCTCTTGGTCGTATTCAGAGAACAGCTTTTCGCCGCTCTGGTAGGCGGCGGCAGAAACAGCGGATTCATTGTTGCTCCGCTTGATGATGGTGATTTTACAGTGCGGGCATGGCAAGTGTGCGCCCTCCTTTCTCCCGGATTCGGGGCAAAAAATAGCAGGATACCTTTTCAGATTTCCTGCTTGGGTGTGCCGCCGGTGGGCGGCAGGTATTTAGTTTTTTGATAGGCTGTCAGTTCGTCAAACTGGAATTTTATTTCTTATCATTTTTCTTCATTCTTACTTTACCAGTTACGTTTTTTACTACTAGCTTAAAAACTTTTGTATGCGGCATTACTAACTTGTTAAATGGAAAATCCTCTTGATGATAATGCCTCATCAAAATATATAAAGCATTGTATTTTTCGTCATCGGAAAGCATTTCTATGTATCCTTGTCCAATAACGCTTTCATATTCCATTGTACAACTCCCACGTTCCATTTCTGTTACTAATTTATGCTCACAATCCATTTCAAAGCTGGCTCGATTATCTTTTTTGATTAATTCATACTTAGTACCCTCCATAGCCCCATGAAAATACAATTCTATTTTATCTTCTTTTATATCCATTCCAAAATTGAGTGGTAATATATACGGGTAGCCATTATTGTTTAAAGCAATCCGGCACACATCACATTTTTCCATGATAGCTACAATATCTTTAAATTCTTTTACTTCTCTATCCGAACGACGCATTTTTTATCCTCCCTCGTATAACCACGATTTATCGCTGGCACTATTATACAACTTTAACTCGATAAATGGAATACGTTTTCTGAAAGATTTTCGGGCGGCAAGCCCACAAAGAGGTAGCTGGCAGAGCCAGCGCAGGGGAAGGGTAGCTTCCCCTGTGATGATTGGAGCAGATTGGAAATCTACGGAAATCATCCGCTGTCCGCAGGACGCTCCCGGCAGGGCGCAATGCACCACTTCCCTAAGTGGTGTATAATTGCGCCCTATCCAAGAACTCGGATAGGGCGCAATTATACACGCTTCGCGTGTGTGCGCCCTGCGGGGCTTTGCCTGCCTTCGGCAGTCAACAGGGGAAACGACAATTCCCCTACGGGCTTGCGCCCTACCCTTTAGTGAACTTTGCGTTCAGATAAAGGCTAAAGAGCAGCCTTTATCTGCCCACAAAGTTTTATAATGCCGCCCGCCACGTTTCGGCAGATAATTTCTATGAATGCTCTTTATTCATTTCCGTCGGGGATTGTGGGTTTACTTTTTCTGTCAAAATATTCTGCATCATCCGACGGAAATACGAATCAGAAAAGAGAGTATTCAGAATATCTTTTACTGAATCATCATTCAGGGAGGCAAGCTGTTCTTTGGTAATATTCAGCTTTTCTCTGATAAGGTATTCAAAGTGGCTTCCCCATACGATGTTGCGGTGTCGGCGTTCCTTTTCTGTCTTACCTTTTATCTGGTTAAGGAGTTTCGCCTGCCTGTGTTTTGCAATGGCAAGCTCGGCTTTCGTTTTCTGCAATTCCGCATCAATTACCTCTCTGTTTCTTAATTTATTTTCGCTCATTTTCTCACTTCCTCTCTGCCTGTAACGCTGTTAATATTGCATATCAATAACAGGCACACAAAAGAGGACACCCGTATCCGGAATGCCCTCTCCTGTGTTTCATCACGCCTGTTTATTTTTCATCATAATCCGTCTTAAACCGTACCGTTATAAGCATAACTTTCCGCACGAGCCTTTCGTACAGTTCCCTGTTGAATCTGCCTTCCTCAATGCTAAGCCTTGCCATGTACGGCTTGAACAGCCGAATCACCTCCTGCATAGCAAAATAATCGCCATTTACTGCCTTTTCCAGTGTTTCAAAGGAAATGTCCCTGTCTTTAAATTTATTCTCCATGACACATTCCCTCCACCAGCCACCGGAGTGTTTTTACCGTATCATTCCTCCATTTGCAGACAGTGCTTTTTGCCAGACCGAGGATTCCCCCAATCTCCCTGTCCGTCCATCCGATGAAGTAATACATCAGCACAATCTGTAACTGTCTGTCCGACAGTTCCCTTAATGCCTGTGCCAAATCACCGTCCACTATGCCGATTTCATAACCCATGACATAAAAATAGTCAGCGTGGTATGTATCAAAGATTTTATCAACCGTTTCCAACTGCTTTTCGGAAAACATCTCCATGTGCGATTCCCGTTCCGCCATGCGCTTGCGTTCGTTGTAATAGTTAATTTTTTCGTATCTCAATGCCATGCGGCAGTATGTCACAAACTGGCGCACCACCCTGTCTTTTTTATCTTTGTTTATCAATGTCCTGTCCTCTATTTCTGAAAAATTGATTTATCTGAAACGAAGTTAGGACTGGCGGGGAACGGCAGTGTATTGTTGCTTTTAGAAACAGAAAAGCGCTCATTGGTTTTCTTCCAACAAACGCTTTCCCGCCTAAGTTTCAGTGTAAATATTCCTTTTTCCTAATTTGGGACAACTTCCAAATCAAGCTCTTCTGCAATTTTTCTTATAGTTTTTGCCGAATTGTGAAGTTTCTCCATTTCCTTTTCATTCAAAGAAATAGGAACATGGGTTTCGATTCCGTCTGCCCCTATAATAGCGGGCATACTAAGGGCAATTTCTTTAATCCCATAATTTCCATGCATGATAGAAGATACCGGAAGAATAGATTTTTCATCCCTTACAACGCATTCACAGATACGCTTAACCGACATAGCAATTCCATAATAAGTAGCCTGCTTTTTAGAAATAATATCATAAGCGCTGTTTTTTACATCTTCCGCAATCTCCCGCATTGCTTCCTCATGGTTGAAATGTCCACGCATCTCACAAAAATCATTCAATGGAATACCAGATATATTCGTGCTGCTCCATGCTGCAATCTCACTATCCCCATGTTCGCCAATGATAAAGGAATGAATGCTACGGCTGTCTACCCCTAAATGTTTACTAAGCGCATATTTTAGCCTTGCGGTATCAAGAACCGTTCCGGAACCAATTACTCTTTTTTCAGGAAACCCGCTCAGCTTTACAGCAGCATAAGTAAGAATATCAACCGGATTTGATACAATCAGCAATATTCCTTTAAAATTGCGCTTTGCAATTTCAGGAATGATGCTTTTGTAGATAGCAACATTTTTATGTACTAAATCGAGCCTTGTTTCATTCGGCTTCTGGTTTGCCCCGGCAGTCACAATGACAATAGAAGCATCCATCAGGTCATCATAGCCTCCTGCATAAATCTTCATCTGTCCGGCAAACGGAACGCCATGCGAAATGTCCTTTGCTTCTCCGTCTGCTTTATCATAATTTGCATCAAGAAGCACCATTTCAGTGAACAGCCTGCTCTGCATCAGTGTAAATGCTGTTGCAGCGCCTACAAATCCACAGCCGATGACTGCTGCTTTTCTTGGGTTAATTGTTTTTATCATCTCTATTCCTCCCATTCAATAGCGGAAACAGGACAGGAACGAACGGCATCCTGTACCATGCTTTCGTTTTCCGATGCAGAGTCCTGATACCCCTCCGCCTTATCATCGTCATTCATACGGAATACATCAGGTGCCATCCCAACACACAGCCCGCATCCAATACAAGCATTCTGATCTACATTCACCCTCATGCCGCATCCCCCTTTCGCTAAAATACAACAACCAGCAACATTTTAAACTGCTCTTTACCCAAGACCGCATGAGGGTGTTTTGCGGGCATTACGATAGATTCTCCCTCATGCAGTTCATACTTTTTGTCATCAATCGTAATCTCGCCAACGCCATCCAAACAAATCACAAAGGCATCACCACTGGACTCATGGCTGCTGATTTCTTCTCCCTTGTCAAAAGAAAACAATGTGACACTCAGCGCATTATTTTGTGCTAAAGTCCTGCTTACAACCTGATTGCTTTGGTAAGCAACCTGTTCCTTTAAAACTAAAATTTCTGCCTTGTCTATATTTTTTATTTTTTCCATACTGTTCGTTTGCTCCTTCCCTCAGCCTGATTTTTAACCACCCGTTCAAGATGTTTCTGTTTTCACCTCAAACCCATGTTTCTCAAAAGTTTCAAAAACTTTGTCCATAGGAATATTTTTTATGGCAGCTCCATTTGGTATCGTCATTACCTTACCCATTACAGCTAAAGACATAGGCTTTATAATTTCCTTAAACCCTGCTTCTGCCAATACCTCTTTTATTTCAGGATTTTCACTTACCAGCTCTGAAACTGTTTTTGTGAAATCAACAACTTTACCCATTCGCCTATCTCCTTTTTTCTAACCATGTAATATATTTCTCCTGTATGCCGTCCTGTTCCGCTTTTTTCTCAAACGCTCTTGTCTGTTCATCAATCTGCGCTTTGCATTCCTCTGACAGTGTTCGTAATGCATAAGTGTAGCAGACGGTATCTTCTTTCTCAATGTGACGCTGCAATAAATCCACATAACCCGATGCATGGGTGACGATATCCAGCTTTCCTTCTGTAGTCGGAACACTGGCATACTGCTTAACTGCGTTCTCCAATTCCCCGATATGGAATCTTCCGAAGTCATGTTCCACCAGCATTCCATTGCGCACCAGTTTTTCTGCAACAGGATCGGAATTATTAAGCATAAACCGAAACAATATCTGTTCTTCCTTTCCATGATGATGCTTGTCTGCATAAGTTCTTGCAAAATCAATACACTCCAGAAACTCCTGAACATCAATGTCTGCCCCCTCAATCACAGCACAGCAGGTTCTCCTTAAATGCTTAGTCAGTGCTACGATATTCTCATGTTCTTTCATCAGTAAATCAATTCCATACATTATTTATCCCGCCTTAATCAATGTGAATGTCTGATTTCCTAAATATTTGTAGGAAAAACCGCTGCCCTCCAAAATACCTGCGACCAGCCTCTCCTTCAGGTCATAATAATGACTGACATCTCCTTGTAATGCTTCCCAATATGGCAAATGTATATCCACAGTCTGTTTCCATACTACTGCCTCCTGACTTATGGAAACCACAGTATTAACCCTGTCACAAGGCATTCCGTTCAATAGCAGATTATCTAAATGCCTATAAACTTCTTCTGCGCTTGTTTTCCCCGACAGTTTCCTGCTCCGTCCATACTCATATGCAGCATTCGCAATATCCGGCATACATTCAGAATGGGCATCCATCGTTGAGATGACCAGAAAAGCAAGGCGGTTTTCAGCGGCAGCGATTTTATCCTGTAACCAGCCATGTATATTACTGTTATCAATCATATTTTCAAGACTGCCTTTCTCCACCGCCCCATACTTTTGTTCCATTTCGGAAAGAATGCCATCATCATACCCGTTTTTGCTTATCATATCTGATAATCTTTCAACTAGCCCGTTTTGGAACTCTATTTTTCCGTATAGCCAGTGATGAATCGAACCTAAAAATGCGCTCATTGCACTCCTCCTATGAATTCAGCTTTTTCAAGAGTTCATCGGCATCCAGCCCATGCACCATGCAGGCATCCGCAAGGCTCTCCATCTGTGAGGACGGGCACCCTAAACAGTGCATCCCCATCTGCATCAACACCTCTGCCGCCTCCGGTTTGGTTCTTAAAATTTCTCCAAGTAACATTTCCTTTGTGATTGCCATATTATTTTCCTCCTATCTTTCTTTCCTGTTACAACACTTGCACTTCCTGATTTTTTTCGCCAAACTTTTCTTTTATCTCGGTGCAGATTTCTTCCCTGCTTATGCCTCTTTGTTCCTGCGTCTTAATCATCTTATACGCTTGAAAAAGCGGTGAAGGTCCAATTTCCGAGCTGAAAAATCCGATCCCCTGATTCCATGCCAAAAGTTCAAACACATCATCCAGCGCTGCGGATTCAAGACCATAGATATATGCCTTTACCAGTTCCCGCACAGCCTGCCTCATTCTTCCTGCGCCAACTGCATTTGTCAGGGAAAGAAGCAGACGCATTTCATAGGGGAGAGTGCGCTTCTCACTCTGCCATGTTGCCTGCCAAAAATCCGCCGCGATACGCCCTAAGTCCTCATCAATCATAGGATAATTCAGCAATGCAAGCGGACGGTATGGTGCAGAGCCTTCCGGCTCTTTTTCCTCTGTCCGGTAAAACCAGACATGAAACTCATTTTCTGCCAGCTTCTCTGTATGATGTATATACCCCAGCATATCCATCTCCTTATATAGCGGGTAAGGTTCAAAAGTCTGTATGACCTCAATTCCCTCCCCGGCTTTTAGCGTCATGGCACGTCTTTGTAAGCCGGGAAAGAAATTTCCCTGCACATGGCGTACATCCACTTTGAAGAAGTCTTTCTTTTTATCCTTCCATTCCTCGTACTTTATCATGATATCCTCCTTTATTTATTTTCTTGCTTTGGTGATTACATTATAGTAAAATAAGCAGAGCAAGTATGTTTGAATTCAAACAAAGAGGTGAGATTTTGGAAAAATTTTTAAACGTATTAAAAAAATGCCCGCTGTTTGCAGGATTATCCGATGACGAGATTTTAACCTCGCTAAAGTGTATCGGAGCAAAAGTCAGAAAAAACGCCAAAAATCAATACATCCTTCAGGCAGGAGATTGTACGGACTGTATCAGCCTGCTTGCGTCTGGGACTGCTTTAGTCATTCAGGAAGATTTATGGGGAAACCGGAACGTTATGACAAATCTTATGCCGGGCGACTACTTTGCCGAACCCTTTGCCGCCATTCCTGATGCAGTTCTCAGCGTCAGTGTTGTTGCGACAGAAAATTGTGAAATTGTGGAAATAAATATGAACCGCCTGATTACCATGTGTTCCGCTGCCTGCAGCCATCATAACCGCCTGATTAAAAACCTGATTACAGCTTTTGCCCAAAAGACACTGTTGTTTAACGAGAAGATAACGCACATGAGCAAGCGAAAAACACGTGATAAGCTGCTTTCCTATTTATCTGCTGAAGCAGCCAGACAAGGATCACTTTCTTTTGACATTCCCTTTGACCGCCAGCAGCTTGCCGACTTCCTCTGTGTAGAACGTGCAGCAATGTCTGTAGAATTATCAAAGCTGCAAAAAGAAGGGCTTCTGAAAACCTTTCATTCTCATTTTGAATTAAGTCCAAATGCCACAAATTAAAACAGGTCAATCTATACATAGCAGATTGACCTGTTTACAAAATACATATTTGTTATCAAATCAGCGGTTGCCTTCTGCAATCCCATAAACGGATTGCAGAAGCATTTTTCCTGATGATGTCTTAAAAACACAATCTATAACATTTCTGATATTGGCTTCCTGATATCCGGATTCGTCAGCATTAACCAAATAATCAGCTTCCAGCAAAATCTGGTAATCAATCCCGTCAACCTCCTGAAAAGTATGATGATGTGCGACCAAAAAGATGATACGGTTCACCATCTCGTTCGACAGCCCTGTACCCTTCAGGAATTCTTCAGCTAATACAGCGCCTTCTTTTTCCTGAAGTTTTCCATTTGTATTTCCGTATTTTTCCCGGCACAAAGGACACGCAATATCATGTATTATAGCCGCAATTTCTATTATTCTCTGTTCATCATCCGCTACTTTCTCACACTCTGCAATCGTTTTTGCATAGGCATACACTTTCATAAAATGATTGATATCATGAAGATTTCCTTTTGAATACTTTACCATTTTAACCATGATTTCTGAAACAGTCATATCATTTCCTCCTGTTATCTATACATCGTCTATAACCAATAGTCCACAAACTTACCAGTCACATCGTACAATTAAAAGCCAACCTTATGGCGAATCGTCATCCAAAACATCAATCCGTTCTATTTTAAAGACATTTAATGTGTCCACATCAGGGCAGGCAAAAACCGCTGTCCCCTTCTCCTGTCCGGGTATTTCGCCGCCGTATCTTAAAATATCAATATATGGAAATGCAACATGCATAGCCATAGGACAGAGTTTTCCACGCTCTGTATCAAAATCAAAACTATCACCTATTTTGTGACCCCTATGACATCCTTTCGTGCCTTTTTGATCAATCAATGTGATCTGGATTCCAGGTTTTTTCATATTTTAAGCACCTCCAACTCCTTCTCAATCGGTATTCCCTTATATATATCTGTATTGTTTCTATTGTTTTCAATCAGGCTGCTCACAGTGTCCATGGCTTTTTTTGTACTGTCATACAGGCTGTTTCCCTCCATCAGTTTTCCCAATAAAACGGAAGAAAAAATATCGCCCGTACCCGGAAACCTGACCGGAATGTTATAAAAAGGAATTGTAAATCTTTGTTTCGTTTTATGATCGAAGCCTGCAACCACATCTTTGCCATCCTGCTGAATGCTTGTGATGATTACCGATTTTGCGCCCATATTACCAAGCCTTTGAATCATTTCATCTACCTCCGAGATTGTTGCAGATTCATGATACTCCACTCCTGTAAGTCTGGCCGCTTCAGTATAATTTGGTACAATATAATCGGCTACTCCTACCAGTTTCTTCATATGTGCAACCGTTTGCTCTGTAACTCCATTGTACAGGGTTCCTTCATCTCCCATAATTGGATCAACAAATATCAGGGTTCCTTTCATGCTTTCCTTTCGACAAAATTCTTCTATGATTTTTACCTGCTCCTCTGAAACAATAAAGCCTGTCGCTATCACATCAAAGCAGAATCCCAATTCCTCCCATACTTTAATAGTGTTCTTCATATAATCTGTTGTTTCAAGAATATCGAATTTTCCATAATCCAACGTATTTGATACTAACGCAGTGGGAAGATTATATATTTGGTACCCCATATATGACATCAATGGAAGCATGACCGATAATGCCACCTTTCCATATCCTGCCAGATCATTTATCAACAATACTTGCTTGCCCATTTTCATCATGCCTTTCAGTTAATTCAATTCATCTATAATGAAATAATTATATACAGGGAGCAGGTTTTCGTCAAGATTTGTGTATACAAGCACCAATATATACATTAAATATCCGCCACACTCCGGAATTTTATGGATTTCTGTTACGTGACTGCTTTTATTGACTTTACCCATTTCACTCAATCCGAAATTCTTATCCCCTGTTCTGCAACTCCCGTAAATGTCTAAGCTGAGCTTCGCTTAATGTTCTCGGTTTCCCAATCCTGACAAGATTTTTGGGTAAAACATAGGTCTTACTTACTTCCGTCCATGACTTTAACCTTATTACCTCTGGAAACTCTTTACATAGCTTATCCATTTTCCGTATCCATGCCAGATTAGCTGTGTAAATTGTTGCTTCGCTTTCATCTGCATTAAAGTTGATAACAACCTCCTGCTCATATCTTGATAATTTCATTCCATGCTCCTTTCTCCAGTACCGAAACTGGCACCAATCCAATTTAACGGTACCCTTCCGGTACCAAATAAATATACTCAATCTTGGGCGGTTTTCTATCATTGCTGTTTTCCCCTTGCTATTTCCTGACAGGCAACCCTTGTCGGCACTGTGTCGTCCAATATTGGCGCTCAAATTTTCTTAAAATTGGTCTTGGCGGTTTATATCAGCTTGGACAGTCATTCAGTTGTACTGTCATTATCCAACAAAACGCCCTGCTTTCCCGTATATCCACCATGTCAGAAATCTTCCAAAAAACAGATTTTTTCTATCATGCTGGAAATTTTCGGTAGGAATCCGCCTGTTTGTGTGATATTCTGTTTTCGTAAAGGAGAGATTTATCTATGAAAACGCAATTAAGCATACAGGAACGCCTGAAAGACCTGCGTGTAGAAAAGGGAATGACTTTAGAACAACTGTCACAGCAGACAAAAATTCCTGCTTCCACGCTTGGCTCTTATGAATCTGATGATTATAAAGAAATACCCCATAGGAACATCATCGAATTAGCAAAATTCTATGAAGTATCAACGGATTATCTGCTTGGTATGACTGAAAACAGACAGCTTGACAACATTGCCCTGTCCAATCTGCACCTGAGTGACGCTGCCCTGACACTTCTCAAAGACCGCAAAATCAACACACTGCTCCTGTCAGAGCTTATCACTCATGAACAGTTCCGAAAACTCATGCTTGACTTGGAGATATATGTTGACGGTCTTGCTGATATGCAGATCAAATCACTTAATTTTGTGGTGGACACAAGCAGAAAGGCACTGATGAAGCGGCACAATCCTGATGAATACAACCTGCAATTAAACACGCTGAAAGCACAGCACCTTGAACCGAATGAATACTTTTCCCATGTGATTGATGACGATATGCACGCCATTATCAAAGACATCAGGAATGCCCATAAAGGCGATATTGATTCTGCCCCTCCTAAGACCATAACCGAACATTGGGAAGAAATTCTTGAAAAAGCTGAAAACTTTGCAGGCACTTCCAAACAGAAACTTGCTTACATATTCACCCAATTTCTAAAGATTAAACCAACCGAAAAGAATATTGATGATATGGCAGATATGCTTGGACAGTCTGAAATCTTAGAACCTGATGCAAAAAAACGCCGGAACAGTACGAAAAGGAAACAGTCTAAGGATGTCGCCCAGCAAACTAAAGTTCCTATCTCCCACACAAAAACATCGAATTAAAATCTCATCTTCTTAATACTGTCTATCAGAGCGCGCTGTAGGAAACGGCGCATTTTCCTCTTGACCATTCCTGCCTGTTCCGATATAGTTTTTTT
>CAJTCH010000039.1 GCA_910574715.1 Lachnospiraceae bacterium | reverse complement strand
CCAGTGCGTAGGAAGGGTATCCCCGACTTCCGTTTCTCGAACAACAGTTCAACCATACAAGTGGAAAATTTTTAGTGTCTATTGCTCGACTTTCAGGATAATATAAGATAACTATGATAATTCTTAAAAATTTATACTGCCCACTTATCAATAACACACATATACATGTGACAGCGATACATATAATAAATGCATACTGCGAAAAAAATATCAGACTGCGATTTCCTCCTACATCTATACCTGCCCCGACAATATTCGCACATAAAATTACCCAATCTTTTTTTTTGAAATATTCTTTCTCTAATACCGTTCCACATAACAGCCAGTACAACATCCCCACTTCAAAAAGAGAAATTCCCATAAGAAGAGCCTTAATACCCATTACAGATTCCCCCTATACAGACTAATCTGCTCTTTTATTTTTTTGAAGCTGATTCTATTAACAAAAATCCTTGCCCCATTATCCATATGAACCATACCGTCCTTCATACTTGCGATATGAGAAACATTTATAATATATCCACGTTCAACTAAGATAAATTCATCACTTGCAAGTTCCTGACTCAATTGATTTAACGAAATCCTTTCTTTATAAATACCATGTTCCGTTATGTAACAGATGTACTTTGATCCCTTTTCCTTCTCCATATATAGCATGTCTCTATAATACACTATTACCTTGCTTGTAGGTGTTCCAACCATCCTGAACTGCTTTTTTTCCTTCTTCACGCGGTCTATCAATTGCCTCAAGATAGGCGGCAGCCTCTTTTCCATATCTTCCTTAAGAATGTATTGATACGCTTCTATGATATAACTCTCTGCCGCATACTCAAGATATGCCGTCAGGAATACCAAATATGGACCGCCGCCCTTTTCATGCAATCGTTTCCCTAGTTCCAGTCCACCCATGTCTAGCATATCAATATCCGAAACCAGGATGTCAAACTCCTGTCCCAGTTCAGTTTCCTGAAGAAAGTCCTTCGCCCGCGTATAAGTAAAGAGGTTCACTTCATCCTGCGGCACAATCTCATTCTCAACACACTTTCTGACATCTTCTAGAATTGCTGTCTCATCATCTATAAGTGCAATATTCATCATTTGCCCTCTTTTCTAGTCGATTCCCTCCAGCCTTACACTGATAAGAATACCATAAATTAATTTTTTTCATCCCTTTGTCCTTAAAAATTCATTTTTGACCGCGAAAAATCTTAAATCCGCACTTTCATTCCGCAAGAATATAATATTTGCCCCTATTTACATTATGGAACACAACTTCCTCATCCCGGACATAGAGCTTACAGGTATTCTCCCATAAAGTATTTTCCCCATCCTGCTTTATCACCTTTCCGAAATGATATGTATATTCCCCTATCTGCCTGTTCCGGGCTTTTTCTATGATGTCCTCCACCGCATCAGATATTTTCATCGAATGCAAGCCAGGATTCCATTTTCCCAACAATTGATTAATCCGCATCTTCTTCAAGGGAACCTTCTTGCTTCCCCAGCTTCGTTTTGGGAACACGTCTTCCTCTTTCTCTCCAAGAGCATCCAATACAGCCTGAAATTTCTCCTTCCCGCTTTCATACGGATACCCCATTTCCAGATAAGCATAGATATGCCATACTGCTTTGTCCAGATACCTTGCATCGCCTGTCGTCTCATACTTCTCCCTGAGCCAGACAACGCTTTGCTCCAGCACATCTTTGCTTGACAATCCAAGAGCTTCTATGTTATAAAGCCCCAGTTTAATCACCTCTACCTCCATACTATTGTATCTCGTCATATTCTACTCCTTTCTATAACCCACCTATTGTATACGATGCATTATAACAGTCACTATAGTTTACCGCATCATATTGTCCGTGAAAACCATATTTTGACTCTGAAAAATACCATATCTCACTTTCTACGAGCCACATCTGTTCAAGCAAAATATAAAAACGAGTTTTCTCAATACTCATTCGGAGATATTATTCCCCATTCCCTATCCGTTCAAGCAGCTCCATATACTTCTGCTGGTAACCATCCACCCGGCTCTGGGCATCAATGCGTAACTGCTCCATTTTATCCGCATACTGCTGCTGCATTTCAAGCAGTTTTGCAAGAAGTTATATGCCCGGGAACGAATCACTCCCGGGCATCTTCCTCTCTCTTCACTATTGACAGCCGCACTTGAAAGTCGCACATTCTGTCTGCTCACAGTGGCAGGCATCGCCGCCCTCTACACTGATCTTTCCTGCATGACATTTACATTCGTCATTGTACATACAATCCGTAGCTTTGCAGTCGATCTTGCTTGTAGGAGAGGCCTCTCCCGTTACATTGCTGTAAGAATCTCCTTTTCTTTCCTCGAAGCTGTCACAGCAAGTCTCCTCCGCACGCTTTGCAGAATTACCGCCTACTACGATCCCGTCAAGGTCACAGTAGAAATTCTTGTTGTGGGTGCATGTCTGTACCGTACATCTTAAATCTGGCATAATCTTACCTCCTAATATTGAAAATATCAAGAATTATTATGCCCCGTTTCTTACCGTTTTAATCTGTATTACGGCAAATTAGTCTTCCTTCACCACTTCACGCTGGATCTTCCCGGCGATCTCTTCCTTCACTGCAGCAATAAAGTCTCCGATACCCTTCTGCCCTTCGTCGCCTGCAAAACGGCTTCGAACCGCGACTAAGTTCTGTTCCTCTTCCTTCGCTCCGACAACCAGCATATATGGAATCTTATTCATCTGGGCCTCTCTGATCTTATAGCCGATCTTCTCCGCCCTCTCATCGATCTCGGCACGGATTCCGGCCTCTTCTAATTCCTTCAGTACCTTCTTGCCATAATCCAAATGCTTCTCTGAGATCGGAAGCACCTTGACCTGTACCGGCGCAAGCCAGGTCGGGAACGCACCTGCGAAGTGCTCGATCAGGATGCCGATAAACCGTTCGATCGAGCCAAATGCAACCCTGTGGATCATGATCGGACGATGCTTCTCCCCGTCTGCTCCCGTGTATTCCAGATCAAATCTCTGCGGCATCTGCATATCAAGCTGAATGGTTCCGCACTGCCATGTTCTGCCGATAGAATCCTCCAGATGGAAATCGATCTTCGGTCCATAGAATGCGCCGTCGCCTTCATTGATCACATAGTCAAGCCCCAGATCATCAAGCGCACCCCTAAGACCGCTGGTCGCCATCTCCCAGTCCTCATCGCTTCCCATGCTGTCCTCCGGACGAGTGGAAAGTTCCACATGATACTTGAACCCAAACAGGCTGTAGACCTCGTCGATCAGTCTTGCTACTCCCTTAATCTCATCCCTGATCTGCTCCGGCATCATGAAGATATGGGCATCATCCTGGTTGAAGCAGCGGACACGGAACAGGCCGTGGAGTGCTCCTGATTTTTCATGCCTGTGCACCAGTCCGATCTCTCCTGCACGGAGCGGCAGATCCTTATAAGAACGAGGCTCTGACTTATAGACAAGCATTCCTCCCGGACAGTTCATTGGCTTAACCGCAAAGTCTTCATCATCAATAACAGTCGTATACATGTTATCCTTATAGTGATCCCAATGCCCTGAATTCTCCCACAGATGCCGGCTTAAGATGATCGGTGTTGCGATCTCCACATATCCGTTTCTCTTATGCAGCTCTCTCCAGTATTCCATCAGCGTATTCTTAAGCACCATTCCCTTCGGAAGGAAGAACGGGAAACCAGGACCTTCATCACACATCATAAATAATCCCAACTCACGTCCAAGCTTTCTGTGGTCACGCTTCTTCGCTTCCTCTAACCTGTGGAGATACTCTTCCAGTTCCGCTTTCTTCGGATAAGAGATTCCGTAGATTCTGGTCAGCATCTTGTTCTTCTCGCTGCCGCGCCAATATGCGCCTGCCAGGCTCAGAAGCTTCACCGCCTTGACATTCTTCGTAGACATCAGATGCGGACCGGCACAGAGATCTACGAATTCTCCCTGCTGATAGAAGCTGATCTCCTCACCCTCCGGCAGATCTTCAACCAACTCTACCTTATATGGTTCGTCGCTTTCCTTAAAATATGCGACCGCCTCTTCCCTTGACTTCGTAAATCTCTCGATCGACAGATTCTCTTTCACGATCTTCTTCATCTCTGCCTCGATCTTCTCCAGATCTTCCGTTACAAACGGAGTCTCCCTGTCCAGATCATAATAGAAACCGTTGTCGATAGACGGTCCGATAGCAAGCTTGGTATCCGGGTACAGACGCTTAACCGCCTGCGCCATGATATGAGACGTAGTATGCCAGAACGCTCCCTTTCCATCCTCGGAATCAAACGTCAGCAATTCCAGCTCGCAATCCTTATTGATCTGCGTCCTCAAGTCTACGATATCACCGTCCACCTTCGCGCTCGTTGCGACCCTTGCAAGACCCTCGCTGATATCCTTCGCAATGTCAAGAACCGACCTGCTCCCCTCGTATTCCTTCACAGAACCGTCTTTTAATGTGATCTTCATATCTTTCCTCTCCTTCTCTATTCGCTCTTATGATCTTCCAGGCCCCGCGTTAACATCTGATGGCCTTCTATGCAGGCCTGCTTTAATGACAGGAACTTCCCTTCCCTGTCAAGGAAACAATGCTTCGTCGTTCCCCTGCAGCAGATCCGCTGCGTCTTGTCATCGATCACCTCGTACCCCACGGTCAGCTTGATACCATTATATTCTCTGATAAATACCTCTATGGTCACCGTCCCGCCGAAATGCACCATCTGAAGATATTCCGCATCTACAGACAGCACCGGGCTTAAGATGCCCTTCTCCTCCATCTGGTCATAGCCCATGCCCATCTTCTCCATATAGTCCGTCCGCGCTTCTTCAAACCAGCGGATATAATTGGAATGATGAACGATTCCCATCTGATCAGTCTCGTAATACTGTACCTTATGCTGATAAGGCTTCCATTCGCTCATTTACCTTCCCTTCTTTCCCAAATTAATCTTATCATTGCCAGCTATGCATGCAGACATGCATGTCCGGCGCGCTGCTCAAGACCTAAAAAAATACCCCTTACAGATCTACTGTAAGGGGCGAGTTACTCTCGCGGTTCCACCCTGATTGCCCTGTATATCATCCATCCATACCAAAGCCGCTTCATTCATGATGATAACGGAATCACCGGGCTGTTTTGCAGCCACTCAGAGGTAGTTTTCAGAAGGTTCCGGAATAAGAAGCTTGCAGCCTGCGGCTTCTCTCTCTGCGATTCCTTTCCCAGCCTACTCGTCTCGTCAGCGTGTTCATACATTTTATATCAAACATTATAACACTGTAAATCCTTTTGTCAACCGGAAATTTTACTTCGGACATTCACTCCCGCGCCATTCGTCAGTCAATCTCAAGATAAGCCCTTGTGCAAGCACAAACTTATCTTGAGATTGACTGACGAGTGAACTGTAATATCATCTTCCACACCGCAAAAAACTCCCTGACAACATAATTCAAAAATAACAGCGGATGACAGTCCGCCGCCACCGGACAGGGCCGAAGATACCCCTCCCTCTTCGCATAACAGACCGCACGGTAGAGATGAAAATTATTCGATACGATCCCGACCGGGATGCTCAAGTCTTCTATGTAAGCCTTGGAATATTCCAGATTCTCCTTCGTAGTCCGCGAACGGTCCTCCCTTAAGATCCTCTCTTCTTCGATCCCATGCTTCAGAAGATACTCTCCCATAACCTCCGCCTCTGCAGCCTCCTCGCCTCTTCCCATACCGCCGGATACAATGGCGCAAGTCCCCGGATGCTCCTTCAGATACCCGACAGCCCGGTCAAGCCTTCTTCGCAGCGAATCCGTGATCCGCTTCCCGTCCACCTGTGCGCCCAACACGATCAGATACCTGTAATCCTCCTGCCGTCCTGCCAATCTCCTGTCCGGAAACATCCCCCGGATGATCTTCACCTCTGTTAATAAGAAGATTCCCGTCAGAATGAGGAGCAGCGCCGGAAGCATATCGGAGCCGTCTATGTACAGATACCGGAACATCAGCCCCGCACACCCGCATATCAGCCAGAATCTTGAGAATGTAGAATCCCATTTCCGAAGGCGGATGCACAGCAGCGCATAATACACAAGGCACAGTATACTAAAAACAGAAATAATTATTTGCCACAGCATTTCTTATACTTCTTACCTGAACCGCAAGGACACGGATCGTTACGTCCGATCTTCTTCTCCTTGCGGATCGTGCCGGATTCCTTCTGCTCCTTATAGAGCCGCTTCAATTCCTCCTCCGGATAGATCTCCTTCCACTGCGGAAGATCGTACAGCCAGTCAGCCTTGGCCGCTACCATATTCTTATACAGCTTCTCCTTGTCAAAAGCAAGGCTCACAACCGTATCCTCATCCATCGTCTCAATCGGATTCGCTTCCTTAAGGCTCTCATCGATGCCGTCCAGGAAACCAACCATAGTGAGGACTTCCTGGCCGTACTTCTCTGCCAGCTCCTTCACGGTCCCCTTCACTTCCTCGTCCGGATTCGTCAGAAGCTGCTCATAGATCTCCTTCTCGATCTGGAAATAATTCTTCCAGAATCTCTGAAGCTGCCCCCTGTCCGCCTTCTCGTCATACGCAATCTCTTTCCACTGATCCAATAATGTCTCGCTCATAATATATTTTGCTCCTTTGTATTTGTTTTTATATTTGTGTTTGCAATTTTTTCCTGCCACTTATATAATATACTAAAGTCTCGTTAAGATGTAAAGGAGGATTCGCATGAAAAATACAAAAACAAGCAAAACAAAACGAATCCTGGCGGCAATCGGCGCCTTTCTGCTCTTTGCCATGTACACCGGCACCCTTGCCTTCGCACTGATCGACCACCCCGCCGCACAGGATCTTCTCATGGCTTCCATTGCCTGTACGATTATTCTTCCGGTCCTTCTCTATGCCTATACGCTGGTATACCGGCTTACCAGAACCAATGAAGAAGACAGCGATCCCATCAAAAAAACAGACCCGTAAAGGGTCTGTTCATTCTCCTATATACATAATCCTGCCAGGACCAATGCCTGATTTTCCTCTGGGATTCCTCCCCGCACCTGGCTTGGATCCATGTCTCTGACTCTTTTTCTTTTCGTAAGGTATTCCTCAATAGAGAGAACTTCTGTATGATTCGTTTTCTTTTTCCGCTGCATGTAATACCTCCTTCTTTGATATCCTGAAATTCCCTGCCCGCAGGCCGAGGTTTCAGGAATACGCCATATTTATACTCACGGGAGCTGACACTATGTATCGTCTTCCTTCCCCTCATTACGATCCGCCAATGAATATAGCGAAGTCCCCGTATTATTATTATATGGGCATACCCCAATAGATATGCCTCTATAATAACTATAAACAGAATACCAGCTAAATGTGTCTATGCTATGGCAATTTTCTAAAAGAAAGATTAGGGATTTCTTAAAATTATCTAATGAAATCCTTCAATATTCCAGCACCGTCACCTGCGCTAAGCTGTTCCCATTCTCCAGATATCCGATCGTCTGAACGATCAGTTCTCCGTCATCCGCCCCCACTTCCACTCCGGAGCAATATCCGTTGATTCCCTTATATAACACCTGACGCCCCACAATCTCCCCATCCTGGACCTTGATTCCCATGATCTGCATCGTATCCGTCCCACTCTCGCGGTCAAGCAAGAAGATATGATCGCCCTTCCCGCATACACAGACCTTTTCACAATCTGTCATCAGGATCCTCTCTTTTGGGAATTCACTCAGAGGCTCTGCCATCATCCACACTTCTTCCCCGTTTCTTCCAATTACTCCCTGATCTGTATATCTGATCAAATTCGGAATATCTCCATTCTCCCCGTCAATCTCCCGAATTGCAGCCGTATCCATTTCTAATACCCAGCTTCTTCCCGGAAGAGACGGTTCATACCCGTCTGCATACGCTGCACCTGTCTTCAACTCCGTATTCTCAACTCCATACAGTTCCAGCCATTCTTCGGAAGATATCGGCACGTTCCCCTCCTGATCGGGATACTCCTCCCGCACATACACCTTCGACCCATCTTCATTGGGAATCGCCTGCCTCCATGCATTCTCGGTTCCTTCCATCATAATCTCCGTCTTCTCCCCGCTCAAGGCATCATACCGGCAGATGGGATACATCTGCACTGCATTCTGCCCGCTGTAATTTCCGTCCGTCCACACAAAGAACCTCGTACCGTCACCGCTCCACCTAAAACAACATGTATCCATCGAACCGTCCCTTTCATGGATCACCAACTTTTCCCCTGTCTGCACCCGATACAGGATAAGCTGGATCATGTTGTTATCAAAAGTCTCGTACAAGACATACTGTCCTCCGGGAGCAAGCTGCGATACGCTGACCGGACGCTCCTCAAAGACCGCAATGTCCGATTCCGTCCCCTGATAAATATTCATAGTCTGATAACCTAAGCCTTCCCCCTGATCCCGGAGTACACAGATCTCTTCCCTGGATTCTTTCTTCCAGGTCATGGAATATACACTGCCTTCAAAGCTATACTCCTTGATATCCCTGACATCGATTCCCGCATTATTCTCCGCATCTTCCGTCTCCTTTGGCAGGACAATGGTCTTCGACGTCTCCTGCCCGGCACATCCGCACAACAGGAGCCCTGCCACGATCAACGCCATCACTTGTTTTGTCCCTTTTCTGTCACTTCTCATACCGATATCTCTTTTCCATGACTATGCATCATCCAAAATATAAAGCACACCCATGCGGGTATACTCCGATTACATGCCCCTAAGGGGCATGTATTGCAAACTATTATGCCGGAAAACTGACCATAAATATAGTATACCCGTCCGGCTCGCTCTTCACCTGGATCGTTCCTCCGTGCTCCTCCATAATCTTCCTGGAGATGGCCAGTCCAAGCCCGGAGCTTCCCATCTCCCTTGACCGCTCCTTATCCACCCGGTAGAACGGCTCGAAGATATGTGCTGCCTCGTCCGCCTCTATGCCCTTCCCCTGATTCGCAACTGCGATCTGGATCTGATTCTTCCGCCTCGTGAGCCGGATCCAGATCTCCTTTCCCGGCTTCCCATACTTGATGGCATTATCGATCAAGTTGATCAATACTTGCCGGATCCGGTCTTCTCTTCCGCGAACAAGACAAGGTATAGCATCCCCCTCCAGAACCAGCGTATTCTCATACCGCCGCGCTTTCATCCGCATGGCATCCACCACATTTCTCAAGGTATCGGCGATATCCAGAGGCTCCATCCGAAGATACCTGTCCTTATCCTGCATTTCCAGGAGCTGGACCACCATACGGTGCAGCCTGGTACTCTCCTGCAGGATATGCTCCATCCCGTTATAGAACAATTCCTCGTCTCCAAGCCCGTTCTCCTCCATGAGCTGGGCATAACCCGAGATCGTCGTAAGCGGCGTCTTAAGCTCATGGGTCACATTATTATAGAACTCCTGCCGGCTGTTCCAAAGCGCTAAGATATGGTCCCTGTCCTCCTGGATCTTCTCGAACTGCTCCTTTGTAACCTTAAGCATCTGTGTATAATTCCGCGACAGCTCCCCAATCTCATCCTTTCTCTCGTTGACCTTGAGTTTCCCTAATACCTCGCTGTCAAACTGCCCGTCCTTAAGATGGCTTGAGATATCACTGGAGGTGCGGCCGAGAAGACGGATCGGAGAGACCATGCGCCGGATCATCACCCACACCACCAGGTAAATGACTGCAAAGGCCAGCACCGTGATCCTGACGATCTCCTTTAGGATTGTCCATTCTCTCTCGCACATCTCGTGATAGTCCAGGAAATAGCTGACGATCCCGATCTTTTGCCCCATCCCTTCTATCATCGGCATGGTAAAATACACCTCACACCGATTTTGCCCGCCATAATATATGGTAAACGCGCTCTGCCCGCCCTTCGCAAGCCGGAAATCCTCCCGTTCTTCGGCCCCTTCAAACCTTTGCCTTACACCCCGGCTTAAAAGACGCCCGCCGCTGTCATAGAGCGCCGCCTCCTGATATCCCGCATTCTTAAGCTGCTGCTCGATCTCACGGGTACATTCCTGGAACCCGGCCTCGTCTATCTGGCGGTTATTGATCAGCAGGACCTGGCGGATGTAGAGCTCCGTATTGCTCTCTATACTCTGAAGCTCCTTCATGATCTGTCTCTCCAGATTATACTGCATACGCATCCTTACAAAATACGTGACAGCCAGGACACTTAATAGCCCTAACAGCAGCACCCACACACTCATCCGAAACAAGATCCCATGAAAGAATCTGTTCTTTCGATCATCCATCTTCCACACCAGCCTATTCCTCCGGTACGTACTTATACCCCACGCCGAACACCGTCACGATAGCTTCTCCCATACACAGCTTCTTCCTGAGCCTCTGTATATGAATATCTACCGTCCTTGTATCTCCCATGAAATCATAGCCCCATATCTCGTCAAGCAGATGTGAGCGGGTGAACACCCGCCTTGGGTTCTTCACCAGAAAGACCAGCAGATCGAATTCCTTTGGCGTCAGCTCCACATATTCTCCGTCCTGGCACACTGTCCGTTCCCGCTCGGAGATCACCGCATTCTTCACGCGGATCTCCCGTTCTTCCTCCTGCCCCTTCAAAGACTTTCCAAACCGCCTCAGGATGGTCTTCACACGGACGATCACCTCCCGCAGGTCGAAAGGCTTCGTGATATAATCGTCCGCCCCGGATTCAAGCCCGTATACCTTATCATCGATACTCCCCCGCGCTGTCAGCATGATGATCGGGATATTATATTGTTCCGTCAGCATCTTACAGACATCCACTCCGCTGAGATCCGGAAGCATCCAATCCAGAAGCGCCAGATGCGCTCCAAACTCCTTTGCCTCCCTAAGCCCGTCGGCGCCGGTATAAGCGCTTTTCACCTTGAAGCCTTCCTTCTTAAATCCATATTCCAGAATATCCGCGATCGGCTTCTCATCCTCTATCACCAGTATTCTGATCTCCTCCGTCACCGTCATCCTTACCACCCTCTTTGCTAACCGTCACGCTTCAAAATACGTAACAATTCAGATACCTTCATTGTTACCAAAATACACCTTGTGCCATACGAGGAACGCATAGACCGTCCAGATCTTCCTGCTGTTGTCCTCCTTCCCGTCCCTGTGCTCCTTAAGAAGCTTCACAAGCTTCTCCGTATGAAAATATTCCGCTGCCGCCTTCCCTGTAAATACTTCCGCTATCTCCTGATACCAGTCCTGTTCCTTCATCCAGTTCCTGATCGGAATCGGGAAGCCCAGTTTCTTCCTGCGCGCGACCTTCTCCGGAAGATAAGCGTCTGCCGCTCTCCTCAGCAGATACTTGGTTGTGCAGCGCCTTGTCTTCATCTCATGGGGAATCGCTCTTGCGATCTGAAACACATCCCTGTCAAGGAACGGAACCCTAAGTTCCAGCGAATGCGCCATGCTCATCTTATCCGCCTTCTGTAAGATATCTCCCGGAAGCCAATATCTAAGATCTATGTACTGCATCTGGTCAGAATCCGGAAGCGGCGCCGCCCTCTCATAGGCGCCTTCCAGGTAATCTGCCGGCTCCTTCGCATTCCCGGGCCGCCTAAGGATCTCTCTTCGCTCCCTGGTATGGAAGATATAGGCATTCCCGATATAACGCTCCCTAAGAGACTGCGACGCCCGGATCAGATAATTCCTGCCCTTCATATGCCTTGGCAGATATTCGGCCATAGACGCAAGCCATCGCCTTGCCCCCGCCGGCAGCCACCCAAGAGTTTTAAGCGCCTCAGGTTCCAGATAGATATTATAGCCACCGAATATCTCGTCCGCCCCCTCTCCGGACAGCACCACCTTCACCTCCTTAGACGCCTCCTGCGCAAGGAAATAGAGTGCCACCGCCGATGCGTCGCCAAGAGGCTCGTCCAGATGATACATCACTTTGGGAACCGCTTCCCTGAATTCCTCCTTCGTAATGTATCTGCAATGATGATCTGTCCCAAGGGCGCCCGCAAGCTCCCTTGCATATGCCGTCTCGTCATACAGGGCTCCTTCATTCTCGAAGCCCACCGTAAAGGTCCTGCCGCAGCCGGACGCTGCCGCAACCATGCTCGAATCTACCCCGCCGGATAAGAAGCTGCCCACCTCTACATCACTGATCAGATGACGCTTCACCGACTGGCCGATCACATTCTTCACATCCTCCAGAAGACGCTCCTCCAAAAGACCCTTCCCGGGCTTAAGAGACGGCTCGAAATACCGTGTCGTCCGAAGCTCCCCTGACAGCGTATATGTCAGATAATGTCCCGGCAGCAATTGGTAGATCCCTTTAAAGAATGTCTCCGGCAGCACCGAATACTGGAAAGACAGATACTGTTCCAGCGCCTCCTCGTTCATTTCTCTGTGATATCCCGGGTATTCCAGAATACTCTTGATCTCCGATGCAAATACGAGAGTATCTCCTGCCACCGTGTAATAAAAAGGTTTGATCCCAAAATAATCTCTTGCCGCGAACAAAGTCTTCTCCTTATCATCCCAGACAGCGAAGCTGAACATCCCTCTTAATTTATCCAGGAATACCTTGCCATATTCCTCATATCCGTGAAGGATCACCTCTGAATCCGAATCTGTCTCGAACCGGTGTCCCTTTTGCCTTAACATGTCCCTTAAGATCCGGTAATTATAGATCTCCCCGTTGAAAACCAGCGTCTTACTCTTATCTTCATTCTGGATCGGCTGCATTCCTGTCTCCAGATCTATGATACCAAGCCTTTGAAATCCCAGCATTGCATCTCTTGTGATATAACTGTCCCTTCCGTCCGGCCCGCGGTGCTTAAGCGCCTTCATCATCCGTGAAAGCACCTGCTCCTTACCTTCTGTCTCTCCGATTATCCCACAGATCCCGCACATATCTACCGCTCCTCTTCTGTCTTTTTCTATATGCGGTATTATATCCAGGAGAAATCTCGAAAATCCTATGGAAATGTATCTAAAATGTAAAAAGAGCCGCCAGGGGAAGCCCAAACTCTCATCCCCTGACAGGCCCTCTATATACTTATCCGCGATAGATGATATCGTCTCTTCCCGGTCCGTTGGAAACCATCGTGATCGGATACCCAATCTGCTCTTCTACGAACTCAATATACTTCCGGCAGTTCTCGGGCAGTTCCTCATAAGTCTTGATCCCCCTGATGTCACATTTCCATCCTGCAAGCTTCTTATAGACAGGCTTCGCCTTCTCAAGCAGATGTGTCACAGGGAAATCTGTCGTCACCTCCCCGTTGATCTCATAGCCCACGCATACCGGTATCTCATCCAGATACCCAAGTACGTCAAGCACTGTAAACGCCACATCCGTCGCGCCCTGCATCCTGCATCCATACTTAGAAGCAACACAGTCGAACCATCCCATCCTCCTTGGACGTCCGGTAGTCGCTCCGAACTCGCCGCCGTCGCCTCCGCGGCGTCTCAGTTCATCCGCTTCCTCTCCGAAGATCTCACTTACGAACGCGCCGGCTCCTACCGCGCTGGAATAAGCCTTGCATACTGTGATCACCTTCTTGATCTCATACGGCGGGATTCCTGCCCCGATTGCCCCGTAGGCTGCCAATGTAGAGGAAGAGGTCACCATAGGATAGATCCCGTGATCCGGATCCTTAAGCGTTCCAAGCTGTCCCTCAAGAAGAATCTCCTTCCCCTCTTTCAACGCATTGTAGAGATAGAGCGACGTATCGCATACATACGGTTCTATCATCCTCTTATATTCCTGAAGCTCATTATAAAGCTCATCCGGATCAATCGCCGGCTTATGATACAGATGCTCAAGCAACACGTTCTTCTGTGCCGTGATCCTTACTACCTTCTCCCTTAGCAGCTCATCATCAAACAGCTCGCTTACCTGGAATCCGACCTTCGCATACTTGTCTGAATAGAACGGAGCGATCCCTGACTTCGTAGAGCCAAAGGACTTTCCGCCCAGCCGTTCCTCCTCATACGCATCAAAATTCTTGTGATATGACATTACCATCTGCGCACGGTCTGATACCAGGATCTTCGGCGCCGGAACTCCCCTGTCGACAACAGACTGTATCTCCTTGCAGAGAACCGGAATATCCAGTGCGACACCATTTCCGATGATGCTCGTGGTATGGCTATAGAATACACCGGATGGCAGGGTGTGCAGCGCAAACTTACCGTAATCATTGATGATCGTATGCCCCGCGTTCGCTCCTCCCTGGAATCTTACGATAATATCCGCCCTCTCGGCTAACATATCCGTAATCTTCCCTTTTCCTTCGTCTCCCCAATTGGCGCCAACTACTGCTCTTACCATATCAATTCCTCCTGCGTTATCATTTAACTATAATCCACTCAAAACCAGATAACATTATACTATATTTTCCTGCTTCTGTAAAATGCATTTTAAAACTTTTGCTTTACATAAGCGGCGCCACCATCCGCAGCACGTGTCCGCACAGCTTGGTGAGCAGGCTTCTCTCCTTGGCCTCCACCAGCGTTACCTTGTGGCACTTCTTGAGAGTCTTCTTGAAATCCTTCTCGATCCTGTCGATCTCTGGATTATTATAGATGAATACACCGCATTCAAAATGCAGGTAGAGACTTCTGTAATCCAGATTGATGGTCCCCACCGTAGCCGTGTCGTCATCCGAGACAAACACCTTGGCATGGACGAATCCGGGCGTGTACTCATAGATCTGGACGCCGCTCTCGATCAGCTCCTTATAATAGGTCTTCGCCACTGCAAACGCATACCACTTATCCGGGATATGGGGCATGATGATGATGACCTCGATCCCGCTCTTGGCCACCCTTGTAAGCGTGGTGATCATCTCATTGTCCAGTATCAGATAAGGCGTCATGATATGCACATACTTCTTCGCATGGTTCAGTATGTGGAAATACACCTCTTCACCCACATTCTCATTGTCAAAGGGACTGTCCGCATAGGGGATCACATAGCCTAAGCCTCTGTGAAGCTCCGTCTTCTTAGGCGTCAGGTATTTCTTATATCTCTCGGGCCGTCTCTCTTCTACGTTCCACATCTGCAGAAATATCATGGTCAGGCTTTGCACCGCGTCCCCCTTAAGCATGACCGCCGTGTCCTTCCAGTGTCCGAACCGCTCTTTCCTGTTGATGTACTCATCTCCTAAGTTGATCCCTCCGGTAAATGCCACCTTGCCGTCGATCACACAGATCTTGCGGTGGTCCCGGTTGTTCTGGGTCGTTGACAGGAACGGTTTGATGGGATTCGACATCTTGCACTGGATCCCGAATCTCTCAAGCTGTCTTGGATAATTATAGGGCAGCATGGATATGGCGCACATGCCGTCATACATGAAGCGTACTTCTACGCCGTCCCTTGCCTTCTCCTTGAGGATCTCAAGGATTGATCCCCACATGTATCCCTTCTCCACGATAAAATATTCCATGAATATGTATCTTTTGGCCTTCTTAAGCTCCGACAGCATCGCTCCAAGCTTATACTCCCCCAGCGGGAAATACTGGACCGACGTATTGCGGTAGGTGGGGAACCCCAATTGCCTGGACAGATAATAGGACAGATGGGCATTGGCAGACTTGCTCGCCCACAGGTTCTCCACGATCTCCGGATCCTGCTGCATATACGGAGCCGTCTCGATCCTTAAAGTCGACAGCCTGTTCTGCAGGAATCTGGTGCCCACCTGCATCTGCACAAAGATATAGAATATCACTCCAAACACCGGAAATACCAGGACGCACAGCATCCATGTCATCTTGAACGCCGGATTGCCCTTCGTATTGATGATGTATATCAGTATCACTGCTTCTAACACGATCAGCGTTCCATAAATATATGGAAGATATGCCTGCAGATAATGGATCGATCCCGCTATAGACCCTAATTGAATCAGCAGCATCAGCAGAATAATTCCGGTTCTGCTGAAAATGATACGGAATAATCCCTTCTTTGCCGTTCCGGACGCCTGGTTTTTGTTCATAATACACACTCCTTTTTGTAACCACAGACAACAGTTTAACACAGTTTCCTCCAATAATCTAACAGATTACTTATTTTTTACACACATTTTATTATTATTTTAGAGGAAAAATAATGCAATGTGTGATATGATAGATATTAGAATATAATTTTTGAAAGGAGATATAATTATCATGAAGAAATTGGGCAAAGGCTTAATGGGGCTGGCAGCAGCAGGCGGCGCGATCGCAGGCCTTATCTATTATTTAAAGAAAAAAGATTCCTGTGAGGATGATGATTTTGATGATGATTTTGAAGACGACGACTTCGATCTTGACAGTGACTTAAAGCCTGTATCAGACCGTGAATATGTTTCTCTGAATCCATCCGCCAAGAGCGAGGAAGCTGACGAAGAAGCTTCCGGGGAGGCCGCTGCTGAGGATGCTGAACCAGAAGAGACAGACAGCGCGGATGCTGACGAAGATTAGTATATGCATGCGGAACGGACACAACACCAGAGAAGGTTGCTGTGTCCGTTTTCGTCTCAAGAACTATTGATTTTCATTCCAATAAAGCGTAAAATATATCTTAAATATGGCAGACAGGAATGAAGAGGGCTTAAGCTATGATGAGTAAAAAGAAGAAAAAACAGTTACTTAGGAAGATGCGGAACAACATGATCGTGCTTGTGATGTTTATCCTGGTGATCATGCTGTGTACGAACATCCTGCGCAATTCATTGATGGACAACACCAACAAGATGGGACTTTCACTCGTGGAGAATTATTCCACATCCGAAGAGAGCAATATGCGCGCCTGTGAGTCCATTCTGACTCTCAGCGTGAACTATATCGAAGAACGTGAACAGGACGGCGTTTCACTCAAGGAGCTCAAGGAAGGCCTCTACCCTTTCATGAACGGCCTGACCGAGCTTTACGGCCCAGAGAATATTCAGGTCTATGGCAAGGCTCTTGACGACGATCATTTCATATCTAACATTCCGGAGATCGAAGATATGGAAGACTATGATGTCACCGATACGGACTACTATCAGGGCGCCGCAGCGGCAGACGGCGGGATCTATATCTCCCCGGCATATGTTGATGTGGTAACCGGGCAGAACGTGATCACCATGTGCAAGACCGTCCCGTCTACCGGAAGCTTTCTCGCCATTGATATGATGTTCTCTTATTTCGAGCTGAATAATGAGAACCTCACTCTTCCGGCGAATGCCTCTTACTACCTGATCGACAAAGAAGGAACCCTGCTTTATTTCAAGGCCGCTACCGACCACACCTACGATGAATTCCAGGTGCTGGTAGACGGATTTATGGAGCAGTCTAACCTGGCTAAGGGAAGTCAGGTATTGGAGAATGTCATAGCCATGGACGGGCATGCCCGTAACGTTTATTTTCACCAAATGACGAACGGATGGACGGCTATACTGACCATACCGGAATCCGAGATTTTTACAGGTCTTGACACCTTTAACTACATAAGTATCATGGTAGCCCTCCTTGGCCTGGCGCTGATCATCTTCCAGGCTGTCAGGGAATACAGGCAGGAGAAACAAAACCAGCTCCTTGTAGAAGAGCGCAATCGGATGGCAGACCGCAACCGGATCTATCAGAATGCCATGAACAGCACGGCACGGGCCTATCGGGCTATCTATTACGTTGATATGCTCACCGGCAGATATGATATGCTCTATCCCCACCGCGGCAGGAATACAGAATCCGGAGATTATAACACAGAATTCGTATCCAAGCGTTTTGAAGCCGGTATCATTGCAGAAGAGCACCGGGAACAGGTACAGCAATTCCTTGATCTGTCTAACATCGTAAAGCTTCTGGAGACCGAGGACCACATTGAACTTCAGTATAAACGTATCGATGAAAACGGCAAATACGAATGGTGCTCCACCGTCGCCACCATAGCTGAGATGGACGGGGAACAAGCAACCGCCATTACGCTGACCATCCGAAGTATAGACGAGATCATCCACCGTGAAGAGAAACAGAAAGAGATGCTCGCTCTGGCAGCAGAACGAGCAGAAGCCGCCAACCTGGCAAAGAGCGATTTCCTGTCCCGGATGAGCCACGATATCCGCACACCGATGAACGCCATCCTTGGTATGACCGCTGTCGCCGGCATGCATATAGACGATAAGGAACGCGTCCTCGATGCTCTTGGCAAGATCACCGTCTCCAGCAAGCACCTTCTGGGACTGATCAATGAAGTCCTGGATATGAGCCGGATCGAGAGCGGGAAAGTCAGCCTTACAGAGGGTATCTTTAACCTGTCCGATACCTTCGAGAATCTGCTGACCATCTTCCATTCCCAGATGGAAGCCAGGAATCTGGAACTCTGCGTGAACGTGGTCAATGTGGAACACGAGAGCGTGATCGGCGACGAACAGCGGCTGCAGCAGATATTCATGAATATCATGGGCAACGCGGTCAAGTTCACACCAGAGGGCGGAAAGATCAGCCTTTATATTGAAGAGAAGCCTTCACATATTGCAGGCAGCGGATTCTTTGAATTTACTTTTGAGGATACCGGTATCGGAATGGAGAAGGATTATATCCAGAAGATCTTCGAACCATTCTCCCGCGCTGCAGATTCGCGCATCGGCAAGATCGAAGGAACCGGTCTTGGCATGAGTATCGCCGTCAACATCGCCCGTATGATGAACGGCGACATCAAGGTAGCGAGTACTCTTGGAGAAGGCTCCAGATTCACCGTTCAGGTATACTTGAAACTCAACGACATTACACAGGCGGATATTGAAGCCTTCTCTTCTCTTCCGGTGCTTGTAGCAGATGATGAGGAAGCTGCCTGCGAGAGCGCCTGCGAGATTCTGAACAGCCTAAACATGGATGCAGAATATGTGCTTGACGGTGATTCTGCCATCAAGCGCATCATCGAAGCCCACGAAGCCGCAAGAGACTTCGCCGTTGTGATCCTTGACTGGAAGATGCCGGGGAAGGATGGACTGGCTACGGCCAAGGAGATCCGCAGCCTGGCCGGCAATGATATTCCGCTCATTATCCTGTCGGCCTATGACTGGTCAGATATCGAGGCGCAGGCAATGGATGCGGGTATCGACGCATTTATCGAGAAGCCTTTGTTCAAGTCCCGGCTGATGAAAGTGTTGAAGGATGTGCTGGGTCTTGATAACAGCGAGAGACCTGCCACTGCGCTTGAGACCTTCAAGGAGCAGGATTTCTCAGGCAAAAGAGTCCTTCTGGTGGAGGACAATGAACTGAATATCGAGGTTGCGGCAGAGCTTCTTGACATCGTAGGCATCCAGGTAGACCAGGCTTTGAATGGCCAGCTCGCGGTTGACTGTGTGCTTGACCACGAACCCGGCTACTATGACCTGATCTTCATGGATATCCAGATGCCGGTAATGAACGGATATGAATCCACCAGGGCGATCCGGTCGTCCGGCAGAGAGGATCTTAAGACGATCCCTATCGTCGCCATGACGGCGGACGCTTTCGCAGACGATATCAGGAAATCCGAAGAAGCCGGTATGAACGGACATATTTCCAAGCCGGTGGATATCGAGAAGTTAGAAGAAGCCCTGCGGACATTTTTATTTCATTAGATTTACAGAGGTTGATTGCAATGACCATAACAGCCCGGCTTGATAATCTTAAGCTCGTACAGACGCTTATCATGGAACATCCCGATATCCCGGATGCCTCGAAGAAGAAATTATGCCTCGCCGCCGAGGAAGTATTCGTCAACATCTGTTCCTATGCCTATGAAGGGGAGGCCGGGCTTGTCGAAATTACCCTTGAGGCTACAGGACCGATCGTCATGACTTTCCGTGATGAGGGAAGACCCTTCAACCCTCTCGATAACCCTGCAGATCCCGACGATTATGACCTGGATACACAGATCGGGGGACTTGGGAGACTGATCGCATTTGGATTCGTGGACGATGTCAGCTATGCGTATGAGGACTCCAGGAATGTCTTGGCACTCAAGTTCAAGATATCTCATCCTTGAATTGCCGTAACCATTCAGAGGATGCAGGGAAATCAACTTTCCCTGCATCCTCTTTTCATCTCTATTACTGTATGATTCAGATCCAGCACCCGCATGTACTGCATCCGGTCCGTGATATTCTTCACCACCTCGATCCCATGGATCTCATACTCTCCGGTATCCGCCGAATAATCCGTAGGATCGAACGGGACTCCGTTGTCTCTTAACCGGAACAGCAGAATATCTTCCGTAATACACAGATTGATATCTATCGTATCCGCCTTCTTCCCGCCGTACCGGATAATATTCACCAGCATCTCCTCCGCCGCCACCGCAAGGAGGTTCGCCCTCCCCGCATCTACCTGATGCGCCTGGCAGAACTCCATTATCTCTCTTGGAACACGCTCCGCCTCTTCTAAGTCCGCGACCACCGAGATATCATAGACTGCCTCCTCTTCTCTCTTAGGAAGAAGAAGGAATCCCTGTCCCTTATACTTCATCTTCCGGTAGATGCATACGGTCACAGCCGTAAGGATCTCGCTGAACACGAATGCCGCCATCAGCGCGTTCAGAAGATCAAGCCCAGCCGCCCTTGCCGCAAAGAGAAATACAACGGCAAGCGGGAGGATCGCCACACAAGTCTGCAGCGATGTCACGATCCCCGATAACTTCGTTTTCTCCGTACTCTGATAGTAGGTTGTCATAAATTTGTTCAGCAGATAGAACGGCAGAGAACACACGAAGATCCGAAGGGCCGCCGCCGCCATCTCCAAAAGAGCGCCGCCTGTGATACCGAATAATGCAACCACAGCTTCCGGAAATACCAGCAGGATAACCAGTAACACGGCAAGTACGGCATAGCTGTACAGCAGCACATGCTTCACAAGGCTTCGGATTCCGAAGTAATCCTTCTCCCCGTAGATCACGCCGCCGATCGAGGCGATGGTACCGATGATCCCGCCCACCAGAAGTTCTACCAGAAGTACCACATTGGTACACACGGTATAGACCGCCATCGCGTCATTCCCGATCAGACGCACGATCATGGTATTCAGTCCCAGATCCTTAAGGGTCAGGAAGATCATATACAGAAGCGTAGGCACTCCCGTTGAGAAAGCCAGTACAAAAGCGCCCGCTGCCTGGCCTTCCCTTCGCCCCTGCTTCGCGTCTTCCCCCGGATGCTTCCTGTCCTTCCCGCCCCCAAAGGGCATCACATACCGAAGCATCCGCTTGGGAGATCGAAGATAGCGGATCAGCACCAGCATCGCGATCCCGTACCCCAGCACCGTCGACAATGCGGCTCCCGCCGTCCCAAGCGCCGTGAACTTAAGAATCAGATAATCCAGCGCCAGGTTGATCACATTGGATACGATCACGTAGGCAGACGCCACCGACGGGTTATTGTCCACTGCCACATAGCTCATAAACTGCAGCGCAAGGCTGATAACCGGCGCTCCAAGCAGAGTCACGAATACGAATCTCTCCACATCTCTCAAGAGGGAGCCGCCCCCGGTGAGCGCCTTTGCCAGCATCGGCGATGTGACCGAAAGCAGCGCGAATAATATCCCGCACAGCACACTCACCGTCAGCGTCACGGAGAATACACGGTTCGCCTCATCTCTCTTCCGTTTCCCAAGCAGGATTCCCGCCGCGACGCTTCCGCCCACCCCAAGGACATATCCCGGGATTTCCATGATATGGTCTACGGTCATTCCCACCTTGACAGCCGACATGGCATCCGCCCCCAGGATATTGCCCACAAGCATGGTATCCACGATATTCCCCAGCTGAAGCGCGGCAGTCATCATAATACTCGGCAAGAGATACTGCCAAAGCTTGGTCTTGATCAATTTTTCATTTCTCTCCATAGAATCCTCTTTCTTTATCCAAAAAACTCCAGCCCATCCAACGCACCGATCGCATTCTCAAGATACCGGTCGTCCGTGATCGGCCATTTGTATCCAAGACGATAGAGGGCTTCTGCTGTAAACAAGTTATCCGACTTCAGTTCATAGCGCCGCTCCTCGTCATCCGATGCATAGGCGATCAGGCCGAGAACCGCATCGCTCTTCTCTCCTTCCTTCGCCGTCTCATGAAGAACCCTCTCGAACTCGTCATCCGGTACGATACGGATGGCAAACCCATAGGAGCGCATGGCATAGATCACATCCGACATATAGATCCGGTGGCTGTTATAAGCATGGAAAACGGTAAAACCACCATCGCTTGCCGCAAGCTTCAGCACTGCCAGAGCCGTGGAATCAATGGGCGAGAACTCCGCCGGCGCATGCATCATTCCCATTGGGAAGCATCCCAGAGTCTTGTATGCCGCCAGGGCACGCATGAACCCATTGGTTACGAAATTAATCTGGAACTCTCCGTCTGATCTCCTGCTCATGAGATTCCCCACACGGATGATCTTCGCCTCTACTTCGCCCTTTGCACATGCCTCCAGTATCACACGTTCTGCCAGGAACTTCGTCCGTATATAATCATTTTCCAAGATCTGGCCGAAGTACAGTTCGTCTTCCCGCATGAGCTTCGTAGACGGCACCGTATGCGCATTGCCCTCTCCAGCCACGGACGTGGTTGAAATCTGTACCAGACGCCTGCCCGCCCGCCTGCAGAGCTCTGTGATATTCCTGACGCCCTCCACATTGATCCGATCCAACAGATCGTCCTTCACAAAATGCTTCACACAGGCCGCGCAGTTGATCACCGTGGCAAATGGAAGCGCCTCAAGGCTTAGCACCATATCCCGGTCCGTAATATCGCCGTCGATACACACGATCCGTTCCTCAAACGCATCCAGAAACGGCGTATCAAAGTAATACATCAGCATATTCATCAGCCTTTTTTCGCTGGATGGATAATTCCCTTTCCGCACCAGACAGTATGCCCTGCCCTTATAGCCTAACAGGAATTCCCGCAGCACATGGATGCCTAAGAATCCGGTCGCGCCCGTAAGCAGGATATTGCTAAGGCTTCCTTCTTTGATCTGCTCCACATTCTCGCTGCAGTTCCTTGAGAGCAGCCTGCAGATTGCAGAATAATCATACTCCTTGATATCCGACGCCGCATCCTTACACTCTGTCTTCTGAACCCCTTTCCCTTCAATGAATTCAGCAAGTTTCTTCGGCGTTGGGTTGGCGAAGACATCCTTATAAACCACCGGATACCCCTCTGTGATCGCATACATGACAATCTTCGTCGCACTTAAGGATGTGCCCCCGATCTCGAAAAAGTTATCCGTAATCCCTACCCTGTCAAGAGTCAGGATCTCGGCAAATTTGCCGCACAGTTCCCTTTGAAGTTCGGTAACAGGCTCCACATATTCTCTTTCTGCCGCCTGGTAAGTGATCTTGGGAAGCTGCTTCTTGTCAATCTTTCCGTTGACGGTAAGGGGCATCTTCTCAAGCTGCATCAGGGCATTCGGCACCATATAATGGGTGAGTTTCGATCTTAAATGCTCTGTGAGCATGGCAAGGTCAATCTCCTTCTCCGCCGTAAAATATCCTGCAAGATACTCTTCGCTTCCGTTACTCCTTACGATCACCTTGCTTGTCTTCACTCCGTCAAATGTGTTGATCGCACCCTCAACCTCGTCTAACTCCACCCTAAGTCCTCGAAGCTTCACCTGATTATCAAGCCTCCCCTGGAACACGATCTCGCCCTTTCGGTTCCATTTGACAAGATCCCCGCTGTGATAGGCAGGAAGCCCGCGAAGCCTAAAGAAGGACTTCCTGTTCTTATCCGGAAGCTTCACATAACCTCTCCCCACACCGGCTCCGCATATGATCAGCTCGCCGCTTACTCCCACCGGGAGAAGCTTATTCTTCCGATTAACCACATAGAGCTTCATATTCGTGAGCGGACCGCCGATCGTGATCTCGCCGTCATTCTCCAATATCTTCGTGGTACAGCTCACGGTACACTCCGTCGGCCCGTAGCTGTTGCCGATGACAGCCGTCGGATTGACCCTTCGCATCTTACCGTAGAGTGTCTGCGGATAGGGCTCCGCCCCTATGACAAATGCCTTCACTCCGGCAAGAGCCTCCCGCATCTGGGGAACCTCTATGATATTCGTCATATATGACGGCGTACACTTCATGATGTCCACTTTATTCTTGATCAGAAGTTCGGCAAGGGCAAGCGGATTGTGGATTTCCTCCTCGTTGGCCATACAGATGGTCATACCGTTGCACAGGGGTATGAACTCTTCCATGACCGACACATCAAAAGAGATAGAAGCCAGCGCAAGGGATACGGTTCCATTGGCCGTATAACTGGTGCTCTCCGGATTCTTTGGATTGGAGTTGACGAAGTTACAGAGATTGCCGTGTTCGATCAGCACACCCTTGGGCCGTCCCGTGGATCCCGAGGTGTAGAGGCAGTATGCCAGAGAAGAGGTCTGAATCGCAAGTCCGGGATCAGACTCCCATTCCTCCTCCCTTCCCTCTTCTGCCTTCAATAATTCCTCCACCGTCAATACCCGGTAAGGCTTGCCTGCCCACAAGGCGCTTCTCTCATCCCTGATCTGCTCCGTGGTGATCACATAAGGACACTCGGCATCCGTCAGGCAGAAATCAATCCTGTCATCCGGGTACTCCGGCACCAGCGGAAGGAATGCGCCGCCTGCCTTCAGGATTCCCTGCCTGGTGATATAGACGTTGACGCTTCTCTCTAAGATCAGGCCCACGATGGTATCTTCTTTCACTCCAAGCCCGATCAGGGAATGGGCAAGCCGGTTGGCCAGATGATTCAGTTCTTCATAGGTCAGTTTCTCTCCGTTTGCGATCACCGCCGTCCTTTGAGGTGCCTTTTTCACCCACGCTTCAAATAACCGATTCACACTGACCGGCTCCACCGGATAGTCCGTCTCGTTGAAGCTCTCGATCAGCCTCTCCTGCCTTGCCGACAGGATGTTCACGTCTCCAAGGGTCAGCGCCCCAAGGAAGCTTACTGCCGCCTCCGTCAAGACCTCGTACAGATCTTCCATGAACGCTTCACTGAACATATTCTTCCGGTATTCGAACTCATACCGGTACTTCCCGTTCTCCAGGAAGATATTCACAGAGATCGCCGCCTTCGCCCGATCGGACACCGCCTCGCGAAAGACGGTCTTCTGCCCGCCGATCTCAAACTCCACGAAATCATCCCCCTGGTAGACGAACATGATCTCCGGACGGATCCCATATGCCCTGCTGATCTCTGCAAAGGAGTAGATATCATTAGCCATGGAAGACAAGAGCTGTTCCTGCACACGGCTTACATAATCCGGGATCTCCGTCTGTTCCTCAAGCATACACAGCACCGGCAGCGTCTTCACCAGCATCCCGGCCGTACCCGCAGTCCGGCCGTCGCCTCTTCCGTTATAGATCGTCGTAAAGCAGGCCTCCTCGCTCCCGGCGTATTTCCCCAGCACATATCCCATCACAGAGAGGAAGAACACATTCGGCGTGATCTTATGCTTCCGGCAGTAACTCTCCACCCGCTTGGGGGACAGTCTGCTGCTGTAGCGGCGGCAGAAGCCGCAGCTCTCCTCCTCGTCATAGACGTCACGGTCCACAACCGTACATTCGGACACCCCGGCAAATACGGAATCATAGTATGCCCTGGCCTTCTGATACGCCTCGCTCTCTCTTGCCTTCTCCTCGCTTACGGCTATGTCAAACTGCGAATAGTCCTCTCCTGCCGGCTCCTCCCCGGTGAGGACACGGTCAAGCTCTTCGGCAAAGATTGCGATCGATGTCCCGTCGCTGACGATATGGTGGAAATCCGTCACCAGATACAGATGTTCCCTGGTCAGAAATGTGGCAATCCGATACAACGGCCCCTCTGCCAAGTCAAAGGGCTTCGCAAAGTTCTGAAAGAACGTCTCATACTCTTCTTCCGTCCCGGCAAACTGCTCGATCACAACCTCCCTGTCCTCATTCGGATACATGAAGGTATCTCCGTTCTCATCCGTCCGGATACTGCACTTCATGGCAGGATGGGCGTCTATCACCTTCCTTATGCTTCTGCCAAGACTCTCTATACTGAACGGAACCTCCCTTGAGAATGTGAAGCTCCCCGGCAGATTATAGAAGACTGACCCCGGATTCATCATACATTCCACATAGATTCCAAGCTGCGTCTGTGTCAGCGGATATTTCTCCCGGATCTCCCTTGCGCCTTCCCTCTCTGCATTCTCTATATATGCCCCCAATTTCTCTATGGTAGAATACTCTGTCAGATCCCTGATATTGACCGTAACCCCGAATTCCCTGGACAGCATCACGATAAAACGAAGCGCGCCGATGGATGTAAGCCCCGCCTCATGAATATCCTCCGTGATCCCGAACTCCTCATACCCCAGAATCTCCGCCAGACAGTCATAGATCCTCTGCTGAACCTCATCCTTCGGCCTTACGATCTCTTCCGCCTCTTTCTTAGGTACCGGAAGGGCGCGCTTATTGACCTTATGGTTCTGGGTGAGCGGGATCTGATCAATCTGCATGGTGACCGCCGGAACCAGATAAGGCGGCTTCCTCTCCCGGATAAATGCATGCAGCGCGCCGATATCCACCGGATCGTCAGAGACAACGTAAGCCGCAATGAACTTGCCGCCGCCCGCCTCGTCAAAGGCTGCAACCGTAACATCCCTGATCCCGCCGAATTCGCGGATAACTCCTTCCACCTCCGTAAGCTCGATGCGGAATCCCCGGATCTTCACCTGGGCGTCATTCCTTCCGATGAACTCTATATTTCCATCCGGAAGGAAACGAACGATGTCACCGGAACGGTAGACTCTCCGGTAACCCTCATCCTGAGAGAACGGATTCCTGATAAAGACCTCTTCCGTCTTCTCCGGACGGTTCAGATATCCTCTTCCCACCTGAGGCCCGGCAATCCACAGCTCGCCCGGAACACCGACCGGAAGCCGCTTCCCGTGACGGTCGGTCACATACAGCCGGATATTCTGATTGGCGCTGCCGATCGGAACGTTCTGATACATCCGGTCCATCGGAAATGCCGTCGTAAGGATGGTGCACTCCGTCGGCCCATAGACATTATAGAATCTGTATTCCGGCAGAGCGACAGGGACAAGCGTCTCCCCGCCCACAGACAGGTATTTCGGATACCTGGCATCCGGGAACAGGCTGGCGTACTGTCTTCCCACCTGGGTCGTCATGAAGCTGTGGGTGATCTGATTCTTCTCGAAGTAATTCCGAAGCGCGAGAAGCTCAAGCCGGATCTCTTCCTCAATAATATGTACCTGCCCGCCGCTTGCCAGGGCCGGATACGTATCCATCATGTTGGCGTCAAAACCAAAGGAAGCATACGCCGCCGCCCTGCTGTCTTCCGTCATATGATAATAATTCCGATACCAGTGGATGAAGGCCGCAAGGTTGCCGTGCTCCAGCATCACACCCTTGGGAAGCCCCGTCGTTCCCGAGGTGTAGAGCAGAATAAACAGATCCTCCTTAGACGGATACCATGGCTTAAGCTCCTCTGCCGCCGCAGCGTCCGGCAGTCCGGCAAGCTCCTCTATCGTCAGCACCTCCCCCTCATAATCCGGCACCAAAGGAAGCAGCGCTTCCTCCGCGATCAGAAGCCTTACCTTCGCATCCTCCATCATGAATTTCAGCCGCTCCGGCGGATAGCTTGGATCCAACGGCTGATAAGCCGCTCCTGCTTTCACCACGCCGTAAGCCGCAGCCGGCATATACTCACATCTGGGTATCAGGATCGCCACCACATCCTCCCTTCCGATTCCTCTGGAATGGATGTAAGATGCGATCCGGTCCGTCATCTCCCCGAACTGCCGATAGGTCATCTTATGGTCCCGATAGACTACCGCCGTCCGGTCACCATAGCGCCCGATTGCCTCCTGGATCAGATCTACCACCGTGCGATTCTCATCATAAGGGCATTCCGTCCGGTTCAATGCATCCAATTCTGCCGACAAGTTATCCGTAAGCAGAGACAACTCCGCGATCCGGGCTTCTCCCTTTGCAACCTGCATAAGGACCGCATCAAAGGATTCAAGGAATCGCTCTATCGTCTTCTGATCGTATATTTCTCTGTTATATTTTACCTTCACTACAAGCTTGCGCCCTGCAATTACAGTGCAGATCCCAAGCTTCGCCTTGCTGTCCTGATAATCCCCCAGCGAGAAGGAATCATAGAATCCGGCTTCACTCGTAAGATAAGGAAAAGAACTCCATCCGAATTCCGCCCGAAGCTCTTCAAAGGGAATCTCATCATGCATCCTGCTATCTTCCGCCTGCCTGATATAGCCGCCATAATACTCCCGGAAATCCGGCGTCTTCTCGCTGTCAAGGAATACCGGGAACAACCGCCCCTTTGCCGCAACTGCCGCCAGCGCCGCCGTATGGCCGGTATACTTCGATAATACAAGCATCAGGACTGATTTTGCCAACTCTATCATATCCCATTCCCGTTCCATACAAAAAGAAGCCGCCGCCAGCGCCGCTTCCTTCTTCACACTGTGTATATATTCCGCTTCCGTCATTCCCGTCCCGTCATGATCGGCAAGCAGGCAGGAATCCAGCTCCGGCTCCCTGACTATATCGCCGTAATATGCAAAATCATCTCTCATCTTATCACCTCTCCTGCGCTTCTGATATCCAGTTTCTTGTCAAACCCGGTAAGACGGAACACATCCATGACCTCGTTCCCTACATGGATCACAGAGAATGTGCCGTTTTTATCCTTCATCTTCTTATATGCCGCTACTACTTCCCGAAGGCCGGAGGATGAGATATACTCCAGCTTCTTAAAATCCAGTATCAGGGCGGCCGTCTCCTCCGGGAGCGCTTTGACCGCCTTCCCAAGATCAGGGGAAGACTGGGTATCAAGCCAGCCCTCTACGTGGAGCGTGGCAGCGGTGCCTTCTGTTTTCATTGTGATTGTCATGGTGAATCCTCCTTGTGTTCTTTTCAATTATATTTCAGGCAGAGCATGGTGATATCGTCGGCCTGCTCTGCATCGCCTGCGAACTCGGCTACAGCATGGTCAATCATATGGAGCAGCTCGGCGCATGTTTTATCTTGATGCAGATTCAATGTCTCCTTAAGCCGTACTTCTCCCCATAGTTCTTTCCCCCGGTTCATGGCTTCGGTTATGCCGTCTGTGTATAGGAACAGGCTGTCGCCGGAATTCAGTTCCAGGTCGGCGCTTACATATTCTTCGTCTTCAAACAGTCCTAACGGGACTCCTGATTCAAGGCGAATGGCTTCAAAATTACCGCGGCACAGGTAAGGCGGATTGTGACCGGCGCTGGCGAAGCTATATCTTCCGGTGTTCAGGTTCAGAATCCCGATGAATACTGTGACGAACATTCCCGATGGATTTCTGACGCATAGCTCCTGATTGGCCTGCTCCAGTATCCGGGAGGGAGCGCTTCCTTCCAGTGTCCGCTCTCTTATCAATGTCATGGCACGCATCATGAACAGCGCCGCCGTGATCCCCTTGCCGGAGACATCCCCGATCACGGTGGCAAGCCGGTCATCGGATATCTTGAAATGATCATAGAAGTCACCCCCGACCTGTCTCGCCGCCTTCATACCGGCATAGAGGCTGAAGCGGGGATCGTCCTTATATGGGTCATCTCCATCCGGCAGGCTTGCCTCCTGGATGCGCTTTGCGGCTTCCATCTCGGCCCTCTTGCGCTCCGCCGCAGCCGCCATATCTGCCGTCTGCTTTATATAGTATGCAAGCTCTTCCGCCATCTGGTTAAATGTCTCGGTCATCTGCCCGATCTCATCCCGGCTCTTGACCGCGAGCCGTGCAAATTCTCTCCCTTCCTCCCTGTCTCTTACGAAGTGTCCCATATGCTCCGACAATTCTACGACAGGACGGATCACACAGCGCCGGCTTAAGTACCGAAGCAGGAAGAACAGTACCCCGCAGCCTGCAAGAATCCAGGCGGATACCCATCTGACTTCCCTGAAATACGCAGACACAACCTCCAGGCGTTCCAGATCCGCGCCCGTTACTGCCTGGATCCTTCCGTCCGGCCCATAGACCGGACAGTACGCGGTCGCCACATAGCCATATTGATTCCTGACGATCCGAAAGCCGCTCTCTTCCCTTCCCTCATATACATGAAGCGCCTCCGAAGGTACCTCTTCTTCCACGATCTGTCCCGGCTTCCACCCGGTATCCTCTGTCATTCCCGAGATCATTGCGACCGTCAGCGACCTCCCATCCTCAGAGGGGACATAGGTATAGACATACTTTAATCCCATTTCCTTCTGAATCTGGTCCATCTCTCTCTTACAGTCCTGATAATAAATGCTGTCACCGTCTGACGCAAGCTCTGCCACGTCTGACTGCCGAAATATCTTCGCCGCAAGATGCGCACACCGAAGCAGATAAGCCTGGTTGCGCTCCTGCTCCCGGCGGTAATTCGCTTTGAAACCCGCCGCACATGCCAGTATTCCGAAGCTTAAGATACACACGGCAAATATCACCGTAAGCTTCTTGTATAATTTCATTCGATTAGCTCCTCTGAATATTCTCGTACACCCTGCGCATCGTCATGCCCTGAACGATCGTCGTGAAGAATACCACCGCATATGTCCCGCCCAGGATCACATGATAGATCTCATCGGGGACGATTCCTTGGGTACTCATAGCGAGCGCTACCGACAGGCCTCCCCTAAGGCCTCCCCAGGTCAGCAGCCTGATAAACTGCCCTTTCCGATACCCGTCCGGCAGCGGGCCGATGAACAGCGACGCCGCGCCAAGGCTGCCCGTCCGCCCGATCAGGTTGGCGGCAACCGCCAGTACCGACAAGAGCAATACATGCGGCATCTGCAGGATATGTATAAATGACAGGCCAAGCATGACATACAGGATCGAATTCAGCAGCGTATCCAGAATCCCCCAGAAGATATCGAACTGCTTAAGCATAAGGGGCGCTCCCTTCTGCTCCGACCGGTTGCGAAGCGCGGAGAACAAAACGCCGCAGACAACAGAGGCGATCGCCCCGGAGAATCCGAAGGCCTCACACAGTACATACGCCAGCGACACCGCCAGCAGACTGGTGAAGATCTGCCTTGACTCATCCTTCGTATGGCTGAATATGGGGAAACAGACCGCCGTCACAAGTATCCCCACAACTACGGCTCCGAGAAGCTCCTTCGCCATGACGGCGAAGAAACCGCCGCTTCCTTCGGCCGTGACCATCCCTGAGAAGAAGATAAAAAGGGCCACTCCCATCCCGTCGTTCAGAAGAGACTCCCCCTCGATGATGAAGCTGATCCCAGGCGGCAGATGGAACTTCTTCAAGATACTGGTCGCGGCGATCGGATCCGTAGGTGCAACGATACTCCCGAACATCAGACAGACCGGAAGCGTAAGAGTAAGCCCCAGAAGCTTCCCGGCGCCATAGAAGATCACTCCGTAGAACACGGCGCCAAGAAATGTAGCCCCCACCGCCAGAAGCGAGATCGCCCTCGCATGCTTCTTAAAATCCAGAAGCTTCATATGACAGGAGCCCGCAAACAGCATAAAGCATAAGACACCTTCGATCAGGAATCCCTCCAGATTAAAGAACTGAGCCTCTTCAAGTATCTGTGATACGGCCCCCGTTCCCTTAGAGACGGCGCCAAATACCGCCAACGCCCCGCCAAGTATCACTGCAAACAACATTAATGCGATCTCATGGGTGAACCGTGTCACCTTCTCGTTCAGATATCCGAACACCACCACCAGTGCCAGGAAAATAACCGTATTCACTAGAAATGTATCCATCTCTTCTCTCCTCTCCAAAAACCAGAACCTTAGGAACTGCCCGCACTCCTGCCCGGCATCTGCAGCAGCACCTTAACGGTGAATAGCTTTCCATCCGCCAGGATCTCCATCACGCCTTGATATTTCTCTGCAATCAGGTTCACAGATTCCAATCCCTGTCCGTATCCATCCCTCTTGGTGGAACGATAATGCCCGTTCTCCCTGACCAGCTCTCCCTGACACGGATTCGTTACCTTGACCGCCAGCATATTCGACGATGTCTGCCCGATCTTCAGGCAGATGTACGGATCTTCCAGCTCCCCGCTCCCGTCTATTGCATTCTCAAGCAGATTCCCCAGCATCACGCAGAAGTCCTGATCCGACACAGGCAGCCGGTTCGGCAGAGACACTGCGAATTCCGTCCGGATCCCCCTCCTCATGCAGACAGACTCATAATACGAGATCAGCGCATTCACCGCAGCCGAATAAGAATACAGCTTCACCTCGGCCTGCCCGTCGTTGATATATTTGCGGACATATTCTTCCAACTTCTCATACTCTTTATGCCCTACCAACTCTGCGATCACAATGAGCTGATGCCGGAAATCATGCCGAATCCGGCTGTTCTCCTCCACCGTCCGCAGTAGTTGCTGATATTGCGTCCCCTGCATGGCAAGCATCCGGTTGGCAATCTCCGTCCTCTGCTTCTCCACATAGGTATATGCGACCACATAGAACAGGAAATAGACCAGAATACCCAAAAATACAAAGAGACACAAGGCTACCGGATAGAGCTCTCTGACTTTCCACACATACATGGTACTGTACTCCCGCGGAAACATACAGAAGGTCGCCGCGAAAAACAGCGCCGGGAAGATCCACACCCTCTTCCATATCGCCTCTTCATGCAGATTCGAGATTACCCATCCAAGGTATTTGGATAACGGCCAGCACAGGACTACATCTGCCGCGGCAAGGATGAGAATCTGCACGGTCAGCGCTTCTGTTGAAAAATTCAGATAATTACTGGTCGGATGTATCGTATAGTCAGCCACCGTGGCAAATAAAAACGAATATCCGCCTACCACACAGGCTGTCAGAAACACGAATAATTTCTTGGTAAATAAGATCTTCACTTCCCTGTTATATAGATAGAAACAATAGATACCAACAGGAACCAACACATAATCCGTCTGACTGGGCAGGGGAATTATGAAGCTTCCGATCAGCGCAAGCAACACTGCCGCCGCTGAAAGCGCCAGAATGATCTTCACAATCAGGACAGGCATACGGCTCTTAATATATCCCTGCACAGGATAGAAACACAGCGGAATCAAAGGAATTATTATTGAACAATATAATAAATAGCTTAATATATCTTCCATACCGTTCTTCCTCACATTTCCTCTAATTTGGCAAACTGATACTGATGATACCGGTCCTTGATCAGCGCACGGTCCAATCTTCGGATCGGGAAACGCTGCCCGCTCTTCATCACATACACATCCGCCTCTTCCTTCACGATATCATTCATATTCAGCAGCACACCGCGGTTGCAATTCAGGAAATTCTCTGCCGGTTCCATCAGCTCTAAGATATTGCCAAAGGGAATCCTGTATCGGTACTCCTTCCCGTCCTCCATCACGAATACCGTGTAATTATTGTCTGAAAGCACGTGCTGGATCTTATTCATCGGAAGGCGTACAGACCGGTTCCCGCTGACAAATTCCAGATACCGGTTCAGGGAAGGAAGCTTCCTTCTAAGGTCTTCCATCACCTCGAAGATCCGCTCACATGTGAAATCCTTCTTATCTATATAATCAAAACAATGTACCTGGAATGCCTGCCGGATATGCTCTCTGCTCGATGTCAGAAATATGATCTGGCACTGCGGATTATATTCCCACAGCCGCCCGGCAGCCTCCATTCCGCTCATCTTCCCCAGGAAAATATCTAAGAATACCGCTGTATAATCATTTTTCCCAAGGGACGCAAGAAAATCCTCCCCATTCATATAATATGAAATTCTCAGATCACAGCCATGCTTCTTGCCAAATTGTTCCAGAAACCGGATCAACTCTTCTGCCTCCCGCCTGCTGTCTTCTACTACTGCTATGTTCATGGAATGATCCCCACATCCTTTCCTCTATAAATTCTAACAAATCATACTGTATTTATATCATTCTTTTACCCCAAAAATCTACTTTTTACCCCAGATTTGCGGATTATTTCCTCACTGCATTTATAATTAGAGTGCGCATCTCATAATCAAAACACCCAAGTTGAGGAATCACTATGAACAAAATAAAGCTTAAAAATCAATGGAATCTAACTCTGTTCTGCATGATCGTAGGCGCCTTTATAAGCGCTGTTATCTGGCTGTTCTTAAAGGCAGTCTCAGTCGGTACGTCCTTTCTCTGGGAATGGATTCCAGGAAAGATTACTTGGCCTTTCTATCCGATACTCGTCTGCACCGCGGGCGGCGCCCTGATCGGGATCTTCCGGAAGAAATGCGGAGATTACCCGGAAGAACTGACTGCCGTTCTGGGCAAAATCAAGCAGGAGAAGCGTTATGAATACCGAAACATGCCGGTAATGCTCATCGCCGCTTTCCTTCCGCTGGTAATCGGAAGCAGCGTCGGCCCGGAGGCCGGACTGACCGGAATCATCGTCGGATTATGTTACTGGGCGGGAGATAATCTGAAATTCGCCAAGGGCAATGCAAGGGAATACTCCAAAGTCGGCATGGCCGTCACCTTAAGCCTTCTCTTCCACTCTCCCCTGTTCGGAATCTTCGCTGTAGAAGAAGAGAACAAAGAAAAAGAGATCCCTGATCTTACCAGGACCTCTAAGACCTTCGTCTATGGAATTACGATCGCATCCGGGTTCGGAGCCTATCTGCTCCTGTCCCATCTGTTCGGGGCCGGGATGAGCGGATTCCCGTCATTTCCGCCGCAGGAATTGGTACGGACAGACTATCTGATGATGATCGTCTACATCCTATGCGGCTGCATCCTTGCCAGGTTCTATCAACTGACCCATCACGGATGCGCACACCTCGCCGGGAAGCTTCCTTCTATATTAAGAGAAACCATGGGAGGTCTCTGCCTTGGAATCGCCGGTTCTGCCGTACCGGCAGCCCTGTTCTCCGGCGAAGAGCAGATGGGCGTGCTGATGGGAACCTATCTGGATTACCTGCCGCTATGGCTGATCGCTATGGCTTTCTTCAAGATACTATTGACCAATCTCTGTATTCAGAGCGGACTTGCGGGAGGGCACTTCTTCCCTGTCATCTTCGCAGGAGTCTGCTTAGGATACGGGATTGCAGGCCTTGTATTCCCGGAGAGCGCAGGGCATGTGGTGTTCGCCGCCGCAGTCGTGACATCCGCCCTCTTAGGCGGGATCATGAAGAAGCCTCTCGCCGTGACCATGGTACTATCTCTATGCTTCCCCGTCAAGATGCTCGTGTGGATCTTCCTCTCCGCTGCGATCGGAAGCAAAGTTGTACAGGCGTAACCGTTCAGACAAACTCCCTTGCACAACAGATTCAAACTATAACCGTACGATCACTGCCTCATCTCCCGGCTCAAGCCGCTGTGTCCCTGCCGGGATCTCGATCAGGCAGTTGCACCCGCACATGGAACTTAAGATTCCCGACGCATTCGACCCGTCGGGGATCCGTACATTACCATCTTCACAGTATCCCCGGACGTATCTGGTCACCCGGCTCATCTTGGGGAATGTACTCTCCATCACGGCACGCTCCCTTTTGATCTTAAGATCCGGCCTCCCCGACATCTTCTCCAGCACCGGGCGCACCAGAAGCTCCAGGTTCACGGTTGCCCCGTAGGGATTCCCTGACAGACAGACCAGAAGCTTCCCCTGATACTGTGCGCACAGAGTCGGCATCCCCGGCTTCACCGCAATCTTCCAGAAGATGGTCTCACATCCGAGAAGCTTCACCACCTCATGCATGATATCCTTCTTCCCCACGGACACTCCGCCGGTCGTAACCACAAGATCCGCCTCCTTCGCAGCATCCCTGATCATCTCTGCCGCAGCCTTAGGGTCGTCTCCCACCCGTTTTCCGGCAGTCACTTCCATTCCCCACATGCGAAGCCTTGTCACCAGCGTATAGAGATTCGAATCATAGATCTTCCCGCCTGTAAGCTCCTCCCCCGGCAGTATGATCTCATCCCCGGTGGTGATCACTGCAGCCTTAGGACTTCTGTACACGGAAACACTCTCTAAGCCAAGGCTCGCCAGAATCCCGATCTCCACGGCGCCAAGCGTCATCCCCTCTCCTAAGATCTTCGTGCCCGCCTTGTAATCCTCACCCGTAAAACAGTAGTTCTCATAAGAACCAACCGGCTCATAGACCTCCACCGTCTCTTCTCCGTAGTTCGTATCCTCCTGCCCGACGATACAGTCCGCACCGTCCGGTATGGGCGCTCCCGTCATGATCCGCACGGCAGTCCCCGGCTCCACGCACTTGCTGCCCACATGCCCGGCATCCACTTCCTCCAACACCTTAAGACGCACAGGCTGATCCTTCGCGGCCGTGCGGATGTCCCCGCTTCTTACCGCATACCCGTCAAGAGGCGACCTTGGGAACGGGGGCTGGTCATGCCTGGCGTACACGTCCTCTGCAAGCACCCGCCGCGCCGCATCCCACAGCGTGACTTCCTCCACATCCTTAATCCTGTTCACTCTCTCAAGCAGTAGCTTCTGTGCCTGCTCTAATATTAATCCGCTCACTGTTCCTCCTCCAACCATTCAACCCGTTTATTAACTACAAATCTATCATATCATATTGGAAATAAAGTTGGAAATATTTTTGTCTCTTCAAAGAGCGCACACCCTCATCATATCCCGCCTGGCCGAACACACCAGCGTAAGCCCATACTCCTTTGCCAGCCGCACCGCCTCATAAGTCGGCACCGCCTTGGCAGCCAGAATCGGAACCCCCGCCCGGATCGCCTTCACCGCCATATCCACCGGGATCCGTCCGCTGGAATACACGATACACTGTCCAAGATCAACCTGATTACGGAGGGCATACCCGATCACCTTGTCAAATGCGTTATGCCGCCCGATATCCTCACACGTAAACAAGATCTCTCCCCGCATAGACAGAAAACAGCTATGCACCGCGAAAGTCTCCTGATGGAGCGGCATCCCTTCTGCCAACCGGTCCGCAAGGGCGAAGACCCATTCCTTCTCCCACTTCATCGGTTCTACCGGAGACAGCCTTAATCCTTCTCCCATAACTCCCCGCGGTCCGGACCTCTCTTCTGGCACTCTGCAACTCTTTACCCCGTTTTCCAGCTCTGCCAAAGATACAGCAGAATGCCGCAGCCCGCCCGGCTCTCTTAAGTTCACTTCTCCGGCTTCCCCGGATTCACTGATGCAAATAGACTCCACCTCATCCGCACTCTCAATGATTCCCGCCGTGAGAAGCCTCCCAAGCACCAGCTCCGCAAGATACTGACCGGTACAGGAAATCTCCATAACCTCTCTTCCGTTTACATGGACCATTATAGAATGTTCAACCGGAATCGCAAATTCATTCTCACGAACACTTCCGTCCCTCAGAACCTCCCGAGCTTTTTCGTATCTGACCGGTTCCAGTTTCTTACACATTGCAGAAGAAAGACCTGTCCCTTCGTCAAACCAATTCGGGCATGCACTAAGGCATGCCCTTTTCATATATTTCTCTTCTATATACATGATCATAACTTCTCCACTTTTACCGCGCACACCTTGTACTCCGGCGTACTGGAGATACCATCCAGCGCGTCGTTGGTCAGCCAGTTTGCGCCGCCCTCGATATAGTGGAACGGCATCCAGCATTCCCCTGCCCTGGTCTTCTCAGATACATGCGCCGTCGTCTGGATCGCTCCGCGGCGTGAGGATACCGAGATCTTCTCCCCGTCCTCAATACCAAGCGCCTTCGCATCCAGCGTATTCAGCTCGATAAATGACTCTCCGGCGATCTCGTTGATGCCCGCCGTCTTATCCGTCATAGCGCAGGCATTGTAGTGATACAGGATACGTCCGGTCATCATGGTAAGCGGATACTCCTCATCCGGCAGCTCCGTAGCCGGAATATACTGAGCAGGACGGAAATACCCGACTCCTCTTGCGAACTTGCCCACATGCATGATCGGAGTTCCCGGATGGTCTGCCGCAGGACACGGCCACTGCAGCCCCCGTCCGCCGACCTCTTCGCTGTCAAGACGCGCATGGCTGATTCCGCCGTAGGAAGGCGTCACCGAAGCGATCTCGTCCATGATCTCGGCAGGCGTAAGATGCGGCTGAGGATATCCCATACGGTTCATGATCTCCGTGAATATCCAGGTATCCGGCTTCGCCTCTCCCGCGATCGCAGCAGCCTTGCGGATCCTCTGAACACGGCGCTCCGTATTGGTAAACGTCCCCTCCTTCTCCGCATAGGAGATTCCCGGAAGAACTACATCTGCAAGCTTCGCGGTCTCCGTCATGAATAATTCATCCACGACAAAGAAGTCAAGCGACTGAAGCGCCTTGATCACATGATTTGTATTCGGGTCCGTTCTCACCGGATCCTCCCCGAAGATGAATAATCCCCGGATCTCCTTGCTGATCATCTTCGGGAAGCAGTCCGTCGCCTTCGTGCCTTCCTTATGGTTAAGCGCAACGCCCCATGCCTTCTCGAACTTTTCGACAATTCCCTCTTTGGAAATGTTCTGGTAGCCCGGGAACTGGTTCGGGGAAGCGCCCATATCACAGGCTCCCTGTACGTTGTTCTGTCCGCGGATCGGATTCACACCGCATCCCGGGCGACCAATCTTGCCGACCATCAGCGCCATATTGGACAGGGACATTACCCCTTCCGTACCCGTATGGTGCTCCGTAACTCCAAGACAGTACATCACCGGCGCCCTATCCGCCGCAGCGTAGATCCTTGCCGCCTCACGCAGCTTATCCGGGTCGATACCGCAGATCTCTCCTACCTTTTCAGGAGTATACTCCCGCACGGCTTCCTTCATAGCCTCATAATTTTCCGTTCTCTCGCTGATGAATTTCTCATCTGCCAGTCCTTCTTCGATAAAAATATGCATCATACCGTTGGCAAATGCAACGTTAGTACCCGGACGCAGCTTCAGATGGATGTCCGCCTGTTTTGCAAGGTCGATATCCCGGGGATCCACAACGATCAGCTTCGCCCCTCTTGCCACGGCCTGCCGGATCTGCATACCGATGACCGGATGTGCACATTCCGGATTCGTCCCCACCATCAGAATGGCGTCGGACTCATGTGTAATATCATAAATGGTGTTCGTCATTGCTCCCGAACCTAATGTGGTTGCCAACCCGGCAACAGTAGGAGCATGTCAAACGCGCGCGCAGTTATCGGTATTGTTGCTCCCAAATACCGTCCGAACCATTTTCTGAAGCATGTAAATGTCTTCATTGGCTGAACGTGAGCAGGCAAAACCGGCTAGCGCCTCACCTCCGTATTGATTTTTGATCTCGGTAAACTTAGAAGCCGTAAGGCTTAAAGCTTCCTCCCAGGTAGCCCTCTCGAACTCACCCGTCGCCTTATTCTTAATGAGCGGATAACGGATCCTCTCCGGAGAATCCACGAAATCAAAGGACCCGCTCCGTCCCTTGACACAGAGAAGTCCATGGTTCGACGGACCGTCTGCGCCGACCGCATCCACGATCTTCCCGTTCTTGACCACCAGATCCATCTGGCAGCCCGTAGCACAATGCGGACAGGTGGTCCGTACCTTCTCAACCTCCCACGCACGGTAAGCCTTTCTGCGCTTCACCGTCAGAGCGCCCGTCGGGCACGCCTGGGCACAGTTTCCGCAGGACTCGCAGAGCGTATTCTTCCAGTCTTCTCCAAACGGAGCGTCGATGATAGAGAACATTCCCGTCTTACCAAGCCAGATCGCTCCCCGGCCGGTCACATGAGAACAAGTCTTCACACATCTCTGGCATTCGATACAGCGGTCAGGATCGTAACTTAAGAACGGATGAGCGTCTTTCTTCTTGAAGTTCTTCTCCTTTCTTGCGCCGGTAAATTCCGTCGTCTCCACGCCATATTCAATACAGTATTTCTGCAGCTCGCAGTCCCCGTTCTTCTCACAGCTGAAACAGTCCCCGTAGTGCTCGGACAACAGAAGGTTCAGTACCATCCGTCTCGCTGCCTTTACACGTTCACTGTGGGTCAGGATCACCATGCCTTCCTTCACCTTCGTATTGCAGGCGGGAACCAGTTCTTCCGATCCGCTAAGCTCTACCACACACAGACGGCAGGAGCCGATATCATTGACACCCTCGAGATAACAGAGTGTCGGGATCTCAATTCCCTCCCTGCGGGCCGTCTGAAGGATCGTGCTGCCCTCGGCGGCCTCTATATTTCTTCCATTTATTGTTATCTGCATCTTCTTCCTCCTATTTGTCTACCGCACCGTCAAGCTTTCCGCATCCAAATACATCGCACCGCAGGCATCTGCCGCACTCCTGCTGAATCTCCTCATAGGTCATCGGACATTCCACATGCTCGAAATCATGCTTCCTTAAGTAAGCCGGACGCTCCTGGATATTGACGCGCCCCGTCGGGATCCGGTTGTTAGACCTTGCATCCGGCGCTTTTACGCCGCAGTCAAGCTTGTGATGATATCCCAGATACTCGTCAATATTATGCGCCGCGACCTTGCCCGCCGCGATCGCACGGATCGCCGTAGCCGGTCCTGTCGCACAGTCGCCGCCCACGAAGATTCCCGGCATATTGGCGATCGCCGTATCAAGCCCCGCCTGGAACACATTTCTCTGGGCAGGCATTCCGAATTCTTCAAACGGCGCACTGACAATATCCTGTCCCACAGCGATCAATATCACATCACAGGGGATACGCAAAGGCTCCTTGGATGCTGCGTCCACAGGCGCCGGCCTGCCGCTTCTGTACGGCCCGATCATCTGAGGCTGGGTCCACAGGGCACAGCAATTCCCTTCCTCGTCCTTCTCGATACTCTTCGGCGCCTGCAGAAGCATCAGCTCAATACCTTCCATCACGGCAGACTCGATCTCCGTATCCAGCGCAGTCATATCCTCCTGCCGTCTCCGGTACACGATCCGCACATCCGCAGCTCCGCAGCGAAGCGCGCTTCTTGCCGCATCCATGGCAACATTGCCGCCGCCGATGACCGCCACCGTCTTGCCGGTGTAATCAGGCTTCCTGTCATGCCCGATCTCGTCTAACATCTCTACCGCCGAGAACACATTCTTCGCGTCAATTCCTTCAAGCCTCAGCTTCTTGCCTGCCTGAGCGCCGATCGCCACATACATGGCGTCATAACTCTTATGTATCTCTTCGACCGGAACATCCACACCCACATTGACGCCGTATTTTACCTCAATATTTCCAGTTGACAGGATGGCGTTCATATCCTCGTCAAGCCTGTCCTTGGGGAAACGGTAGTTCGGGATCCCGTACATCAGCATACCACCGAGCCTCTCCTTCGCCTCATACACGGTCACCTTATGACCCATCAGAGACAGATAATATGCCGCCGTCATTCCGCTTGGGCCTCCGCCTATGACGGCAACCTTCTTCCCTGTTGCCGGATTCGCCCGGGGAACCTCCACCTTATCCGCAGCGATCTGATCTACCGCGTATTTCTTAACGCCCCGGATATTAAGAGAAGTATCGATCAGGTTCCTTCTGCAGCGCTCCTCGCATGGGTGCTCACAGATCATGGCGCACGCCGTCGGAAGCGGGTTATCCCTTCGTATCAGGTTGATAGCTTTGTCATAATTGCCCTCCTGTACATGGGCTATATATCCCGGTATATCCACATGCGCCGGACATAAGGTCACGCACGGAATCTTCTGCCCGGTAATGCCTGTACATTCCTGCCTGCGGATGTGGCTGATATAATCCTCCTTGAACGTCTCTAAGCCCTCCAGAACCTCGATGGCCGACTGATAGCCGATCGCGCAGTCCGCACTGTCGCGGATCATTGCCGCCAGCTCCTTCATCTCGATCAGAGTGTCCATATCCGCCCGCCCGCGGAGGATCCTGATCAGCATCTTCTCCAATTGCCTAAGGCCGTCCCGGCAGGGTACACATTTGCCGCAGGTCTGGTTCCTTGACGCCTGTAAGAGCGACAGCTGAACCGTAAGCGGACAGGTCCCCGGCGGGTACACATTGACCTTGTTCGAGAACTTCTTAAGCAGCGGCCCGATCTTCGCGTCACTGAGCCTGCTGTTTGCAAGATAAATCTTACTCATTCTTGTTTCTCCCTTCTAGAAATATGTAAAATAATTACTTCTCTTTCCTCATAATATCCTCTCTACTTCGCCTGTCCCTTGCGCAGATAGACGAACCAGTACGCGCATCCGACACAGATCGCGCCGCCGATGATGTTGCCGATGGTCACCGGAAGCAGATTGCCCCCGAAGAATCCGCCCCAGGTGACCGCGTCAAGATTCACCCCGGCTTCTGCCGCCGCTTCGGCATACTCTGGAATCCCTTTTGCAAAAAGCCCCGCGCTGATGTAGTACATATTGGCCACGCTATGCTCGAATCCGCACAGCACGAACATCATGATCGGGAAAAATAACCCCGCGATCTTTCCCGCAACATCCTTCGCCGCAAAAGAGATCCACACCGCTATACATACCAGGAAATTACATAAGATTCCCTTGATCAGTGCGTCGCCAAACGGCATCGTACATTTCCCCGCCGCCGTAGACAGAACCGAGACCGCCATCTGATTGCCGAATAAGCTGACCTGGTGTGAATACACGATGCCAGCCGCGATCAGGAATCCGCCGACGATATTACCCAGGTATACGACGACCCAGTTCTTCAGCATTCCCGCCGGGCTGATCTCCTTTTCCAGAAGCGGGATCACAAGCAGCGTATTGCCGGTAAATAACTCGCTTCCGGCAAGAAGCACCATGCTAAGCCCTCCCGGGAACACACACGCCCCGACAAATTTCCCGACTGACGCAAGCGGGACTGACACTGCCACCGTCGTAGCTCCCACACCTCCTACTGCAATGAACGCACCTGCAAGAATCGCCAGAACAAACATCTTACTGACCGGTGTATTCACTTTCGCTTTTCCTGTTGCAATATAATTTTTTGCCACCTCGGCCGGTGTAAATAAATTCATAATTGCATCCCTCCCTTTTCATTTCTTTTTCAACCTATACAATCATAAAATTATTTACCAGATTTTTGTATGTGAAAAAAAACATTTTTTTGTCGATTATCTATGCATAATGCACATTTATTATGCTATTCTATAATAAAATGGTGATTTTTTACGATCACACAGTAGTTTGACAAAAGAACGTCAATCCTGCTAATATTTTAACACAATTTTAATTTTAGGGGAATAAGTTATGCAATTACCATTGAATGTAATACTGTACCAACTCTCGGCAAACAGTTTGTACGAATCACAGAACATCAACCTGACCACCGACTATGACGGCGTCAAATTCTTCGATATTAACTTCACTTTGGAAGACAGCAAGCGGTATCTCTATCTCCTGTCAGAAGAGATGCTTCGTACATATTCAGATCAGATCACGAATTCAGACACCTTCCTGTGCGTCTGCCAGAACAGAGAAACACACTTAAACGAATTCAACCATGAACTGTCCCTTGTACTGCTGTACTCCAACGACAGCTTCCCCACCGTATTCAACAAGGTGCTGACCATCTTCCATGATTTTGAAGTGTGGGATACGAATTTTCATCTGGCGCTGCTTAAAGACCGGCCGCTTAAGGAGCTTCTCGAACTGACGAATGTCTATATCGTACACCCCATGGTGATACTGGACCGGAATTTCTCCCTGCTTGGATACGTGAAGACCCCGGGAACCGACGACCCTATCATGGACGATATCTTAGACGCCGGATACGTCACGCCGGATACCATGACAAGGCTTCGCCAGGACGGGCTGATCTCCGCCTCAGAACAGGCGGCTAATCCTCTGATCAACTACTACTGTCTCACCACCCACGAATGCTACTACAGCATGATGTACCGTTTTACCGCGAACGGACACACCGTGGGTTACGCCCTTGTATTCCGGTGCAGCATTCATCCCAAGACCAATTATCTGGATCTGATGAATATCATCTCTGAGAACCTTATGCTTTATTTCCAGCAGGAACGCTTCAAGAGCCGCTCCTCCTCAGAGATCTATGAATCCCTCTTCACAGAGATCCTGGATCATCCTGACGCCCCGAGCAAACAGTATGAAGACCAGATCAGTTTCATACCGGGGCTTTCCATGGAAGGATATTTCCGTCTTGCACGTGTCAGCTATGAGAATATTTCCGAGATGCCCTACTCCTTCGTGAGCTGGAATCTCAGGAACGCTGCGTCTGGCTGGAAGCCCTTCGTCCATCAGAATGCATTGTATGTACTTCGTTTTACCAGCGATTCCGACAAGCTTGGCAGCTTCCTCTCCCCCGACCAGGAGACGCTGTTCCGCAACTGTATGGGCGGCATCACTTACACCTGCGGCATCTCCAATACCTTCTTCTCGCTGATGGAATTGCCGACCGCAGTGCTGCAGTGCAACGAAGCCATCCGCTTAGGACGGCTCAAGGATGAAAAACCACGGGAATTCTACCAGTTTAAAGATGTATTTGTACCATATATATTACAGGAATTAAAAAGATCTGTCCCGTCTCCAATGCTAACGTCACCGTGCTATGAAGTGCTTAAGAGATACGACCGGAAGAACCATACCGACCTGTGCGAGATCTTTATGCACTATCTGGAGAACGGACGCAGCATCGGACAGACCTCCAACGCCATCTTCCTTCACCGGAACACGGTTCAGAACAAGGTGAAAAAGGCGGTCTCCGTAATGGGAAATGAATGCGACGGGTCGCAGGCTATGGTGGCTTTTGTGCTGGCCTATGCGGGGGATCACGAAGTGTAGCCCGCCGTCCCCATTCATACTGATAGTGTAACAGTGAAGGTATCTGAACTGTTACTACCTGATAGTACATTGCCGAAACTTTAAAACATATATCTTGTATATACTCTCGAAATGATATATACTGATAATACATTTTATATTATAGAAAGGTAAAATCATGAGAGGTAAAAGAAAATTGTTTTTTATGTTTCTGGCACTCTGCCTTATGTTGGCCATACGGCCGGAAACAGCATCCGCAGCCGGCGGATCGATATCCGTAAACGGAACCGATATCCTGTCGGCGGCGGATCACCAGGTCTCCTGCGGGAGCGGTACTGCAGCCTACGATCCTGACACGAAGGTCTTAAGACTTGACGATGCCGTGATCGGAAGCACTGCTGGAAGCGCTGTGCAATATGGGGTAGAGATTACGGAACCCGGCGTAACTGTTGAATTAATTGGGGAGAATACAATCAACGCGCATTACGGGATCTGGAGCGAGCACCCATTAACGATCAAAGGAACGAACGGCGGCAGGCTTTCGATCAATACCGCCCCGTCTTCTTCTCTTCCCAAATTTTCCTGTGCCGGAATCCATGTGCGAGGCGGCGGACTGACCATCAGAGATACGGAACTGCAATTAGCAATCGGCGAAATGAGTGATGCCAGTGCATACGGGATTGAAAGTTGGGGCAGCGATAATCTGATCAGTAACTCCAAGATAAAGATTGCCATGAACTCACTCGCCGATCCTGATATGAAATGTATCGGAATCAACATGTCAGGAGCGGATTCCCTCACAGTGACCAATAATTCCAGTATCACCATGGAATCACTGGATACCGGTATTTCTTTTTACGGGAATCTGAACATCTCTGGCAGCAGCCTTACAATCAAGGAATCTGCTATGCATGGAGTTGTCGCCGGTAAGACAGAGATCTCCGGAGGATCTGTACTGGATATCTCTGCACAAGACGGACAAGCCCTGCAAGCGGCTGGGAAAAAGATAACCATTTCCGATTCTTCCGCCACGCTGGTATCAACCGGAACGAACGGCATCTTCTGCAATGATCTTGAGATCATAGATTCTTCGAAGGTGGATGTCAAAGGCTACTGGCCGGCCTTGTTTGTGGATAACAATACTGTTATCAGGGATTCTTCCGTGGATGCGGTTACAACAAATGACGTAGGAATCTTCTGCAAAGGCCCTGCGGAAATTACGGATTCTGAGGTCAAAGCTGTCTCCGGCCAGAATAAGAGCGGTCTTCGCATCTTAGGGGATCTGGCCATAAAGGATTCGGATATCACTTCCTCCGGCGATGCCAATAACAACAGCATTTCCGCGGCAGGCAGTATCTCCATTACCGGAGGTACGACAGAGATCGGTGAGGGAGGAATCGCTTCCGAAAAGAATATACATATAGGCGGTGTCATCCTTTCAAACGGGGCGCCTTCTTATGATAATATACAGAACGGTTCCGATGACGTCACATTCTCAGAGGCAGATTACAGCGCCGTAGACGCCGCGGTCAAGAAGGCCGAAGCGCTTAAGAAGGAGGATTACACTAATTTTGAGACCGTAGAAGAAGCTGTACAGGCTGTAGTCAGAGGAAAGCTTTTCTGGGACCAGGACGTTGTGGACGGATACGCCGCCGCAATCGAAGCGGCTCTGGCAGCCCTGAATCCTGTTCCTCCTACTGAACAGATCAGCTATGAGATCACCGAGGGAGCAGATCAGACAGTAATCAAGAACGGCGATAGCAGCGTTACTATAAGAGTCAACGGGGATTTTGATAAATTTGTCAGCGTATCGATAGACGACAGCGAAGTAGCTGAGGAACACTATACCGCGGTATCCGGTTCCACGATCATTACGTTTAAACCGGAGTACATCCAGACACTTACGGCAGGAACCCACAGGGTCAAGATCCATTATACCGACGGTCTGGCTCAGACCAGTCTGACATTGCAGGCAGACGAAGACACCGAAGAACCGCCGGTTGATCCCGACGGCGACCCGTCGGATAAGCCTGATGAAGATCCGTCGGATCAACCGGACAACGATCCATCGGATCAACCGGACAACGATCCGTCGGATAAGCCTGATAATAAGCCATCGGGCACCCCCGATGATAAACCGTCAGATAAACCGGATGATAATCCATCGGTCGATCCCGGTGATCAGCCGTCAAGTAACCCGTCAGACAAGCCGACGAACGCACCTGACAAGAAGCCTTCGTCACAGACGCCGAATACGAACGCTGCGAACCAAAAAGCTCCTAAAACAGGTGATGATCTGCCGACCATATGGTTGCTTGCCTTAGCTTTCTCCTATGTCATGATACGGAGATCCAGAAGATCCGGGGAAGTGGAAAACTAAATCAATGACAATTGAGGAATGTGACGAATCACTTTTGTTTCTCTTCTCGTTATTTAAATGGCGGCCTTGATTTCATCAAAGCCGCCGTTTTACAATAATCTGGAGGGATGCTTCTTTTATACAAACGCCCTAAACACCTGCTCCACGCATAATACCATATTTTCTTTTGCATTTTCCGGATCCATGGCCTCCTCCAGCGTAGTGACGCCCCGTACGATCGGGAAAAAAGCGTCAATCCCCGCCGAATTGCACTCCGCAGCGTCTTTTGTCACACTTCCGGCGAATGCGAGCACCTTTATTCCATATCTTTTTGCCAGACGAGCGACACCCACTGGAACCTTTCCCATGGCTGTCTGGAAATCCAGACGACCTTCTCCGGTGATTACAAGATCTGCATCCTTTAGCTCCTGTTCAAGCCCGGTCGCTTCTATGACGATATCAATTCCAGGTCGCAGTTCCACGTTCGGAAGATAGCTTAAGAAAGCGAATCCCAATCCGCCCGCCGCTCCTGCTCCTTCAGTCAGCCTATGGTCCGTTCCGGTATATTCTGCCGTCTTTTCCGCGAAATGCTGCAGCTTCCTGTCGAATATGCGCTTATCCTCTTCCCGGACTCCCTTCTGAGGACCGTACACCCAGACCGCTCCTGTCTCCCCGCACAGCGGATTTTTCACATCACAGGCAATCTGAAACTGGCATTCCTTTAATACTTCCGGTACATTTTCCATAGAAATATGTGCGATCTGGTCAAGATCTCGGATTCCATGCCTGATGGGCTTACCGTCTCCATCTGTAATTCCATAGCCCAGAGCCTGGAGCATTCCGGCTCCCCCCTCCGTCGTCGCGCTTCCGCCGATACCGATGATGAACCTGCGGCAGCCTCGCTTTACAGCATCCAGTATCATCTCCCCCACGCCGTACGTCGTCGCTCTATATGGGTCTAATTCTTCCCGGTCAACCAGTGTGATTCCGGCGGCCTCCGCCATCTCAAGCACCGCCGTCTGCCCGTCCCTTAAGATTCCGTATCTTGCATTCGTCTTCTCTCCCAACGGACCTGTGACCTCTGCGGACACATACCGGCCTCCAAGACCTTCCACCAACGCTTCCGTAGTTCCCTCTCCGCCGTCTGCCAGCGGCTTCACGATAATCTCCGCGCTGCAGGCTCTTCTGATCCCGGCTTTCGCAGCGTTTCCCGCCTCCATAGAACTTAAACTCCCCTTAAACGAATCAATTGCAATCACAACCTTCAAACCTGTTACCTCCTGTGATAATGGGATTTCATAGCTTCTATCTTGCTTAAGAAATCCTGGTATTTTGTTTTCTCATATATGGCCTGGCTTTTATATTTCCACATCATGATCTCCTCTTCCGTAGGAACGACGATCTCAAGCCCTTCCTTCAGCAGGCTGCTTCTGGCAAGCTGATTGACCTCTTTCTGCTGTTTCAAGACCCATCTGCTGTTTTCACGGATCGCTTCCTTGAGCATGCTCTGTTTTGAATGGTCTAATTCACTCCATGACTGCCGTGCGACACAGCACGCCTCCATACTATAGAACATCTTCATCTCCGTAATATATCTCTGGTACTCATATATCCTCATGTTCCAGATATTGTTGTAAGGATTCTCCTGACACTCGATCATATCCGACGCCAGCGCTTCACGGATATTGTTATAATAGATCTGAACCGGTACAGCGCCCATCTCTTCAAAATACTCCTTGATATCGTCAGAAGCCAGAATACGGATCTTTCGTCCCTTCATATCCTCCGGCACTATGATCGGCGCATTCTTCGAGGTCAGGTAACGCCAGCCCATGGACCAGATGTCGAAACACAGCACATCTCCCTCGCTTAAACTGCTCTGAACCTCCGGAAGAACAAGATTCTGCAGCACAAATCTTGCCTCTTCCTCCGACTCAAATAAAAACGGATACTGCAGTACGGATATCTTCATATCTGCCAGTTGGCGCAGCCCGATCGTAGAGCCCACCGCCATATCCAGATCTCTCTCCCGCAACAGGCCGAACAATCGGAAATTATCGCCTGATGTGGCTACCGTATGGATATTCAGTTGAAATATCCCCTTACTCTTCTTATCTAATATCTCTGACAGATGACTAAGCCCCTGAAACAGAATGCTGTCCGGCTGAACGATCACACCTGCATTCCAGATGATCTTCTTCTGATCCTGCAGCGCATATATATGGATCAGCGCACGGTTCCTGATATCATGGAGCGGATCGATACCAAGCCTGTCCTTCATCTTCTTGAGCCGCTGCTGCATCGTATTAATATGGATTCCTAATACGTCCGCGCATATCTTCGGACTCATATTGTGGATCGCCATAGGCATCATAAGTGAACGGATGATCTCAGACTGCTCGGTCCGGATCTTAAAATCCCGGATCATATTCTCCTGTTCACCGATATCCAACCTTGAATACAAATACTCAAAAATATAATCATTACTGGACAGTAAAAAGTTTATATGCTTAAGAAGCCAGTAAATCCTTATCAATTACTGACATTTCCTGCATTTCCTGAATTAATTGTGTTATGCGTAATTCGGGA
>CAJTCH010000038.1 GCA_910574715.1 Lachnospiraceae bacterium | reverse complement strand
TAGGTTTATTAAAGTTACCCTTTTTTACATCAACTGTTTGAAAAAAACTTTTTTAACATTTTTCATTTTAACTATTGACATTTCTTAGCTGGACTTTTCTGTGCTTAACAAATAATCTGTCATATCATTTATCAATACAGATTATTCACATTCCTTGTATGTCCGTTAATATCATATCACATCCCCGGACAAATGACACCCCTAAAACTGACAAATCTTTACCCTGATTTCTTCCTGTCAAGCAGAACATTTCTCTAAATCATCTCCCGAAGCTTCCGGTTCACAAGCCCGGGATCTGCCTTACCTTTCATCGCCTTCATGGTCTGCCCCACCAGTGCGCCGAGCGCCTTTTCCTTACCGCTGTGATAATCTTTTGCAGCCTTTGGATTGTCTGCGATCACCTTCCTTATCACCTCTTCAAGCGCCCCTTCGTCATTGACCGTCTTAAGTCCATGCTCTTCTACATAGATCTCCGGGTCGATGTCCTGCGCAAATATTTTCTCAAATACTTCCTTCGCAACCGAACTGTTGATGGCTCGACTTTCTGTCAGATTCACAAGCTTCGCCAGATTTTCCGGTGAAAATGATATTTCCTCTGGCTCCATCCCCCGGTCCTTCAACAGGCGCAGCGTCTCCACCATCAGCCAGTTGGACACCTTCTTAGGCTTCCCGCAGACAGCCGAAGCCGCTTCGAAGATATCCGCCATATGCTTAGAACTGGTGATGATCTTTGCATCATACTCCGGGATATCAAATTCTTTCTTGTATCTTTCCATCTTCTCCGTCTGAAGTTCCGGCTGCCTGGCGCGTATCTGTTCAATCCATTCTCCGCTGATCACGATCGGCACAAGATCCGGCTCAGGGAAATATCTGTAATCCTGTGCGTCTTCCTTGGAGCGCATGGCATAAGACGATTCCTTGTTGTCATCCCAGCGCCTTGTCTCCTGGACGACCGCCTTTCCTTCTTCTAATAATTCGATCTGACGCTCCCTCTCTCCCTCGATGGCCCTTGCAATGGCCTTGAAGGAGTTCAGGTTCTTCATCTCTGTCCTTGTACCGAATTCTTCCGCGCCCGCTTCCCGCACAGACAGGTTGACGTCCGCCCTCATGGAGCCTTCCTGCAGCTTACAGTCTGATGCACCCAGATATTGTATGATCATGCGCAGCTTTTCCAGATAGGCGATCACTTCATCCGCCGAGCGCATATCCGGCTCTGAGACGATCTCCACCAACGGAACTCCGCTTCTGTTATAATCCACCAGAGATGTATCGTCCCACTCATCATGGATCAATTTCCCCGCATCCTCTTCCATATGCATCTCATGAATGCGGACTTTCTTCTTCGTGCCTCCCGTTTCTATCTCTACATAACCATTTCTTGCAATTGGAAGATATAGCTGTGAGATCTGATAGTTCTGCGGATTGTCCGGATAGAAATAATTCTTGCGGTCGAATTTGCAGACTTTCGTAATCTCACAATTCGTTGCCAGGCCGATCGCCATGGCATACTCTACTACCTGTTTATTCAAGACCGGAAGAGCCCCCGGCATACCCGTACATACCGGACAGGTGTGGGTATTGGGCGCTTTGCCGAACTCCGTACTGCAGGAGCAGAAGATCTTCGTCCTGGTCGCAAGTTCCACGTGTACTTCCAACCCGATCACTGTCTCATACTGTTTTCCCATGATTATCTGCCTCCTTCCATCTCTTCCAGATGCTTAACAAACGCCGGTCTCTCGTAGGTCCTCGTCTGTTCCAGCGTATATGCCGCCCGGATGATCTTGTTCTCCTCAAAACAATCTCCAATGAGCTGCATTCCGATCGGAAGCCCTTTAGAATCTGTTCCTACCGGAATACTGATTCCCGGCAAGCCCGCCAGATTCACAGAGACCGTATAGATATCTCCCAGATACATTTTCATAGGATCGCTTAAGCTGTGCCCAAGTTCCAATGCTGTTGTCGGTGACGCCGGTGCGGCGATCACATCATATCTGGCAAATGCCTTGTCAAACGCCTGCTTGATCAATGCCTTGGTCCTAAGGGCTTTCAGATAATACGCGTCATAGTAGCCAGAGCTTAACACGAAGGAGCCCAATATGATCCGGCGCTTCACTTCTGCACCAAACCCTTCGGAACGTGTCTTCTTATACATATTATGAAGTCCCTCGTAGTCTTCTGTGCGGAACCCGTATTTCACCCCGTCAAACCGGGACAGGTTCGAGCTTGCCTCCGCAGACGCGATCACATAATAAGCCGGAATCGCATACTGGACCAGGCTTAAGTCGAACTCCTCCACGACAGCGCCCCTCTCCTCCAATACCCTGACTGCTGCCAGAATCTTCTCTTTGACCTCTGCATCCAGCCCTTCGGTAAAATAATCCTTCGGGATACCGATCCGCATCCCGGTCACATCATTTACCAGAGCGCTGGTAAAATCATATCTTTTCCGGTCAATAGATGTGCTGTCCTTGGGATCATGGGAAGCGATCACGGTAAGAACCGCCGCACAGTCTGTCACATCCTTCGCGATCGGTCCGATCTGATCCAGAGAAGAACCATAAGCGATCAGCCCATACCGCGACACCGTTCCGTAAGTCGGTTTTATACCTACCACGCCGCAGAAGGAACTTGGCTGACGGATGGAACCGCCCGTGTCAGAGCCCAGTGAATAAGGACATTCCTCTGCTGCCACTGCCGCGCAGGATCCGCCGGAGGATCCGCCCGGCACATGGTCAAGATTCCACGGATTTCTCGTCACTCCGTAATACGAAGTCTCTGTCGTGCTTCCCATTGCGAATTCGTCCATGTTCGTCTTGCCAATAATGACCGCTCCCGCTTTCTCAAGATTCCTGACCGCTTCCGCCGTATATGTTGGTTTGAAGTTCTCAAGGATCTTCGAACTGCAAGTGGTCAGCATCCCTTTCGTACACATGTTGTCCTTGACTGCCACCGGTACTCCCGCAAGCGGTCCGTCAAGGCTCCCGCTGTCGATCTGCTTCTGCACTTCATCAGCGCGCCTGAACGCGCCTTCTCTGTCAATGGTCACGAAGCTGTGCACATCCTTCTCGACCCTGTCAATCTGATCCAGAGAAGCCTTCACCGCATCAGCTACAGATAACTCTTTTGCTTTTATCTTTTTCCCCAGCTCTACCGCTGTCAAACTTGTAATATCCATCCCCTGCACCTCCTATCCGATCGTCTTCGGCACTTTGAAGCAATTGTCCTTCTGAAGCGGAGCGTTGGCAAGCGTATCCCCGCTTCCGTCTGTACTGCTTGCCGCATCCTCCCGGAATACATTGTGTACAGGGAACACATGCGGCATCGGCTCCACCCCGTCCGTGTCCAATTCATTTAACGTATCTATATAATCCAGCATTTTCTCCATATCTGCCCTGGCATTCTCTTTCTCTTCGCCGGATAACTCTAATTTTGCCAGAATTCCTACATACTCTATGATTTCATTTGAGATCTTATCAGCCATATCTATCCTCCTCGTCTTACGCATTCTCAATATCACTAAGGTTCCAACCGGCTCAAATCCCTTGGAAACAGCGTCGTCTCTCTTACATTATCCTCACCGACCAGCTTCATCGTCAATCGTTCCAAACCGATTCCAAGCCCTCCATGGGGCGGCATTCCATGCTTAAATGTACCGAGATAATCCTCCATGCCCTCTTCCGTCATTCCTCTTGCCGCGATCTTCTCTGCGAGCATCTGATAGTCATGGATTCTCTGCCCTCCCGTCGTGATCTCCATTCCCCGGAACAGAAGATCGAAACTCAATGTGTATCTTGCATCCGCCGGATCATCCATCGCATAGAACGGCCGTTTCTTAGACGGATAATGGGTCACAAATACGAAATCACTGTCCCATTCTTCCTTCGCATACTGACTGATCAGCTGCTCTTCCTCCGGTTCCAGGTCAAATGGATTCCTCATCTTATGCCCGTACTTCTCAGACACGGCTTCTTTGATCTCACTGAACTTCACTGCCGGGATCTTATCAGCCTTAGGCAGCGTGATACCAAGAATCTTAAGCTCACTCGCGTAATCCTTCGATAACATCTCCATGGCATATTGTAAATATCCGGTCTCCATCGCCATAATGTCTTCGAATCCTTCAATATATCCCATCTCAAAATCCAGGCTGGTATATTCATTCAGGTGACGTTTCGTGTTGTGCTTCTCCGCACGGAACACCGGCGCTGTCTCAAATACCCGGTCAAACACTCCCACCATCATCTGTTTATAGAACTGCGGGCTCTGTGCCAGCACTGCCGGACGGTGGAAATAATCAAGCTTGAAGATATTTGCTCCGCCCTCGGCTCCCTTAGCCCCGATCTTCGGCGTGTGGATCTCCGTAAAGCCCTGGCTGTAGAGGAAATCCCGGAACGCCCGGGTCAGCCCTTCCTGAATTCTGAATTTCGCCCGCTCCCTCACATTTCTCAGAGAAATGGAACGATAGTTAAGCTTTGCCTCCAACGATGTCTTTAACTTCCATTTGGAGATCGCAAGGGGCAGCCTTTCATCTGCCGGCTCGCTTAAGATCTTAAGCTTCTCCATACGGATCTCGATCCCGTTCGGCGCCTTCTCATTTGCCTCTAATATGCCTTCTATCTCTATAGCTGCCGCTTCTTTGATCTCTTTCAGCTTAAACTCTGCGATCCCTTCCTCATAGACGCATTGCAGCAGCCCTTCTCTCTTTCTCAAGATTACGAATGCGACTGTTCCCATGTTGCGGATCGTGTGGACTGCTCCGTTGACCTTCACCTTCTGCCTGGGCTTCGCTGCACTGAGCAGCTCGCTGATCTCTAATGTCTCTGTTGGTCTTACACCTGTCAAATAATCCATGATAATCCTCCTTCTCACTTCAAAAGTTCTCTGGTCGCCATGCACATCTCGGAATATAAAAAGTCCCGGAATACATGACTGTATTCCGGGACGGATATCTTACAATAATCCGCGGTACCACCCGCATTGAACCCCGCCGTACCGATACATCCGGTACTATAAGGATTCCCCTCTTACGCTTAACGCGCGCCCACGTACCGACCTACTTAACGACTTCGCCGTACACAGATCATCTGCCCGTGTGCCTGACTCACCGCTCTGTTCAACCGGTCTGCTCCAGAGTGTTCCCTATTGTCCTTATTCCTCAAGGGGCGCTCTCAGTCGGTGACGCCTCATTCCTGTCAAGTTCCAAAGGACAGAGTCTCTTTCATCGCTTTACTAGATTAAAATTTGCTTTACATATTAGCACATTCTTTTTAGAATTTCAAGGAAATTTTTCTTTCTTCGGATATTTTCTGTGATTTTTACAGAAATTTCTTCACATCTTCCATGAGTTTTTCTCCACATTTTACCAGTTTTTTTGCCAGAGATATACTCGCGTGAGATGCCTCCCGGCACTTGTTCATACACTCGCTGACGGACTGGATTTCCATATTGCGGCCTGAATTACATTCTTTCAAAAGAGTGATTGTCTGTTCTTCCATAATTCCATGCCTTCTTTCTGCCTTTTCCCTTAGTCTGTAGAAAAACTGGCAGAAATATGCATATCGGGTCAGATTACACAGCAATTTCCAATATTTTCTCTCACTCCTGCTGCTTCCCGTACATCTCACGGCACAGCCGTTCCATCTCGTCATGCATGGCAGACACATCGCTCTCGTTCGTCATCGCCACCAGCACATCTCCAGTCTGAAGCCTTGTCCTCCCTCTTGGAATGATCTCATCCGAGCCGCGCTGGATCGCCACCAGCAGACAGTTACTCGGCCATTCGATCTCACTGACCAGCGCTTCTTCAAGCTTGGAGCCCTGAAGCACCACGAAATTCGCCAGAACCTTCTGTCCCTGGTTCACGGCTGTCTGCCGCCCCTGCTGTTCCAGTATCCTTTCCAGAAGGCTTTCATAGATCGGCTTCGACCTGAGCAGTGTCGCTACCATGTATGCCACAACGGACACGATAGACAGCGTCAGCATTTGGCTCATGGAGCCGGTCATCTCGAAGATCAGTATGATCCCTGTCAGCGGCGCCCGCACGATCGCCGCGAAATACCCCGCCATTGCCAGCACGACAAAGTTATTGATATACATCATGTCCAATCCCATATACTGTACATACACCGTCGCAAACGCTCCGCCGATATAGCCTCCCAGCACCAGCAGCGGGAAGAAGATACCTCCCGGCGCTCCTGATCCGAAACAAACTGCCGAGAAGATAAACCTTCCCACAAAGATAAATAAAATCGTCTGGAGCAATACATCCTCCGTTGTCAGATAGTCAAGCAGCGCGTGCCCGCTTCCAAGTAATTCCGGCATGGTAAATCCCAGGACGCCCGCACACAAGAACGGAATCATAAGCTTCTGCGTCACACCCAGGCCCTTGGCACGGCGGTACAAGGACTGCACCTTTAATGTAAACCAGTTATAGAATGCCCCAAGTACTCCCAACACGATCCCCAATACCAGAATCATTCCGTAGTATTCCTGCGGCAGCGCCCGAATGATCTCAAACTGGAACACAGATTCCACTCCCATCACCGTAGACGCCATAAAATCTGCCGTCAGAGAAGCTGTCATAACCGATACCAATACGGATACCGAGAAATTCTTATGCACCTCTTCCAGCGAAAACATCACGCCTGCAAGCGGCGCATGGAATGCTGCCGCAAGCCCGGCGCTTGCACCGCAGGTCAGCAGGAATCTCTCCTCCGTCGTTCCTCTGTCAAGTCCTTTGGAGACGCCTTTCCCCACCATAGCTCCCAGTTGGATCGACGGGCCTTCCCGCCCAAGCGCCATTCCTCCGAGAAGGCACAGGAATCCGCCAAAGAATTTGGCCGGAAGCACCCGCCACCATCTCTGGTCAAGCTTCCCGGTCATCTCTCCTTCAAGCTGCGGAATACCGCTTCCTGAGATCATTGGCTCATATTTCACCAGTCTCCCTGTAAGCCATGCCAATAAGATCAGCACCAGAAACCATCCGGCGATCCTAAGCGGATTATGCCCGCAGAATTCAAGGATCAGGTTCAGCCAGTGCCCGGCGCATTCAAGAATCATCCGATACAGAACGATCACAAGCCCCGCGATTCCTCCGACCACGATCCCTTCCCCGATCAGCAGCATTTGAAACCGTTCTGCCCTTTTGAGCATATTAGACGTATCTTTCTCCATCATTCTCCCTCCCCATATCATATTCTCTCATTTCCATTATATAGTAAGAGCAATAAATATGCCAGAGGTTATACCAGTCCTATATAATTGTTACACTCTGTATAAACTAATAATACCCTAATAAGCAAAAAACACCCTGGAAAGTTTTTATTCTTTCCAAGGCGCTTTTCCTGTACTATACCCGTATATTGATATTATTACCCTTTTCCGGATCCATGTCCTTATCTGCTTCATTCTCTTTTGCCGGATCTTCGGACTCTTTCTTCTTCATCTTACGTTTCTGCTCTTCCAGCTTCTTGATCTGCTCTTCCAGCTTCTTAATTCTTTTCTCCTTTTCTTCCGGTGGTATCTTATCATTATCTTTAATTTTTTTGATCTGCTTTTTCAAATCCTGGATTTTTTGATCTATAGACTGCACGTTCGTATTAGAATCATTTATTTGAACGTGATCTGCAAAACCAATCCCTGAAACTGACATAAACCATCCCTCCTGATTCTTAATTTGATATCATTATAACTTGCCTTTGAGGGATTTCAATAACTTTGTATTGAATTGCTGTTTTATTGTAATGAAATGCGGTATGTAATTATTAGTATTTCTTCTGCCGGCCTAAACCTCTGGAGAGAATGTACAGCCCTACCAGCATTTCGAAGATCGACAGACCTAACAGGACTCCTGATACAAAGTCTCTGATATTGCTCCCGCCGATATTAAAATGAATAGCCAGAAATGCCAGCCCGATAATGATCAGAATCATACCGTACAAAGATGTTCTTTGATTTTCAAGATTCTGGGTTCTTTTAAGCAGTTCAAGAATCTGGGTATCGTCATAAACACGGACGCTCTTATCTGTTTTTTCTTCTCCGTCAAGCAATTCAGCCACCGTTATCTCCAACTCTTTGCAAAGCAGTTCAATCACACTGTAATCCGGCATGCATTTCCCCGTCTCCCATTTTGAGATCGTCTTGTTTGTAACACCCAGACGCTCTGCGAGCGCCGCCTGTGTCATATTCTTTTCCTTACGTTTCTTTGCTAAAAAAGTTCCCATCATAATTTGATCCATTTAAAATCCTCCTTTTGTTTTGTAGCACGCCCTTATCGTATACCGTCTTTCGGCAAACTTCTATCCCCTCTAAGGAGAATTTGGGTGGAATTTGTAACAATTCAGATAATCTGCCCTTTTATATGCTAAAATCCATTTAAAATCGCTTCGCAATGGGATTTTTGTACTTCTGATTTATGTTCTCCCGGTCAGAAATCTGGATTGAATTGAATTCTCTCTTGACATTCCCCTCTCATAGTAGTATATTTATTGCAAGCAGATAAAGGGGAGTAGCCGAACACTACATGAACAGTGTATTTGAAAGCGTCACCCGATACCGAGAGGTATCCGTATCAAATGAGATGTGCAAGACTTTTATCGTGGCGGAGGTCATGGTAAGGGTCTTTTTTATATTCAGACATACATTGGCTGATCTGCCGGCAGAGAAAGTTTAATGTATTGACCATTTGGCAAATTCTAAAAGAAGGAGGATGAAAGATATGGGTTGTCTGGGAAATTTACTTTGGTTTATCTTCGGAGGCTTCATAAGCGGACTTAGCTGGACGCTTGCCGGATGTCTCTGGTGCATTACCGTCATCGGTATTCCTGTAGGAATGCAGTGCTTTAAGATGGCCGGGCTTAGCTTCTTTCCCTTTGGCAAAGAAGTCGTCTACGGCGGCGGAGCCGGTTCTTTACTGCTGAACATTATATGGCTGATCGTCTCCGGGTTCTGGCTCGCCGTGGAATCGGCATTGATCGGAGTTCTGCTGTGTATTACAATTATCGGTATTCCCTTCGGTCTGCAGCAATTCAAACTCGCCAAGCTGGCTCTGATGCCCTTTGGCACAACCGTGCGTTACTGATACTTAGTACATTTCGATGTACTATTACGCACATCACTCTATAACAGGAAAAGGAGAACAATTATGGAAAAACAACAATATGTATGCCCCAAATGCGGCAATATGCACTACGAAACCGATCAGTTTCAGGCAACCGGCGGGAATTTCGCCAAGGTATTTGATATACAGAACAAGAAATTCGCCACCGTCACCTGCACGCGCTGCGGTTACACGGAATTATACAAGCGTATGAACTCCGACGGCTGGGATATCATTGATTTTCTGATTGAGTAATCGTATAATACGGGCAATGCTTCTTCAGGCATTGCCTGTTCTCATTGGAGAAATCACACGCGATCTTCTCCGGCAGCTCCATCTCCACACCCAGCTTCTCTTTCACAAAATGCACTGCCTCTTTTACCGCCGTAAATGAATCCCTCTTACAGCATCTTGGCCCCCCAAGCTCTGCAAGCGCGCCCAGCGCCCGCGACGTCATCTGATTGGAGAGCTTCCAGGAATTCCCTGTGAGCGGCGTCGCCTTCGTGACAATACTCATGAATATACCTGTGCTGACTGCTGCCCCGCAGCATCCCCACAGACCGCAGGCGCCGCCCGGATACTCGCTTCCTCTTGCCTTCATCTCTTCAAGCGCCTCTTCAAATGTACTCTGCCCGCTGCAGTTCTCAAACCCGCCGCAGTTCTTATACGCCGTGAGCAGTACCGCGCCCACCATTACATGATGCTCCGGTCCATGCATGTATATGTAGGGATCTTCCATCAACAACTGCATAAGGACAAGCGGATTCTTCTCCCCGCTCGTCCTGCATCCTTCCATGATCGCCTGTATTCCCCGCTTCGCATGGCAGTCGTCGCACACATAATGGCCGTCCTCACAGCTTGCATGACTCTCAAACTCTCCATGGCACATCACGCACTCCATCTTCTCAGCCTTCTCATAATATACGATCGGTTTGCCGCACACCAAGCATGCGCCCTCATTTCTCATAATCTTCTAACCTCCTGGTATCATTTTCTTGTGAGTTCCCCGCCGCTTCACTTCAACATCTTTTCCTGTCATCATGCGGCCAGTACACCGAAACAGTAAGGTAATTAAATTGGGTTATACTAGAGAATTAATGCAATACTGTACTAGAGACGGACTCCATCCTTCACCACTGCCTTCACCTTCAATTCCTCATCAAGCAGCACGATATTCCCCTTCTTACCCGGCGCAATAGAACCATATTCCTCATATACTCCAAGACACTTTGCCGGATTCATCGTGGCGCAGGCAACCGCCGTCTCAAGTGGAATCCCCATCTTCTGAACTGCCGTCTTCATACAGTCCATCAGGTTCGTCGCCGATCCTGCCAGAGCGCCATTGGAAGCAAGGACCGCTCTGTTGCCGCTGACATCCACATCCAGGCCGCCAAGGGTATACCTTCCATCCGGCATCCCGGTAGCACGCATGCTGTCGCTGATCAGGACAATCCGGTCCGCACCAAGCATCTTGAAGGTCGCACGCACCACAGACGGGTGAATATGCACTCCGTCACAGATCAGCTCTGCGTTCACATGAGCGCTGTCTGACACTGCGCCAACCACCCCTGGATTCCTGTGGGTGAATGCCGGCATAGCGTTATACAGATGCACCGCATGGTCCGCCCCCGCAGCGAAAGCCTTCATAGCCGTATCATAATCTGCGTTGGTATGGGCAAGAGAGATATGAACCTGATCCTTCATCCTGCAGATGAATTCTTCCGCATCCTCACTGCGCTCCGGCGCCACGCCGACGAATCGGACCAGCCCATCGGACGCCTTAAGGAAGCGCCTGCAGATCTCCTCATTGCAGGAAATGATGTTCCGTGCGTCCTGCGCGCCCTTTTTCTCCTCGCTGATGAACGGCCCCTCCATGTTCACACCGATCAGATCCGCCCCCAAAGCTCCGGCTTTCTGAGCTTCTTTCTTATAATCTGCCGCAACTGACAGGATCTCCTCTAATTCATTTACCGGAAGCGTCATGGTTGCCGGCGCGATAGCCGTCACTCCGACAGACGCCTCATACTCTGCAATCCCTGCGATGGATTCCCTGGTACCGTCACAGAAATCATATCCCTTACATCCATGAAAATGCAGATCGATCAGCCCCGGGATAGCATAGCACCCTTCCCCGTCAAGAACTTCTTCCGGATCATCCGGCGCTTCGCCCTCCGCGAATCTCCCGTCACGGATGACGACCTCCCCGCTGACAAATTCCTGGTTCTCTGTATAAACCTTTACATTCTTAATTACCATCTCTCATCCTCCTTTTCGCCTCACCTTCGTTCGGCGGCATCTCGTCGGAAGGCTTCTTCAGAAATGCTCCGCATTTGCCTTCCTCCTCTTTCGTACCGCCCCCTCACCTTCGTTCGGCGGCATCTCGTCGGAAGGCTTCTTCAGAAATGCTCCGCATTTGCCTTCCTCCTCCTTCAAGTGCACGCAAGGTATTGTCGTGCAGGATCTCCCTGGCGAACTTATCCTGTTCCACAAAGTAGGAATAGATAATATCGATCATCACCAGAACCGGGAACTGCGGGGAGATCACATTCCCATGGTTCAGATGACGGAGCGACGGAAGGAGCACGATCTCGTCGCAGAATTCTTCGAAGATCCCTTTGTTCTTCGCTGTCAGAAGCACCGTCTTCGCCCCTCTCCTGTGAGCTTTCCTGAGCAGGTACAATACCTCTTCCTTCTCTCCGCTGATACTGATCCCGAACACCAGGCTCTCCTTATCCTGGAACACCGCCTGCATCCGCATCAGATCCGCGTCTTTGATCGAGTCGATATCCACGCCGATCCTCATAAAACGGAATTCCATCTCCTCCGCCGTAAGTCCGGAACTTCCCCTGCCGCACACGAAGACTCTTTTAGACTGGTTCAGATATCTTCCAATCCTGGCAACCTGCGCTTCATCCACCAGATTGTAGGTCTTGTTCAGAAGCTCCTGATATGCGTTCAGAACCATTCGCGTATTACCCGTCATAGATTCCTTTTTCTCGACAAAGGTCTCCTCATATTGGTATACGAATTCCCTGTACCCCCGATAGCCGCATTTCTTGGCAAACCGGGACAGAGACGCCTCCGACACATACAGAAGCTCCGAGATACATTTTGCGGAAAAATCCATTTTCTTTCGATTTCGTATGAAGAACTCGGCGATCGTCTTCTCCACCATCGTAAGATTATCATAATTCGATTCTATCATCGGCACTACAGATTTTACATAATATTCCATCTTAGATCACCTGTTATGTCTTCCAACAGCCTTAAAATGATAAAACGCACCCAGCATCCCGGCATCATTCCTGTGCTTTGCAAATGCGATTCTCGTGACGGAGGCTACGCTTGGGATCAGATACCTCTTCACCGCCTTCTGTATCCGCTCCTTAAGATAATCCTCCTGCGCCATGATACCTCCTCCCAATACGACAACCTCAGGATTGATCACATAACAGATATTGGCTATCCCCTGTCCAAGTACATCTGTCATCTCATCGATCGCCCTGATACAGAGCTCGTCCCCCTTCTTCGCCTCCTCAAATATATGATATCCGTTCCACACCTCCGCCGTCTCGTTCTTCCACTCCGCCACCTTTCTCGAGAGAATGCTCGCCGCCCCCAAGGTCTGGAAATCACTTCCCGCTATATGCATATATCCGATCTCACAGGCACTATTGCTGAAACCGTGAAATACCTTCCCATCCGCTATGATACAGCCGCCAATACCCGTTCCGACCGTCAGCATGAGCGACGGATCGGCCCCTTTTGACGCTCCCGACACCGATTCCGCAAGCCCCGCACAGTTCACGTCATTCTCCACCTCACAGGGAATCTCAAACCTGCTCTCCATCACCTCTTTGAAACAGGTTCCCGCATAATTCGGAATCAGCGACGCCGCGTGAAAGATCTCCCCCTTCCCGGTATCTACCATACCCGCCGTAGAGATGCAGATACCGTCGATCTTCGCTGTCTCTCGATAACGGTCTACAATGCCGACTGCCTTGGACAGGATAGACGTTCCTCCCTTGTACGCCTCGGTCCGCATCTCGCTCCGGCAGATAAACTCTCCGGCATCATTCAATATCCCGTACTTGATCGCTGTCCCGCCTATATCTATACCTACATATCTTTCCATATCTGTACCCCTTTATTATATGATACCAACAACAAAAAGTCACTACCTGTCTATATCTTTACTTTGAATATCGCTTTCTTGATATTCTCTTGTTTATCCGCTGCAACCGCCGTCCTATGGGCGTCGGTTGGATAGCAGACCAGGAAATCCCCCGGCTTAAGGATCACGGAAGCATTCTTTTCCCCGTCCATCGACAGGAAATCGTCTTTCGCTGCATATTCCTTCACATCCATATTCTGGATGAAATTCAGATCGATCCGCTCTGTCCCCTCAAGCATCAGATGTACGTCCAGATATTCTCTGTGCGCCTCCCAGAAACGATCCTCCGGCTTGACCGTCTCATATTCCACGATATTTACGAAGATCCTTTTTGCATCGATCTCATGACAGCCCCTGTCATATGCGGACAGATTATTCTCCTTCGCATAATTGAAGCACTCGAATATTCCGTCTTCCATACATAAGTATTCTCTCAGATTCTGAATATTTCCGAATATCATCTTCTCCTCCTTCTCAATTCTTGTAGATCGTCGTATATGGAGCCGGTACGGACGTATCTCCCTTTACTTTCCTGTAGATCATGCTTGCCGGAAGCCCCACAGCCAGAGATACCGCAATAGATATCAGGGAGTAAGACCAGATCGACACCGCCTCCGCAGGAACAAAATATTTGATAGTGACCATGACAATGGATGCCGCGATAAATGCCAGCGCCGCCCCAAAGGTATTGGCCGATTTCGTAAATGCTCCAAGAATGAAGGTTCCGATCAGAAGCCCAAGTACCAGGCCCATGAATCCGTTAAACCATTCATATGCCGACTTCACTCCGCCGTTGGCCAGCACCATAGACACGACGATGGAGAAGATACCGACGATCAGGGAAACATACTGCCCGATCTTTGTCTGTAGCTCGAAACTCAGCTCTTTCTTCGTGAGACGGGCCTGGATATCGAGCGTCCAGCTCGCCGCCACAGAATTAAGTCCGGTTGACAGGGTAGACTGTGACGCCGCGTAGATCGCCGCAAGCAACAGCCCCGTGACGCCGATCGGAAGCTCGAATGCGATATAAGACGCGAAGATCTGATCCTGCGCCGCTGCCGGCGGAAGTGTATTCTGCTTATAGAATACATACAAGCCCGTTCCGATCAGATAGAATACGGTTGCAATAAAGATAGACAGCGCTCCGTTCGTAAGCATCATCTTATTCAGCCTCTTCGTATCTGTCGTCGTCGTAAAACGCTGCACGATATCCTGGCTTGACACATAAGACCCCATCGTATTGAACCCTGCACCCACGATCATGATGAATACACTGTCCTTCAAGATATTGATGTTGAATACAGGCTGGTCCGCGGCAAGGAATTTGTGCTCTGATCCCAGTACATTAAATATAGTCCCGATCCCTCCGTCGATATGTGCCAGAAGGTACACCAGTGAGAAGGTAACTCCGATCAGCAGCACCGATCCCTGGATGAAGTCCGTCCAGAGTACGGATTTCAGACCGCCGGTATAAGAGTAGATGATTGCGATCACACCCATGATAATGATCAGCAGATTGACGCTGATGCCGGTAAGGCTTCCGAGCACCATACATGGAAGATACATGATGATCGACATACGCCCTACCTGGTAAATGATGAACATCACCGCTCCCAGCACACGGAGCCCTTTGCTTCCGAATCGAAGTTCCAGATAATGATATGCCGTATCAATACACAGCCTGCTGTAGATCGGAAGGAAGAACCGGATCGTCAGAGGGATCGCAAGCAGCATGCCAAGCTGGGCGAACCACATGATCCAGGTTCCGGCATAGGAATTACCTGCGAGAGACAGGAACGATATGGGGCTTAACAAGGTTGCAAATATGGATACGGAGGTTACCCACCACGGTACGGTTCCGTCACCTTTGAAATATTCTTTTCCCTTCATCTCTTTCTTCGCAAAATGCAGACCGGCAAACAATACCGCCGCCAGATATACTACCAAAATAACCAGATCAATTACTGTAAATCCCTGCATATCTTATCCCCCTATACTTTCTGTCCGTCTACTGTATCCCGTATCATCTGCGCCGCTTCCCTGACGACCGCCTTATCACTTTCAATCAGGTTCGTCAGCGGTTCCCTCACTCCTCCAAGTTCAAGCCCTTCGTTGATCTTAAGTACAGCCTTGATGACGCCGTACATATTTCCATGGGCAGAACACAGCTTATAGATGATCTCATTGACCTTGTACTGAAGCTTCCTTGCCTTCTCAAGCTCACCTGCCTTCACATATTCTTCCAGTGTCAGAAATAATTCCGGCATTGCGCCGTAGGTGCCTCCGATACCGCCTTCTGCTCCGATCGCCAGGCCGCTGATAAACTGTTCGTCCGGTCCGTTGAAGATAATGTAGTCCTCCCCGCCTTCCTGCTTGAACATCTGGATATCCTGCACCGGCATGGAGGAATTCTTCACACCGATCACCCTGGGATTCTTCCTCATCTCTGCAAATAAATTCATCGTCAGCGCCACGCCTGCAAGCTGGGGGATATTATAGATCACAAAATCTGTATTCGGCGCCGCGGAACTGATATCGTTCCAGTATTTTGCAATTGCATGCTCCGGCAGACGGAAGTAGATCGGCGGAATCGCGGCGATCGCATCCACACCAAGGCTCTCTGCATGTCTGGCCAGCTCCATACTGTCTCTGGTATTGTTGCATGCAACATGGGCGATCACCGTAAGCCTGCCCTCGGCCGCCTTCATTACATTTTCCAGAATGAGCTTCCGATCTTCCACACTCTGGTAAATGCATTCTCCAGAAGAACCATTGACATAGACGCCTCTGACCCCTTTGTCTGCGAAATATCTGGTCAGCGCCTGTACTCCCCCCGGACTGATCTCCCCCTTCTCGTCATAACACGCATAAAATGCAGGAATTACTCCTTTGTATTTATTCAGATCTCTCATAGTTTCCTCTCCTTTTCTCTCTGGATAGTTCTTTCCTTACTTCTCAAGGCTTCTGGCAAATGCCCTCGTGATCAACTGGGGCCTTGTGATTGCCGAACCTACTACCACGCAATATGCCCCAAGCTCAATGACACGCTTCGCCTTCTTTGGAGTATCGATATTCCCCTCCGCGATTACCTTATGCTTCACCCGGGCTATAATCTCCCTTATGATCCTGAAATCATCCTCCTCTGCCTTGTCTCCCTGACTCTGTCTGGTATATCCGACCAGCGTTGTTCCGATAAAATCGAATCCCAATTCATCCGCATGAACCGCCTCCTCTATGGTCGAGCAATCTGCCATCAGAAGCTGGTCCGGATATTTCTCCCTGATCTGGCTGACAAACGCATCCAGAGTCAGGCCATTCGGCCGCAGCCTGTCCGTCGCATCCAATGCAATGATCTCCGGCCTTACCTCCATCAATTCGTCGATCTCCTTCATCGTCGGTGTGATATAGACCTCACAATTCTCATAATCTCTCTTGACGATGCCGATCACAGGCAGGTCTACCTGCGACTGGATCTCCCGGATATCCTCTTTGGTGTTGGCGCGTATTCCTACGGCCCCTCCTTCTTTTGCCGCCAGCGCCATTCTTCCCATAATGAATGAAGAATGCAGCGGTTCGTCGGGCAGCGCCTGGCATGATACTACAAGCCTGCCCTCCAGATCTTCCACATTTTCCTGCATACTCTTACTCCTTTCTTCTCTTCTGCCGCTTTTCTTTGGTTCCTTATGCCTTGCATGTTCCTGTCTGCCACTCAGTATATCAGCAAGACTTTTATTTTCATATAGATTCAAACCGTTCCGAAAGTGCTTTCAATATTTTCAAAACAGAGCGTTCTCAGATTAAAATCCGGCATGATTTTTTAGTAATATTGCACAATATCAAGTTACTTCTTTCTATCTCTGAAAGTATTTGCACTTTGCAGGAAATCTATGCGGAATAAAAATGCACACAAAAACAGGGCGTGTCTGAAATTCATTCAAACACGCCCTGTTCTGTTCATATCTAATCAAAATATCTTAACCTTCTCCAGTTATACAGCAGAAACAGCACCGATCCAACGACAAGGATTCCTGCCAGAAGCTGCGAGACAGGGAATCCGTTCGGCAGCAGAAGCTGATCGGTCCTCAGCCTTTCGATCCAGAACCGTCCAAACCCGTATCCTGCCAAATACAGAAGAAAGATCTCTCCGTCAAATTGCTTATGTTTCCTGTAGATCAGCAGAAGGATCAAGATCAGAAGGCACCACAGCGATTCATAGAGAAACGTCGGATGCACCTGGATAAAAGACACGTCGTCCACCGTCTCCATATGCTTGCGCATCAGATCTGTAATGTCCGAACCCCTGACCGCGTCTACCGGAAGCCGCATGGCAAGAAGCCAGTCCGTATATTCTCCGAAGGCTTCCCTGTTAAAGAAATTCCCCCACCGGCCGATCATCTGCCCCGCCACAAGTCCCAGTCCTGCCGTATCCATAAGAAGCGGCGCAGAGAGATTCCTCCGCCTGGCAAACACTGTCACCGTAATGACCGCCGCGATCACTCCTCCGTATATCGCAAGCCCGCCCTGGCGGATATTGAAGACACTTAAGATATCTCTTTTATACATATCCCAGGAGAAGATCACATAGTAGATCCTTGCCCCGATGATCGAAAATATTACCGCATATATGGCAAGATCATAGTAGTCTTCCGGATTCTGCCCGGTACGCTTCGCCTCCATGGCCGCGATAAAGATCCCGGCCAGAATTCCGATCCCTATAACGATCCCGTAATATGCAATGTCAAAACCAAATATTGTGATGTGATCGCCTACCGACTTCAGATGAATCCCGATATGAGGGAAATCTATCATTCTGTGCATGATCCCATTCTCCCTCCCTATACATTAAAACGGAACAGCATGATGTCTCCGTCCTTCACTATGTAGTCTTTGCCTTCCAGCCTGATCAGCCCCTTCTCCTTCGCCGCAGTATGGCTCCCGCATTCCATCAGGTCATCGTAGGATACCACCTCCGCGCGGATGAAGCCCCGCTCGAAATCCGAATGGATCTTACCTGCCGCCTGAGGCGCCTTCGTACCTTCTGTAATGGTCCATGCACGTACCTCCGGCTCTCCCGCCGTCAGATAACTGATCAGCCCCAGCAGTCTGTAGCTTGCCTTGATCATCTTCTCGAGTCCGGATTCCGACAATCCCAGATCCTCAAGGAACATCTTCTTCTCATCTTCCTCAAGCTCCGCGATCTCCTGCTCGATCTGCGCGCACACTACGAACACCTCGCTCCGCTCCCCCTGCGCATATTCACGAACCGCCTGCACACCGCTGTTGGCTGCGCCGTCGTCCGCCAGATCGTCCTCCGCCACGTTCGCGGCATAGATCACCGGCTTATAGGTCAGCAGGTTATATCCTGTGAGCCATGCCTGCTCTTCTTCATCCTCAGCCCCTTCGAACGTCTTCGCAAGCCTGCCCTCTTCCAGATGCGCCTTAATCTTATTAAGAAGCGCAAGCTCCTTCGCCGCCGCCTTGTCATTTCTAGCCGACTTAGAAGTCTTGGCAATCCTTCTCTCCAGTATCTCCAGATCCGAGAAGATCAATTCAAGATTGATAGTTTCTATATCTCTAAGGGGATCGATACTCCCGTCCACGTGCACGATATTGCCGTCCTCAAAACACCGCACTACATGGACGATGGCATCCACTTCCCGGATATTCGCAAGAAACTGATTGCCAAGTCCTTCGCCCTTCGAAGCTCCCTTAACCAGTCCTGCGATATCTACGAATTCGATCGCCGCCGGTATGATCTTCTTCGTTTGATACATCCTGCCAAGCACGTCAAGCCTCTCATCTGGTACGGTTACGACTCCCACATTGGGATCGATCGTACAGAAAGGGTAATTCGCCGATTCTGCGCCGGCCTTCGTCAATGAATTAAATAATGTACTCTTACCGACATTGGGTAATCCTACTATGCCTAGTTTCATATTTATAAATTCCTCCCTAAAACCATTGATCTTACTGGATTTTACAAAATTACATCTTTTTACTGTACCAATTACTAAGCCACCGTATTATTCTAACTCATTTTCATCATACTTTCAATCATTTCCTTTTTCTTATCGTACAATAATCTATTTTTAAATTCACCTCAATCCATTTCGAGTTCATAAAGGGGGGTCTGTCGGATAATAGATAGTCATATCGGGTCTCTGGACAGGAAAGATCATCCTGTTACGATGGCAGCTAGTACACCGAAAAATAAGTTCCTAGTACATCATTGCATTAATCTTGAAGTAATAGTGCTTGATATTCATGTCAGCTGTGCGTCTACGAACCGACGGTGCAGCGGGCTACATCTAGGTTCGAAGGCGTGCAGATGGCATGGATAGCAAGTGCTTATTACTCAAGAATTAATACAATGATGTACTAGCCATATAACGCAGAATGATTTTTTATATGCAAGGCGGAGGATTGAGGCGTAGTAGGCGCTACGCCGATTGACGGTGCTATGTGCCAGCGGCACATGTTCAGCACGGACCATAACGGAGTGTAGACCAACGACGCAGATGAAAAATCAGGCAAGTTATATGGCTGGTTACTTATTATTCGGTGTACTAGATAGTATGAAGCAGAGATCAATGGACGTGGAAATTACTTCCACATCCTGCCGGGCAGCATAAATTTGGTAATTACCTTTGTACCACGAACTATGATGCAGGATGTGAAATGTCTGATTTTTCTGATATTTTTTTGGGGGGAATAATGAAAATCTAATACATCATGCAGGCTGTGGATTTCATAACGGGATCCAGTCAATTCAGGAGTTTCATTTCTATCTGGATGAGGCATCTCTACTTTAGAATCATAGCAAAAATCTACACCCCGCATGCATAATATTCAACCGGTTCTTTGCCGGTTTGTCCGCCGCATGATACATGAAATACAGCGTCTCCAACGTCTCTGCTATATATCCGATATACCGATCCGCCCGGTCCGCCCCTCCCGGAACACTAAGCTCCTCCACCCTGCTAAGGATCGGAAACAGCCACTCGCAATATTCTGCTAATACCTCTTTCCTTGCCAGAATGATATTGTAGTTATAAAGATACTTTTGTTCTAACACAGAGGGAAAGGCTTTGCTATATTCGGGCTGTAATTCCCAAACCGCCCTTCGCACCGCCTTCCAGTCCTCTTCCTTCAGGTATCTTCTGTGATGCTCTTCTATATCCGGTTCATACGGCATCGGGTAGGGCAGGACCACGTCCACGCCATTGTCCACAAGCCGCAGCACATCATCCTCTGTAAATTCCAGGATCCTTCTATAATGTGACAAACCATAGTATTCATTTCCTGCGCTGCCGGATGAAGCGCTTCCCGGTCTGGCAGATGAACCGCCTCCCAGACCGCCTGACGGACGCTCCTCCGCTCTGTCTGACGGATGAACCCCTATTCCGTCAGCCGGACAGCGCAGACGGTTTTTCCAGATCCAGTAGAGCGCCGTGAGTTCCGAATAATTCCCGTTCTTTGCAGAAATATTTTCTCCGTCGCAGTCCAGGATATTGGCGACACGCCTGGGGCTTAATACCGCGCCTACCTGAATCGGTGTGATCCATTCCGGCAGTCCATAGCGGGCAGACAACTGCTTGTCCTTATGAAACTTCGCCATAAATACATGCATATTGGCTCTGTGATACCCAACAGGAAGTGCACGAAGCGGCATAAAATCCTTCTCCCCAGCACAATAGCAGTGCATAAGCTCCGACCATCTCGAAGAGGTCAAACGCACATGGCAGAAGAAGCCGTGGCTCTCCAGGCTTGTCTCAATCTCAGGCATCATATTCTCCGGCGTTGCGATCAGGATCTCCAGATCCTCTTTTTCCTCTGTCGACAGAGCATTTGCAAATGTCTCTAACTCCAAGACCGGAACACCGGACAGATATTCTGCATTATTCCCTCTATCCGTAACCAGAAAACAGCGGATGTTTCTGATCGGATAGAGATTATGTATTGCTTCGTAGGCGCCGAGGGCTGTGCCTTGGGCGCCGAATATGACTAAGTCCATACCTGCTTTTATCCCCTTTCTCCCGCTGCGACGCCGCATCATCTATGTTGCGCCAGATCGTACATTTCTTCCAGTTTCTTTGCAGCCGCCCGGATCTCATACCCTGCGAGGGCGATTTCTCTGTCCCATCCGGCTCTTTGATCAGAACTGTCACAGCCAAGGATCTCTCTCGCCCACCGCCCCTCCTCCAACGGAAGAAATGTCACCAGCTCCGTCAGCTTCACTTCCTCTGTCACCGTATCTGCAACCAGGCATCTTATCCCCGCTGTCTGCGCTTCTATTACCGATATCGGCAGTCCCTCGAACCTGGACGGCAGGCAGAATACATCCATCGCCTGCAGATAATCTTCCACATTCTCTTTCCACCCCAGAAGATGCACCCGTTCCGCGATTCCTAATGCGTGAATGCATTCCGTCAACCATGAAAGCAGCTCTCCTTCACCAAGACATAGCAGATGCAGCCTGCTGTCTTCTCTGCATGCCTCTGCAAATGCCCGGATCAGAAATTCCTGATTTTTCTGGTATGCATATCTGCCGATATTCCCTACAACAAGCTTGTCCCGAAGCCCTAACTGCTCCCGGATCTGTTCCCTTCTCTCCGGCTGATACCGATACTTATCCGTATCTATCGCATTGGGCATGATCCGGATTCGTTCTCTTGGGATCGCTTCTCCATACAGCCAGTCTGCCGCCAGCCGGGAACATGCCCACACATCCGTTGCATAGTCCATGGAAAACTCCCTTTTAAACGACTCATGCGTCCGGATCCGCTCTTCCCGCTCTCCGAGTGTTCCTTCGTCAATCCCTGCACTGTGGGAATGCACGATCACTCTCGGGATCCCCCGTTCCATGGCAATCTCTTCAATCATAAATCCTCTCCAGGAACTGGTATGCAGATGCAGGATGTCAAATCCATTGTCAAGTATCCGCCCGATCTCCTGGCGAAACGCTTTTGCATCGTCTCGCTGGACCCCCTTCAATTCATATACTTCGAATCCATATTTTCTGTATTCCGGCGTCTGTCGCAGCTTCTTTGCCCCTTTTGTCAGGAACGCAGACCGAAAACGCCCGCCGTCCATATACTTCATATGGCTGAATATGTAACGATACACCCCGTTATTAATATCCGGCGGCGTCATGTGTAGTATCTTTATCATAAAACCTCCTGCAACTTTTCCCGTCACACTCCCTACAGCAACGCGTCCCTTCCGGTGTTCTTGTCTCCATTCTCCGCGTCATCCAACACCATTTCCCGAAGTTCCGGAATGTCAACCCGAGAATCATCCGCACCCATCAACCGCAGGACTCCGTCACAGAAATCCACCTCCGGCGTCTTTCCCGTAAGACGGTACAGAATCTCTGCAAACTGCCGGGAGTATTCCACGATCCCCTCATGGATCTCCCTGATACAACAAAGCTGCCCCTCCGTCCGTCTCTCATCCTCATATACCGGCTGACACGCATCTGAAAATCCCAGAAACGAAGGCTCATATGACGTCAGGATACACTCCAGAAAATCACACAATCCAAAGATCCGCCTGTCCGAATCCAGTGCATTTCTCTCTTTATAAAAGCTCTCGACCTTCAGTGCCTCTTTCCCCGGATCCCCGCTGTCGCTTTTCTGCACATATAAACCGTGCAACTCTCTGCCGGCAAGCTGTTCCAAATGATACTGACAGGTTCCTCTTGACATAAAGTCAAAAAAATAAATCTGTTCATATCCTTCACTGTCTCCCTGCGGTTCCATGCTCCCATCCGCCTTCCTGACCAAATGCAGCTCTTCCAGATATTCTTGATAACGTTTTCTTTGTACACTATTTCCCGGTTCTTCCAACGACATGACCGCCTGCCTTGATATCAGCAAATATTGACTCTTCGGCAGCCCGCGCATCCGGTACAGCTCTGCCATCATCCGGTACAGCTGCTCCAACAGCCATCCGTCCCTTGCGGAAAATAACACGGCTGCTCTGCGGCCATCTTTATCCTCCTTCACCCTTCCAAACATCCAGATTAAGACCGAGACAACCAACGGCGCAAGAAATACATATCCAAAATCTCTGCTTCGCCCTATCCTCGGTCTTCCTTCTGACCGATACAGCGCAAAAGGATCATTAAAAACTTCAGACATCAGAAGCCCCATCATGACCCGGCTCTCAACTCCTCCCAGATGTACAAGCAGCCCTGCATAAGCCGAGAGTTCCATCATCCGTAACGGTGACAGGATAAGGTAAGCGTCCATCCCATTCTCACGTGCCGCCTCTCCGTCTGCCGCCGGATGATCTCCGATATGCAGATATGCGCTCCCGGTGGGCGCCTGCTCTTTCATTTTCCCTAACAGCCCCTCTTGCTTCGTCGTCTTATGATCACAGGAAACCAATAACCCGTCATACCGCGTGATGCCGAACCGGCGGAGTATATCCGCCAAGACCTCCCCCGGCAAATACATATCCGATACCAGGTAAACCCATTTCCCCTTATCCGCACAATAGTCCAGACACTCCATCATCTGTCTGCGCGGAGTCAATACTTGCCGCTCTTTCTCAATCTCCCTTGCCTTAAGAGATTCCATTTCCTCCGATGAAAGAAGCGGATTATTTGCCTTCATCCTCCGGTATATCTCATGAATGTCCGGCTCTCCGGTTTCTGACAATTCCTGCTGCGCACGTTTCCGCTCAACAGAGAAAACGAACGGATACCGCTCTTCATATTCAAGATCCAGAAGGGTGAATACATCCGACGGCTCATACACCTTTCTGGTCAGCAAGGTGTCAAAGATATCAAACGAAATCACATCATGCCGGTCGATCTCACCCAGTAATTCTTCATAAGATTTATTAAAATACGGCGAACTGCATGTATTTTTCCTTGCCTTATCAGCGATATCATTTCCCTCTATATCCAGAACCCGTACTGCATGTTTCTCGCTCCATTGCCGGATCCTTTTGTAAATGATCGTATGGACCGCAGGCCTTGCTGCCACTACAACCAAACGGATTCCTGCCGCTGTTACTTCCTCTTCTGACATTACAGGCTTCCCCCATAAGGTCTCTCCCGTTCTGGACGCATCCATCAAGCCTTCGATCGGATAATCCTTACAGGATGAGATCACGGCTTCTGCGTGAATCCCCGTGCCGTAGATCACCATTTTCTCCGCGGGATCCGGTGTATAATTCTCTCTGAAAATCCTTACCGTCCTCGCCTGTTCCTCTAACACAGCATACCCCTTTCCAAATCTCTTATTTATAGCTCTTCAAAAATCTACTTCCTTACATCATTCTTTTCATATACATAGGTAGTTTGTAATGTTGTACCCTTCCAAAAGCTTTCTTACCTGCGTCTGATTCTTCTTATTCAAGCAGAGCACAACACCGCAGTCTTTCGATACGGCAATCTCTCCTGCAATCTCCGACAGATATCTGACTTGCACGCCGTCCCACTCTTCCGGCTTTACCTGCCCGTCAGACACGATATATGCCTCCACATCGGCAATCAATTCCCCGTATCTTCTCGCCAGAAATCCCGTACCATAGATGAATATCCGGTGATATTTCCCGCTGAATTCCCGCAGAGCCGCATGGGAAATCTTCTTTTTCATCTCAACAAAATCCGTGAATTCCCCGTACTGGTTTCTAACCTGCTCTGCTATCCCGTTCAGGTAATATTGGAGATTCACCCCGTTCATGGCTGCATAATCCGTACTCTCCACGATCCCCGCGTAACAGCCCGCATCCTGTGCCAGAAAACTCCACAGATACGGCAGTTCCCGAAGGACATTCTCTTCCATCTTCTCTTGATCCGTACACATCTTCAAATGATCCCTGACCTTGTTTAAGATCCTTTTGCGGATCCAAAGGCTCTCAGATACCCGAAACGGCGGCAGTTCTTCCGAAATCTGGCATTGCAGGCGCAATCTGTAAGCAATAGACTGCACTGCTTCAAACCTTCCGTTCCATCCCTTCCCGAGTTCTCCAAAATATTCGGCAAAATTCGGTCTCGGCGGCATCAGGGCTCCCAGCCTTGGCTCTTGTTCAAAACGTCTCAGGATCGCCGATACGTGATCTGAACTTTTCGCCAGATTTTCCCAGATATTATAGAAATAAGACTTGTTGGTACAACTCGGTCTTGCTTCCGACGTCATATCTGTATCATAGAGAACACAGATATACTCGTACTTTTCTATGCTCTCAAACCACTTGTCCAACCGCCGCAATTTATTCTTTCCTGCCGAAGATTCTATGCCTCTCTGTCCTATGTCTTGCTTCGCTTCCTCCTGCTCCGGTTCTTCACACATGAAGCCTTGTCTCTGGTAAGCATCCTTTAGTATACTGTTGCAAGCCGCTATTTTAATATCAAAATTCCGTTCCAGCTCACACAGATATTCCACAACATACGCAACGGCGCTTTCGTGGGATGCCGCTACCAAGATCAGCGTATCTTCTCTTCGCCTTGATTCTTCTGGAGCAATGATGTATTGAAGATGAAGGCTTCTGTGCAGGTCTGCCATATTCAGCGTGCGGATGATATTTTCCCAGATCAGATCTGCGTCATAGTCCGTTTCCCTGTCTATGTAGTCGATGGCAAGACGCAGGTTTTCCTGAGTCTGTGTATCCAGGGATTCGTCTGCGATCTGCTGCTTTTTCAGGAATGGGAAGTTTCGCTTTTTTATAAGTTCGTATGGAATCTTCCGAAACTGTGCATAGTTATTTTCCAGATTCTCTGAATCATTTGCCTGGATATCGGCAAGAACGTCATAGGTGTACCCCAATCCGGAAAACCAGGAAGTAAACTGCATCTCATACTTCCGGACCGCCTCATTGTACGATGTATAATAAGGCATATCCTCCCAGTATTTTCTAAAATGACTGCTGTGCAGCATCCTTGAACGGAATACAAAGAAAAATGACTGTATATGTTCTGGGAAATAATCAAATCCTTCTTTCCGGAATTCGGCATGTTTCGCTAATCCCCAGAAGTCAACCGGCTTTTTATCCATTTCCTCGAAAATGCTTTTCATAGGACGAAACGGACCGAACATGGAATCGTTTACTAACACCAATTCGTCGAAAGCGAGTACCTTGTCCCATCCGATCCGATGACACAATGCGTCCTTGTAGCCACCCGCGTCAAAACCAATATTTTCACGGAAAAATATGGTGTCGGCATAGGTTTCGAGGATCTCTTTTCCTTCTGCTATGGTTGGTGTGTTGCATATTACCGCGAGATAGTCTGTACAGGTTTTTAATTCTTTCAATATGTGTCCGATGTATTTGTCTATGATCTTTTGCTTGTCATAAGTCAAGTAAATGCATAATCGCTTCATTGATATAAACCTTCTTTAATTCTCATTTATCTCCGTAGACGATCCCCCGCCTTAGTTCTCCGGTCCTCCATACCTCTTCATCATGCAAAAAAAGCATATAGCCCGGTGAAACTGAAGTTTGATATCCATAACTTTCTAACAGGTAACGAATTTTCTCCTCATCTTTGCTCCTGTGATAACTGCATATGGAAGCTTTTATATGATTCGTACAAAAAGTGGCTTTCGCACCTCTAAGCGCCGATACTTCTGCCCCTTCTATATCCATTTTAACAAAGTCGACTTTATGGTTTCGCAGAACATCATCTATTCGGCATGTACTGCTTGACGTCCTGTCACAAACCGCCTTATCAATAAGCGTCACCTTGCTTTCATAATCTCTGAATGTATACTTCAAAGGCTCCTGCCAGACTGGATCCATTTCAAACAAATAGATATGAGATGCGACATCTATATACTTTAATGCAAAATTCCCTTCACAAACTCCCGCATCAATAATACAGTCTCCGTCATTTATATTATGATCTTTTTTGATATATAGATGGGGAGATCCCTCATTCTGCTCATACATTAAATTATAAACATAATTAATTCCGTTCTTTTTAAAAAATTTATAATTCCTTGGATAATACATCGGTTTCTTTTTACCTTCAATTGTCTTGAAATCAATATATGGCAGATCAACCTGTGTATCCCATTTCACTTCATCATATGTACTGCGTTTATTTACAAATTGATTGAATATCGATATTTTACCGGCAGAAATGTAATCCAATGTTTCTTGTATCTCTTCATTAGCAGTATCCATATAATTTCTTTGAAGCAATAATTTCAAAGGCAAAAAATATTCATGAATTGTATCGAAAGGTACATACTCCAATAATTGTTTGTAAACATTATCAAGATCATCGTCATTCAATAAAAAAATCAAAACCAAATCACACGGATGTTCTTTTAAAATATCAGGTTTAAAAACTTTATACTTCCCGAATTGCGTACCTTCTTTATTTACATCATTGTCCAGGAAACCCATGATCTCATAATTCCCCAAAGCTTTTAATGCGATCTCGCTTTTATCTGCATACATTTTCGCACAATTTCCTGTTCCAAAAAAATATACCTTTCTCATACCTTTTCCTCTCCCTTTCAAGCCAATGCCTCACGGCTGCTTCCAAATATCCCTGCAAGCATGACCGCTTGGTCCGTCACTTCTCTGAAATAATCCTGGTAATGATCTGACTTATATATTCCCTCTCATCTGGCAGCTCGAATGCCTGCTCTCCGGAAACCTCCGCAACCATTTTCCCTGGAATCGGTATCTGTGTCTGCGCACCTCTCAGATACCATTCATATTCATTATCCAACTGTCCGATATCCAACGCCTGATACCCTGCTCTTGCCAGATCATACGCAAGTACGGTTGCGCATGGCCCTAATGAAATACATATTAATGACTTTTTTGATGCTGCCCTTAATACCGAATCTAAAATATCATCATATCTATCCCAGGCATTCTTAGACGGACATAAGATCCTTGAAACAGAACCCGCGCCTTTCAGCAAATCATTTCCAATTCCTATCCTTGAAAATTCGCCCTCTACGATCATCACATCTCTGTCTTTCCAAATCGCCTGAAACAACGGGAATATCTCATCTGCATTTTTTCTGTCTTTGTATATAATATAAGGCCTGCTGACATAGGCATCATAATAAATCCGGTCTTTATCAATCAACTCAAGAATATCTTGCCGAGTATCCCCATGCATATAATCCCGAATATTATCTGCCGCATTTTCCTTGTATTTCTCAAAACCACGGAAATTCTGCGGGATAGCTATATTAATTCTGATATCTTCTGAAAATAAAACTTCCTTTAGCCGTCTTCCCAATCTATCATCTGGTCTTTGAAACCAAGGACGGATTTTTCCCCGAATCATTTCAAATTCTCCATCGCCAAACCGACATAAACTACTATAATCTTCAACAATCTTCCTCAAAAGTCTACTTCCTTCTTGGATCTTCGGTGTCGGCTTTACGTTCCATTCATAAGGCGCACTGTCCAGACGATTCTGATAAATCTGGTTTTTATATATCAACTCGCTCACCCGCTCTGCACGCTTTACAAATAAATGCGTACTTTGTTCATCTTTCCAATAGGAAATAATTTTTTCAGCTGGGATTCCTAAACCGTTACATTCATTCTCTATGGTCTCATATTTTTTAACCGAAATAACCACATAATCAAATTCTTTCCCTGATATATCAGAAGGTGACATCACCTGTATGGGATAAAACATACTCGTCTCCTGTTTCCTTTTGTCTGAGTCAATAATTCCTAGTATCTTTGCTTTTGAATCATCTATCTCATCCATTACCTGACGTGCATAACTGCCGGCTCCCCAGACATATATCCGAAACATCTCGTCCTCCTTCTTGCCTAATGAATCTGTTTGGCTGCGGGAATTGGGTAATTTACTGCATCTGCACCATTACAATGATTACACATATCAAGATATCCTTTATCGGAATATCCCATTTCAAATTCCAGTAAAACTTTCTTATCTTCTTTTTTTATCCTATTAAAATCTAAATAATCATCCTCACCCAGACCAAATCCCAGATTATCTGATACGCTCCTTGCCATAACACAATAATAATATCGGTTTCCTCTTATTTCTCTACACGATGTCCTGCATTTATCAAAAACAGGAATTAAATCTTCCGCCTTTCCACCCCTGTCAACGGTTTTAAATCCATAATCCATCCAATAATAATCACTGCCGCCTAAGATATACATTATTTTATTTTTTTCTAATTCTTCCTTAAGTTTTGCATATTTCTTTTCCAGATATTTTAATTCAGCCGAATAATTTGATATCCGTATTAAAACATCATATTTTCTACACAAATCTAATATCTTTTGTTCCAGCATTATAGTTCCATTCGTCGTAATGGCAAAATTGATCATTTTTTTCCTGTATTTTTCGCCAATGTATACTATAATCTGATCCAAGTCTCTATACAAAAAAGGTTCTCCGCCTATTAGCACAAATTCCTTTATCAAATCTACTTTATCAAAAAATGAATCCGCACTTTCTTTAGCCATCTCCAAGCTCATATCTTGACTATCTGCCCCCACTGCATAACACCCATGCGCACAGTCCCTGCATTTTAAACTGCATCTTTCTGTCAGACATATCTGCGCCTGCCGTACATAAAATTGATCGTAAAAATACACAGACAGCACAGGATATACTGAGTTCATGAAATCCGTATATGTATAAAAATCTGTTTGTTCTTTCAGCCCTGCCCGAGACAGCTGTTCCTTTATTGATGGTATGTTCTTTTCATCTGCCGTAATCATGATGAATCCACCCATTTTTTTATTGCAGTATTCCTCAAATGATACCACACAAGCACGATTCACTCCTGATTCCTGTTTTCTTCTGTCGTTATCAATATACCCGGCAAAGCACCCCTGTCTTTCAAACAACGGTCTGTATTCTTCCCCTATCAATCCAGCTCCGAATATGTAGATTTTTTCACCTTTGTCTCGAAAACTCTGCACGATTTTTTCGCCATATCCGTCCAACTCATGCCCTTTATCAGACCATTTCATATCAATCCATTCTCCTTCTATCCTGACATGCTATGGTATCTCGTCAAACAACGCCTCATGCCAGACTTCTTTCCAGATAATCACATTTTCATCAATAAAATATTTAACCTTCCTTTAAAACAGCTTCCAAAGAAATGATTTTTTCTATCCCCTTTTCCTTTAGGAAATAATATATTTCATCATAATAATATGTTGAGGCAACAATCACAGCATCTACCTCTGGAAGACGATCTGATGGAAGATACACTGGCAGTTTCATATGTAATTTATCTCCCTGTCTATCAATCAAATACTGTATCATAACTTCGCTTCCTACTAACTCGTCATACAAATGACGTCCCAGAATGCTATAGCCGTATAGTGCTATTCTTTTATATCCCAACTCTTCCAATCTTTTTTTAATAGAGAACCCATTTCCCCGAAGAGTCATCCATTGATCTAATATTTTCAAATAATATCTTTCCTTGTCTAATTGTCCCCTTAGATTATTTAATTCTTCACTCTTATCATTACCAGTATTCAATATCCTGTATTTTTCAATATAAGACATATAATTATTTTTCGCATAGGGAATAGCTGCTAAAAACTCTTCACCGTATTTTTCATCCGGCTCCAAATACATTCCTTCCCCCCATTCATTCCAAGCGTTTATAAACACAAGGTCGTTATTATTGACAAAACTTTTTGCCATTAGCTCTGTCAAATAACCAGCGAATTTATTTGGAGTCGCACCCTCAACTACATATCCCTCTTTTCCTCTTCTAGGAGTATCATCATATCCTACTACTCCTTGGAAATATGTATTGTCTCTAAAAGGAGTATCAAGAATCTTCTGCCAGAAGTCATCATAATCAAATACACCAATACCATCTTCTCTCTGTACTTTTGTTGCAAGTTCAAACGCATTTGATGGTTCCAAACAAATTTCTGCATCTATACATTTTTCTCTATTGAATCTACACTTAGAACCAATTATATATAGTCCATCTAATCCATGTTCAATTGCCTGATTTTCCCAACAGTCCAGCATTTCTGCAAGATATGGTATATCTTCTGTCACATAAATCATAAATAGCGGTTTGCCGTCTATCTTGATATATCTCTCATCCTGAAAAAATGGTAGCAAATATTTAAAATGCTCTCTCCAATGTTCTTCTCCTCCGTATTTTTGTTCTAACAGAATACCATTTACTTCATTAGAATCCTTCGGTTCATATGCATTTGTCCAAGGAGTTTTATTCTGGAGCTTACTCCATGTTCTTGCCCAAGTCACATTTGCCCAATAAAAACAAAAGGGCATCTCAACCTCTTTCCATTTCAATAGATTTTCAGCCGGCTTTTCTAGTATTCTTCTGTTATCCTTAAACCAATAATGATATATACACACCCCGTCAACACTGTATTTCCTCATAAGTTCAGCCTGCCACTGCATTACACTTTTATCCAACAAGTTATAATAATATTGATTTTGGGGTATCCGCGGCTGATAATGTCCGTCATAGAGTTTTTTAGCACCTTTTGCCGCAGACCATTCCGTAAATCCTGTTCCCCACCATTGATCATTTTCTTTTACTCTGTGAAATTGTGGCAAATACATTGCTAATACTTTCATTTCCTTCATTCCTCAATTCATTCAACAATTTTTATTTTATTCCCTGAACAATTCCTCTGCATAATTTTAATGAAATATATGATCTTCTTAACATATCCGGATGCCACATATAGCCTTGTGTCGTCGAACAATTTAATCCATAACTTTCTAGTACATTTTTTATAAGAATTTCATCAAAATCAGAATGGTATGAACATATCGCACATTTTATTCTTTCTGAACGACATATTAGATTTTTTGCACCTAGTAACGCATCCCACTCATTTCCTTCTATATCCATTTTTATAAAATCAACTGGCTCCTCTATCAACTGATCGAGTGTCGCATATTTGCCTTCATCTATTGAAGTAGCAAACCGAGAAATGATAACTATTTTTTCCTGATATTCTTTGAATGTTTCTTTAATAGCTTCTATCCATGCCTCATCTGCTTCAATTAAATATATTTTAGACACTTTATTAATTATATCCAAAGAAAAATTACCTTCCCCGACCCCTACATCTACAACAACATCACCATCTTTTACGTCAAATTCTGGCATCAGATATCTGTGCGGAGATTCTTCATCCTGCTCAATCAATAAGCTTAAATAATACTGCTTTACCTTTGTTTCTGTATCTAGAAAGCGAGCAAAATATAATTTTTTATTTTTATGATATACATAAAACATTTTACATCTCAAATCATATTTCACGTCAATCTTCCTGTGTTTATATTTATCAACAAAATTATAATTGAATACCTGTAACCCATCTTCTTCTATATGTTCCAATACTTTTTGTATTTCAGGATTTTTATCACTTTTATAACGACACAATATACTTTGCCTGAAAAAAAAGGTTTTATCTTCAACTAAATTTGTCATAATGGGAAACTGAACATCTATTTGTCTTCTTATTTCATCAAAATAATCTGTTAAAATTATTATTTTATCAGGTATTATGTCGTTCAAAACAGCAGGTGAAAAAATTTTTTCTCCCCTGAAAGTTTTTCCACATTTTTCAGAATTATTATCAATATATCCCAGTATCTCATACACTCCTTGAACATTAGCTTGATTCAAAATTAAATCTGCTATCATCCCTGTTCCCCATATAAAAATCCGCAGCATTCTATCCCTCCACAAATCCAATTTATCAAAAATTTCTTCCAAAACTGTTACCAAGAACTCCATGCAATGAATAAATCGGACAATCTACTCTTTCTTCCATCTGTTTCTTTATCTCAGCAAAATAATAATCAGCTGTTACAATAACTGCATCTACTTTTGGTATATTTTCTTTTGGAGAAATAACACGAAAATCTCCTAATACCTGCTGAGGATTTTTGTCAATAATACAAACAACTTCTATATCTGTATTTTTCACTTCCTCATAAAAACGTTCTCCCAATTCTTTCATTCCATATATTGCTATTTTCCTTATTTGTTTTTTTTGCAAAAACGAGACTGCTGATTTCCCTTTCTGCCGCATTTCCATCCACATATTCAAAATATGAAAATATAAAAATAATTTATTATATTGTTCTTCTTTATTCTTAATCTCTATCTTTCTTTTATTTTTATATACTAACACTGCACAACTAAATCCCATACAAAATGAAATCACAACTAAAAACATCAAAATCATAATTAATCATTCCATTTCCCAATCCTTAATAGAGGTAATAATATTTTTCTCATTTCTTCTTTAGATTTAACTCTATTTAATCCAAAAATGTAGTTTGCATATTCAAGTTGTCTTATAGACAAACTAAATTCCTTATGTCCAAAAAATTTATACATATTATCAATTTGAGATTCTGTCTCCAGTTCAAGAACATTATTGGAACTTGTCATATTATAGTTTATACTTTGCTGTACTAATCTAATAGGTTTATTCATATACATAGCATATGCCAATCCTGTAGTAACCGAATTTGCAATCACAGCATCACATATGGAAAAAATGTATTTTAATCTACTCAGGAAATATGGATTGCATGTATTTCCTGAAGAAACTATGTTATATCCTTTTTCTCTGTATAACTTCCAAAATCCCTTCTTCAAATCTTCAAAATATATACATACTATTACAGTATCAAATTTTTGTTTAGCTTCTTCAATCTCCTGAATAAAATATTTTATGTCATACTCCGCTTCCATTCCCTGTATCGAATGACTAGGCATGACAAGTAATGTACGCCCATTCTTTCTTCTTACTTTATCTATATATTCTTTTGAATGATAATTCTCTACATAGGCAATATATGGTCCAATCACAATTGGATTATGCTCTGTTAATTCTGTAATTATCTTTTCCCGAAAGGGACTAATAGTTAAAATGCAAGAATTATGATGAGATACCTCACTTTGACATACTGTTCCTATAAAACACAATCCATGCTCAAGTGTACAATTAATCGGTATACTCATATCAATTCCTGCATATTTTTTCAAATGATATGCTATTCCATATGTTGCATTAGATGTTCCCGGAATCTCAGAAAATATATTGAGATTTTTTTCATCTAATAGCCTCCCTATATCAGTGACATCTATTTTTTTATTATTTCCTTTTTTGTTGATGATTTGCCAATTCATTATACTCCCCATACTTTGTTACTATTATTGCGTTTTCAGACGCAATATCACCATTCTTCTCCATTTGCTTAAATCTTAAATCACTCTATATCCTTCCAAGATAACGGCATAGCATATTTCATATTATTACTGGCTTTTCTTCCCAGAATCTGTTGCAAATATTTTACTGGAAGTCCGTTACCTGGCCTGACTGATCGTATATTTTCTTCCGTAAACACTTCACCTTTCTTTATCGGTTTACAGGTAAACAGCGACCTTCCAAAATGCTTCTGCTGTTTCTGTTTTTCTGTCAAACTATAACTCACCTTTCCAATCGCCGCCTCTACATTCCTAATCCGTTTTACCATATCCTTCATTTCTTCTGCTTCCATAGAAAAATCAGCATCCACACCTCCATCATCCCGTTTTAGTGTAAAGTGTTTCTCCACCACCGATGCCCCCAAAGCCACTGCTGCCAAAGCCACTTCATCACCCATGGAATGGTCAGATAATCCTACATCACATCCGAACGTCTCTTTCATATTCGGAATCAAAGCAAGATTTATTTCATCATATGGTGTCGGATATGATGACGCGCATTTTAGTAACACAATCTGCTCATTGCCAGCATCTTTACAAACCTGCACAGCTAAATTGATATCTGCAATATCTGCAATTCCCGTAGATATCATAACTGGCTTTCCTGTTTCTGCTACCTTTTTCAGTAATTGTGTATCATTAATTTCGAAAGATGCAATTTTATATGCCGGGATATCCATTTTTTCCAAAAAATCAACAGCGGTAACATCAAAAGGGGAAGAAAACAAAATAATACCCAGATCGTTTGCCAGTTCTTTCAATTTAGGCTGCCACTCCCAAGGCGTATATGCTTTTTTATACAAATTATAGAGTGTCTGTCCCTCCCATAAACCTCCGCTTGTTGTATAAAAACACGGCTGGTCTGAATTTAATGTAATTGTATCCGCGGTATATGTCTGTAATTTGACTGCATCTACACCTGCCTCTGCCGCTGCCTGCACAATTTCCTTTGCACGTCCAAAATTCATATTATGATTTCCTGACATTTCTGCCACAATAAAACATGGATGGTTTACACCAATATATTTATTTCCAATCTTAATTTCTTTTCTCATTTATTGTTTTCTCTCTTTTATGGTTCTATTTCTGTGATTCAATTTTATTCAAAATAAACTCTTTATAATTTTCACATCCAGGAGCGTCTATTTCTTTCTAAGAAATGTAAAATCCTCCATATAAGTAATCTTCTTCAAAAAAAGATCAAATCTCAAACATTCTGCAAAATATATTTGCAATCCGTTCTGCACCTTTTCCATCCACAATCTTCCTTGCCTGTTTGGACATATTAATTCGAAGCTCCGAATTCTTTGCCAGTTCCTGCAAATACATAAACACATTTTTTATTACTTTGTCACTATTTCCCCTAATATCTCCTGCATATATCATGCATTTATCCCTTGCAAATACCAATGCGTCTTTTTCTTGATTATCTGCCATTACAAAAAAAATAGCAGGCAGTCCCATCGCACAGCATTCATATAAAACTGTGCTAGCCGCCGTTATTGCAATGTCACATTTACTCATTAACATTGCCATATTTTGAACATTATAATAAAGAGTAATATTTTGAAATACTTTTCCGAACTCTTCTAATTCTTTCATATTCGGGTTATACATACCAACAATCACATGGAATTGATACTCATAAAAATTTTTACACGTATATGCATTCCTCAATATTTTTGTCAATATATTAAACGGATCTCCACCTCCACATATTAATAAGACATTAGTGAACAACGCATCATTTAAGCTTTTTTGCTTTTTGTTAGCAATTTCTTCTAAAAATTGGGATCTAAGCGGTACATACTGTGTTCCCAAAATCAGCCGAACATCTCTCCCCATATAAAGCTTCGAATAGTCAAACAGCGAATAGGTGATATTACAATTAATTAGCAAATCAACATCATAAATTTCTTTACATAGATCATCAAAAACAGCTAATTTTGAAAAGGGTTTTAGTTTTTTCAAGTAAGAATTAGTTATAAAATAGGAATCCAAAAACAAGAGAGGAACTTTGTGTTCTTTTTCATAGTTTTCTTGGAGAATTATTTTCATTTTATTTATTTCATCTACATTATCCAGAAAATTCCATTTTGAATTCAAGACTGTATACTCATAATTTTTATCCTTCAACAGCTTTGTTGAATCCATATCAGAAACAAGAAACTTCACCTGTTGTCCACGTTTTATTAATTCTTCCCCAACAGTCATACATCTCATGACATGGCCGGTAGCTATTTCTTCATTCGCATCTGTTCGAAAAAAAATCATTTATATCATCCTTCAATATTCCCATTAATTTCGCTAAATCTAAAATTGGCATCATCCATCAATAAATCTCTGGTTTTTTCTTTTCCGCAATTCATCAACATATCCAATATTGATAACCCCGGCTCAAATCCAACATATCTTTGACGATATTTTACTGCTTTATAGTCTATGTACATATGGTCAATTCCCGCCCTATTGAATTCTGGAATCTGTACATAAGCTGAACTTCCCCAATTTGACATATAAACACTACAATTCAACTTATTACAAAAGTCCACAAGCAACGCTGTCTTTTCTCCCTCAAACCGATAATTTAAATCATACAAAACCTCCGTATCTACACTTAGTTCTTTTAAGATATAATTCATTATATAAATATTAATATCATTCAATTCTACCCACTCTCGAATATACAAATCATCCAAAAAATCTCTATATTCTTTATAATACGGTGCTTTAGCATAATGAATTTCTATCATTCGACGTGTCTTTGATTTCCAATCAATATTGTTAGAAATCTTTGTTTCGCAAATTTTCTGCTTATATTTCCCTTTAACCAGTACCGGCACACTTATATACATCCATCCTTCTTTTGTCCGTATCCTGTTCCGCATTTGCCAACTCTTCTTTTCAAGTTGAACATTAGATACAAATAGAAATTTATCTGCACGCATAATTTTTCCAATTAATCCTGGATATGGCCAGTAATTTGGCTGATGCCCTGCTAATATCACATCAACAATTCCTTTCATATTTCTTTATTTATTATCTTATATTTCATTTCAGCCAATTTCCAATCCATTTCTTGATCTATATCCTGTACAGACATTTCATCAACAACTATCGGAATAATATTCTCATATACTTTTCCTTCTGCCTTTATAAACTTTTCTACATTAAAAATATAATATTGTCCCACTTCATGATACAAAATTTCCAAATCCTGTGAACGTGACGTTATATATTCTGGATGTTTAAAAACCACCATTCCCTCTTCATCAATTGTATAGCATCTCTGCGGTGGATACGAAAATGCTGCCACGGGCATAACCATAGAAGCCTTGGAATGGGTCTCCAACATTTTCATAGCATTTTGTAGTGATGCAGCCGTTACAAACGGTGCTGTAGGATAAATACATGCCATATAACAAAATTCTCTATTCACTTTCTTATATTCCTGCAATACATCAAGCAATACATCATCTGTAGTAACATAATCATTCGACATCTCTGATCTTCTCAAAAATGGTACAACTGCACCGCACTGCATCGCAATTTCAGCAATTTCAACACTATCAGTAGAAACCATAATTTCGTCGAACAAATTACTTTCTTTTGCTGCTTCTATCGCATAGGAAATTATTGGCTTACCCAAGAAATTCTTAATATTTTTCTTAGGGATACGTTTGCTCCCACCTCTTGCAGGAATAATTGCAATACAATTATCCATTCTTCTCTCCTGCTTCCCGTTTATTTTCACTATTTCTAAAAACAGCAGTTATAGTTCTGCCCAAACCCATACTGCCTAAAATCTTTTTTAACTTCATAGTCTTTTCTAAAGATATTTCTATCAACATCTGTTCCAATTCAACATAAGACTCGAAATTTTTCTTTCCAATGTCTGGATGTTCGTAATAATTGGTTAAATCATTCATTAATCCAAAGTCTATAAGTGAATCTGCATAATAATCAATACATTCAAAATCAGATTCTTCAGTAAAATTAATAAGACCATCCAAATTAAAATACGATGGATGTCCCGGGATATCCAGCCAATACTCCCTTTTTAATTTTCTTTTCTCCAACAGACTTAATTGTAACTTTGAATAATCATTTCCATCACTAATAATCAATATACCGTTATTTCTTAGTAATTTTCTAATCAAATCCAATACTTCTCTGGGAAAATACATCATCTCCAACACACCGCACATATAAATTATGTCATATTTCTTCCCGTTTTTTATCAAATTTGGCAATATATCTAATGCATCGCCTTTTTGAAACCTATTAATCAATTCAGGGTTATGATTTTTTATTCCCTTATCACTAAAATCCACACAATCAACATTATACTTTTTGTTCAGAAAGAATGCACTTGCAAACCCCTCTCCACATCCAATATCTAAAAAATCAACATTATCCTTTTTATTTATATTCTTATTGATAATATATTCTGTTTGTATATTTCTCAATTCATAATTTTGCAACTCAAATTCAGAGTATTCTGTACTATAAGATCCCATGTCCTCTTGGTAATAACGCTCTTCAAAAATTTTTTGAAGCTCTATTGCTTGCGTTCTATCCTTCAACTCATAAAATCCATATTTATTTTTTTTAACTTTCTCAAATTCCATTAATACTTCCTCCTCACACCTGAATAGTTTCGCCTGTTTTATATAATCATATCTATCTTTACTTCTTTTCTATAAGGAACTATATCGCATCATCTTGCAAAAACTTATAATCTCTATGGTATTGAAATTCATAATCTACTAATATCTCTTTTGTTAATACAAGACCATGCATTTCTTTAAGTCTTTACCAACAATAGTACATTTTTATATATTTGTCTTCCTATTTCTGGTGTCATAAATCCTTTTTTCCTCTCTGTTCTTTCACTTATTACTTTTAAATAAATATCTAAACAACTATCATCCACATAAATATCCACTATCTCAACATGATTATTCTTTACCTGTATGAGAGGGCTTCCTTCATGCCCATGCCAAAAAAATCTATCTGAAAATTCTATACCTGAAACATAAATGGTTCTATCACTTACGCTAAAATTTAAAACGTCTATTTCTTTTTTTACTTCCATTTCATGATTCATTGAATATATTTTTTTTTGCTTATTTGCAAAAATCCAGATCTCGCCTTCCAACACTGAAACAAGATATATTTCTTCTGATAAAAAATCCTTTATCGGAAACTTCTTCTCATAAAATTTTTTATTACTAACATCATAAATGACTATATTTTCATTTGTATTCAACGGAAAGAAATATATACTGTTTTCAATTCCTTTCACGGGAAAAGTATCTCTGAGATTACAATTATTCGGATAAATAGTCTTAACGCATCCCCTGTCAATGTCATACAAAATTAATATGTTTTTACGGCTTTCTAATATGTATATATTATTTCCATGTCGTACTGTACCAAAAAATTTCAAAAAATCATTACTTTGTTCCTTTTTAATTAATTCTATTTTAGTCATTTCATATGTCGACAAGTCAACCCTTATTAAATAAGGGTTATTGCCAAATGGAATAACATACGCTTCTTCTTTTTCAAAGAACATATCACAAAATGGAATATTCATTTCACAATTTTTTTCTAGTATGTTATAATTAATAAATTCCTTTTTATTAATATTGAACCGAACTATCTCATTACCTCCAAATGGCAGTAACCATAATTCATTTTTGTAAGATATTAACTTAAAAAAATTCTTCTCTCTATAGCAAGAATTAAATTTTGCAACACATTCACATTCTTTTCTCTCCATATTGTACCGAAACAAATATGGCACATCCTGATCGCAAAAGTACAACCATTTACCCACTATTGTATATGCAAAAGGCGAAAATCCTTTTGTGCGCCTATACGCTAATTCAGTTTGTCTCATATTAATCCTTTTTATTATTTTAAGTAAAAACCAATAACCTTTTTCACTGCAGCAATAACACTATCTACGTCCTCATTCGACATAGCTGGATATAACGGAATTGTAATAATCCTTTTGTATAATTTTTCAGCAATAGGACACATCCCCTGTTTATATCCTAATTTTTTGTAATACGGGAAAAAATATACCGGAATATAGTGTACATTACAGCATATATTTTCCGCTTTAAGCGCATCATAAATTTCTTTTCTTCCAACACTTAATTTATCTATATCTAATTGAATAACAAAAATATGCTTAACTGTATCTGATTTTGAAACATTCTTTTGCAGGATAATTCCTGGAAATGATTTAAAAGCTCGATTATATTGTTCCTCAATTTCTTTTCTTCGTAATTTAAACCTTGTTAATTTATCTAATTGACTTGTGATCAACGCCGCCTGAATATCTGTAATACGATAATTATATCCTAATTCAATTTGTTGATAATACCACCCTCCCAAGTCATTTCCTATATCTTCATATTTCTCGGTAAAGTCCATTAATCTAACATTTCTAGTGATGCCATGTGATCTAAACAAACACATCTTCTGGTAAAATTTATCATCATTGGTAAGAATAGCGCCACCTTCTCCTCCAGTAACAGTTTTAACCGGATGAAAACTAAAAGTAGTTAAATCCGCAATGCTTCCTACAAATTGATCATTATATTTTGTGCCAATAGAATGAGCTCCATCTTCAATAAGTATCAAATTATATTTATTGCAAATTGAACGTATTTTATCTAGCTCTGCTGCTTGTCCTGTGAAATCAACTGCAATAACTGCCTTTGTCTTTTCGCAAATATGTTCTTCAATAGACCTAGGATCAATATTATATGTAGTTGGATCAATATCCGCAAACACCGGGATTGCATCCATATATAATATACAATTCGAAGATGCTGCAAACGTCAAAGCTGTTGTAATTACTTCATCTCCACTTTGAATATCAGCCGCATAACACGCTGCATGTAATGCCGCCGTTCCGTTACTAACTGCTACAGCATATTTTGCCCCCGTTATTGTACATAATTTCTGTTCTAGCACTTCAACAGCCGGTCCACATGTAAGAAACTCACTTTTAAGCACATCAACTACTGCATTGATATCATCTTCATCTATTGCTTGATGCCCATAATATATCGGGGTTTTTCTTACAGGTTTTCCGCCATTTATCGCCAATCTTTCCAATGCTATCTCCCTTACTTTTAATATTCAACTATATCTGTTTTCAGCAATTCTCGTATTTTTTCTACAGAAAGCCATTTTTCATTTTTTTCCGAACTATATTCGAACCTTTTTTCTACTAATCGTCCTCCAGGTATTAAAATGTTTATATCCCACCAATTATAATTCGGATATATGATATAGCATTCATCATACTCATATGTATGCGATGCATCTTCTTGTGTAATCATCATTTCATGTAGCTTTTCACCTTCACGAATACCAACTTCTGACATTTTACACTCAGGCAACATGGCTTGCGCCAAATCTACAATCCTAAAAGAAGGTATTTTAGAAACAAATATTTCTCCTCCTCTGGTTTCTTCCAACGCTTTAATAACAAGCTTAATTCCATCTTTTAAACTAATCCAAAATCTAGTCATTCTATAATCTGTAATCGGCAATTCCATCGATCCGCCATCTATAATGCCTTTAAAATAAGGAATTACAGAACCCCTGCTTCCCATAACATTTCCATATCGAACAACTGCAAATTTTGTTCCGTATCCACCTGAATATGCATTTGCAGCGCAAAACAATTTATCTGATACCAGTTTTGTTCCGCCGTATAAATTAATTGGATTAACCGCTTTATCCGTAGACAATGCAATTACCTTTTTTACCCCCGTCTCCAGAGATGCGTTAATAACGTTCAATGCCCCATTTATATTGGTTTTAATCGCCTCGTTTGGATTATATTCACACGTAGGGACTTGCTTTAATGCCGCGGCATGTATAACATAATCCACCCCCTTCATAGCTAATCTTAAACGCGACTCATCTCTGACATCCCCGATAAAAAAACGCAATTTGTTATACAGTGGATGCTGCTTGTATCTATTATTCATAATGAATTGCTTGTATTCGTCTCTAGAATATATAATTACTTTTCGAGGATTATAGTTATTTAAAATATACTCTACAAACTGATTTCCAAATGATCCAGTACCCCCGGTAATCATAATTACTTTTTTATCCAAAATGCCTCTCCTCTGATTTATACTAACATTACACGCTTATTTTTAATCAATATCAAATATTTCATTTAAATCCCTCGCAATTTATTCTACTTAACAAACTGCGAGGGATTGCTTTCGTTATGCTGCTCTTAACATATATTTAAACATTTATGCTGCTGGAAATACTACCGCCGCACTCTCTATTGTCGTACCATCCGGCAAACCAACTTTTATAATAACTGTCTTTCCAGCAAGATATCCAGACATCCAATTATCTCCAAGCCGGAATGTCTTTTCAGCGTCTGCCGCATCATCCCATGCTGTCCATGTTCCGTCAGCTCCGCCCAGCGTCCAATCATCTGTTCCATCATTAAGGACAAAAGACGTATATGAGCCTTCTAAATTTACTATATTAACCTCTCCGCTCGGAGATAATGTCACACGTGGTCCAGTCATTGTAGGATCCTCAATACTCCAAACTACGCTTACTACCGGCGGTTCCTCTGTCAAACCAGCCCATTCTCCCTTAGGATTGCATGCGCCTGTAAGCTGGAAGGAATATTCTTCAAATCCAGTAGCATCAGCTTTTAATTGTTTTACATACTTGCCATCAACATACTTGGTTTCATATGCGCCATCTAATGCCGCAATTGTGGAAGTAAGTTCTACACCATCTGCAGTAACAGCAGTATCGCTGTTGTTCGTATCGCTATCTTTCAGTGCAAGATAAAGACCTGCAGAAGTATCATCAGCGTCAAATGTAGCACTTGAAGCCATGGTAATACCACTTACCTCTGCAACGGATGCTTTTACAGTAATATCTACATCCATTGTACTCTTATTTACTGCTTTAATCGCATCACTTGTAGCACTATAAGTTGCTGGATCACCTTCTGTTGTTGCCGCGTTAGCAAAAAATACTGTAGCGTCATCCGCAAAAGTTGCTCCACCGTATTTTTCTGCTTCGGTAGCCTTAATTACACCGGTAGGATCTAAAATGTAGTCAAACGTTGTACCGGAATCTGTTGGCAGCACCACATCAAAAACATCAGACTTCTCTACAACATCCAATGAACCAGAACCGCTTCCGCTTCCTTCTGCCGCAAATGCCACTACAGAACTTCCCATAACCATCGACACTGCCAATCCAGCAGCCAAAATCTTCTTATAATTCCTCATAGTTACCTCCTCATAATTTAAAAATATTTTTCACTATACACTAACAGGATTTTCCAGGCTTTACTGCCCAATGTTAATTGTCAACGTCAGTTTTACCGTACTCATGCTCTCGTCATTTTCATCAAGCAGATGATATGTAACCAGACAATCATAAGTCCCTGCTGGCAGATTGCTGTCTAATGTAATATTTTCCAGATGGCTCCCTACCGGCAGTATCGGCGATTCGAAAATCGTTTCTTCGGTGTCTGTACGTGTAACATCAAAGTAGACCGAATTCGTATTTGCTTCTGCATTTTCTACATACGCATTATCCGATGGGGCGTCCCCACTCGTAAAATTCCATGTAGAATTCATTTTCACCTCATAGGAACCTGCCGGAACGGGATCTTCTAACTGCTCAAGAACCTCGTCCACATTATCTTCATTAACAACAACGTTGCGTCTGACTTGCTCTTCCTTCTTCCCTAGCAGCAGATAGATCACAACTCCCAGCAGCGCCGCAATCACTACAATGCATACTGCAACAGCAATTTTCCCTCCTTTCCTACCTTTATTATTCTCCTTCTGTTCTGACACTTTACAAAACCTCCCATCAGTATAAGCTGATTATTGTAAATTTCAGTTTTATACATAGCGAGCCGCCAGATACTTATTGCGGAACAATTAATCAAACTGAAACATTACAATCTATACTTCATTAGCTATGCATTTGATTAAATAAAATACATATACTTTATTTTTCACTTTTAATATTACAAATCTTATATATTAATAAAGCATATAAACTTATAAATATCTCTCAACCTTATCCTTATATCCTAATCCAACCGATTCTTCGCCTGATTAGTTTTAATAAGATATATTGGTCATCCCGCCCTCCGGCAGATGATGCAGATCTCTCTGCTTCGCTCCCTGCTACATCATGATATGGCAACCATGCCTCATGTTCGCAAGGTCCTGGCATATCCAATACACGGTTCTCAAGATTTCCCCTTTTCCCGCCTTCTAACGCCGTCTTAGTGTTTAACGCATTGATCTTTATCAGTTGGCAAGTTGTCCTGCCTGACTATGATATAAATGCACCAACACACATTTTATATAACAGACATCACGTCCGCTTTATCATGAACCCGCCTCTTAGTCCTCAGGATCGTCTGCAAGACAGGACATTCCCCCTATCCTCAACAATCCCTTCCGGTAAAACCCCGGCTCATCACCAGAGCTTATCTAAATGGCTGTTCTTATGATCCCTTTTATTACCTGGGCAAGCCCCGCAGCGCTCCGCCGCCCTGCCCGCGCTTCTTCACATTCCGCGCCGTATTCACTTTTTCTTCCATCTCATACCCACAAACCGGACAGCTAAACATTCCTTCCGCCTTCGTCCCGATCGCTCCGCACTCACTGCACTCATTGCTGATATCTTTCCCCAGCACTTCCACGATCTCAACCGACTGCTCCTTACACTTCTGCATCAATCGCTTTCGGATATATCCTCTCTGCCACTGACCGACCGTATAATTAATCTTCTTATTATATCCGCCCGCCTGCGGTTTCGGAAGTTTCACAATATAAACCACCTTCGGCTTCTCATCTCTTAAGAACCGGTTCAGCTCCTGATTAATATAACTGTGCAGCTGTTCCTCCAGCCTCCGTTTCTTCGCGTGATATTTCTTACGCCCCGGATTATCCTCTCTATTCCGCCTGTAGCTATTGGTCTGCACCCGAATCCATTCCGAATACTCCAACTGGTATCTCCCCAGTTCTTCTCCATACCGATGCCCTTCATCCGTCGTCATCATCGTATAAAGCCCCACAGCCAAGCCAACCTCACTCTGATAATCCTCATGCCTGTGAACAGTGACATTTACCGGAACCTTAATCTCGACACGGTTCTCCTCTGGATAAAGTTTCATACGCAGCTGGCATTTGTACTGGTTATGATCCGTCAGCGGTATAAAGACCCGCTTTCGCTTCTCCTTGATGGAAATGTAGATCCCATGATCCGCATAACGGTATGCCCTCTCTGTTATGGCAAATACATCTGCCGCGTCCGTATGCAGCTTCACATGGTTTTTCCGTATCTGCCTGCACAGATAGCGGTTCAGCCTGTCTGTATCCACCTGCTTTGCCAACTCGTGATACTGCTTCTGGATCCTTGCCGTCAGTTCAACCGATTTCTGGTTTAGCACCGCTTCAAACGCATTGTTGACTTTCAATAAGAAGCGAAGATAATGCTTCTCATCTTCTGTAAAGCCCTCATTCTTGTTCACCAACTTTACAATCTTGCTCTTCGTCCGCGTCCACTGGCTCTTGATATCTCCCAATGCGTCAAAGACGGCAAGATAGAAATAGACCGCCGGCAGCCCAAGCGTTTCCCGGTAACCGCTTGCTGTCATCTCATTCTGCACGGTATAACCCGGATAAAGCTTCGAGAGGCTTCCAATCCCGCCGAACCGGACATACACGTAGTTCTTAACCTTTCGGTAGTCCTCCGCAATATCCAGAAGCTTTTGCATCTCCTCATCCGGAATCGGCTCTTTATTGTATTGATGAACGGTCTTACATATCTTGTCTGGCGGCATCTTCATTCCCTCATCTGAAAGATTTCGCTTAAAATATCTCTGAGAACCTGGAATTTATAGCCGTTACGTCCAAAACTGACACAATTTACTGGCCCTATAGCACCTGCAAAGCCAGTAAATACGGGATTCTTTTGCCGAAATCCCATTATCAAAAAGTGTAGTTTTTCGAAATAATTCATATGGAAAATTTTTTATGCAAATATAATAAAAAAAGGGGATTAAGTTTATTGACTTATTGTCGATACTATATTAGAATGGTTAAGAATTTGTAGCAGGTTTTTCATTACGAAAAACTACACATTTTCGTAATAATTTTTTATTCCATTTTCATAAAAATTCTCATTTTTCATAGATTCATTTATCGGTTACTTCTACCTCCCCCGAGTCCAATCAAATCCATTGAAATCCAGTTATTATCATACAATCCACTGTCATTGACCTATAATATATGTTATACTAACAGCAGAAAAGAACGTTTTTATAAGAGCTGAATCTGATATCGCCTCTCTGACAAAGAAACCGACGAATTATTTACAAAATCCTAAAGGAGCATTATTATGGGTATCTTCTTAGACAGCAGAAAGCCTTACGAGAATTTTAAGGAAATCCTCTCTGAAAAATATTTTGTGGATAAATCTATGTTGATCCAGGAATTAATTCCCTCCATTGGGAAGTGGAATCGTTACTTCTGTATTACAAGACCGCGCCGCTTTGGGAAAACCGTCATGGCAAACATGATCGGCGCTTTCTTTGGCAGCGCCGTAGACAGCCGACACTTGTTTGACAATCTGGCGCTCGCCACAGGAGAAGACGGCAAGGAGAATCCCGACTATCGTAAGCATTTGAACCAACATCATGTCATCTATATTGATTTCAGTGAGGTCCCCAGACAATGCACCAGCTATTTTCAGTACATCGACCGCATCCAGAATGGTATTAACAAGGATCTCTCCGAAGCATATCCTGAGTTTGATATTCATATAGGTGACGCCACATGGGATATCATGACAAATATCTTCCAAAAGACCGGTCAGCGTTTCTTCTTTATCTTAGACGAGTGGGACGCCTTATTTCACATGTCCTTCTGCACGCCAGAAGATCAGGAAGCATATCTTCTGTTTTTGAAATCACTGTTGAAAGACAAGGTTTATGCAGAACTTACTTATATGACAGGGATCCTTCCCATTGCCAAATATTCCGACGGCTCTGAACTGAACATGTTCTTGGAATATAATATGGCAACTTCAGAACGGTTCAGTGAATATTTTGGATTTTCAGACTCGGAAGTAGATTCACTTTTTGATATCTATCAGAAGACCACTAAAGAACCCCGGATCAGCCGGGATGAGTTAACGTCCTGGTATGACGGCTATCATACTGCTTCCGGCGGCAGGCTCTACAATCCCCGCTCCATTGTGTGCGCATTAACAGACAACCAACTTAGGAATTACTGGACAAGCTCTGGAACTTACGACTCTATTTTTAACTATATCAAGGATAATACCGATAACGTACAAGATGATCTGGCTCTATTGTTCGCCAAAGAAGCAATTCCGGCTGATATTCAAGAATACGCGGCAGTTTCCATGCGTCTGTCTACAAAGGATGAGATCTATTCGGCAATGGTCGTCTACGGTCTTCTGACTTATGCAAACGGCTCTGTATTCATTCCGAACAAAGAGCTGATGGACAGCTATGCCTCCATGATGAAAAAAGAAAGGTCTTTGGGATATATTTACAATCTTGCAAATGCTTCCCGGAAAATGCTTCAAGCAACGCTGAATAAAGATACAGAAACAATGTCGGAAATCTTACAGTTTGCCCATGACACAGAATCACCTATTCTCTCCTATAACACGGAAACAGAATTAGCGGCAATCGTAAACTTAGTATATCTGTCCGCGCGGGATCAGTATCGTGTTGAACGAGAAGAAAAAGCCGGCAAAGGGTTTGTTGATTTTATCTTTTATCCTGAACATCGAGATTCTGCCGCTTTTATTCTCGAACTAAAAGTAGACAGCACGCCAGAAAAAGCTATACAGCAGATAAAGTCGAAGAATTATGCTCTCCGCCTCAGAGGGACGCTAGGCGAAAGGCCGAAATATACCGGGAAAATCTTTGGAATCGGAATCAGTTATGATAAAAAAACGAAGAAACACACCTGTAAAATAGAGGAACTTTAAGAATTATGAGAATCAAATGGAATCTCGATATATTCATGCAGGATACTCTTTCGAGCGTGCCGGACAAAAACACAGGCGCAGCGGGCTGCGATGAGGCTTTTTGTTTTGTGCGATTGGACGCATAGACAAATAGAGATGATAGTAAAAGCGAAAGGAGCGCGGGCATCATGACCAGAATGATCGGAATCGGTCACCAGAATTTCGAAGAATTAGTTACAAAGAACCTGTTTTATATCGACAAAACATTCTTTATTAAAGAATGGTGGGAGAATAATGATGTAGTCACCCTGATTACCCGTCCCAGGCGTTTTGGAAAAACATTGAATCTGAGTATGGTAGAATATTTCTTTTCGACTCAATATACAGGAAAAGAAGCTCTGTTTCAGAACCTCTCTATCTGGCGGAATGAAAAATACCGAACGCTTCTGGGAACCTATCCGGTTATTTTTATTAGTTTTGCAGACGTAAAAGAAACTACATTTCACAACACAAGACAAAAGATCTGCCAGCTTATCACTGATCTATATAATAGATTCGATTTTCTATTGGACAGCGGACTATTAAATAGTAAGGAAAAAACTCTATATCAGTCAATTTCCGCTAACATGGAAGATTACCTGGCATCCGGATCTCTAAAGGCTCTGTGTGATTATCTGATGCGTTACTATAGAAAAAAAGTTATTATATTACTGGATGAATATGACACTCCCATGCAGGAAGCCTACGTCAATGGCTTCTGGGATGAACTGACTTCGTTTATCCGCAATCTGTTCAATGCCACATTTAAGTCCAACCCCTGTCTGGAACGAGCCCTTATGACCGGAATTACCAGGATCAGCAAGCAATCTGTATTCTCTGATCTCAATAATCCAACGGTGGTTACCGTTACTTCCGATTTATACACAGATAGCTTTGGATTTACACAGCAGGAAGTATGGGATGCTCTGGATGAATACGGACTATGCTCAAAAAAAGCGATGGTAAAAGACTGGTACGATGGATTTACATTCGGCAAACAAACAGATATCTACAATCCCTGGTCCATTATAAATTATCTGAAGTTCAAAAGATTCTCCACATACTGGGCAAACACCAGCAGCAACAACCTTGTCAGTAAGTTGGTTCGCGAAGGAAGTGCAGATGTGAAGATTATTATGGAGGATCTCCTGAAAGGAAAAACATTCTGTACACAGATTGATGAGCAGATGGTATACGACCAGTTAGACTATGATGAAAATGCAATCTGGAGTCTTCTTCTCGCCTGTGGTTATCTGCGCCTTATCAATTATCATCTGGATGAAGAGTGGGGAACGGAGGAATATGAACTTGCAATCACGAACAAAGAAGTCCGGATCATGTTCAAGACGATGATTGACGGATGGTTCTCCAGATTCACCCCGGCATATAATGATTTTATCAAGGCGCTCTTATCAGATGACGTGAAAACCATGAATATCTACATGAATCGGGTTGCTTTCGCAACCTTCAGCTTCTTCGATACCGGGAAACACCCTTCCAGGCATACAGAACCCGAACGCTTTTATCATGGTTTTGTCCTCGGTCTTACAGCGAACCTTGCCGCACGCTACGTAATCACTTCAAACCGGGAAAGCGGATTCGGAAGGTATGATGTGCTATTGGAACCGCTTGAAGATTCGGACGATGCCATCATCCTGGAATTCAAAGTCCGTGATCCGGATGAAGAAGCTACGCTTGCAGATACCGTCCAGGCGGCTCTTGCTCAGATTGACCGGATGAAATACTCTGCCTCTCTGGAAGCAAAAGGCATTGCACCAGAACGAATCCGGAAGTACGGATTCGCATTCGAAGGAAAGACAGTCTTGATTGGTTAAGACTACTCCGCCGTGTCGGGTAATCCGCAACGGCGGAGCATTATATCAAAAATTTGCACCCCGAATACATAATATTAAGCCGGTTCTCTGCCCATTTGTCCGCCGCATGATACATGAAATACAGCGTCTCTAACGTCTCTGCTATATATCCGATATACCGATCCGACCGTTCTGCTCCTTTCGGAATGCTCAGTTCTTCCACCCGCTCCAGAATCGGGAACAGCCAGCCACAATACTCCTTAAGCACTTCTTTTCTCGCCAGGATAATATTATAATTATAGAAATACTTCTGTTTCAAAATACCTTCAAATGCTTTTGCATACCCCGGCTGTAATTCCTGAACCGCCCTTTGCACCGCCTTCCAGTCCTCTTCCTTCAGATACCTCTTATGATGCTCCTCAATGTCTGGTTCATACGGCATCGGGTATGGCAGGACCACATCCACCCCATTGTCCACAAGCCGCAGCACATCATCCTCTGTCAATTCCAGGATCCTTCTATAATGCGACAAACCATAGTATTCATTCCCCGCGCTGTCGGATAGATCGCTTCCCTGGCTGTCAGTTGAACCGCTTCCCAGACAGTTTCTCCAGATCCAGTAGAGCGCCGTGAGTTCCGAATAATTCCCATTCTTTGCGGAAATATTTTCTCCGTCGCAATCTAAAATATCAGCAACACGCTTCTGGCTCCGTACCGCGCCCACCTGGATTGGCGTGATCCATTCCGGCAGGTCATAATCGGCAGATAACGGCTTATCTCCATGGAACTTTGCCATAAATACATGCAGGTCAGCCCTGTGGAACCCAACAGGGAGCGCACGCAACGGCATAAACTCCTTCTCACCCGCATGATGACAGTTCATGAGCTCCGCCCATCTCGAAGATGTTAGACGCACATAACAAAGCAGCCCGTGCTCCTTAAGGTTTGCCTCGATCGCAGGCATCATATTCTCCGGTGTTGCGATCAGGATCTCGATGTTTCCCTTCTCCTTTGGGGATAATGATCCGGAAAATGCTTCTAACTCCAGCACAGGGATTCCAGACAAATACTCTGCATTACCTCCCCTTTCCGATACCAGGAAACATCGGATATGTCTGCGCGGATACAGGTTATGTATTGCTTCATAAACTCCAAGCGCCGTGCCCTGGGCACCGTATATAGCCAGGTCCATCGCTTTCCCTTCTTGTTTCCGGCATGAATTACCACACTCACATCTGCTCCCCTGCACTTTCATATTCCCTCCTACTACAATATATTTATGGTTAATCTCCCTTACAGCCAGTAAGGAATTACCCATCTTGTTGCTTAAGCTGTTAGAATGTAGAGAGCAATCGGTATAT
>CAJTCH010000037.1 GCA_910574715.1 Lachnospiraceae bacterium | reverse complement strand
GATACCTCCTGTCTGTAGATATTATCATTCCTGACAGTACCGGGAATGCCATGAAGGCAAAACTGGTCTACGTACGGAATCACAGCAACCGCAAGGACTGGGTATGCTTTGTATGCACTGACATGACCTTAGATGAAGAGAAAATCCTCCGTGCGTACACGATGCGCTGGAAAATTGAAACCTATTTTAAAATGTCAAAGAGCTATTTAAAACTTCGTACGGAATGCCACAGTACAAGCTATGATGCCATTACTTCACATATGGTAATCGTTGCAATACGGTACATGATACTGGCAATTGAGCGTTTCCAAAATACAGATAACAGAAGTCTGGAAGAACTGTTTTATGAGGTACAGCGGGATATCATAAATGAAATGATGGACTGTGCAATCATTCTCATTTTGGACATCATGCTGCAGAGTGTGAAACAGCATTTCAAAGCTTCGGATGAACAGATCAACGGACTGCTCTGTACATTTATCGGCAATCTCCCCACACCGTGGAGAGAACGCTTTACTATGCCCAATGCGGCATAAAGCTATTTTATTTTTACTATTGCAAGGCTTATAAAATCGTAATGATAAGCAGTTTTAGGTTGCGAAGTATGAGGTATTATTTCAGACAGAACACAAAAAATGCTCTGCCTGAAATATTTAACTTATTTCTTTCAAGTACATTTCTGCAGTTTCTTCTGTCAGGCCAAACTTTTCACAGATTTGTTTCAGAATAACGTCACTTGATATCTGCAGCTCTTTCAGTGTTAAAATCATTGCTGTGATTCCTTTATCAATTCCCTTCTGAATTCCCTTCTGAATTCCTTTCTCCTCCACACCCTTACTTAAATTACACATAAGCGACACCTCACTTTCCAATGTCTGAGTCATTCTGATATGAAAATCTTCCTCCAATATCTGGCACTTGTTCTGTGAACCTGTCTCCGTGGACAGAAGCACATTCAACAATTTCAATAAATCCGTACCCGAATCCGTCTCTTTCCCAAGACAAATCATAACAGCCGCCATCAAATCATAATCCGCTTTTTGTTCCTTTACACTACCCACCAGATTTTCTTCCGCAATGTAATAACGAGTAATGCTGTTTTCACGGCTCTTTGGCGGATTCATACAAATCCATATGCTGTATACTTTTTTGATATTCTCATAGTGGGAATTTATAAACTCTGTTCCATATTGGGCGGAAATCATCCGGCTGCAGTAATAGTATTGATAATTAAACGAATCAATTCCCCGGATATAGGAGCTGTCGCAAGAAAGCGGATATCATAGGTCACAGTCCCCTCCGTCAGAGAAGTATCTTCATTTCCAACTCCCTGTATCATAGAAACACGGTTGGATTCATCCAAAGCGACTGCCGCTTCACCCACCTGCGGCGTGCCCTCAATATATTTTTCCGCAATCTCTTCCACATCACAGCCACGATATTCTTCCAGGCAGTTCTTCATAATCCATGCTAAAATAATCTTTTCCGAAAGCAGCCGCTTGCAGGCCGCGTCATAGCTGGCTTTTTCATCAGCCACACGGATATTTTTTGCTATGGTAGTATCTGTATTCACGGCCTCACCTCCTGCTTTTATTTGTATTTTATCATATTTTTTAAGAATAGGCCAATATATTTATCCGTCTTTCAAATACTGTTAGGGTTGCCTAAAATCCATTTTAGCGCAATCGAAAAATCTTCTGTTATCTCAACCATCACGTCGATTACAAATTCTCTGTCTTTTCGAGTATCTACCGCCATATAATCAAGGAACGCTCTTAATTCATCACTCACATCATAACCTCTGCAAAACTTCACCCTTATTTGTGATATGGTTCTTTCTGAATGATCCGATAGCTTCTGTATATCTGCTCCAACAGAATCACTCTCATCAACTGGTGAGGGAATGTCATCCTCGAAAAACTCAGCGCAAGATCCGACTTCGCCAATACGTCCCTCCCAAGTCCGATCGAACCGCCGATAATGAAGATGATATGGCTCTTCCCCTGCACGCCAAGCGTCTCGATCTTCTCCGCCAGTTCTTCTGACGATAACTGCTTTCCCTGGATCTCAAGGGTAATCACAAAAGCATCCTCCCGAATATACTTCAATATCCGCTCCGCCTCCTTAGCCCGTATCGCTTCCTCCATGGTTTCACTGACATGATCCGGCGTCTTCTCATCCGCGGTCTCTATGATCTCCAGCTTACAGTATTTGCCCAGCCTCTTCACATACTCCGCAGCAGCGTCCCTCAGATACCTTTCCTTAATCTTTCCCACTGTTATCAGCGTAATCTTCATAACTTCCGAATTCCCTTTCCATATATCCCATACACTATCCAAGCGCCACATCCAGTATCATCATCAACACGAACCCGGCGGCAAATCCGATGGTTCCAATATTACTGTGCTCTCCCTGCGCCGACTCCGGCACCAGTTCTTCTACCACTACATAGATCATCGCTCCGGCCGCAAACGCAAGAAGATATGGGAGGACCGGAGTGATATATGCCGCAAGCAGCACCGTGATCCCTCCAGCTATCGGCTCCACGATGCCTGATAATGTTCCGTACAAAAATGCCTTCCCTCTGCTTCCTCCATCGCTTCTGACCGGAAGCGATACGATAAATCCTTCTGGAAGGTTCTGAATGGCAATTCCGATCGACAGAGCAAATGCCCCTGCAAGCGTCACATCGGCATTATGAGTCAAAAGCCCCGCAAACACGGCGCCGCTTGAAATTCCCTCCGGTATATTATGGATGGTGACTGCCAGAATAAGCTTCGTAGATTTGTTCAGCGAACTTCTCGGACCCTCAGACTTCTCACTTCCAACATGAAGATGGGGAACGATATGGTCAAGCAGCAGCAGAAAACCAATTCCCAGAAGGAATCCGACTGCTGCCGGAACAAATGCAAATCTTCCCATATACTCTGACATATCCATTGCCGGGATCAGCAATGACCACACCGAAGCCGCAACCATCACCCCGGCCGCAAATCCAAGCAGTGACTTCTGAAGCAGCGGTTTTAATTCATGCCTCATAAACAGGACGCACGCCGCGCCCGCAGCCGTCCCTATAAACGGAATAAGTATCCCAAGCAAAATCATCATATACGCTGTCCTCCCTCTGTATCTGCAACCTCATCTATAGGATCTTCCTTCCCTTCTACAATATCGGTAATCTCATCGATCGGTATCTCCGTTCCGTCCGTCAGCACCACCGTCCGCTCATGTTCCCTGATCTTCCTGACGCATCCGCTGACCGTCACATAAGCCCCTCCCGGCTTCTTTGGATCCGGCACAAAATAGGTAATGGATACGGAAGGCTCCAGGTCCAGATGCTCATAGATATTCTGTAATTTACCGTCCAGAACCGCCTTGCAGTTCTCATCGATCTCTATCCGCTCCTCCGTCAGCCGTGCAGTCTCCCTGACTGCCTCGTGATGTCCCGTCAAAGCCGCAAACGGGGCAAACTGCGCCGCCCGGTCCTCAACGGGCATATGCGGATGCGTCCCGGATACATGGTGCGCCAGATCGATCATATCATCATACTTATGAATTTCCTTATATCTTCTTAGCTTCATGCCCTATGTCCGCCGATCTGCTGATTCCGCTCCATTGCTGTCGCACCCTCCAGCAGATTCGTTCCTTTCAGTATCGCATTCTTCCCATATTTCTTCTTAATATCCAGCATAGCCTGCTGCAGGCTTCTCTCCCGTCTTCTCTCTTCCTCCTCCGCCTCCTGCTCTCTTCGCAGAGCAGCATAGTCCGTAAACAGATCCATCTGTTCGAAAACAGGTTCCTTCACAACCGACTCCTCGTCCACCACATGATTGGCTCCCAATGTGATCCTTCGAACTAAAAACTTGGGATTGACGATCCTGTCATATAATTCCAGCACAGCCTTCACGATCATCTTCGTAGAGGAAGTCTGTCCCGCAAGATTCGCCGTCCCATGAGCATGCTTGGGAACCGAACGGCCATAGCGGTCCATTGTGATCTCACCTCCGTAAGAGCGCTTCACATCCGGGTCTGACAGTGTCTCTCTGTCATAGCCTACTGTCAGAACGATCTGATCTGTAACCAGACACTTGTCCACCAGATTCAGTACAAGCATCTCCGTCATCTCCCTGACAATAATCCGCGCTTTTTTTGCAGTATACGGTTCATGTAGTACCTGCCCGGAGCTTAAGCAGTTCACACTGGGCTTATACGCCTTGATATCCTTCATCGTGCAGGGTTCCCATCCCCATGCATGGTCGATCAGAAGCTCCGCATTGATCCCGAATAATTTGTAGAGCAGATCCTCATTGTAAAACTCATCCGCTCTCCCGATGGAACATCTCGCCACATCCCCCATGGTAAACATGCCGTGCTCTGCCAGCTTCTTCGCATACCCTCTCCCGATACGCCAGAAATCCGTGATCGGCTGATGCGCCCACAGGATCCGCCGGTAGCTTTTTTCATTCAGGCTGGCGACCCGCACGCCGTTCTTATCCGGCGGAATGTGCTTTGCCACAATATCCATGGCCACCTTGCACAGATACAGATTCGTTCCGATTCCTGCCGTAGCCGTAATCCCCGTCGCAGCATGGATATCCTGAATGATCCTGCCTGCCAGTTCACGCGCCGTCATCTGATACGTGTTCAGATAATGGGTAACGTCCATCATGATCTCATCGATAGAATATACATGACAATCCTCCGGCGCGACATATCTCAAATAAACTTCATATATCCTCGTACTATAGTCCACATAATGCGCCATCCTCGGCGGCGCAACGATATAATCCAGCGCTTTTTCCGGCGACGCCTTTAACTCTGTGTCATCATACGAAGCGCCGTCAAATCTGCGCTGCGGCGCCTGACTCTGCCTCTTTGCATTGACCTCCCTCACCCTCTGCACTACCTCAAACAGTCTCGCACGGCCTGAGATCCCGTAAGCTTTCAGAGAGGGCGATACCGCCAGACAGATCGTCTTCTCTGTACGGCTTAAGTCCGCGACAACCAGATTGGTAGTCATAGGATCCAAACCTCTCTCTACACATTCCACAGAAGCATAAAATGATTTCAAATCTATTGCAATATACGTGTGGTTATGCTCTGACATATCATCACCCCGCCTTTTGTCAGCACATATAGTTCTCTGTTCACAATAACAGTATGTCCACATCTGCTTTTTATTATCATACCAGAACTTACGTTTGTTTTCAATAGCTTATAAAACCTTCTGCCCCTCAAATTTCACAGTGACCGAACAGATCTCAGCGATCGTACCGACCCTCATATCAGGTCCGAAGACTCCCACTCCTGAGGTCACAATATTGTACATATCATCCTTCTTCAGATACCCGCAGGCATTCTCCCACATCAGGCGGACCGTCAGATTCCCCGGAAACATCTGCCCGTCATGGGTATGGCCGCACAGATCCAGGTCTACCCCCGCGTCAGCCAGCTCCTGAAGCTCCTTGGGCTGATGATCGATCACAAAAACAGGCTTTGACAGATCCATATCTTCCGTGATCTCTTCCGGCGTCTTTCTCTTGTCTATCCCCCGTCCCGGGCGCTGCCTGTCCGGCCGGCCGTACAGATAGACGCTGTCCGCGATCAGCACCGACTCGTCGCGAAGCAGTGTAACTCCTGCCTTATCAAGGAATTCATCCATCCTGATATCACTCTGCTTCTCTTGGCCGTTTCCCCCAAAAGTAAATCCTGCAAGTATCTTCTCGCTGATATCATGATTCCCGTAACAGGCATAGACGCCGTATCTGCTCTTAATTCCCTTAAAGATATCGATCAGCTCCTCTGGATCCTCTAAAGCCTCATACTCATTGTCGAAGATGTCCCCGGCTATCACCACCAGATCCGGCTCCTCCGCATTGATCCGCTCCGCCATCCTGCGAATGTGACTGCATCCGATATTATAACCCATATGCAGGTCGGCCACCAAAACCACCTTCATCTGATCTATAGATCCGGCATCCTTGTGTATTACCGTCTCATATCTCGTCGTATGGATGATCCTTGCATTGACCACTCCCCACACGCCCAATGCCGTGACGGCAGCGGCGCAGAAGATTCCCGCCGCTGCAAATACCCTGCGGCTTGCCAGCTTCTCCTGATCGATCCATCTGCACCTCTTAAGAATCAGACGGATGACATCCGCCGCCGCAACGACCAGGATCACATGCAGCAATATTCCAAGCCAGTAATTTCCCGACCTCACGAAGAAGCGTTTAACCGCACCTGTTGGGAGAAGGAAACCTACACCCATAGCCGTGGCAAAAAGAAGGTACACGATAACCACCGCGAACCAAAACCATTTAAAATATTGATGAGAATCTATTCTCAGACATTTCTTCACCCACCGGTACATCCATCTCGCAATATAAATATGAACCAATACATATAATGGGGATAAAATTACTGCCAGCATATATAACCCTCCTGTGTTCCGTAATGTCCCTGCTGATCCTCCCATACCGCAGACTCATGCATGTCAGGAAAGCGGCTCTGGACTTCATAATCCGTAATCCCTTCCCCTTCATTGGGATGCCCGGCAGAATAAACCGTATCCGCAGCATACATCCCCAAAAGAATCAGGCAGCTCCATACTAAGACCTGCTTCCTGATCACCCGGATCCGGTTATCCAGAAGCGGCGCCGCGATGTATACGAACACCATTCCCCCGATCCCGAAGACCAGCAGCCCTTCCGCACATATCCTGCCGTTCAGGTTCAGGAAATATCCGCTGTAATCCCACCATTTCATCCCGTCATAAACCATTTCCAGATAATAGGATGTCCAGTATTCGACCATTCCGCATACGAATATGATGCAGAAGAATTCCTTAACCGGACTGCTTCTCACCCGGTTAAGCAGCGTAAGGAGCAGAACTCCGCCCGAACCATAGATCGGAAGCCACGGCCCGTGAAGGGCGCCGCGGTTCACAAAGACTCCGTCCAGCACCAGATGAAGGCTCACCTCCCAGCACCATCCGATAAATGAAAATATAAAAAACAACAGCACCAGCGACCAGACCGAATAACGCCGCATATAATGAAAAGTCTCCACCCTCTTCTGCTTCGCCGCCTCCGGAAACCGGGACAGTCTGCCGGGATACATTCTTCCCTCCGCCGCATCCTTAAGCATGCCGAGCCGAACCTCTCGTTCCCTTCTCTCTTCGTAGGCACGCTCTTCCTGTGAACTGCCAAGCAATATACCAAACCAGTCAGCAAGGACTCTTCGAATCCCTCCCGGCCTCTCTTCCTGAAGTTCAGTGTCTTCTTCCCACTCCAGCACATCCATGTATGCTTCCCACAGTACGTCGTCCGCTGCCCTCTCATACAGATATCTGTCATTCAGCAGCTCTGCCCCCAGGATCCCCGATTCTTTCGCCTTCCCGCGCAATCTCACATAATATTCACAGAAGGACGCCGACTGATAGGGAAGCGAATAGAACACCTCCGACAGCCCAAAGGTGCACGCGCCCAGGATACTCCATCCGATAAAAGAACAATCCAGCAAAAAGAGCTCCCACTTATGCCCCCGCATCATCCTCCTTGACAGCGTAATAGCCTCCCGTCCGGTAAGGTCCGGATTCTCTGCCAGGATATAGGGAACCTGGGAATAAGAATAGTATTTGATCACACCGCCTATGACCGTCAGCATCCACAAGGCCTGATAGATAGTGTACTTAAGCATCGCCAGTGATACTTTCATCCACCTCTTCACACGCAGCAGAAATACAAAACGCTGAGCCGGCAGCTTATCGTAGATCCTTCCTTCCAAAAACATCCTCGCCGAGATCACCGTATATGTGTTGACGATCAGGAAATTGAATCCCAGCACACCTGCGAAAGCCAGCATAATAAGAATCAGGCTTCCCAGATTCTTTGAGCCGGATAAGGAATTGATTCCTGATACAAACATAACGAACAAAGAGCCGGACGTTATCCCATTAACGATCTTAGATAACGCGCCCCGGCTTCTTCCCAATATTCTGTTCTCCTCCCCCGACCTCTCTATTTCCTCCTTCTTAAGAGCTTCCGAGAGCTGTCTTCCCTCCTCCGTGTCCCCGGACATGGTCTGGTTAAGCACGTCAACAAGCCCTGTATTTCCCACCGCTACTCTCGTGTCTGTCATACCTTCCGTATCTGTCCCAACACTTTCGGAAGAATACATCCTCACAAAATTATCAAAACTCGAACTCTGCAATCCCAAAAATACTGCTATCAGGCTCACCATCACCAACATCATGTAATGCTTCTTAACTGTCTGCCTCGCCCTGGTCTTTATCTCTTTTCTAGTCATGGCTCTCCTCTTCCGTATAAATCACTAAAAAGGTATAAAACCCTCTGCGGCCTTATACCTTAAATATAGATTTGTTATTATCTTTTATCCCGACATAATTATATCAGCAGACAGATACAGTGTAAAGCTTTTATTTATTTTCCTCCATCAATACGTCACATGCGCTGAGCGCTAAGAGCTGAACGGAAGTGTGAAGGTTCTTCTTCCCTTCCTCCCCGCCTGACGCAAGAGCAAATTCTCTGGTATGCGTACCCACATTCTCCTTAAGCTTCACATAGAACTGGATCGACGGAATCTCATGAGTCACATTTCCCACATCCGTAGAACCGATCCCCTGTGTCAGATCACGCTCGATGTAATCCTCTCCGATCAGTTCCATATTGCTGCGCACATACTGAACCAGTTTTTTATCATTCCGTATGTCCTTGAGGATCTCTCCAAGCTGTTTCTCCTCCACCTTGGTTCCCGTGGCGATCGCCGCACCCTTTGCACAATTACGGATGATCTCCACAAGCTCCATCATATATTCATAATCCAGAGCACGGATATTGAACACCGCTTTCGCCTCGTCCGAAACCGTATTATGTGCTGTACCGCCCTCGGTAATGATTCCGTGTACCCTGCTGTAATCCTTGAAATGCAGGCGCATCATATCTACCGCGTGAAACATCAGCTGTATGCCGCTTAACGCATTGGCCCCGTTCCACGGACAGGCAGCCGCATGGGCAGGTTTCCCTTTGAAGGCAAATTCCATCGTCACACAGGCAAATGATATGTCATCCGGCACGGATGTCTCCATAGGATGCATCAAAAGAGCCGCATCTACTCCCTTAAACACTCCTTCCCGAACCATGATCGCCTTGCCGCTTCCGTTCTCCTCCGCAGGAGTTCCAAGCACCTTCAGAATTCCGCCGATTCCATACTTCTCCATAGCTTCCTTAAGTACGATTCCCGCGCCTGCCGCAGAAGTGCCGATCAGATTATGTCCGCATCCGTGTCCAATCTCCGGGAGACAGTCGTATTCTCCCATAAGAACCACCGTCTTCCCCGGTTTCCCGGAATCATAGACCGCCTCAAAGGCTGTCGGCAGGCTTCCGACCCCTTTCGTCACGTCAAACCCATGCTTTAAAAGGAGCTCACAGAGCGCCGCCTGTGACTTGTATTCCTCAAACGCAAGCTCCGGGTGATTGAAGATGTAGCTGCTCGTTTCCTCAAATTCTGTCCTTTTCTCATCTGCTGATGCAATGATATCCTGCTTGATCCTCTCGATAGATTCCATCTCTTTTACCGCCTTTCTGTTAAATTATATTAAATCATTCCGTTCAACGCCAGTACAATATTGGAAATAAGTGCCGAACCGAAATATGTCGACGCCATAACGACAAATGAGATAATGACGATCTTCCAGCTCAATTTCTTGAAGACTTCCAACTGCTCTCCCACCGCGATTCCGGCGAAGGCCAGAAGCGGAAGGCCTACAAGCCCGAATGTATACGCCCCCAGAGTTGTTACGATAAAATCACCGACCGGAGACACTGGGATCGTCAGCACGAACGATACCAGCGTCGCCCATGCGAATCCCGGAAGATTCGGCCTCTTCACTACATTTTTCAGTACAATGGAGACTACCACCATCGCAAAGCTGACAAGCGTTGCCTTGCCAAGATCCGTAAGGCTGTTCCCCACCGAGACTATATGGATTACCGCAATGATACCGTAGATCACGATAACGATCTTAATCTGCTCCAGTATATTCTCAAATGTTGTCATTTCTTTTTCTGTCTGTACTGTATTCGCCATCTTTCTAAACCTCCTTCTCCGGTGCTGCTTTGAATAATTTCATGCGGAGTCTGCTGACTGCCGGATTGACATGCCGGTAATACCAGTTCGCAAGCGGAAGCGACAGGAACATTTCCACATATACCCCGGTAACTGCCGTCAGAAGTCCGCTCGTTGCGGAATATGCAAGGATCTGTTCTGTATACATCGCCGGCGCTGCGTCCGCCAGCGCTGCAGTTGCGGCGTTCATCATAGACGCGCTTCCCATTCCTGACGCCATCGCCAGTGCATAAGGATGGAAGCCTATGATCAGCCCGACCGGAGCCAGGAAGGAATAGAATAATGTTCCAAACACGCTTCCGCTGATATAAGTTCCAAGCGTCCCCATACCTTCTCTGGATTCCAGACCATACTTATCACCGATGATACCAAGCGCTGTATCACGGCACAGAGAGAAGGTTCCTCCTACCGCGCTTCGCCCAAGCCCGATCAAAAGTCCGAGAGGCAGGGCGATCAGCATCGTCATCATATTGCCGGCTTCCTGAAGGATCAGCGCCGGTCCCGCCTTCAGTACGATTCCGATCTGCGGCCCCGCGTTGATTCCGAACATAATTCCCAGCGGATAGAGTGCAAGCGACAGCAAAAACGGCGCCCTCTTGATCTCCGCGCTGCTGATGATCTTTTTCAACGGCGGTATCACCTTCCCCAACAGCATCGGTGATAACAGTATTCCCATAATAATGACCCAGATCATCGTCAGGATCGTAACACCGATTCCCGCCACCTCGAATTTCAACGGTCCGATCAATTCTGCAAGTACGCATAGCACAACCGCTGCTATCATACAATTTACTGTACCCGTTTTTTGTTTCATTTTTGATTTCCCTCCATTCTTTCACTTCTTGCACAAGTATAGCATTGCCATTTTTTAAGCTCAACGCTTTCCATGCACCAGAAAAAAACCATTTTTTGTGCATCGTGCATAATATCCTTTACCTATATATTCTTTTATGTGCATAACGCCCAATATCTCATTCTCTTTTTTAGGCATGAACCGCATCGACTTTCAAAAAGCCCGGTGTTAGACTAGCGTATAGAAAATATCACAGAAAACAGAAAAGAGGGAACGCAACATGTTATTCAAACAATTGATCGATGCATACGAAATTATAGACAGCAGCCGCGCAGACGGCGAACGAGTCGCAGATTATCTGAAAATGATCCGTCCCAGCGCTCAAATCAAAGTATATCCCCTGGTCGGACCAAAGGGTTCCACCGATATGCTTAAGGTCATGATCCCGGGAGTGATCGGCAAATCAAAGGGCGGCAGCGCTCCGACGATCGGCCTTCTCGGACGACTTGGAGGCCTTGGCGCCAGACCGGAACGGATCGGGTATGTATCCGACGGCGACGGCGCGCTGGTCGCCATCGCACTTGCAGCCAAGCTCCTCAGTATGCAGAACAAAGGCGACTTTCTGGACGGAGACGTGATGATCTCCACCCACATTTGCCCGGACGCTCCTACCGCTCCGCACAAACCCGTGCCGTTTATGGGTTCGCCTGTGGAAATGTCCCAGGTCAACACAGAAGAGCTCTCACCAGAGCTGGATGCGGTACTGTCTGTTGATACTACCAAAGGAAACCGCATTATGAATGCAAGAGGATTCGCTATATCCCCTACGGTAAAGGAAGGCTATATTCTGCGCACTTCCGAAGATCTGCTGGATATCATGCAGATCACCACAGGCAAGCTGCCCCGTGTATTCGCCCTGACACAGCAGGACATCACTCCTTACGGAAATGACCTCTATCATATCAACAGTATCCTTCAGCCGGCAACCGCCACAAAAGCTCCTGTCGTAGGCGTTGCCGTCACCACTGAGACGGTCGTACCCGGCTGCGCGACCGGAGCAAGCCACATGGAGGATCTCGACGAAGCAGCAAGGTTCATGTTAGAGACAGCCAAAGCCTTCGGAAAGGGCACGTTAAAATTCTACGACGAAGATGAATTCTCACGGATCCAAAGCCTCTACGGCTCTATGAATCATTTTCAGACTCTCGGCGCCTCACAGAAGTAAGCATACCCGCCGGACGGACAGACTCCGTTCGGCAAGGTATAGATGAATGGATGGAAGTCCATCCGCCCCGAAAGGGGCATGAATTACAGGATGCCCGATAGGGTACAAAAAAAGAGTCCGGCAGTTATACTCCTTCTGCCGGGCTCTTTTGATTGCCCATTATTCACATAAATCTTCTTAAATGAAGCGCAAGGGATAATTCCAGTATACTGTTCGGATCCGACAGATTATATCCGGTCAGATGCTCGATCTTCTTGATCCGGTACATCAACGTATTCCTGTGCAGATACAGGCTCGTCGCGGTCATATTTCTTGCTCCCAGATGATTCACAAATATCTCCAGCGTCTCCAGAAGATTGCTCTCGTTCTCCTCGTCATATCTGATCAGCGCATCCAGCTTGCTTGCCGCATAATCCCGGCAGACCTGCTGCTTGCTGATATCCTTAAGCATCCTCCAATAGCCGGCCTTCTCGATACACACGACCTGCTGCCCGCTTTGACTTCTGGCGATCTCCACCGCATCCCGTGCCTCCCGGTAGACATCCTGGAACGCCTGATAGGAGACGCCCTGTCCTGATACGCCGACGGTCATATCACAGCCGCTTCTCTGTGAAATATACTCCTGGATCCGCTCAAAGCATCCCTGATCGAACTCCTCTTCCGCCTTCAAGATACACGGAAAGCTTCCGTTGTTAGATAAGACTACTCCTGTGCATTTCTCGGCGGACAGCCCTTCTCTGATGTTGCCTTCTATTTTTTCCAGCTGCTCTTCCACTTCCTCTTCTGGAAGCCCCTTAAGCCTGTCTCCTAACTCTTCCGCCTCTATGAGCATGACCCGGTACAGCGGCTTAGGCCATCTCTGTTCACTGATCCGAAGATTGCTCTCCTCTTCGTATGTGACGTTACCGGTCAGGAGGTCTATAAAAAGCCTCTTGTCTGCCTCACGCCTGTTATACCTTGCAAGCCGGGACTTCATCTTGTCTATCAGGTTATTTTGTGATTTTACCAGTGCTTCCATCACTGCATAATTCAGCTCAATAAACGGAAGCTCTTCCGGCATCAGGATGATCGGGAAACGGAACTCCTCAGCCAGCTCTAATGCGTCCTTTAGATACTGTCCGATAAACCGCGACTTAATCGCAAGCGCGGCAGCCTTAGCCTTGTTCAGGTTACGGATCAGCGCGAGTATCTCTTCCCTTGTCCCGCTGCACGCGTAGCCGGTCGTAATATAGATCACGTTCGGGCGCATCCATGCCGTCATATCGGGAATCTCTATACAATCCACATAGCGCACGACTCTGTTGAGCCTCTCTTTGCCCACTGCAAGGGTACATCCCTTTGCCTGTGCGATCTCCAATACATCCTTCACTGTAATTGCCAATCTTACCACCCTCCTGCCGAATCGGCTCACTGGTTTCCTCCTTGACTGCACTGTTTCCATCATAACAGACCCTTACAGCAAAATCAAGAGACGATGTATTATGCCGCTTCAGACTCTATCTTTCTGCAGAGGATAATTCCGATCAATAATATCAAGGGAAACAAAACCGCTGCCAGAATCCCCTTCTTCAAGTCGTCACCCAATACACCGGACACCATTCCGACCACCGTCGGCCCGCCGGAGCAGCCCACGTCTCCGCCCAGGGCCAAAAACGCAAACATAGCCGTCCCTCCTCTCGGCAATGCCGCTGACGCCTTGCTGAAGGTTCCCGGCCACATAATCCCAACCGACATCCCGCAGACCGCACAGGCTGCCAGGCTAAGCAGCGGAACCGGTAAAAGGGAAATCCCCAGATAAGACAGAATACACAGGCAGCTGCTGTAGATCATGAACTTCTCCAGATGGATACGGTCACCGTATTTCCCGTAGAATAACCTGGACGTCCCCATCAGAACCGCAAATGCCATCGGCCCGGCCAGATCACCCGCCGTCTTAGAGATCCCAAGCCCCTTCTCCGCAAATGTGGATGCCCATTGGCTGACCGCCTGTTCGCTTGCCCCTGCGCATATCATCATGATAAGCAAGACCCAAAATACTTTGATCTTAAACAATTCCTTCAGCCGTAACCCCGTCTCTCCCTCTTCCATCAGCGGTGCGATCGGGACCTTGGTAAATGCAAAGGCATTCGCGATCGGGATGAGCGCCCATATCACCGTCAATATTTTCCAATTCTCAATGCCTGCCGTATAAAAAAATAATGTTGAGATCAATACAACTCCCGCATGGCCCCAACAATAAAAAGAATGCAGCATACTCATCGCCTTCTCTTTATTATCCGAGGGACACGCCTCCACGACCGGACTGACAAGAACTTCTAAGAGCCCTCCGCCGACAGCATAGATCATGACCGCGATTAAAATCCCGGCAAAAGGAGACGGCAGCATCTCCGGCAGGACCGTAAGCAGTATCAATCCGGCCGCCGCTAACACATGGGCTGCCACCATCGAAATACGATACCCTATCTTATCCACAAATCCGACCGAAAGAAGGTCGACCAATAACTGTATTCCGAAGTTAAAAGTCACCAGAAGCGTAATCTGGGACAATAAGATATCATAGTTTCTCTGGAAAAATAAGAACAGCAGCGGGGTAAAATTATTAACTGCTGCCTGCACGATATAACCTGTGAAACAGGCTGTGATCGTTTTATTATATTGATTGTCCATCTTCATTGCCTCTTAAATCTATCTCTTTATTCTGGTATAAATCTCCCGTTCATCTTCATGATGAATATACGCACCATTTTTCATCTGTACTCTAAGCGATGCAGGATTATCCTTGTGAACAGACATATAAATCTCATCCTCACGAATCATCTGCCACGCCTTTTCTACCGTCAGTTTCAAGCCTATGGAGGCGTACCCCTTTCCTCTGAATTCCTTCTTGATCCCATATCCTATATGTCCTGCACCTTTTGCCAGTTCCTCCGTAAGCCAATGCCGTATTCTGAACCATCCGACAATAATATTATCTTCCCACAGGAAAAATTCTGTCTCCGGCACCCATCCTTCCTGAAGTCCGACACCCTTCGCCGCATCGATATAACCCGGCAAAATCTTGTATGTAAATTCATCTTTGGTGCATCCGGCTTCAGGATTTGTGAATCCATTCTCCTTCTCGGGAGTGTTTGTTACAAACTCATATTCTTGCTCTAAATCTTCCATATTTGCTTCTTTTAGATATAGCATATCGTTTCCTCCATAGTTTAAGTCTGCATTTCCCTTTACAGGGAAAATTACGCATGTGACAGTTGCCTCGTCCGTCGTAACGGTTCCAAGCTGTATGTAATACTTAGGGACTCCGTTTTGAATAAAATGCATTCTGTTTGCTGATACATTTGCCAGGATTTTTCCATCCTGCATAAATGAATACGGAATATAGTCGCCCTCAAAATATCCTCCGGCCATCCAATCTTCAAAATCAAATCCATAGGTCTTCTGTGTTAGTGCATTTAGTTTATGCCGCAGCATGTCATTTTCCATATAATCAAAAATGAGTTCCATAATTCAGCCTTTCTTTTTATATCAATTTCTCAATCTGATCAAGGTCCGCTTCCGAAGTCCGACAAGTCCAACCGTCTTGCGTCCCATATTATAAAACAGGTTTGCCACCGTCGTTTGCCCACCGGAAATCAAAATACTGTTTGGAGAAATTTCTTTGTAGAGGTGGGACTTACCAGTGCTTTATTGTCGCCTTCCACTTCATAGTCCAGCTGAACAATACACCAGATACCACCGCAGAGCAACCGGTCAAACTTTTCTGGATATTCATCTGCAATCGGCACATTGCCAACTCCCAGATTAGAAAACTCTGCAAAGAAGCAGTCCTTTTTCATATCCAGGCGGACTGTCACCATATTAATGATTGTGTGGCTGCCTTTTTTTCGCAGCTGAGAAAGAATTTTCTGCGATTCGTCTGGGCGTACAAAGTTATCCGCAAGAATATGCTTTACATTCTGTACGCCTTTCTCGATGACCGATTCATCATCCGAACTACAATACTGACCTAACAGAAACTCAAGCACATAGACCGTTTCCATCCTCCTACGGTACTTAACTAAAGAAATCAAACTCATCCACCGCAAAAGCGATGTCAATCTGGAATGGCTCACGCTGCGGCATCTGCAATCCCTGTTCGTCTGCAATGACCAGATAATAAGCAGCAGTATTGCTGTATTTCAGAGATTTCAGATTAAACTGGCAACGGAAAGTACGCTCTGCACCATTATCGCTTGTCTTATCTGCAATAATCTTCTGAACATCACTAATCTGCCTGCCATTTTCATCCGTAAAGTAAACCTGATAGGTAACTGCTTCACGGTTGGCGCCAACAGCATCCTTCTGATAGAAATTCAGAGAAAAAATCATATTACTGATTTTACGGTTTGCTGACAGCAGATTAACCGTTACCGGTTTCGTATCATATTTCTGCTTATTACGTTTATACTCCATAGAATCGTTGCGGAGATAGTGATACTCGATGACCGGAACAACCATTTCCTGCAAGCTGATACCGCCATGCACAAAGTTCATGCCGCCGCCATTCATCTTAATACGAATGCTTTCTCTTGGTGCAAAACCGCCAAAGTCAGACTTCCCGTCCAGGAACTTCACAGGCAATAGGTAGTTTGGCTGTACGCCTTTTTGCATGATTGCATATCGTCTGCCATACTCCACACAGCGCTTCGCACTTTCTTTTTTAAGATCATTGATGTTTTCCCTGTCCACATCGTAAAACTCATTTTTTCCTACTTTGTCATCCTCAGTCAACGGGCTGTATGTATAAAGGAATCCATGGTCAGCTGTAATCAAAATATTCGTACCGCCAAATTCATTTACAATAATACGCACAAGGTTTTTCAGCTCTGAAATAGCTTTATCACAGGCGGCAAAAACAGCGGTATCAGAAGTGTGGCTTGCTTCATCAATGGTATCATGATAGATGTAAACCACATCCATTCCTTTCACCAATGCACTTCGTTCTGTCCGCTTCATGGCGATAATGTCATTATATTTCAATGCTGCACTCGCCGGATCTTCTGATTTCAGAATCTTATCACGATAGCCGCTTGCCGTAGACTGCCCATCTGCCAGCACAGTCAAAATATCATTCCGAAGTTCTACCGTCAGTTCCTTATGTGGAAGCAGTGCTGCCATGCCAAACTTTGTGATAGAAGGGAAGATACTCTGCATACTGCCAAGAGAAACCTTACTCTGTGTTTCTCTGCGAAGCTGATCTGCCATCGCTGCCGCCACTTCATAACGCATAGCGTCCGAAATAATCACAAATACCCTGGTATCTGAAGTTTTGATGCGAGAACAATAAAATTCTTCCTGTTGCGGTACTTCCAGAACCTTGCCATAGGCTGCCAGTTCGTCTGCACACACATCCGACCAGTTGTTACCCAGTTCACCTAAGAACCAGTGCGTATAAAGTCCTTCCACCTTATCAACAACGTGCTTGAACAGATCGTCCAGCAGAATATTGGAAGTCTCCAGGCTCTTTTGGAAACTCAAGTGGAACAAACGGTAGTAAGTGTCCATCTGATAATAGCTTTCGGTGTATTCCTTCCAGATGCCCTTTGCTTCTGCGGTATGGAATCCGGCAGAGTGTTCCTTGAAGAAGTTCTGCATATTTGCAACCTGCAAAATACCGTCATAAAAATTCTCAAACGGCTCATACCATGCACAGGTTCTACGTTTCTCCACCGCTCCCGTAATGGTATCCACATCAATGATATGGTCGCTGATTTCGGTCATCAGCTTTGTCAAAATCACTTCATTGATGCACGGGAAGCACTCTGTACCAACCAGATCTTCAACCGTCAGTTTTTCAAACCGCTGACGCAAACGTGCCTCATCTTCCACATATCTTGCCACATCATAAAGCTGCCCAATATCGTTACTATGAAGCCATTCCGAAATGAAATCGTAGCAATACGCCTGGTGCGGCATGGAAATAAATCCGTCCAGTCCGGCAAGATATTCCTGCCGCATGGTACGGGTAGCAGCAGTCAGCAGTAAATGAATTGCCAGCCGTCCAAGATCAGGTTCTTCCTCACAAAATCCGCATCCCTGGCGAACCATTGCCCAGAATGTACCGTCTGCATGATACTTTACGAAATCCTGATAAACTGCATTGTGATTCAAATCAAGTCCTGCACGGAACACACTGCGTAAAATCTGGTTGGGCTGTGCGTCCTTCAATCCGCAGATTGCCGCCATAACAGCCATATGCAGCTGTGCCGGAGTTGCCGGAACTTTATTCTGAGCGCTGATTTTCAAACGACGGTCTTTCGCATTGAAATAGGCACGATAATGTTTCACCTGCTTTCTCATGGCCGGATTCGATGCAAGTCCCATCTCATCCATCCAAATAGAAATCAAATCCGCCCGGAACTCCTCGCTGTAAAGCTCTATATCTAAAAGCCAGTTATCATCCGGACGGTTGTACGCCAACGGACTGTAAACCAGATAGTTTGTGGTCAAATCGTCTACTGAAAGCAGCTTCTTCACAGAAAATGCGTTGTTTCCAGTCATTGCAACCACCTTTGCATTTTCAAGCACCACCTCGTCCAACTTGTCCTCAAATTCTTTATCTTCGTCATACCAGAAGATGATACGACGCTGATAAAATTCAGGCAAAGGGGCAGCAAACCGCCGGTTCAAGTCTTGTATTACTTTGTCGGTATCCATGCCGCGCCTCCTATCTTTTCTTTATAATAAGCCATTTTGCTTTTCTTCTGTTTCCTTGCTGTTCGAGTATGCCTTGTTCTTTTAACTCTGCAAAAACGTCATTTTTAATGTCATTAGCGCCAATTTCAACGCCATCAATGCCGTTGGCATCTGCATTAACGCCATTTTTTGATATTATTGTCGTAAGCAAATGCATGAGCAAGAGCTGTAGCCCCCAAGTGAATGTTTCGCAAGACAAACTGAAATGCTTCATCTATTTGCTCCCAAAGCGGGCCGGGATATTCTCTACGGTCAACAAATACCGCTTTTGTTGTACCTTTGAACACACCACATTGTGTTGTGGCATGAAGTCCTCCGTTGCCAGTGAAAATGGCATAGGCAACCACATACTTCATATATTTGATACTTTTCTCCGGCAGTGTTTCTTTGAACTCCACATTCTTTGATTCACCTGCAAGATTTTTTTCTATGGTCATGATAACACCTCGCTCTCTTAGGTAGTATTGCTACCTAATCACTTTAAGTAACTTTCTGTTTCTGAAGAATCCGATTGCCGATAAATTTTGGACTCACTGAATCCAAAATCTACTAACAGGCAATTATTCCATATTCCGAATATATTCCTGTTCCAGTTCATCTGCCAAATATACGTCACTCATACAGTGCATATCCGATATGCCATCTCGAATCAACTGATAAACCTCAGAATGATAGAAAAAACTCAATGCCGCATCCAGTGAAAGTCCCTGCTGTTTTGCAAAGCACTCAATGACACGACAATATTTTTTTTGAAGCAAAATTGGATTTGCCGTCATAATCTTTCACTCCCTTCAAAATGCAACAAAGACAGTGCTTTTTCTGTGCAGAAACAAATTTGCAGATTCGGCCTTTCATAACTCAGACGATTGATGGCTTCTGCTTTATCAATCAGTCCGTCAAAAAACAGTTCCACTGTATTGAATACCTTATCATTGGCAACACCACCAAATACAAGGTCATAGTTGGTCATATCTTTTCCGCTACGGCAGTTCAGAATAAAATCAAGCCATTCCTCGGAATAAGAATCGAATTTCAAAACATTCAGTTCAGTTTCCCGGCTCTCATCATACTCATATTTTGAAATAATACCATCTTTTCCTCGACGTTTAAACTTTCCACACCACTTTGCAGCCTGCTCATACAGCGGTGTGACATAAAAGCCACGTCCGAAGTCTAAATTGGGGCGGGAATGAACCAAATCCGGCTGTGAAATTTCTAAAAAAGAACCATGATAGAGAATCATACTTCCACCCCCTTTTCCTTCATTACATCAAGGAGATCATTCACGATATATTCCCGGCTCTGGGTATGCAATACTTCGTATTCCGGCACGATATAACCGTTCAGAATATCGCTCTTTTCGGCAAACGCCTGATAAACGCGCTCTGCATCCACAGCCAGCTTTGCCGCAACATTTTCAATACAGAAAACGGCAAACTCAAGCTCGTTGGAATTTTTAATGTTCTCATCCGTCATCATACGCAAGCCCTCCTTTACTTTATTTTAGCCAAAACATCCTGGAAAATTGCATAATTTTTCTTCACGCCATCATCCAGGTCAATAGAAATCATCTGGTCGGCAAGATGGTGAATCTTTTCCTCATAGGTACGAATCTCGGTATCCTGCGCCTGCAAAGCAGTCAGCTTTTTATTTAGTTTCACACGCTCGCCGGTGGAAGCATTGCCTATACGCTGTTCCAGATCGGCAATAGCGGTACGATAACGAGCCTGCTGTTCATGCACATAATCGGTACGGATACGGGCAATGGTGTCCGGCTGATAGCGGTGCATATAAATCAGCGCCTTAAAGCCATTCTTCTTGCCGCTGTCAAACAACCAGTAAATCGGGCGTTTCTGATAAATTTTGCAATGGTCGGCATAGAAATTGTTGAGGAAGTAATTTCTGATTACCTCCTTCGGCTGACCTTTGCAGCCCAGTGCGTCGGCAATGAATTTCAGGTTTTCATCCAGTGTTTCTTCACCATAGACCGTTTTCACGAATTTTACGAACAGACCCACAATATCATCCTCAAAATATTCATCGTCACAAATCGGGATAATGTTATCCTTATCGGCAGGGAAAGACGCATACTTGCTGGCACACCCCAGGGTGCCTTCTCTTCCTCCTTCGGAGGAATTCACCTTGTCCCATTCACCGCCTGCATAGGCAAGCCCGTCCACATCAAGAGAGTAACGACCGAACATACAGCCAACAGCGTAGGATATAAAGGAGCGAATATCCCGTCCTAAATCTGCCTTACGAACGGTTACATCTTTATCCTCAATCTCCTGTGTCAGCTCGTCCTGCAAACCATAAATGTTGATGAAGATACGGTTTAGTTCTTCCTCGTTGGCTTTTAATTGGTTAAAACGGCTATCGCACTCATTTTGCCACTGGTCAAAGGCTTTGGAAATGGTAGAAACCTTACAGAGTAACGGGTGGTGCTGGAAATCCCATGAGGTTTCAAAAGAATCCCAATCACTTCGCGATAACTCTAAATTTGTTAACACTACAGTATTTACACCATTTTCGTTATTTAATATAAACGGAATATTGGGTATATGTCCCGTACTGTAATGCAGGCCTTGACATATAACATTCAAAAAAGCCTGAGCCACACTGGAATTTAAAAAACCAAGCAAGTACATTTCATCGCCAGTGTAAAAGCAGGTCGGACCAGCAGCATCAAACACAAAGCCTTTATCTACGTATCTCGCACAATACAAAGCAGTTGATAAATCATTCCATGTGATTCCGCTATGGAAGTAATATTGTCTTGAAGGTAGATGATTTCCCATTGTCAAAAGTAGACTATAATTATTATAGTCCATTTTTATAACATATTCCTTATTTCCAAACCACCTTCTAAATGAACCGCCTTTATTATACGGTGCATATAATTTTTTACTATCGAAGAACTCCTTTTGGCTTAACAAGCCAAACCCGATTTTTCTAAAATCAACCTCATGCCAAAAGCGCAAAAACAAATCATTGTTTCCAGTTGCAATTCCCTGACGACAATCAGCAGCACTTCCAAGCAAATGAGTATTGGAGAAATGATACCCAATCCTTTCACTTATCCAATATGCAATGATATTATCTACCATATGCAAGTAATTATTTTGATGGCAATAATAAGTCAAAGTTTCATTGTTAAAATTACTGTTCTTCTCTTGCGAATCATCTAATTCAGTTAATTTTTCAAACTTTCCAACAAAGTCCGAAAAGTGTGTTTTTCTAATCACAAATGAAGCCGTTTGTACAACTTCTCCACCGATATCCTCAAACGCTCTTGCTCCCAAATGTAAAATATTTTCTATAGTATAATTTAACAGCTGAAGTCGTAAGGATTGATAACGTGAAAGAAACATCCAGGAATGCATTGTTATCATTCCAATAAATCCATTCCTTTTCACCATAATCATGCTTCTCTGCATAAATACAGAAAACAAATCATTTTTGCTTTCTGCGTATTCCTTTTTGACATACTTCAATAAAATATTTCCCATATTAGAACTGCTCATATACGGCGGATTCGTCACAACTACATCATACTTCTGTGCCAGTGCTTCTGTTACCTGCACCAACGGCAACAGCTCTGCCAGTGCCACATCACGAGACATATGTATATCTTCTATAATCTCTGCAAAGCGGTCATACAAAGCAGTCCAATCTTGCGGTGTAACCGTCAGAATCGAACCGTATTCCTTTGCATCATGCAGTTCGCTGATAATGGTGTCCATTGCCGTTTTCAGTTTGGCATCACCATTGCAGAAATACTCCACAGAAAACTTGTCTATATGATTGCTCTCCACAATAGCATACACATGGGGCTGAATACCACGGCTGAAGAAACGGCGATCATACTGGCGTGCTTTCATCATCACCGCAAAGTAAGCAAGCTGTGCCGCACGGTCGTCAATGTCCAAACCATAGATATTATGCTCCACAATACTTGCCACCGCTTCACGAGTGGTATAGCCGTAGGATTCATAAATCTTCATCAGTACATCGAACATATACGCAAGGATATGACCGGAACCGGAGCAAGGGTCCGTTGCCCGAACAAAAATGATACAATGTAAACTTTTGAAATTTTATACTCTTAAAACGATGAACACGCATGGTGCATTTTGCACCCGGTATTTACAGAAAAGGGTTCATCGTTTTGATGGTATATTCATATTATCGCTTTCCACCTTTCCAATAATGTTTCCTATTTAGAAACTGCCGCAACCCATCTGGCAAAACACCAAAAGGAATATTGGAATTATTCTTTTTCCCAGACCACATGAAACGCCGCATCCAATATTTTATTTTCAGGCCAATGGTTTAGCATCCAATTATTAATCCGACTGCTTTTCATCACATTACCTCCCAGTCCGAAATAGCGCAAGAGTATTATCTGCCCCGGTGCTTATCCTTTTTCTTCTGCTGTTTCAGTTCAAACTGCCGCTGGACATCAGCTTTTTTCTGCTTACGGCTTCTGCTCTTTCGTTCCGTTTTTATCTGCTCCTGCTGCAGTTTTAATGCCTACTGGGATTTTATTCCAATCCCGACATTTTTCATCTGTTTTTTACATCCCGCTGTACACGCTTTGGATTTTTCTTTGTCGTTTTCATAACGGCATCCACAGCCGAACTAAACTGCAGATCATAATAATGGTTTAAAACAAAATCATAAATCTCATAATCTTTTGGTTCTGCACCAAAAGTCACCTTTGCAGCCGATAGCCTGCTGCCCTCAGTCCTCTCAAATACATCAATCCAAAACGGGTCTTCAAAAAATACTGTCAGCCTTCCTGTTGCTTTGTCCATGACAATCCCTCCTAAAATGAATGTTATGAACAAAGAACGGACAACCCAGGAGGGCAGGTTACTTACCCTGCAGACGGCAGGACGGCCAGGCTACCGGCTCTGGCACATCCAACGGATGCACGTTGCGTTTTTATCTTTGTTATTTTTACTGGTCAGTTCAAAAATCACAAATGCTTGCGATACCAGGCAATCACGTCGTTTCTGTTACCTGCAAACCACTGTGTGGTAAAATAGATATTCTTCCCTTTGTAAAGGATTGGCTCTTTCCTGTATCTGATAACATTACTTTTTCCACGGTTATCTTCCCTGTTATCTGCCAGAATAGGATAATCTGTTTTGCTGAACAATTGTTTGGAATATTCTTTTTCCTTTAACTTTTCTATCTCCTCATCCGTGATACTGCCTGTCTCAAATATCTTTTTGAACAATTCAAATGCCAATGTTCCCACTTTCAGCACGCCATATGTACTTTCATCATTAATATTGAATTCCCCAGTATTTCCATCTGCCTCTGCTGTTTCATCATATGGGATTCCAGCACTGTCAACCCATTCCTTTTGCCCTCTGGCATTCCTTCCGAGGATAAGTGAAGCCGCCAGGGAAATACTGTCAAACTCATAATCGGATTGAAAAATGCCGCCAACAATGATGCCGTCCCTGCAAAGGTTCCCACGGAGCTTATATGCATTGGGATAATTTATCTCAAATTTTTCGACAACCGCATCAGACATCTTGCTGCCTGCCTTTACGACGAAACCACCCTCTGTCGGATAGCCGGTTGAATCCGCTCCCCTTTTATTTGAAATATAAAACAGTGCCGTATCATCTTCCAAAGCATCTTTCTTTTCTGTATCTGCTGCATATTGAAGTCTCCAGCATTCTATAAACTTATTCATAAGTTCTTCCTGCCTTGACTCTACGATTTCGGGAGTCCATGTTTTTTCACTCAGCACCTGCGTTGCCAAAGGATAGGTGGTAGTTCCGTTCTTCCCTTTAAAATAAATCTCCTTCTTTTTATCAAAATCATAATTCTGTGCCTCTGAGTTTTTCTTCCTGGTCAAAGGTATAAGGTTGGCAATCCGGTTGAGCCACTGCTCACGCACTGCCGTGTCTGGCCACAGTTTCTCCCATTCAGACCCTAGCCTGACAGTTTGCGGAAGGACATGCTCAATCGTAAGGATGTTCGGCTCAAGATCAAATTTAGCAGCCCCGTCGCTCACAAACGCATTCAGCCTTAATATAACATAATTCCGCCGTATTCCTGTAAGCCTGTATATTTCCCCATTCAGTGCATCTGCAAACTCTTTCCTTTCCCCATTTGACAGTTCTATTGACGATAACGGGTCATCCATGCTATGGTCAGGATTGATTTCCATCTCCTCCAGCAGCAGTTTGTATCTTTCAATACGGCGGTTTATATCTTTTGCCGTAATGTGGAGGAACGATGCCAGCCTTTCAAGCCTTTCCATAAACCAAAGCACATAATCCGGGTCATTTTTATGTTCAGCCATAAACCTGATGGCCGAAGGCATCCAGTCTGAATTGCCGACTTTATTCAGCCAAAACAAATATTGGTTTACCTGTTCCGCATTTTTTACAGCGACATATTTCTTATTGGTCAGTATTGTATATGCCTCTGCGTATGGTTCCAAGATATCGTTAATCAATTCTTTTGGGGTGACTTTTGTCAGTACAGTTTCCCGAAATTCTTCCAAAAGATTCTGTTTTGCTTTCGCCTTTGCAAAAATCATGCTTGTATGAGTGAATACTTCATTGAATCCGGAACGGGAGGTCTGCACCTCCAGGTCTTCCCACTTATCCGTATAATACTGCTGTTCCTTTTCCGGTATCTGCCCAATGATATCTGATTTTATGATATCTACCGGCATCAAATTTAATCCCCTGCTGTTCATAACAGAAAACACCCGGAATGCCGACTGCTGGCTTGGCGAATAGACTGCCACAAGATAACATCTTGTCACCAGAAATCTGCAGAATTCAGTAACCTTTTTCTCATCCCTCCCGAAAACCGCATCCATCTTTTTTATGAACAGCGCACAATTCGTCTTTATATGCTGCTGCGATTCATTTGGCAAGCTTTCCGCATCCAATGCCGCAAGCTCAGCCAGCTTTACATTCTGTATATATTTATGAAAGAAATCCTGATCCTTTTGCCGGAGATGGAACCTTGGCAAAGGCGCAAGGCCTTCCAGTTCATTTCCCGGCTCCCGGAGATATTTATAACAGTTGCTCCTGTTATCCCCCGTCAGATAAGAGGCGACAACCGCAAATAAAATCGTCAGCGTTGTAAGCCTCTGCTGCCCGTCTATTACATCTGCATGAGGCTTATCATCATCTTTAATCAAAACGATGCTCCCCAGAAAATAATTATCTGCCTGTTCTGTCTGAAAAAAGTCCAATAGATCGTCAAATAATGTTTCCGTCTCTTCTTCCGTCCATGCATAGGGTCTTTGGTATGCCGGAATATAATAATCAAATTCTTCGCTGAATATCTTACTTAAAGGATACTCTTTTCCTGTAATCTTGCTACCCATAATAATGTCCCCTTAACATTTTTCTCTTTTTACATAGGTGAGCTCTATGTCATATCCCAATGCCTCCATCATCTGCACAAAGGTCTTGTTGACTACACCTTCCTGCTTTTTAATGATACGGTTGACATAGGATTTTGTAGTCCCAATATCCCCGGCAAGCTGTGCCTGGGTAGTTTCATTCTCAATGCATTTTACTTTTACATCCACTTCTATATTGTTTTTCACCATAGTATCTGCCTCTGCCTGTTTACTTGTTTCACAAATCAGATAACTTATTATAACCTTTTCTGAACTATTTGTCACTACTTCTGCACAGCAAAAAGGCTCCCCAACCGGAAAGCCTTCAAGCACTCTTTTTATATGGTTACCTCCACACCATTCTTGAATGTGAAAACCATCTTCTTTTTGCAGTCTACCGTGACATGTTCCACCATATCACCCCAGAGGACTTCATCGAATTCCTCCACCACACCATTCTTTTTCAGCGTTTCCAAGAACCTTGCCAGTACCTGCGACCGTGCCGTCCGTGCAGCAATCTCCTCGGAAACCTTATCATGCTTTTCCTTCAGCGTTTCATAACGCCCTGCCAGCCCGCTGTAACGTTCCTGGTATTTTCCCTGGTCCATGGCAGTCCGGGCATTTTCAGCCACACAGTTCTGCACCATCTCCGCCAGCACCGCCATCTCCTGTTCCAGCTTTTCCCGTTCCGTTTCCAAACCGCTACTGTCGGAAAGCTGGCCGATCACTGTCTCCGTATTCCGGATGATTTCATCCTGCCCTGCAAGAAACCTGTTATAGGCTGCAGCAAACGCCGCTTTGATCTCATCCTCTGTCAGGTGCGGCGTTGAGCATTTCTTCTCTCCGTCAAACTTATGGTTGCACTGGTAGATGACCCGGCGGTACTTATCGTTGGAATGCCACACCTTGGAGCCGTACCATGAGCCGCATTCCGCACATTTTATCCTGCTGGAGAAAATGCCCACGCCGCTGTACCTACTTTTCCCCCTGGCCCGCCTTGCGATCTCTGCCTGCACCAGATCAAACGTTTCCGGCTTTATGATTGCCGGGTGGCTGTTCTCCACATAATACTGCGGGACTTCCCCCTCATTCGGCTTTGTCTTTTTCGTCAGGAAATCCACCGTAAAGCTCTTCTGCAGGAGCGCGTCCCCTTTATATTTCTCATTCGTGAGGATGCTGCGCACCGTGGACTGGTTCCACCTATATTTGCCTCCCGGTGTCCGCAGGTGTTGCCGGGTCAGCTCCGCCGCAATGGAATGAAAGGAAAGCCCGTTCAGGAACAGCCTGTATATCTTCCGGACGGTTTCCGCTTCCGCCTCATTTACCACAATGCTCCCATCCGTGCCTTTGTCATAGCCCAGGAATCGGCTGTAGGCAAAGCTGACCTTTCCATCCGCAAACCATAGCTGACATCACTGCAATACAGTTGAATTGTCCGTTCTCTAAGGTTGCGTTTTTCCGCAGCATGGCGGATGGATTCAAAAATATCTTCATACATAAAAAACCTCCATGATAAGTAGTATTGAGTGTTTAAAGTGACGTCTACTTACCAGGGAGGTGCATTGGCATCATAATTCCGTTTGCGGAAGACACCAAAAAATGTTATTATATTCATAGGCAGTGGAGGTCTCCATATTTGATTGTTTTGTGTGGTAACTTAACAATACCGTATTGCGGAAGATTTTTCCACTGCTTTTATTTAGAGGAACGTAAAAACTGCGCCACAGCCCTGGCAGGAAGAATAAATAACATACGTGCTTGTGCAAGGGGGATTGTAGAAGGGGAAGTTATTTTTGCATAAATCCAATGCAGCGTTTAACATTTCAACGGAGCGTTTCTTGAATATGGTGTTTCTTGTGATATTATGAAATCGGAAAGAAGGTGAAAATATTGAACGCTCAAAAAACAGGCAGTCTGATTGCTGCTATCAGGAAAGGACAAAATCGCACGCAGCAGGATTTAGCGAATGAATTGGGAGTATCAAGTGCAGCTATTTCAAAATGGGAACGAGGTATCGGATTTCCAGATGTATCTCTTATTGAACCATTAGCTGCATCCCTGGGGATTACCATAGCAGAATTATTCAAGGGCGAAAGAACAAAAAACAACGTTGATAACGAATATGAAAGTCTGTTGTCAGATGTTGTAAAAGTATCAGCGAATGAAATAACTAGGAAGAAAAAAATAACGAATTGGATGATTGCTATTACTGTTGCTGTTCTTTATTTGATGATTTCTGTAATATCACACAAGTGGGAAATAACCTGGGTGGTCTGGATTGTATATTGTTTTTATCGGATTTTTACTGAATATATCTATAAAAAATATTAGCAATCTACAGAAATAAAAGCCGTCGTCAAAAAGCGGAGAAGCTCCGCGATAACCTGTGTGTGCCTCCTGTGCATGGCAGGAATTTCTTTGTTTAAAAGCTAGATTCCCGCCGTTATCTGTCTTCTTGCATTGTTTTTCCTATGGCAGGCTGTCGGAAAATTTTCTGACGAATATTTACGGGAAATGTACGAGGAGGGGCTTTTGGTTCCCGGCATGATCGTGAAAACAGAACCCCTTACTAGCATGGCAATCGCAAACATGACCGCGCGGGATGGTGCGGCAACCGTAAATGGGTTCTACTGTCTGGAGGTGAAAGAGCTTGACGGGGCGCAAAAGATTCTATTTGAAAAAATCCCCTGCTCCCAAGTAATATGTTCCATTTAGGGAAACGCTGATGAAAGCGCTTCGCTCGTCGCAAATGCGGGATTTATAAGTGAGAAAAGAGTTCCTGATCCGAATTTTGGGAGGTAATTTTTATGTTTTTTTCAGTAATATTAATCTTGTTGATTGCCATTGTATTCAGAAAACAGAAAATGGCCGAAACAGGACAACAGAAATCTGTTGAAATAGAACATTTGTCTAAAAGTAAAAAAGAACTCATCCTCGGCTTATCATGGTATATATTCTATTTTATGCTGTCTTACATAAGCTGTGCCTATCAGGTCGATATAATAAGCGAATTATCAAACTGGCTGTTTCTGGTTTTCTTTCCACTCCTGATTATTGCTGTTTTCAGAAAAGAGAAAGTGATACAAACCCTGAAAGAAACAGGCTTAAAACATTTTGACAAAAAAACTGTACTAAGGATACTGTTGATTTGTGCTGTATACCAAGGTGTTATTATCCTTGTCTTTGGTTTAGGGGAATTTTATTTTAATATAACGAATATTCTCCAAATATTAATAAAACTTCCAGTATTTTTTTGCCTGATGATACTTACAGCAGCGTTTACGGAAGAAGTTTTCTTCAGGGGCATTCTGCAAAGAACTATGATGGATTCACTGAAAAAGCCGTACCTTGCCATACTGCTCACCGGTATTCTGTTTGGACTATACCATTTCCCGTTTGCATATTATCTGTGGGACAATACTGCCGGAAACATAATGTATTCACTCAGAATGGTTATGACGGAACATGTCCTTACTGGCTGCGCGTTTGGATTTATCTACTATAAATCCAATAAAAACCTCTGGAGCTGTATCATTTTACATGCTTTCACCAATGCGGCTATTATGGCTCTCGGCACTGTATTTTCGACATAAACAGTGTATCCAGAACTTATGACAGGGCTTTTAACAACGCAGACAAATCAAAATTCTTTAGGTTAGAATCGATGATGGGGTAAACGAAAAAGCAGTTTTGGCATTCCAGTGAACTGCCCCTTCGTTTACACCATTTTCGATTTGACCTAATTGAACAAAGTAAGCGTCCGGGTAGCCACTACCTATGGACTTTCAATCTTTTGTTCTTACCCATAATTATACAGGATTTTCTGTGCAGAAGCTATAGAAATCAAATGATTCCAGATAAATGGGCATGACAACAAAACCTCAAATTTTGAGGTTTCAGAAAACTATTGGGAAATGAAATATTTAGCATCTTTGTGGTATCCGAAGCTGAGGCTTTCCAAGTTTACCGCCGCAGGCTTTACACATGCAGACGTTTACGCCATAGAGATGTTTCAATATTTCAGGCATTCCCTTACCGTGCAGTTCTGAAATATATTTTCTGCATCCGAGAAGATTCCGGCATAAAGTAAGCTTTTTTCTTTTGCTGCGGGAACAAAGAAGTCCGTAATGCCGAATTCGTACAAAACGCTTTGGTGGGACATGCATCAAAAAACGCCGTATGAACTCAATGCCAGAAAGAGTCAGCTCTTTCCACTGCCCTTTGTTCCGGTAATCTTTCACAGAAAAAGTGACGGTTTCCTCATCCATACAGATGATACGATGATTACTAATTGCAATCCGATGAGTGTATTTTCCAAGATAATCAATCACAGACTGTGCGCCATTAAAGGCTTTCTTACAATAAGGAATCCACTCTGTAGAATAACAGGCATTAAGCAGTTCTTTGAATGCGTAATGGTTCCGGTATTTTTCGGCTGTCCCGTGAAACTTGAGCTGGCCGGTCTCCCAAAGGTTTTTCAATTCTTCCATGTATTTTCCACGGAATACTTTGGAAATGATCTGGATTGGAAGGAAAAATTCAGTGCCGTTATCCTTCCATTCATTTTTTTGTGTCAATCCTCCTCCGAGCAGTATTGTGTGGATATGGGGATGAAAGTTCATTTCAGGCCCCCATGTATGCAGTTTACTCAAATTTTCTGTCATATAAAAGTGCTGCAATCAATACCACAAGGCAAGAGCCACAGTTATGTACCAATGCTCCTGTTGTCGGCGTAAGCAGTCCTAAAAGCGACAGTGTAATCGCAACAAAGTTGATAAAAAGAGATAGTGAAATACTAAACTTAATTGTTTTTACACAGGCATTTGACAATCGTTTCAAATAAGGTATCTTTGCTATGTCATCGCTCATCAGAGCAATGACTGCTGCTTCTACAGCTATATCGCTCCCCATTGCTCCCATAGCAACACTGACATCTGCGGTTTTAAGTGCCGGTGCGTCATTTACTCCATCACCAATCATACAAACCGTTTTTCTCTCTTCTTGTAATGCTACAATTTCAGATACTTTCTGTTCAGGTAAAAGTCCTGCATGAACATCTGTAATGCCAACCTGTTTTGCAAAATATTCAGCGGTCTGCTTGTGATCACCTGTAAGCAATACAGCGTGTGTTCCAATTTTACGCAATCTTTCAATCATATTTGCTGATGTATCACGCAGCGTATCAGAGAGAGTCACTGCACCGAGAAGTTTTTCTGTATCAGCTACAAGAATAACCGCTTTTCCCTCGTTTCTGAATTTCTCAAGTATCTGTTCTGCAATACTTTCAATCTCTATTCCCTGTTCTTTTAGATAAACTGTATTACCACAAAATAATTTTTTGTCACGAATTACCGCTGAAATTCCCTTGCCAGGTAGCATATGGAAATCTTCAACCTTGAGCAATTCGATGTTTTGTTCTTTTGCATAAACAGTAATGGCTTTTGCAAGAGGATGTTCCGAGTAACTTTCGGCAGAAGCGGTAAGATGCAGAAGTAGGGTTTTATCTATATCATTATCAAATGGATAAATGTCTTTTACTACAAGATTTCCATTTGTAAGTGTACCCGTCTTATCAAAGGCAATGGTATCAACCTTACCCATTCGCTCTAAGGCTTCACCTGACTTAATAATAACTCCGTGTTTTGTCGCTTGCCCGATTGCTGCCATAATCGCTGTAGGCGTAGCAAGCACCAACGCACAGGGGCAAAATACAACGAGAACAGTAACCGCTCGGACGATGTCTTTGGTTACGATAAATGCAATAATTGCAATTAATAATGCAACAGGCACAAGCCAGCTTGCTGCTTTATCTGCAATACGAGCCATCGGTGCTTTTTTGTTTTCTGCTTCCTCTACCATACGAATTAGTTTTTGCAAAGAACTATCCTCACCCAGTTTTGAAGCACGAATATCTATTGTTCCAAAGCGATTGATTGTACCGCAGAAAACGCTATCTCCAACGGTCTTATCAACTGGTAAAGATTCTCCCGTCATAATAGACTGGTCAACTGAGGTCACCCCATCCATAATATCTCCGTCAACAGGGATACTTTCACCAGGAAGAACACGCAGAATATCATTCATTTTAATATCTTCAGCGGCAATCATTTCTTCTTTTCCATTTGAAATCTTGCGTCCTTGTTGTGGTGTAAGGCTGATAAGTTTTTTCAATCCTTTTTTCGCTCTTTCAGTGGTTTTCTCTTCTAAAATTGCTCCGATTGCCATAATAAAAGCGACTTCGCCTGCGGCAAATAAATCTCCAATGGCTATTGCCGCAATCATAGCGATAGAAATTAACAATGCGGATGAGATCTTGCTGATACCGTGATTGTAGATAATCCTCCAAATAGAAAGGTATAGCAAGGGAATACCGCAGATAAATACTGATACCCAAGCAGGATCAATGGGAAGTTTGTTTCCTGTTAGTGATAGCACAAGACTGATAACAAGAAATATACCGCCTACAATCGTCATAGGGATACCTGCAAGAAAATCATTGATTTTTTTAATCATAGTTTCAATCCTCCTAAATTTATATCATTGACTCTCACGGTGAGCTATGATACACTATGTTCGATACAAAACACTTTGTTCTGTATTTAGTTTATTGAATTTTGCTTTTCATATCAATAATCAAATCAATTACTTTGTATGTTATCGAACAAAACATAAAAATTGTTTGGAAAGGAAGTTATTATGGACAGACGACAAATAAAGACAAGCTATCTTTTCGGCTTTTGTCAAGTTGCTTGAATCCAAACGCTACGAGAAAATAACCGTACAGGAAATACTTGACGAAGCGAATATCGGAAGAAGTACTTTTTATGCTCATTTTGAAACGAAAGACGAATTGTTAAAAGCTGTCTGCAAGGAATTATTCGGACATATTATTGATAGTGCTGTGGATAAAACCCATACACACGGTCTTTATTCAAATAAAGAAGTGCCGCAGTCTGTTTTTTGTCACCTTTTACAACATTTGCAGGAAAATGACAATAATATTTTAGGATTACTCTCTTGTGAAAGCAGCGAGATTTTCCTTCGTTATTTCAAGGACAGCTTAAATGAATTGATACAAACACAATTCATAAACCACAACCGCAAGCAAAATCAAGATTTACCCCAAGAATTTCTTGTCAACCATATTTCAGGTAGCTTTGTAGAAATGGTTTTATGGTGGTTGAAAGATAAGAAAACCCATACTCCAGAAGAATTAGATTACTATTTTCGTGCTGTTATTGAGCCGATTTTATAAAGAAATAAGCGGGCAACAAATATCACCAGGATATCGTTGCCCGCTATTCTTAATTATAAATTATTTCTTTGTTTATTATCTCCATTGCTCGATTGCGGATATTATTCATCTTTTGTAAAATCCCAACTTTTGAGAAATCCAAACTTTCTTCTGTAAATCCTTTATTTAAGGCGTTTTCTGACAAAAAAGTTTGGATTTTGTTTTGGCTTTCTTTTGTCAAAAATGGAAATAAATTAGTTGGAACAGAGCTAAATAACAGTGTTTTTCTCATTTTGTCATAATTGGAGCATTGCATTTGGCGAAATGAAATCCAAACTTTTTTCTACAAGAATCCCCTATTATCAAGCCATTTTCAGAAAAGTTTGGATTTCTCCTAAGTTTGGATTTTAGGAAAAATCCAAAAGTTTAGATTTTCTGAACCCACAACATTTGATTTTCCAATTTGAGTTTTTCCGTTATATTTTCTTTCTCGGCAAATTGTTTTATCAGCCGAAAAAACATATTCTCTGCCTGTTCGTCAATATCGGTAAGGTAGCGGTTCAATTTTCCGCTTGTGAGTAGCGTAGTGTAAATCGACCTTTTATGTTTCTGTAAGTAGCGTTTGTGTCGCTGCCCCCATAAGCCGATAGGTTTGTTTTCTTTTTCGGCTGGTAAGATAAGGCAAGGAATATAATAATCTCCTTGAAGTTCATACCAAAAACTGTTGCTTTCATCATAAATGTACTTGTCCATGAAAAATCCTCCGTTATAATATATTCGCACATACATCACATTTCCCCGATTGCCACACTTTGTTATATCTTGTTATGAGATTTTCTTGCCCTTGATTTTGCCCTTATAAGCAGTCAGGGAAAGAGTAAACTTGTGTGAAATCATATAAAGGGATAAGGTGCAAATTTCGGACGAACGGCGTAGCCATTTCGCTAAGGGCGGTGTGACGAATTTCGGACTGACGGCGTATTTATTTCGCACAAACGGCGCATTTTCTCTATACTGTTGAATGTTACTACTCAACATGTTACAGAGAAAGGAGCTGCATATGCAGAAATACTCTACCATTATTGGCGTTATTACCCTCCGGCTAGATTCTGGGAGTTATAACACTGTCCAGAAGCGTTATTCTATTGGTTCCAGTACAGTAACGCTTATCATGAACCGCTTTAAGGAATCAGGACTTTCGCTTGATGACCTGAAACGGATGGAACCAAAGAATGTTTTAAGCTCATTTTGTTTTCTTGCGCCATACTGCAAATTTATCTGTTGTATTTTAAGAAACTTTGGATTTAAGATGATATTTCCAGCGGTAACCGGTCTACATCCTAACTTCCTAAGCATAAGTCAGACGGATTTTTCAACAAATGGATAGATCAGACTTTATTGCATCAAAAGCCGTGCTAAAATCCAAAGATTCCACACGGCTTTTCGTAACATTTTCTTCAATGAACCTTCCCATACTATTTGTTTTTCTTAGCTATAATAGTAATAATACTCAACGTATTACAAACGACAGTCAGAATCTCATTAATACTGATCTGATATAGATCGCTCAAAAGCTTCAAATGTTCAATCGGCGGCATATACTTTCCCGTTTCCCATCTTGAAACAGTCTTATTTGTTACACCGATCCTTTCGCCTAATTGCTCTTGTGTCATGTTATTTTGCTTTCGGAGTTCCTTTAAGAACCCGCCTATTTTTTGAACATCCATCCTCAGTACCTCCTACTCGTTTATTACATAACATTATATAAAAATTCTATTTCAAAAAGCCACCCCATAAACAGCGAATTCCCAGAAACTCAGCACACTATGCCCCCTGTCATTTCGTCTGAGGACTCCAAACCGCAGATCAATCCTGCCCTTTGCGCAGTCTTTCCACCACACTCTCTCTTGAAATGTAATGATAGACCAACACCGGTACGCTTCCCGAGATGAGGAGCATCAGGACAAACACGATGCACAGGCTTGCAACCGGTATCCCAAATTTGGCAAAATATACGAACGCCGTCCTAAAAAGCCATGACGCGCCATACGACACGGCAACGCCTATGGTACATAAGAAAAGCATCGTAATCCCGCTGTAATAGATCCCCTCCAGCATCAATACCTTTTTCATCTGCTCCCTTGTCATACCGATACTCTCCAATGCGGCCAATTCTTTTTGTCTGGCGTAAATATTTGTAAAAATGACATTTACAAAATTGAGCGTGCCCATGAAGATCAAGAATGCAGCGAACAGATTTCCGATCGTTCTGATCGTGTCAAATGCGGCGTCTGCCCGATCCTTCGTTTCTACCTGTGAGCTGATCTGGACGACGGTCGTTGCGGCAAACATTGCCTCCAATTCCTCCAATATTTCTTCGTCTCTGCTTTTGTCCGTCTGAATACGAAGCGTCTGGACCAGCATTTCCCCCGATACTCTCTCCAAGGCTTCTGCCGTCATATAAAGAGGGACGTCATCGTCTCTTACTTCTCCGTAATAGTGAGGCGTATTGACATATTTATTCCCTTTATCCCCTATCACACCAAGCACGGTAAACTCCGCAGTCTTCCCGCCTTCGCGCCTGCCGAAAAGTGTGATCTTCTTTCCGCAGATCTGCCGGATATCCGCCTCTGCATATTCGTCAAAAAATACACCCGTTCCATCTTCCAGATACGTCTGGATTTCCGCTTCCGAAAATGTGCTCTCATAAGAAAAATCCTCAAATTTCTCCAACGGAAGTCCGATACTTCTTGCCCGCAGATGTCCCCTGATCTGTTCTTCTGACAAGCCTGTGTACTGTGCCTGAAGTTTTATAAATGGCTCTAAAAAAAGCTCTTCATTTTGAAAATAAACAGGCTCTACATAGTCAGCGGTTATCTTCTCTACACCCTCAAAACCGCATATCGTATCTGTCACCGATTCGTTCAGGATATTTTCAATGCCGCCTGCGTCTGCCATTTGAAATGTAAGATTTTGCAGGGTAAAGCTATCCGGCTGTTCCCTATCGTATTTTTCTTCATAATCTGCGCCATAGGTACAGACTTCTACGATCAGAAAAATCAAAAATCCAAAGAAAAGAGAAGCAAACGTTACCCTTGCTTTCTTTTTACTGCGAAATACATTCCGATATGCCATGCGGTATAATTTCCCGCCGCTGCCTCCTCTATGGGCTTTTATCGTCTCTGTCTGTTCCACATATTTGAGCGCCTCTACCGGAGATACATGCGCCGCCATTTTCGATGGTTTCTGATTGCTAAGTACCGCGGTAAGATATGCAAAGGCTGCTGCAAACACATAGATCCACGGTGAGATTATGATCCCGGTTTCAAAGGTCGTTCCAAATCCATTTCCTTCTGTCATCCTTCTTAACAGTCCCGGTACTACGGCTTCTGCCAATACCGTGCCAGCCAGAAGCCCTGCGGGGATCCCGATCACAGATACCAGATTGCTCTGTCTTTTTACAATGGAGCTCAACTGCTTCGAAGTGGCACCCAGCGTCTTTAACTGCCCGAACATATGCATTTCCCGAAGAACAGAAATATTGATCACATTGAAGATCAAAAGATATCCCGCAATCATGATCAGAACAACGGATAATACAGGAATCACCGCCAAGGCGAAAGACTGCGCCAGGGTTTTCGATAATCCCGTCACAATAATATCCTGCCGGTCCGTCACTTCCGAGATCAATGCAAAGGCTTCCTCTGTACTCAGGCTGTCGTCGATCTCAGCCGTGCCATAAAGCCCCTCCGCTGTTCCGTACCGATCTGCAAACGCCTGAGAGACTGCCATATTACCGATGGCTTTTTTCGTACTTCCCTGCTCTGTATAATACAGATTTGCGGAAATTGTATTCGCGCTGTTTGGCGTTATGTTCGGGGCATAATTGATATAATCCACATAATATCCGCTTAGAATAAACGTCTGCTCTTTTTCCTCTCCGGTTAAATCCACAAAGGAAACAGGGATCTTCATACCGATCTTTGGTTCATCAATTTCTAACTGCCCCAGCATCCACCGGGACATCATAATCTCATTCTCAGCCTGCGGATAGGTTCCTTGTATGTCAGAAAGCGTAGGCACAATATGCGTCTCCCATTCTATTTTGTCATAAGCTGTCATGGCAAATACCTGACTGCCAGACATCCCCTCCTGCATAGCTGCCGCCGCCACAAACTGCTGCCGCCCTATGCTTGATATTTCTTCAATCCTGCCAAACCGCTCCATCTCCGCTTCTTCCATATGCGGAATGATCACATTCGCTTCCGTCCCTTTCATTCTCAGATTCGCCAGTTCCAGATTATGAAAAAGACTGATGCCCGCTCCGAACATAACCGTCATTAAGACCGTCACTAACAAGATCGAAAGAATCAGCACCATGTTCTCCATCCGTTTTTTCTTAAAATTCCGCTGTACGATGCGCCTGATCGCTTGCTTTTCTATCTGTTTTTCTATCTGTTTTTCTATCTGCTTTCTGCCTCCCATGATTTATGCCTCCTTTACCACCCGTCCGTCTCCGATCCGTATCATACGGTCCGCCTGCCGTGCAATTTCCGGATTGTGGGTGATCATCACGATCGTCTGATGGAATCTTTCCGAAGTCACCTTCAACAGCTCCAACACCTCCCGGCTCGTCTCAGAATCCAGATTTCCGGTCGGTTCGTCAGCAAGTATCATAGACGGTTTGCTTGCAAGTGCTCTGGCGATCGCCACCCTCTGCTGCTGTCCGCCCGATAACTGCGAGGGCATCTTATACACCTTTTCTGTCAGTCCCAGAAGCTCTATGATCTGCTCTATGAAACTTTCATCCGGCTTTTTGCCGTCCATCTCAATCGGAAGTGTGATATTCTCCAGTACGTTCAATACCGGTATTAAATTATAGTTCTGGAAAATGAAACCAATATTCTTTCTGCGGAATACGGTCAACTCATCCGGCTTCATCTTCCCGATCTCTTTCCCGCCAATACATACCTGTCCGGAGGTCGGCACGTCCAGACCGCCGATCATATTGAGCAGTGTAGATTTCCCGCTGCCGGAAGCGCCGATAATCGCCACAAATTCTCCCTGCTCAACATCCAGGTCGACACCATCCAGCGCCTTCGTTAAATTGTCTTCTGCTCCATAATATTTTTTTAAATTTCTTGCACTCAATATACGCATGTCCTCTCGCCCTCCTGCGATTCTTTCTAATAATCTTTAGTATATTGTTGCAAAAGATTATTTCAATATCTCCCGCTTACTTTGACTTCCACAACGCTTACTTTGACCTCCTGCAACGCCTTTCCGAGATCAGTCCCCCGTCTGTCCTCTATGTAAAAACAAAGACTATTTTCAAATAAACAAAAGCCCGACGCATAAACGCAGAGCCGGCAGACTTGTGAAAAATCACAGTCCGCCGGCTCTCTTTATATCCAAAAATATTAAACCGTTTCTATAAAATATTTATTTTTCCTCTGTCATGGGTATGAGAATGGACAGCGAATAAATCCCTTCCGTATAATCCCACTGACAACTGCCCTGATACTTTTCTACAGCTTTCTGGATATTTTTCTTTCCAAATCCGTGCATAAATGTGTCTGCTTTTGTTGTCGGAATTTCCAGATCTCCTTCTTTGGCAGAATTTTCAAACTTCACGATCAAAAACTGATTCCTGACGCCCGCCCTGACCGTAATAAACCTCTGTTCTTCCGGCAATTTCATACAGGCTTCCATGGCATTATCCCACGCATTTCCAAAGATCGTACTAATATCCAGCCCGTCTATAAACTTCCCTTTCGAAAACTCCACCTCTGCCTGGACATCGATCCTGGATTCCTTTGCCTGCCTCATCTTGTCCCGCAAAATAATGTCAAGATACGCATTGCCCGTCTGGATATAGTTCTCATAATCTTCTACCTTTTCCTGTAATCTCTGTATCATTTCCTGCGTCTCCTCCTGATGCCCTGTGCGGGCTTCAAGCAGCAATAGATGATTCTTCATATCGTGGTAAACTGCCCGGACACGTTCCTCTTCTTTCAGACGTTCATCATAAAACTTCTGGAGCATTTCCATCTCTTTTGCATGATGCACCACTTCCATCGTTCTGCAAATGTAAGATACAAGATAGATATATCCGAAACTGGAGGCGATCACAATTATGCAGATCGGATAGATCACCGCAACATCCGTCGCAGTAAAGCAAAGAATCCCAAAAGTCGCCGCGAACGGAACTAAGAGCAAAATATCTAGTACGATCCACATACGGGCCGTCAGAACTTCTTTGATCCGGCAAATATATTTCTTTAAAAACGGATATACCGCGAATGTAAGCAGCAGGCGGAGCACATCGATCAGCAGAGCGATCAGGCTGGCCGCCGTCAATTCCTGTACAGACCATTCAAGACCGCCCGGATCACCTGTAACCCGGTAATAAATGCTGTCCGACAGGTTGAAGGTGATGAAATTTACCGCAACCATCAACGGACAGAACACGAGTACCGCAAATATCTTTTTCGTCCAATTTCCGCGAAAGAACACGGCAACGAACAGAACCATTCCCGCCAGCGCATACACAAACTGAATACTGCTGTAATTGTAGATCGGCAGCGTCCATAAAAACACAAATGCGATATATGCGGTCACTTTTATCAAGATATTTTTACGAATCTCTAGCAACTCCAAAAATATCCGAAAAAACAAATAACTGTACAGTACATTTACCCCGATAGAAAGAATATGTACCACAAAGTGAATCTGCATCATAGCATCTTCCCCCAGTATCCGGCTAACGCTTTCATGAAGTCTTTCTTCTTCGGCTTACTGACATAGACTGTCTCACCGGAAGATAAGGTAATCTCCAGTTTTTCCACCTTCCGGACCAGTCCCATATTCACCAGATATCCGGCATGACAGCGGTAAAACCCAAAAGGGCTCAGCCTTTGTTCCAGCGCTTTCATGCTCTCATAACTGATCACTTCCCCTTCGTCCGTATGCAGCAGAAGATTCCGCTTATAGGTTTCGATATAGTGAATCTTATTTACAGCCGCCTTAAATGTTCCCTGATCGTTGGCAATCACGATACAAGGGTTCTTCTTCCTGCATTTCTCAATCCAGCGGTCAAGCTCCGTTTTTAATCTGATATACTTCATCGGCTTAATAAGATAATTAACCGCCTGATACTGATATCCCTCTAATGCATACTGTTTCAACGAAGTCAGGAAGATGATGCCCGCCTCTTCGTCTTTCTCCCGGATACGCTTTGCCGTCTCTAAGCCGTCCATCTGATCCATCTGGATATCCAGGAAGATTAAGTCCGTGGATGGATCATAATTTTCAATCAGCTCCAGACCATTTCTGAATACCATCACACGGATCTCCTCACCGCTTTCTTCCTGATACCGCTGTATGTATTGCTTCATTTCATCCGCAAAATCCTGTTCATCATCACAGATTGCAATGTTGTACATGATGCTCACCTCATCAAGATTTCTTCTGTTTTTCCAAAACAATTATAGCGCAATCATTCCTATTTGTCATTGGGTAGTTTTATCTTGCGGCTATTTGATATCTTTGATATTTTCTCTTTCCGATCCAGAATAATATTATGACAGCAATTCCATATATAAGCGGAGAAATCTGAAAATTTGTCAAATATCGTCCGAAAACGGACACTAACCTGTCATCCCACAACTGAAATTTTATCAATAAATTTGTTGGGAGCAAATCATATATTTGAGACGGTATTCTCCATTGATATGGTATGTCGATCATCATAGTCAGGATCATAATTCCGACCGGAACAGCCATAACCGCTGCGCTGTTCTTTATCATTTCCGACAGTACCATTACAGCAACACTATACAATACAGAAATGATCAACAATACACCAAACAAGATAATTATGGACTCTCCAATACTAACCTTCCATGAAGACAACGGATATATAAGCTGTAAAGCCGCATCATATCCATCCGCACCGTAGACAAAAATACTTGAGATCACTGTTACCCCTAAAATAAGGCTTGCTGTAATTACACCAAAGGTTGCTCCTGCTAATATCTTTGCCAGATATAGATGTTTTTTTCCATATTGACTGCATAAAATAATCGCATCTGTTTTACGCAAATGTTCTACAGAAAACATATTGGAAAGGCATATTGCGATCATCAAAAATATCATATAATTAACCGTATATGCATACGTCCATATATTCCCCCAGCCTTCTGCGTATTCATAAGTAAATGGTGTTTTAATCTGTGTGGATTTTTCTTCCCAAAAATTCAGTTCCTCTTCCGTAAGCATCTGATCCGTGCGGTTCTGCGAGATCACCATTGCTCTTTCGTCATACAGCTCTTCCTCACTTGTACCTAAAATCTCGTTTTCTACAACATTACACATAAACGAATAAATCGGTTCGTATTCATTAATAAAACTTTGAGGATCTAACTGTTCTGCATATACTTTCTTTTCTCCATTTTCTTCTGTACTCTCTGTTATAGCTCCCACCGTACCGTTCGTCCTGTCATTAATAATAGCTCTCCCTTCATTCTCGATTCCCTCAGGATAGGAATCTGCCATTTCCTGAAGCAGCGTATCGTCGATCACTCTTCCTTTGAGATTTCTTGCATATTCTCTGTTTATTTTCATAGCTTCGTAACCACTGATCGAGACGTCGCCGACATAGACCGACGAAGACAGCAGATCAGCAAAACTCAAAAATATGCATAGCAAAATTATAACTCCCCCGATCATCCACGTGATCTTTCGATCCACAATTTTCTTTAATTCAAAGAAATATAATGTTCTTATCTGTTTCATCTTACTCCTCCTCAAATTGTTTCAAATAAAATTCTTCCAGATCGCCCAACTGTTCCTGCCATCTCCCCTGATAGATCATTTTTCCGTCTTTCATCATTAATATGTTATCTGCAATATGTTCGACGTCTGAAACGATGTGTGTTGACAAAATAACAATACTGTCTTTCGCAATTTCTGCAATAATATTTCTAAAACGAACACGCTCTTTGGGATCGAGTCCCGCGGTCGGCTCATCCAAAATAAGAAGCTTCGGATCATTTAATAACATCTGAGCGATCCCTAATCTCTGTTTCATTCCTCCTGAATATGTCTTGATTTTTTTATGTGCGTCTCCTTGTAAAGATACCAATTCCAAAAGTTCATTTGCCCTACGCTTAGCCTGCGTTTTTATCAAGCCCTTCAAAGCTGCCATGTACATTAAAAAATCCATTCCTGAAAAATCCGGATAATATCCAAAATCCTGCGGTAAATATCCCAGTTTAGACCGGTATAGTTCTGTAGAAACATCTATGCCGTCAAACGTTACCGTCCCACTATCTGGTTTTAATACTCCACAGATCATCCTCATCAACGTCGTTTTCCCCGCGCCGTTTGCCCCTAGCAAACCATGCACTCCTTCTCCTAATTTGAGAGATACCCGATCTACCGCTATCTTGTTACGGTACTGCTTTGTCAAACGATCTAAGCTCAATTCCATGCCAATTCCTCCACTTGTTTTAGATTTCTTTTCGCTTCTTTTATGATGATTGCAACAGATATGATTAACACGACCAACCAAATCACAGAATATTTCATTTCATATACGATCGGAAAAATCTTCTGGATAAAGAGATTCATTCCGCTAATCCCGATCGCTGTTCCCATACACCAATACATAGATTCTCTGCCCTGTATCTTCCTGGTCCCCCACATGCCGATTGCCGATGTAAGCACATAAGGTACTAATAAATATAATCCAGTCTGAAACACTGACACCGCATTATAAATAGTGCAGATGGGAATTAATAACATCATTAAGATCAAATGAACCATACCCAATATCATCATCCGTGCCAGTAAAACACTCTTCAGTGAAAAACGAGCGCTCATCTCCAGCTCAGCCATCAAATAAACTTCTGAACGCACATGCTCTGTGATCGCCGTCAATGCTATGAACGGAATCAACGCTGATATTACCCATAATATATCTTGTTCTAAAAAACATCCGCCAAGAATTGCAATCCCCAGTATGATCCCAAAAGTTCCCCAGACATATTTGGGGATATAGGTAATCTGTACTCTTAAAAATGCCAGATTACTGATCTTTGATTGCGGGATTCTATTTAAAAATTCTCTTTTTCGTGTTGGCGAAGGTGCTGCAAAAGCCTCGCACAACTCTTTTTTTAAATCCTGTTTCACCTGAAATCCTCCCTTCTAAGCATATCTTGAAGCTGTTTTAACGCTTTTGTCGTTTTACGGTACAATGAAAATCTTGATACCTTCAATATCCCGCAAATAACCGATACAGGTACTTCATTCACATACCGCAAAAGCAGTATTTCCTGCTCTTCTCTCGTCAGTCTATGCAATGCGTCTTTTATAACAATACTTGTAAGTATTTCATTCTCTTTATCTTCTGACCGTAATTCTTCTGTTAAAGGATCCTCCGTTTTACTGCGATATATGTCAACACACAAATTATGCGCTATCGTATAAAGATACCGTAATTTCTTTCCCTTTTCATAATAAGTATTGCTCTCTAAAAAGCGAAGAAAAGTTTCTTGCGTAATATCCTCCGCCAACTGCTGATTACTTAGCTTAAAATAACAATAACGGTATATTTTGTCATACTGTTCTTCTATGTCCATGGATCAAGAGACCTCCTTCACTCTGATTAACGCATTATATCACCAAAATGTGCGGTATGATCTAAATATTTTGAAATAAATATCACAAAAGGCAGGAACCTTTTTCTTGATTCCTGCCTTGGTACACCGTTCTTTGTATACAACGGTTATTCAAAATTCTATTTCTCAAAAACAACAAAGCCACATTCATAAGGATGATCGCAATACACACTTTCTTTCTTATCCGTGCGGTATAACAAGATTTTCAGTATGATCAGAAAATCTCCGCCGCCTGACAGAAGCATGATTTCCGCGAGGAAAAGCAGCAATAATTGATCTGCTATCACTGCAGCCACCGCAGCTGCGAATCCTAAAATTAGTGTAGGCATAGCCGCTCCGAACAGATATTGCCACTTTTTCAACGGTTCTGAGCACGTGCAGTATGGAGTAAAACTGCTCCGAATGAATCCAAAATCAATCGAATGAAAATGATCTTTTGCAAAAATCCCCCAAGTGATTCCATGTATTAACTCATGCAGTACAATCAGAACAAGAATAAGCAGATATGCTGCTGCGACAATTCCGATAGAGATTCCGTCTATATCCAAACCATTCACATAATAGTATACCCCAAATGCCAAAACCATAAATGGCAGCATACTCAAAGGCCCCTGAAAATTCGCCTGTTGTATATCAATAATCATATTCTTTATTTGATATCCTTTTTGCTGCATTTCAGCGTTTAATTTTTCAAAGTGATCTTTACGCTTCAATTCTTTATCTGTTAATTTTCTTTTATCTTTTTCCATCCCCAATTTCCTCCAAAATCCGATTCTGTATCATACTCCGTACATTCTACACCCACAATGCCGTTCTTATTATATCGCAATTAAGCCTATTTGACATTGTACAGTTTCATTATTTCATCAGTCCTTTTTTCTTAGCGTAATCACAAATAAAGGATACAAATGCCAATATCAGCAGCATAAAGACAGACAGCACATCCCATGCATCAAGAACAGGCTCTTCTATCATCTTTGATAGTATTACATTGACAATAATCATTAATGGAATAGCAGATAAAAAAGTTGTTCCTAAAGCGGCTAACTTCCTTTCAATACACTTAAACACTGCAACTATTATCCACAAGAATATGATTGAAACCACCGCCATCACTGCACCAACTGAAAATACTTCTTTCGCTTTTAATAAACCGCCTAATAAGAACAGATAGGGGACGATAAAAACACTTAATGATATTAAACTTACAGTAAACCCTCTTTTCCCCCAAAAAATACTTGGAAAAGAAATTATCCATGCGAATACAATAGAACTGACCGGAATTAATGACCATGTTAAATTACCGGATATTGCAATATCGCAAATAAGGCATACCATAATCCCTATCAATAGTGTTGCTGAAAAAAGAATTGAAATAATGACATGCTTTGTCATGTTATTTTTGTCTTTCTTTTTTAATGCAATCAAATTTTCATCTGCCTTTTTTTCATAACTTTCCATGTTTATTTCCTCCCCGCTTAACAACTCGTTTACTGTAATTCCCAGTATTTCGCAAAGTTCTAACATTATAGATGAATCGGGCATACTTTCTATTTTTCTCGATTAACCTTTTTGATATATTCAGTACATCTTCACTTGATGCAACAATATCATTATATACTTTGCTAAAGTCTATGACAAGATGACAAAAAGGAACGGACGATGATATTAGCCTCCCATTTATATGAAAAAGTTAGAGAATAAGTATTTGATATATTTATCTTGGGTGTACCGGTAGTAAAAGTCGTGCAGGTCGATGATAGTCATTGTATATACCTCCATATCGTTTTTGCGGTCAGGTTGCGGGAAACGATATGGAGGGCGACGGGGAGCGACACCCGTGTGAATAATCACCTTGCTAAAACAGCAGTATCTTACATTGCCAGTTTCAGCGAAGAAATAAATTAGCTATATCAATTTTTAGAAATCTCTTTTTTTATGTTTCATATATTCACTTAAATCTTACTCTTGTTTTTCAATATGAAGCTGTGCTTCTGCCAGTTCCCCATGAAACTGTAATGCCATAAAAATTGTGATAATGCCTGAAATCACATCTGCAATCGGCTGTGCATAAAGTATTCCATTGATTCCCCAAACATTCGGGAGAAGCAAAATCACTGGGACAAAACAAATTCCCTGCCTGCAAGCCCCAAGTATAAAGCCTTTTACCCCTTTACCAAGTGCAAGGAACAAAGAAGAATATACCGTATAAAAGCCAAACAGAAAGAATGAAAATCCATTTGCCAAAAGGGATTTCTGCCCTACTGCAATCATTTCCATATTTCCATTTGCAAACTTAGAAATTATCTGTACAGAAAACAGAGCCATTAGCAAACCCACTATTACACAGAAAACCGTTGACCACAAAATAGAGGTTCTAATTGCCTCCCTCAAACGCTGGAACTTCTTTGCCCCATAGCTGAATCCTGCAATCGGCTGAAATCCTTTCAGGAAGCCAAATACCACTAAAGTTCCCATAGATGTAACCCTTGTGACTGCCCCCATCCCGGCAATGGCAGCATCTCCATATCCATTTGCCGCCCGGTTAATGAGCGCTATGGAAAAACTGGTAAGAAGCTGGAAGGTAAGTGTTGGAACTCCAATTTTCAAAACTTCCATATATATCTGCCTGGAAGGTTTAAAATCTTTTATACTGAATGAAAATGCACTCTTTTTACGAAGTGCATAAGTTAAGTACACAAGCGTGGAAACAAATTGAGAAATGGCAGTGGCAATCGCAGCTCCCGCTACCCCCATATCAAACACATAAATAAAAACCGGATCTAAGCCAATATTTAATACAGCTCCTAACAATAAGGCGCACATGGTTGTTTTCGCTGCCCCTTCACTTGCCACAATATTATTCATTGTCACATTAAATACATTAAAGATACAGGAAACTACATATATCCTTGCATAAGACAAAGCATACGGCATAATGGTATTCGTTGCCCCAAGCATGGTTAAAATCGGTTTCATAAAAACAGCAGCCAAAATAATAATAACTGCACCAATCATAACGCTGCTGTATACTGCCGTACTCGCCACCTTATTCGCAGTACCTCTGTCTCCACGGCCTAACAGCCTTGAAAGATAAGATGCCGCACCATTGCCAAACATCAACCCCAGTCCTACTACTACCTGTCCTAGCGGAAACACAATCGAAATCGCACCCATAGGGCTTTCTCCCAGACCTCCCACGAAATACGCATCTACCAGATTATAAAGGGCATTGATCAGCATACCAATCATAATCGGTACACCAAGAGCCACAAGAGCTGTGGGGACTGGCGCACTCCCTAATAGTTCCATTTTATTGTTACGTTCATTCATTTCTAAATGCTCCTTTCTCTCGACAATCAATATTATTTACAGTAGTATAATTTATACTATTTACGCAAAAGAAAATATACTATAATTTATAGTAGTTGTCAAGAGAGTAATGATATTTTCTTTTCTGTTTCTTGACAGTAACTATAAAATCCAATACTATAAATTACAGTGCAACACACATATAAATTCAGAGAGAAAGGCTGGTCACAATGGCTACGATTGATTTAATTGTATTGGGAATGTTAAAAAAAGAGCCTATGGGCGCTTATGATATTCAAAAGCTGGTGGAATACCGCAATATATCCAAATGGGTAAAAATAAGCACCCCGTCTATCTACAAAAAGGCGCTCCAGTTAGAAGAAAAGGGATTTATCAAAGGAACGATTGTAAAGGAAGGGAAAATGCCAGAAAAGGCAGTCTATTCCCTTACCGATGCCGGAATTAAAGAATTTGAAAGACTCATGCAGGAAATCGCTGCTAAACCTATCCATATTTTTTTAGACTTTAATGCTGTGATTGTCAACTTAGACAGTTTACCTCCAGCAATCCAGCAATCTTGTGTAAATAACATTGAAAAGAACATCAAAACACTGAAAACTTATTTAGAGGAAAACATCCTTGAAAAAGAAAATATTCCGGAAATTCCCGAAACAGGCATTGCAGTTTTACAGCAACAATATGTTTTAGTGGAAGCAATCGAAAAATGGATTGCTTCTCTGAAAAAACACTTTCCATCAAATAATGAATAGATAATTTCCAATAATAATCCACTGCTTTATTTAAAAGAAAGGCAGCAATCTGTTTTCACATCACAGACTGCTGCTTAAATTTTTGTTGAACCGATAGCCAATACCCCATACGGTCTGTATGTAAAGCGGCTTGCCCGGATTGTCCTCTATTTTCTCTCTAATGTGGCGGATATGGCTCATGACAATATTGTAATCGCCGGAATACGGCTCCTGCCAGACAATATCATAAATCTGCTCTTTGCTGAATATTCTGCCCGGATTCTTTGCCAATAGACACAATATATCAAACTCTCTATTAGTAAGTCTCTGAACATACAGCCTTCCTTATTCCCGCCGACAAAAAGCAAGTTACTAGGTAGACAAAAATCTACCTTGGAGTTACTATTTTCCCAAATAGGCTATAGCATCAACTTGAAATAGCAATCTATTATTTTGATCTGCAAATTCGGTTTGAATCGACTTGCGTACAGGGTATTTTCCGTTAAATCTTTCTTTAATAACCTTTTCCATTATCGGAATATCATAGATATTTTTAAATAAACAATTCATCTGTACTACATTTTCAAGAGTCATACCCACCAATGCCAACCTTTCTTCCATTTCATCAAAAGCTCCATTAATCTGCTGCTCAATAGCACCATCCACATTACGGACACAATAATTCAAAAAGCAAAAGTCTCCAGCTTTAATAATACCTGAATGTGCCCAAGCTTCATTAATATCGTATCTTTCTATTTCTTTCATTTTACTACACTCCTAACTTTACAATATTATTTTTTGAATTGTTGACCTGAAGAAATTCTGCAAAACGTATCATCTCTTTTATAATTATTTCTATCATATCATTATCCGGTTCAACTTCTGATTCCCACCACCAGTTTTTGATAGCAAACTCCCCTGCCTGACGAACGGATTCCGCCTCAAACCTTGCAATAAATCGACCATTATATAGTACCGGTAACACATAATATCCAAATTTTCTTTTAGCAATAGGAGTATACACTTCCCACCGATATATAAAACCAAATAGTTTTTCTATCATCTGTCTATCCCACATAATATTATCTAATGGCGCAATAAATCTTGCATAGTTATTTGCAGTTTGATTTTTCATATATTTTTGAATATCCTTTGAAACATAAAAAGTTTCTTTAATTCCTTCAACCTGTATTTCATCAATTTTATTTTTCTCAATCAGTGTTTGAAGTGTGGAACCGCGTATTTCATTTTCACTTAAAACCTAAAGCAGTTAAAATCTTTAGTGTTATAAATACACATTTCTTTATCAAATCCATCAATCAATTTATGTTCTTTGTATAATAGATTGTAAAGATCCTGCTCTTTGTAATCCGTCACTCTTGCCTGTAATACTAAATCAGCATTCCTTGCTACAACATTCAAGGGATCATATTGAATACTGTGTATTCGCTGCATTATCTTTTCTACGCCTATTTTTCCACACAACATTTCCGCACCGTCTAAATTGTGATAACGGCATAACATATGTCTTACTTCTTCCTTTGAATATAATTTCATCTTCATTCCTCATATACCGTTTGAATTTCTTTACAAATTTTTATAATGCGTTCTTTTATCTCCTGTGGTTCGATTACCTTAACCTTATTTCCAAAGGAAAGAATCATCCCATACCAAAACATCTCATGCTCCGGTGCAGAAAAACAAAACTCAAAATCACCATTTTCAAATTCCTTTGTAATTCGTCCATTTAAGTATTCTCTACATTTTGACTTTATGGCTGCTTTTCCATGTAGTTTGATGTTAACAATATTATTGACAGAACCCTTCTGCTTAATATCCGAAAGATCATGGATTTTTGTATTTCTTATATCTGTTACTTTTAAACGTTCCATACGAACTAATTTGAACATACAATAATCCTGATATTTTTCATAATATCCAATCAAATACCAGCTATACCATTTGTATTGCAGCCGAACTGGTTCAACTTGAAATTCTTTTATTTCGTCATGACTGTTTGTATAGGCAAATCGAACAATATTTTTTTTCTTAATTGCATCTTCTAATAGCATTAACTGTTCATTTATTTCATCATCCTCACTTGCTACACTAAAATCCACAGAAACAGCATTATCTTCTGTACAATTTATGCTTTTTATTTTAGATAAAGCCTGCTCTAAACTTTTACTCGCATATGCACTCGCCATCCCTTTCAGTGCAGTAACAATCCAATTATATTCATGATTTAATATCTCTCATAATTGTTCTGGATGAAACTTCAAATTTTTCAGCGAGCTTCTGTGCAGATGTACGACCATTATTCAACAAATAAACAACAATGCCCATAAGCCGATCAATCTTCATTTTTCTCCTTTCTGCATCAGTTTAGCAAACGAACTATGACACCATTATGTCACAGTTCGTTTAAATAATCAATTTTTTATCAAAAAGTCAGAACTGTCCACAAGTCCCTGATAATACGCCCTCTGCTCCTCCTTGTAATAGGCCTCACCGCATCCATATAGTCCTCCAAAAACTCCCTGTCCTCTTTCGGCAGTTTGGAAAGATATGCTTCAAATGCCTTCCGTTTCTTTTTCAGTTCCCGGCTGGCTGCTTTTGCCTCTTCCGTCTGGACGAAATATTCCCTGTCCTCTGATTCGCTGCGCAGTTCCTTAAAGTCATCTGACAATGTTTCAAAACTTCATTCATGCTTATTTCCACCTTTCTCTGCTAAACATAATATTGTATTTTACAGTCCATATTGTCAATCTCCAATTTTCCAATAGCAAGATAATTCCCTGTCACTTCATCTTTAGAAGTATATTATCAACAATATTTCGTAAAATTAATAATATAAGACTTCATCTTTAGAAAGTTGGTGGTAGGATATTAAAATCTATTGGAATAAGGAAAGCAACTCTAAAAACCTAATCGGTCAAAGGGTTATGGAATTGCGGACGGAGCGAAAGTTATCGCAGAAAGCCCTTGCAGAGCAGCTCCAGCTTGCCGGATATGAATTTAGCGACCTGACTGTTTTACGGATTGAAAAGGAAACAAGGTTCGTCCCGGATTATGAAGTAGTAGCTCTGGCAGAGTTCTTCCATGTATCCTGTGAATACCTTTTAGGCATACAGGACAAAAAATGAGCAGCGATCTGTTTCCATATCACAGACTGCTGCTTATATTTTTGTTGAGCCGATAGCCAATGCCCCATACGGTCTGTATGTATAGCGGCTTGCCCGGATTATCTTCTATTTTTTTCCTTATATGGCGGATATGACTCATAACAATATTATAATCGCCGGAATACGGTTCCTGCCATACAATATCATATATCTGCTCTTTACTGAATATCCTGCCTGGACTCTTTGCTAACAAATATAATATATCAAATTCCCTGTTCGTAAGCATAATTTCTTGTTGTCCTATAATTACACATCTATCACATAAATTTATTCTTAATCCGCCTAGCTGAATATTTCCTGCTTCCTGTACCTTGTTACACCACTCAAGATTTTTATTATTACTTACTACCTGCAACATCCTCTGATATATATCCTCTTCTTCGTCAGAAAATGATAAAACCATTATTCTCCCCTTTACACTACCTCTCTTAACATTATTTATAGAAATTATTATCTAAGTAAAAGAATATACGCCGAAACAACGACACTAAGAATAATGATACACCAACCAAGTTTTTTCTTATCCATTTTCAATCACCTCCTCTAGCAAATTTCATCTATATTTACCTCACAATTACTATTTCCCAAGCAAAAACTTAATTATATTCTTGTTGCAGAATCCAATAAATCTTCTTTCCCTTTATACTTCCAAATATAATAAAAACGGCAGTAATGATCAGAACCCCAAATAACTGTTTATCAAATTTTTCATAGATAATCCCATACAACCACACACCAATGGGAAGGGCACAATTATTAATAGTCGCAAAAATTGCCATTACCCGCCCCAGCATATTCTGTGGACTGACTTTTTGAATTCCTGAAACAATATATGTTCCTGCTATACTCGCCAGAAAAATAATCGCTCCTGCTGATAGACTTAATATAAAATAAGTTTTCTTAGCAGAATTATGTTTTAAAATCATTAGTGAAACTGGAATCATTGCTAAGCCCATACCAATAAATAATTTATATATATTCTTAATTTGAAATTTTCCTGTAATAGCTGTCGCTACAAATCCCCCAGCTATACCCAATATTCCAAGAAACACCTGCACACCTCCGTTCCAAACAGAATCAAGTTCCAATTTCACACTTATAATATATGGGACTCCTATGGACAAAAAAGGCTGAATCAAGAACATGAAAAATGCATTTAACAGCATAACTGCCCCTATATGTTGCTTTTCTTTCAAAATCAACCTTAAAATATCCTTAAAATCATATTTAAAAACATCTACCATGCTATCATAACAATGTTGAATCTGTGTGTCGCCCAGCAAACTAAAGTTCCTATCTCCCGCACAAAAACATCGAATTAAAATCTCATCTTCTTAATACTGTCTATCAGAGCGCGCTGTAGGAAACGGCGCATTTTCCTCTTGACCATTCCTGCCTGTTCCGATATAGTTTTTTTGGAACAAAAAAAGAGAAAGAACACCAACCTCCTACAGTTTGTTCTTTCTCTCACACCAGCGTGCCTGCCATATACGGGATCATGTCCCACTCGTGAGGCTTTGGCACTACCGACATATACTATGATAAGAGAAGACTCCCTATTTTGCAAGCTGATCCATATAAAAACTTCATCAAAAGCACTATTTGAGTCTTTCATGGTTGGATTCCGTCCCCAGCTGCAGACCTGTCCCTTCTGTGGGGCAGCAGGCAGCTGCAAGATCCATGCCTATTATGACCGTTCCCTGGTGGATTTCATAGATGGCGCCCCTGTCCGACACAGCCTCTGCATCCTTCGCCTCATCTGCAC
>CAJTCH010000036.1 GCA_910574715.1 Lachnospiraceae bacterium | reverse complement strand
TATGAGGCACTCTTTGTACCAATTTCATGCCAATAAAATATTGTTTTCGATAATCATACACTTTGAATCAAACTACTATCCAGCCACTTAGGTAAAATTTCTCTAAAATTGCCATACCTTAACTAAGGCTCATTGAACCATTCCAATGGCAAGGAAAATGTAGGATATCTTTCGTTTATTTTGCAGCTTGGAATATCCTGCTTATTTGTGAAGCTGCGTTCCTCCAGGGATTACTCCGCCCCAGATCAAGTCTCACCTGCCTTGCATGCTTTGTCACAACCCCGGGGGTCATGATGATCCGTTCAACTACCGTGCGTAGCCTCCGGCGGTTTACGGGTCTTTTCATGGGGATATCGCTGATCCTAAGTGATGCCTGTCCAATCATCCGCAGGAGATTGTAGGCCAGCTGGATCAGTTCCAGGACAAGTTCGTTTGTTTCGAACTTTCCAGATGGAAACTGCTCTGCACATAAGTCCGTCTTGATTTCACTGTGGTACTGTTCCATTTCTCCATGTTTATGGTAAAGCTCTATGATGTCTTCGTCCGAAAAATCTACATTGACGGAGTACATATCACAGTCAATTTTAGGGCTGATATAGTACTGCCCATCATGGTCACAGGCACGCTCTGTTATATCGTAAATGGTTCGGATTCCAACGGTCTTCCTGCTATGGCCGGATTTTGAACTGGCATCAGGTACATTATAAGATACGTCCCGGAATGTCTGCCCAATGTATTCCTTTTTCCCTTCCCGTGAAGACTTTACATTTGTGCATACACCGCCTACTTTGTCCAGCCACTCCTGCGGATTCTCCTTGCGGATGTTGCGCTTAATGATGAAATGCACCCTGTCCCCCCGGAAACACTCTTCCATGAAAATGCCGATATTATCCGCAGAATCGTTTCCGGAGTCGAGACGAATCAAGAGTGGTTTGTCCGTAATCTGACGGGCAAGTTTTAATACTTCGACCAGAAAGTTTGGTGTCCCTTTCTGGCAGTGCTGTTTTCCCTCCCGTAGTTCGCATGCAATAAGGTATCCTTCTGTCCCAATGTAGGCGAAGATAGGCGCATAGCCATCCTTCTTTTTATAAGTTCTCGAAATGCCTTCCTTATTGCATTTCTCATCAAGGAAAGGGCTCACGTCGATGTCGATTGGTATATAGCCATTTTCCAATGCAGACGGTTCCACGCCAAACTTTTTGAACAGATCCACATTGATCTGACGCAGCGCACCCTGCATACTGGCGCCGATTTCGTCCATACGCTGCCGCATGGTTGGCTCCGATGGGATATGGCGCATATGGAAAGCATTGCAGAAAAACTCAGGGTCATCATCGGTTTCATGGATGGATTCGAAGTCAGCGTTCCCACAGAGTATACCGATAAGCATGGCCTTTAGTACATCACTGTTCTTATATTCCTTGGATGGCGAAGAATATTTGTCAATTTTCGTGTCAAAATCAACAGCTTTTAACATCTGTCCTGGAATCAGCAGACCGCCATAGGGTGTAATCCTGGAATTGCTGAATGTATACTTTATGGTGTTATATGCAAACATAACATGTTCTTTCATGCTCATTTTAGTTGGCCTCCGTGTGTATAAGATGATGATATCATTATACACCGACAGCGGAAAAAAGGCAATAATTATCCACCTATTCGGTGAGCACCATATCTTAGCCGATATATATCAAGATATTGAATTTTAGAAGCATGCCAAAGTATTACTTTAAACGAAGTTCACGGATTCAGGTTTTTGTTAGAACTTTTTACTGTCCAGAATCATTAATATAATAACACATTCTCTTATACTGTCCATAATAATCAAAATTAAGGAACAGATACCTTGCCTCTTCAAAGCTTTTGTACAGTTGATCCGCACGCGAATATGCGCTGCCTGCAAATGCATTCGCAACCACCTGATCATCCAGAACATTTGCAATATGCGTGATCATCTCATCACACATACGGTCAACCTCTTCTCTGTACTCCCGATAATCAAGACTGCCGACAGACTTAAATATCACAATACTGTTATTGACGAAACCGCATATATCTTCTTTGGTTAATATCCCCCTATCTTCTCCCCATTTTTCCAGTATGTTTACAATCTCACCGGTCGTTGTCCCATCTTCCGCGAAACTGGTGCTTAACAGAACCGCACATCTTGGAATGTCTTTCAGATCAATCTCGAAATCCAGCCGCCCGCCTCCCAATAATTGACTGGCAAGAAGCCTTCTTTTGGATATCTCCGCCAGATCTTCCTTCTTCTTATAGAAGGAATCAGAAGCCGCATGAAGCATCGCACAGATATATGACCGGTATCTCTGGTGTTCCCGGTCTGTCAATACAATGCACACGGTCCGGTCCATCATGGTACATTCAAACATACAGACTTTGCTCTTTCCAGATTCACACTCGGCCGGATGCTGCTTTTGAAGCTGCAATATCTCTTCTTTCCAAGCTTCCAGAAGATCTCTGCTGCTGCATTCCAAGATATCTTGGCCGACAACCATAACACATACAGGTATATCCGTATCTTTTGCAATCGCTCTTACAGCCTGCCTGATCATAACCCCGATCTCTTTCATCACACCCCTCCCTCGCACCCATATAACAAAAAGTATACCACAAAACACATGATGTTCTGCGATATACTTTCCGTATCAAAGTCCGTCATTAAACTTATTCTCGATCACTATCGAAACACCATCCGGTATCACCGTAACAGAAGCGTCTTCTCCCTTTATCTCTCTCGCACGCGCGAATGCATGCTCCAACGAATCCGCATATTCAAGCTTCATTGCCGTAATCCTTGCTTCAAGTTCCCGCCTGGTCACAAAGATGATCGGATGTCTTTCCATGATCTTGGCAAGGATCTGGTACTGCCATTGATCCGGCACAGTTTCTTCCATAGGTGTTCTTCGTATTTCTTCAAGCAGCAACGATACACTCCCGCACTCAGACAAAGCACGATAGAATACATCTCCGCCGATACCGTCCGCACACTCTGCACACATGATGATCACCGCATGTTCTCCTGCAGCCAGGTCTGCAGCCGTGATGCCTTTAACCGCCTGGTACACATTCTGATCCAGCGGTGCGCCGCCATTAGATGTGATCACGATATCTCCCGGCCGGTCCGGCTCAACCGTACAGTATTTTGCAAGAAATCTGCAGCCTGCATGATGAGCCTCGATCGGTTCTCCTGCGAATGCCGAAACGATCTGCTTCTCTTCATTGATGACAACATTCACGATATATGCAAGATCTGCCATGACTGCTGCCGCCTCCATATCGCGGTTGATCGGATTCTCTTCCAGTATACCCATACACGCATGCTCATCATCAATAAATTCCGCACAATGATTGCCTAAAACCGTAGTTCTGCTGCACACTCCCGGCAGAATACTTTTGCGTCCTCCCGAAAACCCGGCGAAAAAATGCGGCTCGATAAATCCCTCTGACACAACCAGGTCGGCATCCTTTACCAACGCATTCACCACAAGCCTCGCACCTGACGGCAGCTCCCCCATATCAGCTAACGGAGACGCCTCGCAATCATGGACCACGATCCTTTCATGTTCTACGATATCCTTCCCTAACTTCGTTTCCAGTTCCTCAACGGTCGTTCCTCTGTGACATCCGGTCGCAACCAACAGAGTAATATCCAGATCCGGATTCCCCTCCCTCATCTCCAAGAGCATATGCGGAACGATATATTTGCTTGGCACCGGCCTTGTGTGGTCACTGATGATCAGCACCGCCCGGCTCTTGCCTGCCGCCATCTCCCTTAATGTCTTTCCTCCATACGGATGCAGCATTGCCTCTTCTACCGTCTTATGCCCGTCGGCGCTGGCCTTAAGCGCCCGGATCTTAGATTCTATCACCCGGCACTCTTCTATCTGCAGACATTGAGTTGTCTTACCATAAGGAATTCTTATCTCCATATACTATACTGCCCTCCATTAACTCAGATGATTCCTGATAAATGTAAGAGTTTTCTCATACACCTCCTGTTTCCACTTAAGAGACAGGAAACGATGGTTCGCCCCCTCTATGACTGCAAGCTCACAGCAATCTCCATAGATATTTCTCAGCATATAAGAACTCTCCACCGGAATATCCGTGTCATTCGTTCCATGGATCAAAAGCACCGGCCTGTCATAGCCTTTTGCCATCTCCTGGAAATCCATCCCGCAGATCTCCTCCATAAATTCCCTGGAAAGCTCAAGCCCGTCAATATCCCATCCCCGCTTCGTCGGACCGTTCATATTCCTTGTCCTCTGCCCGGCCTGAAAAGCCATCGTAAGCGCCGTAGCCCATCCAAATACACCTGCCGGCTGAAGCCTTGGCGCCTCCAGGACCGCAATCAACGCTCCCATACTGTGTCCGCCCAGGAACAGATTCCCGCTGTCAACATAATCCTGCCCAATCGCCCACCGGTAGATCGCTTCCGTCTCATTCATTTCGCTCCCGAGAGTCATCTCATGGAAATCCCCGTCACTCTCCCCGGTTCCATAAAAATCATACCGGATCACACAGAATCCTGCCTTTACCGCCTCTCTTGCAAATTCTTCATATAACCTCTGCGGCCCTGTCTTCCATACCGTGAACCCATGTAAAAATATGATCGTAGGAAATCTTCCTTCCTTGTCCGGCATCCTGACATTTCCTCTCAAAAGCCGTCCGTTTACATCTAATTCAGTTGCAATATACATAATAGAATCCTCCTATATCATCCCCAACAACCTTGGAAGGCACAGTACAAGCTCCGGAAATATGATCATAACCGCCAGCACAATGTACAGGATCACAATTGTTGCCAGGGCGCTCGGCAGCGTCTTCTCAAGCGATACCCCGCCGATCCTCATAGTGATGAAGAGATTCGGGCCAAGGGGCGGCGTCAGCATGCCTATGCAGAGATTGACAACCATCATGACACCGATAAAAATCTCATGATAGCCAAGCTGTGTCAGCAGCGGAACAACAATCGGTGCAAATAAGATCACGCTGGAATTGGTATCAATAAACATACCTACCACTAAGAGAATCAGATTGATCAATATCATAATAACGATCTTGCTGCTCGTAACAGATAGAATCCCGCCTGCGATCGTAGCCGGAATATCCCCCAGCGTGAGAATCCTTCCGAAGGTATTCGCACCGCCGAATAATATCATGATGGTAGCAGATGTGATCGCGGCGTCAACCAGAGATTCCTTAAGTCCCTGCCAGGTAAGCGTCTTATAGATGAACTTGCTCACTGCCAGAGAATAGACGACACCTACTACCGCCGATTCTGTCGGTGTAAAGATACCGGAATAGATACCTCCCAGCACGATCACCGGCATGAGCAGCGCCCAGATACCCTCTTTGATGGTCTTCACCTTAGAGCCTTTCTCTTCGGACAGGCTTTCGCCCCTGTAGTCCTTCCTCTTCGAAATCCATTTGTTATAGACGATCAGTCCCACTCCCATCAGAAGCCCCGGAATGACCCCCGCCATAAACAGCGTAGTCGTCGAACACCCGATCGTCACCGCAAACATGATCATTGGAATGCTGGGCGGAATAACCGGGCCGATCGTAGAACCGGCCGCAAGCAGCGACGCCGAATATTCTTTCCCGTATCCCTGCTTGGCCATGGCCGGAATCATGATCCCGCCGATCGCCGCCGCAGTTGCCGGTCCGGAACCTGAGATCGCGGCAAACAGCATACTTGCAACGATCGCCGCCGTTCCAAGTCCTCCCGCCGAATTCCCTGTGAACGCCTCTGCAATGTCAACCAACTTCTTTGCCAGTCCCCCTTTGGACATCAAAGTACCGACCAGCATGAAGAACGGGATCGCCATCAGCGGAAATGAATCACAGCTTTTCACCATCGACTGGGCAAGCATCAGATCCATCCCCTGTCCCGGAAAATAGATCGCGAACACAACCAACGCCGAGAGCGCCAGCGCCGCGAAGATCGGAACCGTCAGAAACAATAGAATCAATAATGTAAGAATCAGTACACCGATCAAGCTTCCTCCACCTCCTTCTTAGCTCCGCGGATACTGCGGACTTCTCTTTCGATAATACGGACTGAGAATCCCAGCGTTCCAAGCACTCCCGCCAGATACAATACCCATGTAGGAAGCCAGGGAATCGCCGGAAACGTCTGATTCGTAAGCATCGTATTACGCATCACGGCAAATATCTTATAGCTTAAGAACAGGCCGAATATCACGCAGATGATATCCCCGGCGATAAACGCCAGTTTCCCCCTTTTCTCTCCAAGTATCATGGTTATGACCGTAACCTGGAGATGTGCTCCCTCGAGTCCTGCCAGACTTACTCCGCAAAATGTCATCCAGGTGAACAGGATGCGGGCCGCCTGCTCCGTCCAGGAAGCAGTATAACCAAACCCGAACCTGGTTACCACATTCACAAACAATATAACCGTCATTATTATAAACAGTACGATAATGACCGCTTTCTCGATATTATCATACCAGGGAGCTTTCTTCCCCATATCTATCCTCCTTCCATATAGAACAGGGGAGTACATACCTCCCCTATTCTTTTCATCTATTATTTCTTGTCGTTAACCGCCTCAATCTGCTCGATCAGTTCCTTATTGCCGGAAGCCGCCGCTTCAAAAGAATCATACACCTCCTGCGCCGCCTCACGGAACGCCGCTCTCTGATCTTCCGTAAGCTCAATGATCTTCGTGCCGGAATCAAGGATCGACTGCTTGTCCTTATCAACATCCTTCAGCACTTCTTCACGTTCCCATACGGTTGCTTCTTTTGCCGCCTCTTCTAAGATAGATTTCTGGTCGTCCGAAAGCTTGCCCCAGGTAATGGTTGAAACCATCAGCGGATCAGCGTCATAGATGTGCTGTGTCTCCACCACATAATCCTGAACCTCATAAAAACGGGAATTTACAATATTCGTATACGGATTCTCCTGTGCGTCGATCGTCCCCTGCTGAAGCGCCGTGTACACCTCTGACATCGCCATCGGCGTCGCAGATGCACCAAACGCATTAAAATGCTGCATATGATACTGGCTGTCCATGGTACGGATCTTGATTCCCTTCATATCCTCCGGAACAGTCACCTCTTTCTTACATGTAAGATTCCTCCACCCCTGGGTCATGTACGACAGCACATGGAATCCCGACTCTTCCAGCGCAGACGCCACATCCTGGCCGATCTCCCCGTCCAGTATCTCTTCTGCCGCCGCCTCGTTCTTGAACAGATACGGAACATCGAATACCGACATTGCAGATGTGAAACCGCTGAGCGCAGCCGTGGACGGAGCCATCATATCGAGTGTCCCCATTTGGAGCTGTTCTGCCATCGCCGTATTATCTCCCAGCTCAGAATTGGGATAAACTTCGATCGTAAGCGAACCTTCCGACTTCTCCTCCACAAGCTCGGCAAACTTATCAAGCCCCTTGTCCAGAGAATTCCCGTCCGCAACTACATGTCCCAGGCGAAGGACCATCCCGTTATCCGATCCTTCGGAGGCGCTTTTGCCGCCCTCGTCCTTTGAAGCTGTACTGCTGCCGGTAGATGCGTCCGATCCTTTGCATCCAACAAGCACCGTACCTGCCGCCAACATAATCGCTGTAATCATTGCCAGTCTTTTCTTCATCATCATTTTCCCTCCTATGATATTTGTTTTTGTTCGTCTGCTCGATTAATTGTTTGAATTATTTGTATCTTTTCAACAATTATTCAAGAAAACTCCCGCTGTTTCTGTATATATTTTACACAAAAACAACGGGAGTTATAAATATCATAGCCCAACAATATCATATCATAAAATTGTGCACACAACACATATCCTGCTTGCACGAGAATATCAGCACGGAGCAATCTGCGTATCATAAGCCGCGAAATACTCACAGATCAACATCAGTAAGAATTTATCCCCGTCATAATTCATAGGATCAATTTTTAAAAGACCGCACAATTTTCTCACATGCAGCATCATCGTATTTCTATGGACATAACCGTACTTTGACGCATGACTGATATTCATTCCGTTCTCCAGCAGTATCTTTGCCGTCTTCACCAATTCCGGCTCTTTCCGAAGCTTCTCTGCATATGCGCCAAGAAAATGTTCCAGTGTCTCCTGATCGGTATTATAAAAGGTATATTCAACAAGATAATCTTCGGCATAGAAGATATTGTGCGCCCTTCTGCCTCCGCTGCAGATCTCCCCCACTGCCCGTTTCGTTGTCAGCGCAGCATTCAGGCTGAATCTGTATTCTTCCGCCTGCCTCACCATGGCGCCGATATAGATCTGCGGAACATACCCGAACTTTTCAGATATCAGCATTTGGACCCCCTGAAAATATTCATTACACTGATCCTTTATCGTCTCCCTGGCATCCGGAATATATTTACACAGGATGATCCTCCCCTCTTCCACAGATTCGCAGATATCCTGCGGCGACGTCTTCCTATACCGTTTGATCAGATTCTTCATATCATCCGTCTCGCCATACCTGCATTCGATCACACAGACCACCCGTTCAAGCGCCATCTCTTTTTTTAATTTTTCTGCCAGAAGAACCGCGTAGATGTGCATCTCCATTGAATCCGCATAGAGAAGTGTCCTCAATAACCTTTTCTCTTCATTATCTTCAAGCTCTCTTTTTCTGGCACCTTTGTAATTTGAACCTGCCATACTGATTATGCCGTCCAGCATCCTTCCTACCTCGTCCTCATCCTTATACCTGTCCGCCCGGACTGACAGGGTAAGCTGCCGGTTCAAAGTAAGAGGCCTTGCGATGCTGTAGAAATCATTTATATGATTCTTTATGTCTGAGAAATACTCCTGCTTTATGATCGTGCTGCCGTTCACACCTGTGATCTGGATATTACTTTGGGGAAATGCTTCACAAAGAATTGAAAAAAACGTATCCTGGTGTCCGATCGCTGCTGTTCCTGCCATAGCTTTTTGCATCCTTTCTGGTAAGAGTTCGTTCCATATAACAACTATTATAAACGATTTCTATATTTTTGAACATTGAATTCCTTGCAAAACAATGATAAGATACAAGAAAAGCATGGGAGACATGGGAGGCATGGCTATGGCAAGAACAGTCGGTATCGGACATCAAGATTTCGCTCAAGTAATTACCAAAAACAATTTTTACATTGACAAAACTGACTTTATCAAAGAATGGTGGGAGAACGATGATGTTGTTACCCTGATCACCCGCCCCAGACGCTTTGGCAAGACGCTGAATATGAGTATGTTAGAATATTTCTTTTCCGTTGACCATGCCGGCAGAAATGATCTTTTTGAGCATCTTTCTATCTGGAAAGAAGAAAAATACCAGAAATTGCAGGGCGCTTATCCCGTAATCTTCTTAAGCTTCGCCAATGTAAAAGAATCTTCTTTTCCCAACACAAGACAAAAGCTCTGCCAGATCATTACAAATCTATATAACCGGTATGATTTTCTGTTAGACGGCGACCTGTTGAATGACAAGGAAAAAAGACTTTATCAGATGGTTTCTGCCGACATGGAAGACTATCTGGCATCTGACTCCCTGAACATGCTGTCTGGCTATCTGATGCGATATTACGGGAAAAAGGTCATCATTCTCTTAGACGAGTATGATACTCCCATGCAGGAGGCTTATGTGCATGGATACTGGGATGAGACTGTCTCTTTCATCAGGAATCTCTTCAATGCGACCTTCAAGACGAATCCTTTTCTTGAGCGTGCTGTCATGACCGGGATCACAAGGATCAGCAAGGAGTCTGTCTTCTCTGACCTGAATAACCTGTCTGTGATCACAACTGCATCTGATCTGTACGCAGACTGTTTTGGATTCACACAGCAAGAAGTATGGAATGCCTTGGAAGAATTCGGCTTATCTGAAAGCAAAGATAAGGTAAGAGACTGGTATGACGGATTTACATTCGGTCAAAAATCAGATATTTATAACCCCTGGTCAATCATAAACTATCTGAAATTCAGAAAATTCTCGCCTTATTGGGCGAATACCAGCAGTAACAGCCTAATCGACAAGCTGATCCGTGAAGGAAGCGCAGATGTAAAGATCATCATGGAAGAGCTCTTATCCGGCAAGTCTCTCTGTACACAGATTGACGAACAGATCATCTTCAATCAGTTGGAGTACAGCGAAAATGCCGTATGGAGCCTATTGCTTACGACTGGCTATCTGCGCATGGCGCAACTATATATAGACGAAAGAGGACGTGAAACCTATAAGCTTGTGCTCACGAATTATGAAATAACGTTGATGTTTGAACGGATGATCAAGGGTTGGTTCATGGATTTCACACCGGCATATAATAACTTTATCAAAGCACTTTTGACGGATGATAAAAAAGCTATGAATGCCTATATGAATCAGGTTGCACTTGCAACCTTCAGTTATTTTGATACCGGGAAGCACCCCTCCAAGAAGGCAGAACCGGAACGTTTTTACCATGGTTTTGTCCTTGGGCTGATGGTAGATCTTGCCGGTCGGTATTCTATAAACTCCAACCGGGAAAGCGGCTTCGGCAGATATGACGTGATACTGGAACCATTGCACGATACGGATCATGCAATCATTCTGGAATTCAAAGTTCATGATCCTGATGACGAGGAGACCCTTATAGACACAGCGCAGGAAGCGCTGAAGCAGATTGACCGGATGCGATATTCTGCTTCTCTGGAGGCAAAAGGTATCGCGCCCGAACGGATTCGGAAGTATGGATTTGCATTTGAAGGGAAGACGGTGCTGATTCGATAAAAAGCTTCCATAATCAGAAACTAAATAAGTAACCTAACCCAAAGGTGTAAAGTCTTTATTAAATTATCAAGGTCTTTACACCTTTTTTGATTTACAAGTTATAAATGACACCGTGCTTATCCTATTCGAAAAAGCTTTCTTCTGCCAGATACCGTCCGATATTGGCAATAAATCCCAGCACATCCTGTTTCATCGGCTTGGGAAACGCAGTCAGCACCGGAGCCGTCTCAAAGCTCAGCACTCCGTCAAATCTGATCTTCTTTAACCCCATGACAAACCCGTCCCAATCGGTAGAAGACAGATTCTCCCTGGTCTTTGTAAAGGTAAAGGGGATCTGGTGCAGGTCGGATACGCCGTCGTTGTCATGTATATGCAAGACCTTTAGACGGCTGCCAAGCGCCGTGATAAATCTCTCAAAATCTATCCCCGCGATGTTGGCATGGCCTGTGTCAAAACAGAATCCCAAAACCTCCGCCCCGTATCTGTCATTGAACTGATCTATGCGCTCTGCCGCCTTCCTGGCATTGCAGCACGGTCCCTCCACAAGATGCCCGCCTACGCTGTCATACAGATTTTCAATACATATGGTGATCCCCATTTCCTTTGCAAGCGGGGCAATGGAATCTATGAACCTTGCCGTTTCCCGCCATTCCTGTTCCTCTGAGCCAAGGAAACGGGCAAGCTTAAACCCATGGATCACGATATAGGGGCATCCAAAGAAAGCACATACAGCCATACTCTTTTGCGCCACCTGGTTCCATAGATAGTCGTTCAATTCCCTGTCAGCCTTCGGCACATACACAGGATACGGCATATGCATCTGATTGATCGTGATCCCGGACGCTTCCGCCCCCTGTTTATGCGGTGCGAAGTAATGCTCCAGCTCCTGGACCGACCGGTCAAAAAATTCATTCCGCTCTGACTGATAGAGAGAAGTGTTGGAAAGATAACTGTTCAAACTGAAATCCGCACAGGAAAAACCTGCTCGCTTCAGCATGGCGAAGCCTTCTTCCGGATGCGTGTTATTGACGACGTTTTTGGTCTGGACTCCTATGTTCAACATTTTATTATCATACTCCTTCCTGCCATTCCCGCTCGATCCTGTCAAAATAGAACGCGGGCATATACTCGTCATTGAAAAATTCTATCGGATTCAGGATCCCCATGCCGCGAAGCTGCCGTTCGATCTCCCGGTAATAGATATTACAGATTAATATCACGCAGTCCTTCGGCAGATCCTTAAGACTCTCGGGCGGTCTTACTTCTAAACCGCAAAACAAAGTTCCCCAAAGGGTCTGGTTATTGTCGCAGGTAAACAACGGCGGATACTTATCTCCATAGCATTTCATATAGTTCCGGCACATATTGCCCGCGCCGAAAAGAACGATGGACGGATACTTTTTCAACAGATTCTCAAGCCCGATCTGCCAGCCGAAATATTCCACCGTCGATCTGGCAAGCTTCACAAGCCCCGGGCGCAGGATCGGTGAAAAGGCTCCGGCGGTATCCGAAAAATCCAGGATCAGCCGTCCGTCAAATCCGGTCTCCCGCAATCCCCGGATCAGCCCAAGCCAGTCCGTCAAGGACTGTCCCCCGGCGGCGCAGGTAAACGGCAGCCTGCTGCATTCTGTGTGTCCGTCACATTCACGCAGGATCACAGCCTTGGCGCGCTTCCCCAGCGAAAGAGCAAACTCCTGCATATCCTGCCCGCACAGGCTGCACGCCCCTGTGTCTATGCAGAATCCAAACCGCTCCTCTCCTGCCTCTTCGTTCAGCCGGTCAACCCAATTAGCCGCTTCCCTGCCGTCTGCACAGACGCCCTGTACCAGATGGCCGTTCATGTCCCTGCACTGATTTTCCAACAAAATTGTCACCTGGTTCTCTCTGGCAAGTTCCAGAAAATGAAGGTAATACTTTCTGTTTACCTCCCACTCATCCCCCGGCTTTACACCGGAAAACAGCGGCCTGACGATCAGCGCAGTACAGCCGATCCTCCCGCAGATCCGGATACATTCCTCCGTCAGCCCTGCCATCAGCTCTCTTAGATCTTCCCGCTTTGTGTCCCTGCACAGATAAGGCGCGCGAGCCGCGGGCAGAGACAGCCCTTCCCGGACACACCGCTCAAGTACCGGCCTTGCCTTGTCATATAAATTTTCCGGATGTTCGGAAACCCACAGCCGCTTTGGGGAAGTTCCTTTCTTCTTTTGCTTCCCCACACACTCTAACTCTTGATCCGAACAAAACATTGCAAAGTCAAGCAGCGCCTGACCAAATCCCGCCTGGGACAGATCCAGGACTCCCTGCCCCGGACGTTCGATGTCTACAATCCCACGAGGGGAAACTATCATATCCAATCACTTATCCTCCGCCATTTTAATTCTTATAATAACTTTTTCTCAATCATCGTCTTCAGCTTCGTAGAACTTGTCCCCTCCGTATAGGGAAAGAACACCATCTCCGCTCCGTGCTTCTCCAGAAACTCTTTTTCTGCCAGCCAATCGGGATGAGCCGCGTAGTCACTGCCGGAAAACTGGCAGTCGAAATGGTGCAGCCGCCACGCATCGCTTGTACCGCCGAAATTCAACGGAATTTCTGCCACCTCATCTACATACCTGCAAGATCGTACCATCTCCACACGCTCCTCATACGGGACAAAGGGCTCTGTCTCTTTGAACTTCCGTACTCCCTCATCCGTCACGACACCGACGATCAGGTAGTCGCATTGTTCTTTCGCACGCTTGAACATGTTCAGATGCCCCACATGGAACAGGTCGAACACACCGGCAATGTAACCCACATGGTATTTCTTCTTTTCCAAAGCCTGTTTCCCTTCCGGCACGCCTGTCACTGCGATCGGCCTGCGTTTCCTTGGATAGCTCTTATGCGGATCAAAGATACTATACTCTGTCACGCCCAGCTCATCCAGCTGCTTCATCACCGACAGATAATTTTTAATGCAGATCAGGACCTTATATTCTCCCGATGCAAGATCACGCAGAATGTCAGGGGACTGGATCACGATCCCCTTAAGCTCCTGCCCCCATTTCTCCCGGCTGTTGTCTATAACTGCGTATACCGGATAATCCTGCCCGTACAGTTCAAGAAATCTTCTGGCGAAAGTCCCGGAACCGAATAAGATCAGCCTGCGGGTATCCACATTCCGGAAAATGTCGATAAACAGCCGCTGATAATCCTCCTGCGAATAATTCATCCGCTGGCGGTTGGAATGTACGATCTCTCCGTTTCGCTGACAGGCATTATGATACCTGCGCAGTTCCTTCTCATTCCGCAGATCCGCCAGGAAGTCCCATTCCATCCTCCAGAAATGATCCAGCTTCTTCGTCAGGTTATACCGCTCAAACAACGTTTCCATCGGCAGCCTTTTCAACAGCTCAAAGCTTCCGGCATATAGTGTCGCGATCATGCGCGTGATGATCACATTTGCCGGATAATCTTCCTCACAGAACTCTTGATCGTAAAATACAAACGTACCGTCCTGATAAAAGCTGTTCAGCGGGACCAGATCCACATATCCGCGGCGCAGGATCGCACCCTCTCCGTCCCCGCAGTCCTCTTTCACGATCTCAGACGACTGCAGGATCAGGTCACGGAACTGATCGAGTTTCTGCAAAAACGCATCCACATCCTCCAACAGCAATCGCTTCAAATACGCATGTCCCGTCTCGCCCTTCATATATGGCATGACATAAGCGCCGTTTTTCATCTGCGCTTCCACCGTCGGAATGCCATGCGCCTTCAGGTCTTCCCTGTATCCAGCCATTTTTTCCAGGCGTGCCTGCCCCTCCGGATACGCCGCACGCTTTTCTACGATCCCGGAGTTATGTATCACTGTAAAAACCGCCCGCTCCCTGCCGCGTTCCATGGAGCATGTCACATGGCTGATGTCTGAGAACTGACCGTCCGGCGCACACTCTATGAGATACGCGTTTGCCGTCTGATGGAACATCCCGTTCGCAGCCAGATCCGTATACAGACACTCCTCCTCTAAGAATACGGAATTGGGATAATGGTATGTCGGGAACAGCCTGACTGACAGATCCTCATTCGGCAGAAAATCTTCGGCATAGATCAGCGCCGGATCCTCCAGATCCGAAAGGACAGAATAGAAACGGCACTCCTCCCAGCCTGTACTTTGAAGCATTGCCTTTAATTCAGCCTGGCTGTACATCCGTCCCTGGAACGTATCCTCTTTCTTTACGTATGCCCTGCGATAACCTTCCACGCCGTCAAAGCTCCGCTGTGTATACGGATCTCTGTCCCCGCAGAAATACCTTATGCCAAGGCGGTTGTTCATGCCAAGGAGCAGCTTCCCGTCTGCCTTTAACAAGTTCCGGAAACCTGCCAGTATCCGCTCCGGATGAAGCTGCCTCTCTAACGCCGCCACGGATACGATGTAGTCGAAGCGCTCTCCATAGCTCTGCCGAAAGTTCTCCTCTCCTGCCGTCCTGCAGGATACACAGACCAGCGCTCCCGCACGTTCCCTTAACATCTCTGCTATGGCATCCTCTTCACTTCCTGTATAGAGTATCATGCTGTCCGGCTTAAAATCATACCACTGTAATAATCCGCGCTGTATTCCCCTAATGATCTCCTGTGCCTGTTCCATATCCTCCACCTCTGCCTGCTCTTTTACTGATATACGTCTGTTCCTGTCTGCCATTGCTTACCAGCAGATATCCATGATCGTTCAAAAGCTTCTTTACCCCTCTCATTTTCTCCACACTGTCAGGGAAAATACGGGTATGCGTCTCTATACAGAGCTGATCGAATTCAAGCCCGCTCTCCAAGATATCCGGCAGCGCCATAAACTCCGAACCCTCCACATCCATTTTCAGCAGATCAAGCCTGCTGTGCCCGAATCGCTCCATCAATGTCGAAAGTCTGTGAACCTGCATCTGTATCTTTTCGCTGCTTGTCCATGGCGCAAAGTGCTCGGAATAATCCAGGCCGGAACTGGGAAGATAAAATGTCTTTAATGCATCCTCATCGGAAAGACCGTAAGGATAGTATCTCAGATTCTCCGGAAGCTTTTTGCTTTCCATCTCTTTTACTACCTCTGGGCTTGGATCAAATGCATAGACCTCCATGCCGTATTTTTCCGCCAGCTCCAGTTCAAAAGAATAATCAAAGCCAATCCCGAACGAGTATGCCGTCAGATGCTCCCTGCCCTCTAAAAGCGACGGCACAACCTGAAAGCCCACTGCCTTGCCGCAATACACATGTTCTATCTCATAATCATTTGACCCCTGGAAAAATTCCTCAAAGCTTTCATAGACTTCTATGCCCAGGGTCCGCAGATCCTCTGCGATCTGCCTTCGCGCCTCTTCGTCATCCACAGACAAAAGAAAGGGCAGCGACGGATACTTTTCTACCGCCTCGTCACGCGTCAGGACATTACATCCATAATATAAAGGGATATGCTCTGCATCCCTGTCGCAAAATGCCTCAACATGTACATTTTCCTCTGCAAGCGCTATAAAATTCCTCCCGCCGCGAAATCCCGCTCCGTATATGATCACCGGTCTATTCATCTTCTATTCCCTCCTATGCATGAGATACCCACAGATTGTACCATCCGTTTCCCAGCCTTTCCTGTCTTCAAATTTATATGTTAACTTTTGAACGGAAGTGTTCTTTATATACTCCTTAATCTGCCCTTCATCATACGGTTCCCAGAGGTGCTTTACCAGTTCCTGGGCTCCTTCATTGTTATAAGGGACTGCCTTCAGCTGCTTCTCCACCTCCGGAAACGTATTACATGCTATGGCGATGATATAATCTACCATAAAATAATACCTGATCCTGTCATGTACGGAAAAATAATAGAAAAAGCTTTCCATCAAAAAAGCAAACAGCTTGTTTCCCGGTTTGGCATAAAGAAACCACCCGCTCCACATTGCATCCGCACAATACTGTGTCTCCGGCAGATTCCGCGTATAGATCGGATGATCCAGGATCTCCTCTCCCAACTTTTTGCAGACATACAACGTGGAATCCATCCAGAAGCCCCCATACTTGTACAGCAATGCCGCCCTTATGATATCCGACAGGGTTGTCAGGGAGATCCGTCCGTCTTTCACCTTCTCTGTGATGTGCTCCGGTAGGCTTAGGTACTCCTCGCAGTTATCTTCCGTGATAATGATCTGCCGTACACCCTCCGGCAGATTTCTCCTCTGGCTTGCAAGACAGACACGGACCATCGCCGGAGCCTGTTCCTCGCCTTGCCACCAGCATGTCCACGCAATGATCCCTTCTTCATGTTCTGGCAGATTCAACCCTGATAAATTCTCCGGAAAGTCATCTATAAAGGGCTGTATGCTCTCCTTTACCTCCCGGTACGCTCCTTCCTGAAACAGGTTAAAATCGATCTGGAAAATACAGGCTCCTGTCTCTTTCAAAAGCTGATAAACCTCTTCTGCAAACCGAAACCCTAACGTCAGCAATACACAATCCCCTGGCTTCAATTGTGCCTTTTGGTATTCCATAACAGGAAATCCTCTCGTCCTGTCCGGATTCCCCTCCGAATGCGAGACCAGGATACACTTTATTTTGCTTAGATATCCCGGATCCAGACTTTCAAGCCCTTCGAGAACAACATTCAGATAGTAGCCTGCTCCATATAGCTTTATTTCATCATAAGCGTCCAGAAGCCGCTCCAGCGCCGCCACCGTATTTACCATACGCATTTGTCTTGTCTGCATAGATATTCCTTCCCAAATGTTTACTATGAAAAACTTTGTCTTCTAAGCCACGCACATAGTCTATTTCCCTATTCTTTTATTAGCCTCTCGTATTACCATATTTGTACAGTCCATGGGAATATCTGTCCAACGATAGATTAAAACACGTTCCTTAGGCAAACCGTAACCGCGCAGCTGCCTCTGTACATCTGCTGAATATCCTCCGCAGACAATCAAAAACAAAGCTTCCGAATGATTCCTCACTGCATCCTCTGGCGCCTCTACCTTATGCCCCAGATAGAGGCTGCCCCACTTTTTCTTATTATTATCACTGAATGCCGCAATATGATTCACACCATTATTACGAAGAAGACAATATACACAAGCACCCTTATATCCACTTCCAAAAAGAACTATCTCTTTTTGGGCAGCTGCCATGTCTAAAAACTCCCTAAGATTTTCTGCCTTAACTTTAGCCTGAAAATGTGCATAGCTGTCATATAACTTAGGCTGCTCCACAAACATTTTAATCTCCAGCCACATTTCTTCCGTCACCGTACTTCTGTTTAATATGCCCTGTTCCATAAATTCTTTAAGCAATACCCTGAACTCCTCTAGAGCCTCTTTCGTCCCTTCTGCCGGACTACCCCAAGTCAACAGCTCTATGTACGGCCGGTGAGCGATCACCGCAATTTCTCTTGCCAGAAACTCCATCTGCTCTATCTCTGCTCCCCTCTTCTGAACCACATGAAGCAAATTCCGGCACTCAGCCAAATTATATAGGACACTATTACTGTTATAAGTGGATGATGTAATATTATCCCGTCTGTAACAATAAAAAGAACGAGACAGGAAATACCCCCTCTGCACACACAACGCTATCTGATATCTGAAGCCACAATCCTGGAAAGCCGCTCCTGGCGCCTCCTGAAATCTGATTTGGTTGTTCTGCAGGAATTCTTTTTTATAAATGCCATTCCAAATAAAAACATCTATGGACAGCATACTTTCCAGGTAATCTGCCGTCGTGAAAATCTGATCATATTTTACGCTGCTTCCCATCTTCAAAGGATATCGCAAAAAAAATCTCCTGCCGTCTGAAAACGTAGTAAACACATCAAAATCCGATTTCACAAAATCAGCATCCTGTTCTTTGGCACATGCATACAGCTCCTCAAACATTTCCGGCAGAATAAAATCATCCGTTTCTACAATCCCTATGTATTCCCCCGCAGCAGCTTCTAGTCCGAGATTCATCTGATAACCATAACTCTTTTTATCAGATTCTATTAGTCGAATACGTGCATCCTTACCCGCATATTCCTCCAAAATCTCTCTTGTACCATCCGTAGAGCCTGCGTCAATACATAAAATTTCCAAGTCATTTAAAGTTTGACAGATTACGCTGTCCATACATTCCCTTATGTATGGCGCCACATTTAAAGAAGGCATAATAACTGAAATTTTTGGCATATTCCCTTTCTCCAATCTACGAATAAAACTTCATATCTGTATAACCAATTTTTAGTGTATCTTTATTCTTCATCAGGAAAATTCCCAATAAACATTCGATAATATATCCCATATAACGATCCTCTCGACAAAAACCAAGATCGTCATAAAACCGTTCTATTCCAAATGTTACAGAAAACACAAATCTGGCATATTCCTGAAAAACTCCATATTTCATAATAAATAGATTACACGGCGGATAAAATCTTGAAGCAAGGAACCTTTCTGCCGTTGATTTATATTCAGGATAGACTTCCTCTATCACTTTTAACATCACCTTCAAATCCACTTTTGGCGTTAATGTTGAAAAAAAGTTTCCTATTGTTTCATTCACAAAAGTCGGCGCTGTAACTAATACATCCAGACCTGAAGCTGCCATCTGTCCAATTCCATTTTCCTTCAGATTAAAATGACGTCTGTAATGGCACAATCCAATATAATCTACCCTCGGCGCATTTTTCCACATCCAAAAAAGTGCGGTGCACTCCGAATAATTCCTGTTTCTCGCCGAAATGTTCTCACCAGTATTATCTCTCACTTCGCAGAGATTTCTATCCGTAAGCTCCGCTCCGACCTGTATCGGCGTTATCCAGGCAGGGAGCGAGTTATGTAACCCAATCTTATCCACATGACTACAGGCCATATATACAGTACCAATTCTCTTCATTTCACTTTCTCTAGCTTCCATGGTTTCAAATACATGATACTTTCCATATTGTCTTTCAAATTCCTCAAGAGCAGACATCTTTGAAAAGCAATCCGAAATACGATGAATATTAATATCCGGTTCCTCAAGTGCTCTGCTTTGGAAACGCCAATGATATTCTTCACCTTCTTCCCTCATGGAAAAGATGGTGTACCCATCTTCCACAGGCACCTTTTCCTCGAAATGATATATGCCAGTATCCAACACATCTTTTACTTTATAAAACATTTCTTCTTTTCTTATACGTTCCAGTAATTCTCCCGTAAAAAAATACACATTATGTACCTGATTCTCAACCAGATAACTGCATATTTCTTTAAAAACTATTCCCACCTCTGACACTGGTACCAAAATTATATAATCCTCATTTCGGGGAAGCTTATCTATGGTTATTACAGCATGTCCAAACAAAGTCTCAGGATTTTGAAACATTTCTGTCACTATAAAACCTTTTGTTAAAATTTCCTGTCTTTCTAAAAAAATATAGACAAGTTTTGCGTTTCGTCCAGCACCATAAATATAGATATTTTTCTGATTCTGGCAAATTCTAATCAACTCTTCCATATATCTCTCTTAATTCCTTTCTCACTAGCATTTTTTACATATAACGCCAATCGGCTTATCATTTATTCTACCAATCACTATGTGAGAACATTACATCTGTACATATGGTAATTCCTTTACTTTCACTCTGTTCCTTCTAAGCCAGACCGTCCACATACGTTCAGCAAAGAAACCAATAACGCGCCTGCTATAATTATCACAATTCTCAACATCTATTTCCTCAGCCGCTTCTATCAAAAAAGAAAACAGCCACTCACAATAGCGATTCACAATTTCGCGCTTTGCCACAAATAGATTACAAGGAAATATTCTACTTCCTTCCATGACACTGTCAAATACTTCCAAATAATTAGGATGAACTTTTCCAATTTTATCCCTTATTATTGAATAGCCTTCTTCAAACAATTCATGATTTATTGTAGCCCGAAGCTGTTCAAATACTGTCATCTCTGCCATCGAATATACTTGTGGCAGAATAATATCATATTCCTTAAAAATCTCACATATATGTTCTATATCCAAATAATTATCCACACTTCGGATTTCATTATTATAAAAATATCTTCGATAATGATTTATGCCTACATATTTCTCATTCGTATTTTTCCAAATCCAATATAAAGCTGTACTCTCATTAATCTTTTTATTCAAATATGCTATGTTCTCCCCCATACTCTCTGTTAAATATCCTCTTTTTTGATAATCCCCTACACATAACGGTTTATAAGGGTAATTTGTCGGAACATTATAATCTTTATGGGTCACAACATAAATGGATACATCTTCTGTCAATTGCTTATTTTCCGTATCTACAATCCAAAAAAGACCTTCCAAATCAGAAATACAAGAAACCTCCCCACACTGTCTTAATTTATCTTCTAATGCTTTTTTAGCAGATATCTCATAGGTCAAATAGCCTGTATGAATCAGAATATACCTGGTTCGACTCTTGATCTGTTCTAATACATGATCCCTACAACATAATTCACTTCCCATTAATATAGCATCATAGTTTTCATTGCACTCTTCGAACTTTTCATAGATATTTTCATATAAATTTTTATTCTGGTCCTCAGCTCTGCTCCAGACGCCGTCCAAAATCCCCTCTTTCCATGAAAGCAATTCTTCTTTAATTAAACAATTTTTATGTATCATTGGTAATTCAAAAACTAATACTCTTTTACACATTCTTTCTTTAAGAAATATCTTATAATGCTGTAAAATCCCCGATGACACACTCTCTTTAAGCACAATTTCCCGCCAAGGTATGATTTTTTCTTTTGGTACAAAATATTCACCGACTAACTCCATTTTTATCTTTTCAAAATATTTATTTGAGAAAATAGCTATAAAATCATACTCCCACTCACGTATGACATCAGGCTTTATTACCGGAAACCCATATTTTTTTGTTTCAATTTTCGGATTCTTATCAGCAAGAGCTATGATATCCTCCCACTCAATCTGCCCACTATGATATTCAAACATACGACCAACTGCATAGATAATGATTCTCATTTTACTTCTCCGGATCTTTTGTTATCTTCTTTTTCACTCAACCATCAATGTACAATCAGCATTTAAAAGAATTGATTCAATAGAAATAATAGCACATGCATAAATCTCCTTTAGATAACTTCTGATTTGTCTATACTCCATAATAGGCGTCACAATAATTGCATCCACTGTCTCTATATTTTCTCCTGGAATAACTGTTTTCACATTTTCAAAACCAACATGCCCTTTTTGATCCATGAAACATTCCACATTAACTTTACTATTCAGCAATTCGTAGTATAAATGTTTACCCAATATTCCTCCGCCATAAATTATGATCTTATACAGATGTTTACGGAGCAAAAAATTTTCAAGTGATACTTTTCGATCATGCAGGTCAAGCCATACATCTAAAATATGCTTATATTTTTTTTCTTTCATATATTTTTCATCTTCAACATTAACCAAATCTCCTCTTTTTCTTATCTCCTTTTCTTCTTCCAATGTCAAATATCCCAAAGTTTTCATTATATCTGCCATTTCGAAAATAGAGTTGTACATTTTTATGAGATCATTGGATGTATTACCCTCTGAGATCACATGCCAATAAAGATTCTTATTATGTATCCCTATTTTGCTTTTTTTGCAAAACATCAGTCTCCATAAAAAATAATCATCTGCACCATTTTGCGTCATTATATTATGAATCCATTCATCCGGAACAGCTTCTCTTCTTAATAAAACCTGTCCCGGAGAAACAATCCAGTTACATCCATTTTTATAATACGCTCCATCAACAGCTCTTTTTAATTCTTCATCACTTCTATAAATCAAATTGCTTTGATTTTTTCCATTACAAATCAACATGTCATATTCTTCTATCTTTTTCAGTTGCTCTCGCAAATACACCGGACTAATCACATCATCCTGATCAAGAAAAACAATATAGTCACCTTTCGAACGCTGATAGCCGTGCACTCTGGAAAAATGTATGCCACGGTTTCTTTTGTTTACAATCTGAACACAAGATATATTCTTCATCCATTGTTGCTTTACAATCATTTTTTCAGTTGGGAAATCATTGATCATAACTAGTTCAATTTTCACAGTTTCCACTGCATTTGCAAATTTCCAGTTTTCTTCCATCATATAAATTAGATCCGGTATATAACGATTCCCTTTATAAATAGGAACAATAACACTAACTATTTTCATTTCAGCGCTCCCCATTATAATCTTTATAGTACTCCTTTAAAAACTTTGCTGTTTTAAATATCCCTTTCTCTAAACTCCTGCAATTCAATTTTCCATAATATTGTTCATATCTTGAAATATCCAGATAATTTTCAGGAACATCTACAATTCTCCCTGGCATATATATTACTTGTAATTCCCTCCCAGTTATATTTTTGATAATTTCTAAAACACCATTAATACTTGTCCCATAACCACATCCAATATTAAAAATTCTATGAGGCGCTTCTCCTTTTACTACACTTAACATTGCCTCTATAGCGTCATTGATATATATATAATCTCTGACAACAGATCCATCCCCGTATACACAAATCGTCTCATTTTTAATTGCCCTGTATGTAAATGTTGTAATAGCTCCCTGAATACCATTTGGTCGTTGAAACGGTCCATATGGATTTGAAAATCTTATAACTCTATAATCCAATCCATACATATAGTTATATAAGTACAATAACTTTTCTATCGTTACCTTTTGAAGACCATAAGCATTAATCGGATTCAATGTGGTTTCTTCCATTATAGGACATACCACATTTCGACCGTATACTGTTCCACCTGACGAAATAAATACAACCTTCTGTACATTATGTCGAACACATGCCTCCAGTAAATATACTGAAAACTCTATATTGATTGATAATTCTTGAGAAATATTTTTATTAGATGTTGTGGGAGCCGTCGTACTCACAAGATGATAAACCACATCTTGATTTCTCAAAATATGATCGAGGTTCATATCGTTATAGAAGTCAACGATACTTATTTCCACATTCGTAAGATTCATATCCAGAATGTGTTTAAAAAAATATATTTCTTTATCTATTACCGTAATATGATTTGTTGGATCCTTGGCAAGCCTAATCGTTAGATTTGTCCCAATAAATCCTGCCGCACCAAAGATAGCAATATTCAAAACAGGCGCCTTCTTTCTAAAAATTTTTTTATCACTTAGATCGCTGCCTTTATAACATTTTCAAGATAATCCATATAATCGTCTATATTGCACTTTTTTAAAACCACCTTACATTTTATTCCATATTTTTCTAACATGGTACGATTCTTATCCAAAAACAAGATATTGTCAGCCATTTCATCCAAATCTCCAATTTCAGAAATAAACCCATTTTCTCTGTTTATTATAACATCCGCCACACCGCTCACATTTGTAACCACCGGAACACATCCTCTTGCCATTGCTTCTAACATCGCAAGACTCATTCCTTCATATTCCGAAAAATTCAGATAAATATCCTGCTTGTTTAAAAAGTAAAAAAGTTCTTCTCTTGATAGTTTTCCCCACATAAAAACTTTATTGTTTAAACAATTTTGTTCCACATATCCTCTTATCTCTTCTTCACAGGTCCCGTCTCCCACTATATTGAGCACATAATTAATTTTTCTCTCTTCTAATTTAGCCATAAACTGAGGCAGTAAATCAGCTCTTTTTTGACCGCGAACTAATCTACAAGGATACGCTATTGCAAGAGCTTCATTGTCCTCCACAGTATACTTTCTCTCAGTAATTTTCTTTCTTTCAACAAAAGGGATTCGATAAAATACCTTCTGTTCCTGTATACTATAAGAATCTATTAGATTATTTTTTATTCTGCTGCTAATGCATAAATATCGATCAATACTATGATCCCATACTTGCTGTTCTCGATACAAAGATTCTACATCATTTAAAAGAACTGATACAATTTTCACATCTGCAGGAATTTTTTTTTTGATATAAGAAGCAGCCCACAACAAATTTGAATTCCATATATTCAATAATATAAATCTCCTTCTTTGCATTAGTTCTTCTATTAACCTAAAATGCATTTCTAACGCATCTTTTTCCAAGTACAACACATGCTGTTTTAAAGACTTCTCTGTATATGTCTGAGAAGTATTTCCCACTATAATGACATCATAATTGCGATTTATCAAAGAGAGAGCGATTTTACATACCCAATCTTCAGCGCCTCCCCACGTTCCCTCAAGATTATCTATTATAATAAGCCTTTCCTGAGTTTTACAGCTGTCTAAACACTTTAAATATATCTTTTCACTCTCTATTTCCAATGCTTCACAGCCTGCAACAAGAGAATTCAATGAAACAATCTTATCCTGCATATTCATCTGAATTAGTTGCTGCGTAACACCTTTAATATCAGCACATGCTATTAGAATTTTTGAATTCTCCATCTCTTTTAATACATTGCATCCATAAATTATTTTATTATGAAAAATCTTCCCCCACTTATCTTCATTATTGTCAATATAACCGTCAATTTTCACCAAAACCTGTTCTAAACATTTTGTATATTTATCGGATAATTTCCCTGTCCCAAATAAAAATAATCGTTCCATTTTCATCCCTGCATAAATTTGAAAATCTCTCTTGTTCGTATACTCCTACAATTGCTCAGCCACCGGAATTAAATATTTTTCAGCATCTGCCCCATTACAATGTTTGCACATATCAAGGTATCCTTTCTCTGAGTATCCTATTGAAAATTCCAGTAATACATTTTTATATTCTCTTTCACTCAACATATTAAGATCCAGATAATCATCTTTTCCTACACCTAATTGCAAATTATCCGAAACACTTCGTGCCATTACACAAAAGTACAGTCTGCTTCCTCTTATTTCCTTACATGGAGTTTGGCATTTATCAAACACTTGAATCAATTCCTCTTCTGATTCTTCCCTGTCTACATATTCAAATCCGTAATCCATCCATTGCTTCTCTGCTTTGCCCAACTGATATTCAATTTTATTCTCCGCTAGTAATTCTGTTAATTTACAGTATCTGTCTTCTAGCCAAGGATTTTGAACCGAATAGTTAGATATTTCAAAATGAACCCCATATTTTTGGCAGGCATCTAAGATTTCTTGGTTCGGACAGATTGTTCCATTAGTTGTTATACAAAAAAATCCCATCTTATCCTTATATTTTTCACCAATATATCTGATTGCCTCTGCTAAGTTTTTATATAGTAATGGCTCTCCCCCAATCAGGACGAATTCCTTAACATAATCCACCTTACTGAATAAACAGTCCGCACTATAAAAGACATTCTGTAATTCCATATCTTTTGCTTTGTTCGATACAGCATAACATGCATGCGCGCATTTTCTGCATTTTAAGGAACATCGTTCCGTCACACACACTTGCACCGCCGTCATAAATATCTGATCATATAAAAACAATGCAAGAATAGGAAGTATTCTCCCTTCAAAATTAGAATATATAAAAAAATCTTCCGCCTCTATATAACCCATATCCAATAATTGCTTTGCAATAGCCGGAATATTCTTTCTTGCAGCTGCAATCACAATCCAGCCTTGCTCACTTCTTGCCGCATAGTCTTCCAGAGAATATACCTTTTGATTATTTATCCCCTGTACAGTTTTTTCCAGGTTATTATCAATGTAACCTGCAAAAATATTATAATGACTCAGCACTGGTTCTAAATACCGTCCTATTTGCCCTGCCCCAAAAATAAATACCTTTTTACCATGGCGCATGAAACTTTCTACTATTTGTTCTGCCTCATTTTCAACTTCATGCCCTCTATTTTTCCATTTCATAACAATAGCCCTCTCAATCTTTTTGGCATATATTAAGTAATCGTCAATATATTAGTTAATCCTTTTTCTGTAAGTAATGTTTTAATATCATTGTGATATCTGGGAATCGTTGCAATAATTACACATGCATTTTTATCTTTATTTTCTATTTCACTTAACTTGACAACCGGAACACCGTACAATGACTCTGGATTTCGGCTTGTATAATCAGAAACAAGATATGCAAGAATTCTTTTTTCCATCCGATCCAAAATATCAGCTAATTCCCTGGCTATCGTTCCTGCTCCAAATACATATATATTTTCAGCACTTTTTATACGCGTATATTGCTCCGAAGTCAACTCCCTAACATAATACCCCCCGGTTTCTTCCCTAAAGAAAAGATAACATTTATATACAGAATCTTCTTGACATTTCGCCCACTTATCCACTTTCTCTCTAATCTCAGGATAGTAGTATTGTTTTGCATATCTGTAACGTGTCATTAAAAACCTCGCTATGTTTTCAGACACTTGCCACGACCATTTTTGCGATTTCCAAAAAAACCAAATGTTATAGAATGCCATAAACCAACCCTTAAAGTAGTCTTCCTTTTTGGTTTCTGTAACTGTGGAGTAACCAATCAGATATATATATAATGCTTTCTTAATATATATCGCTGTTCGTGCCAGAATGAGCGCTTTTAAATTGAACGCAGAATCTTCGGCTATATACCCTTCTGTAAACTTTAACTTTATACTTTCAAGGAAATATCGCAAATATATTTGGCTGCACACTGATGCTTTTACTGCATTTACCGAAGAAAACAAACAAAATAATTCTTTTCCTTCCATAATTTCATCCGTTCTCTCCAGTTCTCTTGTGCCAAGCTCCCTTCCTCTATCACTTATATTGATTATATCAAAGTTCACTACATCAATTTCTTTTCCATCACAATAACTTTTTAACCACGAAATCGCATCATTACTAATATAGTCATCTGAATCAACAAACCAAATATACTTTCCCTGTGCAATCTCCATCCCACGATTTCTGGCATAAGAGCGTCCTTGATTTTGAGGATTCTCAATCATTCTGATATTAGCATTTGTTTGTTGATATTCCTGCACAACTTCCCGTGTTCTATCTGTAGACCCATCATCAACACAAATAATCTCTATATCTTCTGGCCTTTGATCAAGTATACTATCCAAACATCTTCCGATTGTATCTTCACGATTATAAATTGGAATAATAATTGATAGAAACATCTGCCAACTCCTTCCTAAAATACATTTTCTGTAGTAACATCGACAAGATTATTGCATTTTCCAAATAGGATTTTTCAATATCCATTCTCCTATTTCATTTCTCCGAAATAACTCGGTATTATAAAATTTGTCAATAATCGCCCAGAATTCTGATTCTGTATAGCCTGTAAACTCACAAAAATCACGTACACAAAGTGAATCCAGTTTGCAATCATGCTCTTTAACTAACTCTATAGCTTCATCTCTTGTAATAATCCCGTATCTCACCATCCTCGCCGCATAATCTGTAGCAGATCCATGCCCAAACTTAGGATACTTCATCCATGGATGCACAAGATATGCTCTGCTGTCTACCTGGTCAAAATCTTCAATATGATGTGATCTCTCCCATTCGTGTGACAGATCATGAAAACCATGCTTCCTTGCAAATTCATAATTAGCAAAGCTATTCCATGGTAAAAAGTATGATATGTATATGGGATCCAACTTATCCATCTCTTCCAAAGAAGGCGCCTTTGTCATATATAATTCCTGTACAGTTATACCTGCCTTAGAAATCAGTTCCTCATCGGAAATGTCACTTGCAACACCATTCTTCAAAAGCTCCTTCGCCGAATAAGTTTCCTTGGAATCTCCACCACCATATTCATAACTTACATTTTCACCATAGACCAATAAAGGTGTATTGAATCTGACCGCCATATGCAATGGATATGTATATATCAATCTGTCAATATACCATGTTGGTTTTCCGTAACTTTCAAATGTATATCTCATCAATTTTTTCTGAATTCGAATATCTGGTTTCATACTAATGATGTTACAGCCAAACTCTTCAGAAAGATTTTTTATATTATGCTTTCCTGCTTCTGTCATTGGAAAATTATCCTCTACTGAAAAGAGAATCGGATTCATCTTCATCACATTTTTCATTAGATGTACTTGAAAGTGCGAATCTTTCCCGCCGGATACAGCAATAGCACAGTCATAACCATTTCCATTACTGCCTCTATACCTATCACATAGTTCTTCTAACTCTCTGTATCTCTTATTCCAATCAACAGACGCTCTCTTTTCATAAGACCGGCAAGCCGAACATACTCCTTCTTCATCGAAACGGATGCCTGGTCTTGTATCAGGCATTACACATTTTTTACAATATCTCATTGTCCTATTCTCCCTAACATATCCAATTTTTTTGAAAGCAATAATTCAGCTATCGTAAAATCATAATTGTCATCTATGTCAATCGATCTTTCTTTTTTCATGATATATGCAAACGACTTTTCTCCGTATAATCTCCCTTCTCTCATCAACAAATTAACACTCTGGATATAAATTGCCCCATTGATCCTATAATATCGCGGCGACTGCTGTCTTCTCCCTACAATATCTAAGTCAATAAAATTATTTAACGAACCATTTTCCGGCAAAACATTACACAACAATGGCGAATAATCAGTCTCACAGACACTCACAACAAACTCCGCATCTTTTTTTTCAAATATATGATAAGCTGCTATAATATCTTCTGCCGTCCTAAGAGGAGACGTCGGCTGCAATACCGTAACCGTATCAAATTCTTTTCCCAATTTCTGATATTCACTTATCACATATCTTACTGCTTTCCATGTATCAGCCTCATCAGCCGAAAGCTCTTCACTTCTCAAAAATGGCACATCAGCGCCATTTTGTCTGGCAATATCTGCATATTTTAAATTGTCTGTCGACACATGTATACATTCAAATTGATTTGACTCTATTGCAGCCTCAATTGTGTATACCATCAAAGGTTTACCTGCAAACGTTTTTATGTTTTTATGCTTTATACCCTTTGAACCACTTCTGGCCGGTATCACTGCTAAATTTCTCATAGGATGTGTTTTTTATTCCTTTCAATTAATTACTTCTTTAACAGCGTTTACAACTTGTTCCAGTTCACTATTTGAAATATTGGTTGAACAAGGCAAGGTGATTATCTTATCCCATAAATGCTCCGCTCTCTCAAGCGAATCAGCCTTAATCGAATTCATATATGGTTTCTGTAAATGAACTGGCTTCCAGAAGCTTCTGCTTTCTATGCCTTTTACTCTCAAACTGGCACAAAGCTCTCTGACTATTTCAATCCCGCCTTTATCTAATACCAATCCAGAAAACCAACAGGCGCTCCTTACATTACTATTTTCCGGGAATAATGAAATCCCCTCAATTTTTCTGAATTCTTTATTGTAATAGCTGCGAATTTTACGTTTTCTGTCTACCAGCTTTTCCATACGTTCCATTTGGGCGCATCCTATGGCAGCTTGAACATTTGTCATACGGTAATTATATCCCACCATATCATGATCATACTCGGATGTAACTCTGGCTGTAGTTGTTATATGTTTTATGTTCTTCATTAATTCTTCTTTATTTCCTAAAACCATTCCGCCGCCGCCAGCTGTTACAGTTTTATTCCCGTTAAATGACAAAACAGTCAAATCAGCTAATTTGCCAATTTTAATCCCTTTATACTCCGCCCCCACCGCTGCTGCTGCATCTGCAACTAACGGGAGATTATATTTTCTGGCAATTTCCCCGATTTTCTCCATGTCCGGTATTTCACCCAGTGTATATACCGGCATGATTGCCGCCACTCGCCTGCCAGAATCCTTGTGTATGACCTTACCGTCTATCATTTTTACTTTTCTAGAAAGTTCCTCTTCCAGATTCTGTGCACTCATACACCAATTAGAAGAATCAATATCTATCAGCCAGGGAATTGCCTTGCAATGTGCAACTGCATTTGCTGTTGCAATAAAAGTAAATGTAGGAATAATAACAATTTCGCCTTCCTCAACACCGCATCCTACCAAAGCGGCATGCAGTCCCGTGGTTCCTGCTGATGTTGCAACGCCATATTTCGCATCTGTCTTCTGTGCTGTCAATTCTTCCAGTTTATTCACATATTCTCCAACGGACGAAATAAATGTAGTATCTATGCAGCGATTCAAATATTCTCTTTCCCGTCCTTCTAGATTAGGCACAGCCAATGGGATCATTTTGCACTCACCTCACTACCTTCGAATACATTCTTTTTATACCAACTATATGTTTTCTTTATTCCATCTTTCAGATTTATCTGTCCGCTATAACCAATGCAATTCTCAACTTTTGACATTTTAGGGCATCTTCTGGACGGAGAACCTGTTGTAGCCGGTTTTACATCAATAAAAAGCTTTTTTTCAGTAATCTCTAAAATCATTTCAGCCACTTTCAAAATAGAAACTTCCGGCTGCTGATTTCCAACATTATAAGCTTCTCCCAATGTCTTATCACTTTCAGCCAATAATCTTATCATTTTTACTGCATCTGAAATATAACAAAATGTTCTGCAATGATCTACAGAAAAAACTTCCAGCTTTTCTCCATTCTTCGCCTCAAAAGCTTTTCTCAATAATTCCGGAATTACATGTGACATCCCCATTCTCGGACCATAAAAATTATGCGGCCTGATGATGGTAAATGGCAATCCGCTTTGATTCATAACAGCCTCTCCATATATTTTTGACAACATATAACTTGTCCTTGGATTATCCAATGGGGTAATCGTCAGCGGTGTTGTTTCGGGTGTTGGAATTTCCATCTGATAATACCGCAATGTTCCTGCATATATTTCACTTGTAGAAGCAAAAACAAACCTATTTAAATGTTTTTGCATATGCCCCAACTCTATTAAATTAAAAAGCAGCCTTACGTTTTTTTCCAACACATCATATGCATGATTCAACACATTTTGTACACCGATAATTGCTGCAAAATGGAAAATATAATCATAATCATCCCCCAGTTTAGTTACGTTTTCCTGGCACATTAAATCAATCGTAAAAAAGGTAATCCTTACATCTTTTTCTAAGTCCTTTAAAAATTTATCTTCCACACCTCTTGAAAAATTGTCGGCCAAAACGACCTCATATCCATTATCAAGAAGTTCTTTTGCCAAATGATAACCTATAAAACCTGCCCCACCTGTAATCAACGCTTTCATATTATTCTATCTCCCTATACTTGCCAAAATGATTCTTCCCCGATTCTTTATTGCCTGACGCTGTTCTTTTTCCAAAACACAATTTGCATCAAAAATCAAAGTACCATCATCTAAGTCAACCTTTTGAAAATCAATATCTAAATATTCTTTATGCTGAACAGTAAATACTATTGCATCAAACCCGCAAAAATCAGGCATTTTTGAAAGTACTGGCAAATTCATTTCTATCCAGTCAGATACCAATGGATCTTGGCAAACAACTCTGGCTCCCCGCTCTAATGCTTCCCTGACGAATATTTCTGTTGGAGAGTATCGAGTATCTCCAACATCCTGACGATAACTGACACCTAGAACTAAAAGATTTTTTCCTTTTAAATTGTTTCCCAATAGTTTCTCTATTTTATTTAAACTGACAAGCGGCATAACATTGTTAATACGGACTGCATTTGTACTAAACACAAATTCCATTCCGTCAAGTTTAAATATCTCTTTTGCCGCTAAGGGGGCAAAATAAGGGTCTTTGGTAAGACAATATCCTCCCACCCCAAATCCGGGCTGGCGCATATTAGAATGTGTCGGTCTCATTCTGACAGCGTCTATAATTTCAAAAAGATCCACACCTATTTCTTCTGCAAATCTTCCCCATTCTTCCATAAACGCTATATTTACCGCACGATATGAATTTTCCAAAACCTTTGCGATCTCTGTGGATGTAGTTCCCTGTAATCTAACAAGCGGATATTTATCCGTTCTGATCACGTTCTCTAAAAAGGTTTGACATTGATCTGCAGATTCTTTATTTATGCCCGAATACACTCTCCAAAAATTTACTATAGAATCAAAATAATTTTCTCCTGGCATTACACGTTCATAAGAATGTGCAATCAAAACTTTATCCGAATTTAAACCTCTGCGTATAAACTCATTAACAATTATCGGCTTTACTATCTTTTCACACGTTCCCGGAGGAACAGTTGTTTCAACAATCACCAGCGTACCTTCTTTTATATAACTGCCAAGAGTGCGCATAGCCTCCTTAAATAAAACCAAGTCTAGAATTGGTTCATCTTTTTCGCCATATTTAATATCTAAATTAATGTCAACAACCACAATATCAGCTAATGCAAATACTCTGTCATCTGCAACCGCCCAAATATTGCCATTTACAAAAGCCTCCTTTTGTGCCTGCTGTATTTTCCTATCGTTATTTTCAAAAGGAAACTCCCCATTATTTATAGACATAACTTTCCGATGACCTGCTTCATTAGGCACATCTACTCCTATAACATTGTATAAAGGCTGACCTTTTGCGTCTTTTGCGTTTGCAACTGCTAATGCCATTGCCGCACCTACAAAGCCAAGTCCTTGAATACAAACTACTTTTCTGTCTGGCATAAAAGTTTTTGGTAATGATAACAATGTTTCTCTCCTCTTATTAATGAATCGAAATATCATAAAACTGCTTTTTCAAATTAATATGTGATACAAGCAAGGTCTGTTTTATGATTTTGACAATATGCTCTGATGCATGCCCGTCTCCGTATGGACTAATAGTATCTGCAACGTAGTCTTTAAACTTTTCATCTAATCCTTTTCTTATTGCATCTATAATTGATTTCGTTTCAGTCTGACAATTAATTATATTTTTAGCTTGTATTCGCCCCTTTTGCCTATCCCCTATATTTACCGTCGGAACTGCAAAAGAAGGAGTCTCTAATATTCCACTGGAAGAATTTCCAATTACAATCGCTGCATATTTTAATGCCGTAAGATATCTAATTAATCCCAAACTATATACAGCGATACATTTATCAGATCTTTCTCTGACATACGCGTCAATCAAAGAGTTTATTTGCATACCTCCGGTATCTGCATTTGCCTTAGTAAAAATGACTTTCAAATTATCTATATGCTCCAATGCCTGAAGTACTTTTAAAAATTCATCGCCAACCGTGTTGTCTTCTAATGTTACAGGATGAAAAGTCACCACTGCGAATCTTTCCTTAAGGGAAAAATCTAATGATTCCTCCAGTTCGGACAAAGTCATCAGTTTCTCTTGTTTTATATTTTCAACACCAAGTCCGCCCACATTAAATACTCTATTAGGATTCTCTCCTAATTGAATAATCCTGTTCCGATACTCTTCACAACTTGCAAAATGCAAATAACTCATTTTGGTTATTGAATGACGAATCCCCTCGTCTATAGCACCTTCTGTCGTTTCACCGCCATGTATATGAGCAATTGGAATCTGATAATTCATAGCCACAACTGCCACAGAAAGAAGTTCATATCTATCCCCCAGTAAAACCACAAGATCCGGTTTCTTTTTAGAAAAGAAAGAATCAAATCCTTCTATTGCTTTGCTCATCGCAACATTAATATCATGAATTGTATCTTCTCTCTGTAAGATGTCAACTTTCACGTCTATTATAAAACCGTCTTTTTCTATGTCTTTGTATGTATTCCCATAATTCTCATTTAAATGGGATCCCGTTACTGCTAGAATTAGCTCTAGTTCGGAGTCTTTTTTCAACCTTTTAAGCAAAGGAAACAACAAATGATACTCCGCTCTTGTCCCTGTAACAACACATATTTTTTTCACGCCCTATTTACCACCTTTATATTTGAAGCAGCTCGTCAGCCACAAAATTACGGATTGCCTTTTGTCCTAAGACATGCTTCCATTCCATCGGAGAAATTCCATTACCAGGACGTTTTGTAGTTAAATTCTCCTCCGTAAGCGTTTCTCCGCGCTTTATATTTTTAGTCGCCACTATGCTTTTCCGTACAATATTTATGTTTTCTCTTTCTGAAACAGACGGCTCCTTTTTCCCATCCCCAAAAGATTTCTCAACATTACGTACACAGCGAACCATTTTGATTAATTCGTCTGGTTCTAAACTTATCTTCTGATCCGGTCCTTCCATCTTTTTGTCCAAAGTAAAATGTTTTTCAATAACAGACGCCCCCATAGCTGTTGCCGCTATAGGAACCTCAATTCCCAATGTATGATCTGAATATCCCACTGCAAGGTTAAACTGATTTTTCAGGGTCAGTATTGCATTCAAATTCACATCCTCATATGGAGTCGGATACTGCGTATTACACTGAAGAAGAATAATATCATCTGTACCGTATTTTCTCAGCACTCCCACTGCACACTCTATATCCGAGAGCGTACTCATACCTGTTGATAAGATGACCGGCTTTCCTGTTTTTGCTATTGCAACTAAATATGGGAAATTAGTTATTTCACCAGAAGGCACTTTCCATCTTTTTACTAAATCATTCAAAAAATATATACTCTTAACATCGAATGGTGATGAAAGAAATTCTATTCCACATTGATCACAATATTCTTTTAATCTTATAAAATCACTTTGTGATAATTCTAAAGTCTTCAACATCTCAAATTGAGTTTGTGACTTATCGGTCGACTGCTTTTGATAATCTGCTTTTGAGGCTGTCTTTGTCACTAATCTATCCGCACTAAATGTTTGGAATTTCACAGCGTCTGCACCAGCGCTTTTGGCAATATCGACTAATTTTAATGCTAGATCTAATTTTCCGTTATGGTTCACTCCCGCTTCTGCTATAATATATACTCTATTCATACTTTTTCCTGTCAACCTGCCTCCTGTTCTGATGCAACAATCACTCATATAGCCTAAATTTAATTACTCTATCATCCTCTACACTCTTTTTAATAACACTTCCCGCACCTATAATACAATTCTTTCCTATATTAACTGACTGAATTATTGTTGCATTTGCTCCAATTAAAGTATTACTGCCTATCCTGGATGCACCACATACTACCGCCGAAACCGCAATATGACAAAACATTCCTATTTGACAATCATGCTCAACAACAGCAGCCGTATTTATTATTGCCATCTTTCCAATGACAGCATTTGAATTGACAACCGCATTCTTTCCAACAAATACTCCTTCTCCTATCTGTGCATCTCTCGCTACCAATGCAGAAACGTCCACAATTGCAGGCAACCGATAACCAATCCTCTTCAACTTTTCATACAATCTATTACGAATATTACCTTTCCCTAAATATGCAATGCTTATGAAAGCATATCGGATACCAGAGTCATATATTTTTTGCAAATCATCATCATTTCCTATAATTCTATAATTTCGATAAACAAAACTACTATCCTTGCTATTGTCGACAAATCCTACTATATTAAATTCATCATTTTGCTCAATACAATCTACTACCGATCTGGCATGTCCTCCACAACCAAGCAAAACAATATCTTCCATAATTACTTATCACTCCAATTTTAGCTGCTTTTTCATATTTTCCATTTCATCGAATTGCCCCATATCAAGCCATGCATTTTCACCAATCGGATACACCCCTACTCTTTCTCCTCTATTTTTACATCTCATTATAATTTCCGGAAAACTGACTACCTCTTCCTCCGTCAAATATTCCATAATCTTTTGTTCTACAATATAACATCCCGTATTCGTCAAAATAGGAATTTCCGGCTTCTCCTTCATCTCTTCAACACATCCGTCATCTCCCATTTCAACTACACCATATGGAATCAAAAAATTCTTAAGGGAACATACCATCGTTATTAAATTTTTCTGCTGTTTATGAAATTCATATATTTCAAAAAAGTCTTCACGGATTAAAATATCACAATTCGTTAATATAAATGTAGAATCAATCTTTCCTTTTAATAAACCCAGACCGCCCCCCGTTCCCAACGGAATATCTTCATCCACATAGAAAACCCGATACTTCTTTTTCACTTCATTGAAATAGGCCTTTATCATATTTTTTTTGTAATTTACAATTAAGTAAAATGCTTCGCATCCCTGTTTATAAAAATTATTTATAATATGTTCAGCTATTGGAATCTCTCCTATCGGAATTAGCGGTTTGGGCAATATATTTGTATACGGATATAATCTTTTCCCATACCCTCCTGCCATCATTACCACAGGTAGTGATACCTTATTCATCATATACCCGCATTCTGTGTTATCCCAAAAAACAATCTTTTTAACTTCCCCCTCATCATTTAAGAGCGGCAGAGCTTCTATAGAATTATCCCGCATATATTGCATAACAACTTCTCGTTCGTCATTTAAATGCTTGTATAAAGGAGAATAATTCGCCAACATTTTTATGGGTGACTTCAAATCTCCTTTATCAATAACCCACCTACGGATATCTCCATCCGTCAGGGCGGCAAAAAGCTTGTCCTTTTTAACAACAAAGAGAATTTTTTTTCCAACCTTGTCCAATTGCTTCATAGCATCTAAAACAGTTGATGATTCATCAATAATAAATTTACTAATATCCATTGCTTTCTCTTACCCTAAACTAACCCCTTTTACACGCACCCAAATCAAATTATAATCTATTACTTTCTACTATTTTATTGCAGGTAAGAGAACATAATTTGAATAACCTTTCGCATCCAAACTTTTAGAAATATCCGCCTTATAACGATTCAATACAGCAACTATAATCAAATCGTTTTTTTCTATATCTTTAATTTCTGAAAGATGATATACCGGAACTCCGTAATAAGCTTTTTTTCCAATCGGAATATAATCTGAAACAATATATGCCTTCACTCGTTTATTCAGCATATCAACCACTGGAATCACTTCCATCGCCACATCACCAACACCAAAAATATACACTGCCTCTGCAGACTTAATCTGTTCCAAAATTTCCCATTTCATATTCTGAGTAAATTTCCTTCCGAATAAATCTGCCTTAACAAACCAATACAGATGTTTCTGATTTTCCTCCAAAGTATTCACCCATTCATCAAGTTCTTTCTCATGAAAAATATTGTAATTTCTTTTGACATACCTGTATAGCCGTGCATATTCTCTTATCAATACTTGACAGGTTGAATCATCCCAATCACAGCTGCAACAAAATTCATCCAGATCACTCAACGCCATAAACAATCCCTTGAAGGCATATACATTCCGTTCATTATTACTTATGGAATTCTCGCTTTTAATGTAAATATAAAATGTTTTTTTTAAATATACTGCCCTAGAAGCAAGAACAAGCGATTTTATACCGTATACCCAATCCTCTGCATAATATCCCTCTCTGAATCTAACATTTTTTTCAATCAAAAATGTTCTTCTAAACACCTGAAAACATGATGAAGCTGTAGCAAATCCTCTTTGAATGAATTCTACTCCACTTATCGGAATAAGCTGTTCATCAATCCCAGATGGCCGGAAAATCTTTCCTCGTTCATCCACCCTGACAGAATCAAAATAAACAATATCATTCTCTGCCAGGTACTTTCGCTGTTCAGATATAGCTTCTGAATCTACCATATCATCTGAATCCACAAACCAAATATAGTTTCCTGATGCCAACTCTACTCCGCGATTACGGGAATAACCTTGACCTCTATTGCACTCATTTGTATATACATGAACATTATTATAATTTTCCGTATATTTTTTTAGAACGTTTTCTGTATTATCTGTTGATGCATCGTTGACACATATAATCTCAAGATCATAAATATTCTGACACAATATACTGTCAAGACACCGCCCGACAAATTCAGCACGGTTATATACAGGAATAATAATTGTCAGCATATATTCAAAGTTCATTTTCTGTCCTCTTTTTCCGATACAATACATCCAGTTTTCTGTCATCCAGTTTCTGCAACAAAGCTTCTATGCCATCCACAATTTTCTGATGCTTTTCTTCCGTCCATTCTTTCATGAACTCTTCATATAACCAGGTTCCCAATTCCTTATCCATCGACTCCGCAACAAGCCGGTTTATCTGAAGACATGGATAATCGCTAAAAAAATCATTAAATATATCCTCCGCGCATTCATAATATAAATAGCGTAGACAATAAAATCTGTAAAGTCCTTCAATATCTTTCTTGGGCTTAAGATTTCGAAGGTTCAATATAATGTTGTCATACTCTTCCTTATTTCTCGGATTCCATGTAAAGTCAAAGCAATCATAAGGGTTCCGCCCCGCATTGATTACCTGTATACCAATTGCAGGATATTCCTGACCAATCGTCCCGCAAACAGTTAATGCATACTTTACCCCTTCATCGCGCAGTTGATGCGGAGATATTGCCGCAGGGATTCTCTTGATCTTCGGATATTTTCTGGTAATCATATCCCAAATAATAAAATCCCTTCTTCTGCCATCAGGATGATCTTTCATATACCAGTCATAATCCGGTGTCATTTCTGATAGTTCTCCCAGATGACACAGCCATTCAAAATAGCAGTTATCAAAAATATGCTCTCCACACAAATAACTATCTTCCTCAAAGATATGGGGAAATATCACCACTTTCAATTTATTATTTACTTCCAATATACGTTCATTTTTCTTTTCAAGAGCAAATGTAAAATTCTTTCTGCTTATGTTAAACACCTCGTCAAGGCTTCCCTGCAATCTATTCTCCAGATGCTTTTTAGACCATTCTATTCCCTTTATCTGCTCATCTGTTGTAAGTTGAGACCAATATTTGTCAAAATACTGATACGATCTGCCAATATAGTAATCCAGACAGAGACGCTCCATCATGTAACAAAATGTATAGCATGGAATTCCCTTGCTAATTGCAATATCTCTTATATAACCATCTGATGCTACTCCATCTCCTAAAATTACTGTTTTAACATCATTATTATTAAAATAATCGTACCAAAAAACTACCATTGACACTGCTCTTTTTAAAAAATCATTTGTATACTCATTTTTCAGATCAAATTGTGGTATAAAGTACCTATTATAATGCCTGATAAAAGTTGTTCCGAAATGAATTCCGTAAATCGTAACTCTATTCCAATCTTCCCACGTGTATAGTTCATCCGACAACGAATTGTATATAACTTCAACTTTTTTACACTGCTCATCTGATAGTCTATAATCAATAAATTCATTAATATTAATGGCCTTATATATTTTCTCTAAAACCGGCGATACATCTTTCTTCTCTATAAGCATACGCAAATATGCACTAATCGAAGCATTATATTTTTTTGCCAGATAATTTGCAAAATATGCAAATATAATGGGTTGAGTATCGTGCTTATTATCAAATGGAACTATAATTTTAGACGCACTATTGCATTTTTTCTCTAGCGACCAAATTTCAGAAAGGAATTTAATATATTCTGTCGTTATGTCATCCTGAATATATAAATTTGCATCATCCCAAAAATAGAAGTCATTCCCTTTAACTAATCCAACTTTAATAAGCTGATTTTCTATTTCCATTCCGAATCTATATGTTGCGATAACAATAGCCTTAGAATCATCTACAATATTTAGATAATTATCCACATTATAAATATTCTTTCTATAAAAAAAATTATTTTTCCCACATCTGAAATTATCAAGATAAGCAACTATATTTATAAAATCCCCGACTTTCTTTGTCAGAATCTCTGCTTCTACTCCTGTTCCAAATACATAAATATTTCTGTGTCCTAAGTATTTTTCAATTGTTTCAGCATTCACATAATATGAACTATCCACTATTTTTTTATCCTCCAATTTTTATTCACTGAACTTCTTATAGTGACTAATCTGAATTGCAGGTTCTAACTTTGACTTATGACTATCTACCCCGTCACAATAATCACAGGCATCAATATAATTTCTATTGCGCTGGAATTTTAATTGTCTTAATATTTCATCATCACATACACTATTATCCATCAAATCAACATATTCTTCTTTTATATCTGGCATTGCTCCAATATTTATTCCATGTGCAGCTCTTGGACAATGATATAATCTTCCATTAAAATACGAGAAACACTCCCTTTCACGACACCTTTCAAAAAGGTATCTTTTCTTCTCTTTCGTATAATTTCTTTTTAATAGATTCCCCGAATCTTGCCAGAAATCATAAGGTTGTACATAATACCTAACATTGTTTTTATCAAAGACGGTTTTTAATTTCAATATTTTATCTCTGTTAAATCCATAATCAGAAATATGTACCCTTACTTTTTCCCGTTTTAACTGCCCAATATTATTCTCATCAGGTATAATTGTCCCATTTGTAAATACAGATATCATTTTTATTTCATCCGAATCATGATACCATTCAATGATCTTATACATATCTCGATTTACGAATGGTTCTCCTCCAAGAATCCTAAGATCAAAAATGGTATTTACACATTTCAATAAGCGGTCAAAACCAGCTTTATATAATTCTAAATCAGAATTTTGGGGAGTTTTATAATATTGCATTAAAGCTGTACAGTCCCTACATTTTAGAGTACACGCCGATGTTACCACAAACTGTATTCTCGGAAAATTTAAACATTCTTCGCTGTCTTCTGCATTCGCTATAGCGATATAAGCTTCCTTTTTGTCATAAAAATCTGCGGCTCTGGCTGACAATACCTCCGTATCTATCTTAACATTTAACAAATAATTCATGTTATATAGATTTTTACAACCTGCATCAATTAACTGTTTCCGGATTTCTTGAAAATAATCAGAAGAAGCAATAATAATCATTGCATTTTTATGAAGATTTAATTCATAAGGTCTGATTACCTTTACGTCAAAATAATAGTCCTTTTCAATTGCCCGATCACAAAAAAAATCTGGTTTAATACCCATTGTCTGCAAAGTATAAAATGCAATTTCACCATATACACTAGCGCCATATACAATAAGTTCGCTTGTTTTGTCATAAGAATTTTTTGTAAATGAACTGGTAAATCTATTTGCCATACAACACTCTCCCCTTCCATAATATTTATCTTTAGGCTCTAATTTTATTCAAATATTCTCTCCTGCCTACGGTGAATAAATGCATTATCATTATAAAAGCTACGTTTTACATCTTCTGTAAATTTGCTGTTTTTTAATAATATTCCATACCATTTATCAATAAAATTATCTATACAGATATTCAAATCATCCAATCTCTTATAATGAAATTTAATCATATCACTTATAAAAAGCTGTACACCCTCATTAATCTCTAGTTTATCTCCAAAGAAAATCTGATTATTTGTACTTGGAGAATATATAAATCCGCTATGATTCATTCCTTTAATCATACCGTGTGGAGATGTCAAAAAACTTTCTATCGCCAACCCCATACTATGCACATATGAACTTTTACAACTTTTATCTGCTGTAATATTAGTGCATGATTTTAAAATATGCTCTCTACTCAACGGATTACTGTCGGAATTATTTGCCACAATATAATATCCTATAAATTCTTTCTTCATCAATTTACTCAAATAATGTTGAGGCGTTCCATAAAATCCCAGATCTACAATTGCTGCTTTCTCTTCAAAATTATAACTTTCTAAATAACTTTTATAAATTTTTTTAGTCAGTTTAATATAATCTCTTATTTCTTTTTCATGGAAAAATAAACTTTCTTGAACTTTTTCATAATCCTGCGGCATACTAATGTTTTTTTCTCTATCTTGCGTAAATTCTTTATTATACACTTCAATTCGAAGTCTGTCCCAGAGAAAATCACATAATTTCCCCTCATAGGGCATTTTTATGTATTCCGAAAAATCATTTTCATTTTCAATATTAGCACACATCAATATCTGTCTTGAAGTTTCAACGTAACTAATATTTATTTGATTTTTTATATTTAACAACTGAATCATATATTCATAATTTTGCTTCAAAAAAAATCCATCTCGCCCCAAAAAACACAAATGCTTGACCGCATCAACTTCTACTTTTTTCAGCATCCAATATATAAAACTAAATATAATCGGGCCAAAAATACAATAACCAAAAACTTTACGGCTATTGATTACCACCTGCCCCTGAGTTTTACACAATCCGAACGGATCATTAAATAATTTGGATGTGCATAATCCAAGTATAATGTTATGGTAATCGTTACATGCAAGTTCCAGACACCCTTTAATTGATGATTTATTCAACATCTCATTTTTTGACATAATAAAATAAGTGTCACTTTTTGAATACTTTATACAATTATCTATATCTGCCTCCACATTATCTCCAATATGTAACGCTGTCTTTCCTTTAATCACACCACTTTTAAATCTCTCCCATAAATCACCTCTTCTCTTTGTACAATTATACTCACACGAAACCCAAATATGATCTTTGGGAAAATGAATATTATATTCTTCAAATTTCTTTCTAAAAAAATCTATTGGCAGATACATATCACTTATAACATATACTTCTTTCCCTGACTCAATCGCATATTTCATCAATGAAAGCATTACATATCTGGGTTCAATAAATTTATTTTCTAGTTCGAATTCTTTATTTAATAATGTATCAATATTTATTTTTGAAGAATTGGAATATATATTTTTATATATCTCATATATATCAGGAACTGCATCACTAATGTTTATATATACACTTTTTCTCAAATGCAAATATTGTTTTTTAATCTCCGGATTGTCGATTTCATCTGCTACATATTCCCATATTTCACTATCTACATAAAGCTTTCTGATAAATAATGTGTCAAAAAAATCAAAAGAAACAATATCATGGTTATCTATATTAGACTTAAGCTGTTCATATGATGAATCCCAATATTCCGTTTTTTCTTGAAAAGTAATATCTTCTGCCTTTTCCCCATTTCTAAAATAAACAGGAAGATTCACATTCTTAATTCTCTGATATATTAAATCCCAATAAGTTCCCGACGTATTAATAATAATCACGTCTGCTCTACTTTCAATCTCCGATAGCCCAATAATAGGTAACCCATAAACATACGTCCCTATCTTTTCCGGATTTTTATCCATAAGACCAACAATGTTCCAATCGTTTAACATAGGCACCAATGTTGCAGTAAACCTTCCTATTCCATATAAAACAATTCTCTTATTTTTATATTTTATAAAATTCGATTCAAACTCAACCTTTTCTTTCTGATAATGATTCATGATTTCTCCATCTGTACGGCCGCTTTAATAACATCCGGATTGTCATCTCCACACCCGCCGCATATTTTGCATAAACTCACATATTTACTCTCCATATTTCCTAAGGCATGTTGAATTATTTTTCTTTTATTTTTTAAATCAAGACTATTTAAATCAACATAATCTTTATCAGGTAACTGATATAATCCTGCCTTTTCTGCACTCCATGCAACATGGCAATAATAAAATTTATTATCATTTAACCCATGGAATATAGGAGCACACGATCTCATATGTTCTGCTATATCATGGCTGTTAATATTGGGTGCAGCAACAGGAAAGCCAAAATTTTTCCAATTGTCCGAAATACGCAACTCAAACTCGACATTATTCTCCTGCAATTTTTTAACTACTTGCATGAATTTTGATTTATATGAAATAGTTGCAGAATAATCACTAAGATATACTAAAACCTTATTTCGCACTATTACTTCTATCAAAGCATCATCAGGTACAATACTCCCATTTGATATAATATTGATCACACCAATTTTTTCACTATACTGACTTCCCAGATAATCAATAATCTCGCCCAAAATCGGACTAATAAATGGCTCCCCGCCGAGTAAGGTTATACAAAAAGTATAATCCACATACTTAAAAAACAAATCATACATCTGTTTAAGCTCATCAAACGAATAGTCAATCTTTCTATGATAATAAGGAACAAACATATTACAATTTTTGCAGTTAAAAGTACATCTCATAGTAACTGCTGTATGTACTTCTAGCAAACAATTTTCTTTACGTTTGTCCCAATACCACTCTGAGATAAAAAATTCCACTGAGCAAAAATCAATATATTCTTTTAGACCGATTTCTATTAAGCTTTCTGCAATTTTTTTATAGACTTTTCCTCCTGTCAGTACTACTATTTTGTTCGACTTCATGATATTCAACGCACTATTTGCACCTATTATTGGTATATCATGAAATTCGCCGTGTTTACTCGGATCATTTTCTATAATTGCAACAATAGTAAAATCTTTTTTTAATTTAAGAAAACACTTTTTTCCAATATTCCCCCATCCATATAGTACGATTTTATTTATATCTATCCAATCATCACTTAATTTTTTCATTTATTATACACTCCGATTTCCGACCATCTTCACTCCAGCAAAAATAGCATCAATTAAGCTTTCCTCATTAGCCCTGCCTTCTCCTGCCTTTCCAAATGCAGTCCCATGATCTACGGAAGTACGTATTATTGGTAATCCGATCGTACAATTGATACCACTTACCGAATTATATTTATTATGCATGTGATCATACTCAAACCCATTAAGCTTTAACGGAATATGACCCTGATCATGATACATTGCCACAACAATATCATATTGCCCTGATTGACATTTTACAAACACTGTATCCGGCGGCTCCGGTCCATCTACCTGTATACCTTCTTCTTTTGCTTTTTCAATAGCAGGAATGATTTCTTTTTCTTCTTCATCTCCAAAAAGGCCGTCCTCTGAACTATGGGGATTCAATCCGGCAACTACAATCTTTGGATTAGAATAACCCAACTCCTTCATCCCACGTTCTGCAAGCTTGATCACCTTATATACTCGTTCTTTTTTTACTCTTTCACAAGCTTCTTTCAAAGAACAATGTGTTGATACATGAATTACATGAAGATATTTGCTGGCAAGGAGCATAGCAAAATCTTTTGTCCCTGTATACTCTGCAAATATTTCTGTATGTCCATCATAAGGGATATCTGCCATTCTCAAAGATTTCTTATTGATCGGCGCAGTTATAACGGCCTCAACCTTTTTTTCCATTGCCAGATTAATTGCGTATACTATATATTTAAAAGAAGCCTCTCCGCACTTCGCATTATTTTTCTTATATTCCCAACCATTTTTCTCGAAAAATCCAAAATCAATAAAATCAATCTCCCCAAATTTTCCCATAGCTTCATCGGTGTTTTCGATTTTATGCAGTCTAAGCGGCAAATCACAGAACTCAAGCGCATCCTCTAACACCGCACAATCTCCCACTACAATTGGCACACATTTTCTATAAACATCAATATGACTTAGTGCTTTCACAACAATCTCTGCTCCAACTCCCGCTGGATCTCCCATTGTAATCGCTATCTTTATCCGATGATTCATTTAAATTTCACCTCCGACGATTTTATTCTTGATTTCTGTTGTCGATATTCCATTTGTATATGGAACATAAATAACATCTACATTTTTTTCGGCAAGAATTTTTTCAAACTGTTTCCAACGTTCTGTTCCTTTCCAATCATCTCCAATAAAAACAACATCAAAATGGTATAATTCCCAAAGCTTTAACTTATCTCTAAAACGATTAATCACAGCACGGTCAACGCCTTTAATTGACTCAATGATCCGTTTTCGGTCATTCTCATTAATAATAGGTCTACAATGTTTATACCCTTCCACAACATCATCCCCATGTACCCCGACCACAAGATATTCCGAATATTTTTTTGCTGTCTGGATCATATTCAAATGCCCTATATGAAACAAATCGTACACTCCATCGGTATACCCCACTTTATATTTCTTATATGATTCCAATTCTTTTACTCCTTAAAATCTAATTTTTGAAACAGGATGAGTTTTTCGTTTTTCCGCTGGCGGCATTTCCATATAATTTCCATACTTAACTGTCAGATAACCATCATAATCCCTAGCTCCTGGAAGTACCAATTCATCGAAACGATACTTAGTAAGCTTTATATACCACTTTCGTTCATACCCACACACTCCTTTTGGAGTAGGAAATGTAAGAATCCTGACTAATTTTGTTTTTTTCTTTTGACCTGCATCAATAAATCTCTGATAGCGGTCAACAAGCACCCTCATTGGAACATAACTCATGAGTTTGTATATTATCCTAATAAACCTGTTACTCTCTGATTGCGCTCCGACTTTTGACCAAAAAAACTTTCTATAAATAAAACATTTTATAAAATGAATCTTTCTCAAAACTATATGATCCGGCACGTTATCAAATGGCATTAAATCAATAAAAATCCCCTGCTCATACGGCATAAATTCCTGATTAAGCCTAATAAACTCAGTGCCTTTTTTCCTAAGTTTTCCGTACCCCCAACGATACCCCTCTGTATCTCTTAAATCCTGCATATAATATTTCTCGTGATTTAAGTCTGTTTTACATGCTTTTCTGAATTTCTCATACTCCGTTCTAAGAAATCCAATATCCGCATCATCATCCCATGGAATATATCCGCCATGCCGGATCGCCCCTAACATAGTTCCGCCAACCATATTGAAATGGATATTATTTTTGAGGCAGATCCTTTTTACCTCGCTTATTAATTCTTTTTGAACATCTTGAAGTCTCTCTAACTCTTCACAGGACAAATTATATCCTTCATTTGTTTCCCTATTATTCAAAATGAACCCCTCTCCTATTTACAAATACACTTCTGGCTCGTTCAAAATAATATCTGTAATCCCTTGCCGCTCTAACGCATCCATATCCAATCTCGTTCCAGTAGGTTTCTCCGGATAGAGATGCCCGCTCATCCACACTCGCACAGCATAATTCTTCATTTCTTCCAACGGCAAATCTAATGCCTGCCAATATGGATGTAACGCATCTGCCCCGCAGCCGCCTTTTAATTTATATAAGCAATCTGACACCTTTCTATCTAAAATCCCCAGTTCCGCATCCGGATCAAGTTTCCGCATCTTCTGCAGAGACATTGCATAAAAGGTGGAGTACACGATCTGCTTTTCAAGATCTCTTCGATGTATCAAATCTACGATCTTCTCTTCCATCCCTTCATACGGAAATACACTATTCTTCAACTCTATATTAAGTCTCAACCCGCTTTTCAATTTATCTCCAAGCAGATCCAGCACTTCTTCCATCGTCGGTATCTGCTCATATTTCCCATTCCCGGCATCAATTCTTAGCTTCTTAAGTTCAGCTAAAGTATACTGTCTTACTTCCCCAATACCGTCTGTCGTTCTGTCCACTCTCTCGTCATGGATGACCACCATATGTCCATCCTTAGTAAGCTGAATATCCAGTTCAATCCCCTCAAGACCTTTAATCTCTGCCGCTCTTTCAAACGCCAGTAGTGTATTTTCCGGATACCTCTGGCTGCATCCCCGATGCGCCCATATTTTCATCGCCCTCATTTCCTTTCTGTGGCATCCGCGATCAGTCGCAGATCCGCCGTCCCTCCGCCTTCAAAAATTCCTCCATTATACCAGCCAACGCCGCCGACTCCCCCCGTGTCAGCTTAAATCCATTATCGCCGCCCCCGCTTAGCATGGTGAGAAAATCGCTGATCTCATAACGCAGCCCGTCCCCAAGGAACCCCTCGGAATATTTATCCACCCGTCCGGGATCTTCATAATGCACCTCAAAGTAAGTCGTCTTCCACCATGGCGCCTCTGCCACAATATACCCTTTCGTCCCGGCAACCAGAAGCCTGCCTTCTGATTTTACTCCAAGCCCGCAGGTGGCTGTGGCTACGCCTGTAGGATAACGCAGGGAAGCCTTCGTAAACAGGTCAATCCCGTTCTCTCCCCGGATGGTGTCAAACTGAAGACTTTCATAATCCTTTCCCAAAAGCTTCAATATCGGCAGTATGCAATAGCTTCCTAACTCTGTGAAGCTGCCGCCGTATACCTGGTCTGTCAGTTCCCTTGCTTTCGGATCCTCCAGTTTCGTAAAGCACGCCTCCACATTGCGTATGCTTCCGATGATCCCGCTGCAGGCAATTCCCAGAAACTTTGTGAATCCCGGACAGTATGCAGTCTTGATCCCTTCAAGCAGTACCAGCCCCCGCTCTTTTGCATACCCAAACATCTCCTCTGCCTGTGCCTTTTTCAGAACCATAGGTTTTTCACAGATGACATGCTTTCCATGCTCCAGAGACGCCTTGATATAGCCGTAATGTGTCTCATGGGGCGAGGCGATATAGACCACATCCACCGCCAGAAAGAAATTTTCCATATCCAGATATGCGTCTATTTTCCATTTGTCCGCAAATTTTGCCGCACTCTCCGTATGCGGGTTATACACCCCCTGCACACTGACGCCGCTGACAAGCTTTGCCTCCATGATAAACCTGCCGGCAATCCTGCCTGATCCTATGATCCCAATTCTCTGGATCTGCTGTTTCTGTTCTCTAAGCATGGTACTGGAGATATTCTTCGTCCGTTCCAGGTAGACAACTTCACAATAATCTTTCAGATAATCAAAACATCCTGTCCAGTCGGATCCGACTGTAAAAATATCTATATCGTATTTTTTGATATCATTAAACTTCTGTCCCTGCGTCTCTTCCACGATGATCTCATCGGCAAAACCCGTTTTCTTCACATTTTCAATACGCGTCATCAGGGAATCCACTACACTCAGCTTCCCTCTCGCTTTGTCATATGACTCTGTTGTCACGCCCACAATCAGATGATCCCCTAGCGCCTTCGCTCTCTGGAGCAGCCGGTAATGCCCTTCATGAAAAAGGTCGAATGTTCCGTATGTAATTACTCTGGTAATCTTCTTTTCCATATAACCCTCTTTTTTTGATACTTTTCATTCCAGATTCCCGATTTTTTCTCTCGCAAACCGATATACATTTTCCCCGCATACGCCTTCCGTGTCTGCATTAATCTTTGAAAACGCTTTTATCTGCCTGTCCCGGTCAAACTGATTACCGGTCACCCTGCCATCCAGAAAGTCCCCCAGGGAATTAAACGCGCCTTCGTTCAGACAGTACTGCATCCATTCCGATTCCTCCATGAACCCAGGCTCATGTGCCTTAAGCTCATCAGGATCAAACTCTATGGGAATCTCTCTGTATTCCTTCGTGGTAATGTTGACATCATATAGCTTTCGCTCCGGCGCATACCAGATCCGGTAATTTGCCTTCCCGCATTCGGAATATCCCACAACGAATCCGCCCATGCCTCCTGCTGTAAAGTATCCGTTCCTGCCGCGGTTTTGGAAAGGCAGCGGCGTCTCCCATTCCTCCATCTTCCCTGTTTCTCTGTCAAGCGAGACATACATATTGCCCCAGGACGGCGAAATTACAATGTTTTCCTTTCCGTTTTCTTCATAAAATACCATCGCCCCAAAGGGTCTCTCTTCACACTCCAGATTGTGAGGCCACTGAACAGATCTGAACCCTTCCGGCAGATCACCGTATTCTCTTGTCTCTTCCGTCTTGGGATTCCAACAGGTAAGTACCGTCCCATTCAAGGGCAGCAGCCACAAGTTATCCCCCTCCGGCACAATTCCCTGGGCTCCCAGACCGCACTTGGAACCGCTGGTAAGTACCCGCCCCTCCAGAGTATCCATGTCAAGGAACAGGAAACGGTTGTCCTCCGGTGAGGCAAATACCAGTTCATTTCCATAAGGGCACACGCCGCCCACGCGCCGTTCCCCTTCCACATTCCTCACATTAAACTGGTTTATGCCATCCACATAGCTGATCTTTTCCGTTATGGTATCGATCCGGACCAGCCATGGATACTGGTTTGGAAGCAGAAAGATATATCTCTCATTATACCGGTAACTCCAGAAAGCTCCTGCCTGTGTCGTCTTATACGGCAAATTGATCTTCCTGATCTTCTTATCCTGGATGATCAGGAAATCCTGGGCATTGCCCGGGAGAACATAGATCTTATCTCTGATCTCCACTGCCTTTAAGTAATAACCGCCGGAAGAATAACCGGTCCCCAGATCCATATAAAACTTATAATGATAATCATTATTTTCAGAAAACCATAACTGATTGTTCTTCGTAATCTGATACCTGTCGTCTCCCCATATATCAAACACAGGGTTCACTGCTTCGCCCCGCCAGTCTTCCTCCCCCGGCGGTGTATTGATATAATTATTCAGGATAAAAAGAGGCTTCCCGGCGACACCGAAAAGCGAAGTAACGCTTGTTCCCGCATCTCCGATATAAGCATCCGAATGCGCGATCGCCGTCTCTATATCCGGCGTATCATCGTAGATCCCTGCACCTTCATTGACAAATTCATCTCTCAGGGCATCATAGAGCGGCTTGTACATGGGTCTCATAGAACGGAAAGTGGATTCCAGAAGCGGATGCGGCCGCCAAAGCAGACATGCCTCATCCCTTCCTCTGAAACACTGGAACACATATTCCATCTTTTTAAGGAAAGCCTCTGTATCCCCCAGCATCCCCTGGAGACTCGTATTATAGAAATACACTTTCTTCCCCGCCGACTTTTCTTTCCATCCCTCAGGTAGTTCCGGTGGATCGCCGCACATACGGATCACCCGGTCAAACTTGGGAGACCCTAGCGGTATCAGCTTTTCCCTGGGCACTGACTGGTCAAAAAATTTACAGTATTTCGGCGCCTGGATGATGATATAATCTGCGTTATAATAAGCCGGACACTGTGCCTGTGCTTCCGACATCCCTCCTGCCGTAGCATAGTAAGGAATATAGACCAGACATTCCGTGTGCTTCTTCAACTGCCCCGAATAGAACCTGGGGTCTATGCTTGTGACATAATTGGCATTGTCATAAGGCGTGTGTATGAACACGGCATCCGGCTTTCTGTCTTCAAATGAATACCTGTCATAATGCACTGTCGGCACATAAGAAGGCAGATCGTTCCCTTCATAGTGGTATGTACCAAGCGACCCGTCCGGATTCCTGTCATAATAAGGGATCGGGACCACATAGGCGTCACATGCCGGGTCTGCATCCGCAGCCTGCCATACACTTTCCAGGGAATCCCACATGGATGCCTTATAGGGAAGGAACACCATCTCCAAACGTACTTTTACGTCATTCCTGATACTGTTCTCGACCTGGATCAACAGCCTGTGCAGCCTTTTATGCACTTTGTTTGCCTTCCCATCCTCTCCCCGATTAAGCTCCCCGTAGATCTGGTAGACCAGTTCGCAATAATTTTCTAACAAAAGGATCGCGGGACAGTCCTCCCCTTCCGTCTTCTCTATCAATTCCCCTGTACGGACGGCGCCTTCCTGGCATTGCGCCAATAGATCCATGGCTGCCGCAGTATTATGGATTTCTATACATCTTTTTATTTCCTTATGCGCCTGTTCCAACAGCATTGTAAATTCTTCGATTTGTCTTTTCTGCGCTTTTCTCATTTTCCCTGTTCCTTTTACGACTCTGCCGCTTTTTTGCCATACGGCAGATATTTCTAGATTTCTATATTTCACATACTTCCCCGCGATCCATTTACCACTCCCCTTCACCGGAAAACTTACGCCCTCTTTCCCATATGTTTTTTCAGACATATCTTTGTCTCAGGCGCTTTGGATCTGCGGTTCATGATTATTCCTGTCTTAGTAATCTGATTTTAAATAAGGCACATTGGTCATCCGCTTACATACAATGCCGTTTCCGGCACAACATACTTTTCATGCGGATGATGCGGATCGATATCATCTCTCCGCTTCGCTCCCTGCTACGTCATGCAGCCGCCTCCTTAAGGCTGATGCCCCGCACGCGCCAGAGCATATCCTCTGGTCCGCCGCTTCTTCATGTTCACAAGGTCCTGGCATACCCAATACCCGGATCTTACGCTCTATGCATATTCCTTTGAATAAGTCAAAAGCAATCCGGCTTCTAATGCCGTTCGTCTTTTTTATATCATGAACGCCTTCCTAGTCCTTGCGGTAAAATCCCGGCTCATCACCGGCATTTATCTAAAACGGCTGTTCTTATGATCTTTAAGAATATGCTCCCCCTCGATTCAGCGCCCCGTCTCCCTGCCCGCGTTTCTTCACGTTACGGGCAGTATTGGTCTTCTCCTCACTCTGATATCCGCATTGGGGGCATATGAATTCTCCCTTTTCTTTCTTCCCGATTGCTCCGCAGCTGCTGCATTCATTACTGATATCCTTCCCAAGCACTTCCACAACCTCCACGGCCTGCTCCATACACTTTTGCAGCATCCGTTTTCGGATATAGCCTCTCTGCCACTGCGCCATAGAATGATTAATCTTCTTATTCACCCCGCCTGCCTGCGGTTTTGGCAGCTTTACAATATAGATAGTCTTCGGCTTCTCTTCTCTTAAGAAACGATTCAATTCCTGATTGATATAACTATGCAGCTGCTCTTCCATACGTTTCTTCTTCGCTCTATACTTCTTCCTGCCGGGATTCTCACTCCTGTTGCAGTTATAGATCCTTGTCTGTTCACGGATCCAGTCTGCGTATTCGATCTGATATCTGCCCAGCTCCTCACCGTAATGATGACCCTCATCTGTCGTCAGCATCGTAAAGATCCCTGTCGAAACCCCTACCTGGTTCAGGTAATCGGCATGACCACGGACAGCCACCTTCACCGGCACTTTTATTTCAATGCTATGCTCTTTGGGATACAGCTTAATATAGAGCTGGCTCCTGTACTGCTTATTATCCGTCAGCAGAACGAAGATCCGTTTCCTCTTCTCTTTTATGGAAATATAGATCCCATGATCTGCATAACGATACGCACGCTCTGCTATGGAGAAACCGTCTGCCCTGTCCGTATGAAGCCTTGCATGGTGCTTTCTCACCTGCCTGCACAGATATCGGTGGAGCTTTTCCTTATCAACTTCCGCCGCCACTGTGTCGTACTGCTTCTGCACCGCCTTAGGCAGTTCCACCGTCTTCTGATTGAGCACTGCCTCGAATGCATTGCTGACCTTGACCAGGAACCTCAGATAATGTTTATCCTCCTCCGTAAAACCTTCATTCTGATTGATCAGCTTTGAAAGTCTCGTTTTCGTTCTGGTCCATTGGCTTTTGATATCGCCCAGCGCATCAAAGACTGCCAGATAAAAGTATACCGACGGCATTCCCAGTGTCTCCCGGAATCCGCTGCCTGTCATCTCATTCTGTACCGTGTAACCCGGATAAATCTTTGACAAACTGGCGATCCCTCCATAACGGGAATATACATAATTCTTTACTTTCCTATAATCCTCGGCAATCTCCAGAAGCTTCTGCATGTCAGCCTCTTTCACCGGTTCTTTATTATACTGATGAATGGTCTTGCATACTCTTTCCATTGGCATATTTCTCTTCCATTGCCCTGTCCTGCTCTTGTCTGAATCCCTCTGGGGCCAGCCGCTATCCACATTTCATAAATGCAAAAATCACTCCTGCCTCTTTCTTGGGTCCAGGGCACATAAAACATGGATTTTGACTGATTTTCCGCTGTTTTTACCATTCCGAAAAACTACACATTTTCGTAATAGCAAATCTAACTCAAATCTTAGTCATTCTATAATATTATCGGCAAAAAGTCAATAAACTTAACCCAATTTTTTTGTGACATTTGACGAAAAATTTTCCAGCAATGATCATTACGAAAATGTGTAGTTTTTCGGAATGGTAAAAACAGCGGAAAATCAGTCAAAATCCATGTTTTATGTGCCCTGGACCCAAGAAAGAGGCAGGAGTGATTTTTGCATTTATGAAATGTGGATAGCGGCTGGCCNGGCCAGCCGCTATCCACATTTCATAAATGCAAAAATCACTCCTGCCTCTTTCTTGGGTCCAGGGCACATAAAACATGGATTTTGACTGATTTTCCGCTGTTTTTACCATTCCGAAAAACTACACATTTTCGTAATAGCAAATCTAACTCAAATCTTAGTCATTCTATAATATTATCGGCAAAAAGTCAATAAACTTAACCCAATTTTTTTGTGACATTTGACGAAAAATTTTCCAGCAATGATCATTACGAAAATGTGTAGTTTTTCATAACAGTTTTGAGTATCATTACAAGATTTTTGAATTATTCTTTAAATTTCCGATGTGGCATTTATGTATTTTCGTTTTATTTATATCGCTTCAACCTTCTGTTCTGTTCGTTTGCCTTCAGACATTCTTAGAACGGTGTCCACAATATAAAAAAAGCATTATTAAAAGCACCTTAGAAAGATTCGTGTATTCTTTCTACAAGTGCTTCACTGTTATCCAACACTTTCAAGGCCCTACATTTTACCTGCCGATATTATAAAATCTCCCCAGGTGATTCGTAAACAGTAGATAGCGTGTAATTCAACTGAAGATGCAAAATATGTGACAATAGACTATATTTTTATCGAGTATCAAAAGTTAAGGCTTAACTTTTGATACCGAATATATGGGTAAATATGTGGGGGAAGTCTATAAATCCCAAAATAACACCAATAGCAACTTCCTTCAACAGTGAGCTACACAGATTAAAATTTTTGATCCGATGTAACTGTTAGGAGAGCAAAACAACGGAGTAACCCAACGGTTACTTTTCACACCCACGCCATCTGCAAAATAAAGAAAAGGTTGCTGCTTTGGCGTTAAGCTTTAGCAACAACCTTTTCCTGTTTTATTTTGGGCGGGCGTTTCCGTTCATATATTTCTGATATCTTCTGATATACATCTACATTTTGTGAGCGTAACAAATAGACTATGCTTAAGCCATTACAAATATCGTTTAAACTTTCTTGGCTCCGCAGAGTAATTGCCTGCTTCTGTTTTCGTTTGTAGACTCTTGCCAATCTTTCACATAGGGAATTATTGGCTGGAACCCGTTTGCCATGCAGGAACAATAATTCACTTTCTTTATATTCCCTTAACCGGAGAAATAGATTATACCCTTCCCTATAATACTCAGTTGGTGGCTCATCCTGATATTCTTTCTCCGCCTTGTTCAGGATTTCATCATACCTTTTCTCGAATCCCTCAACAATTATCGGATCAAGTTCTTTCTCCCCCAACCCATTTCGGTAATGCAGCATCTCC
>CAJTCH010000035.1 GCA_910574715.1 Lachnospiraceae bacterium | reverse complement strand
CTCCTAAAATTTTTCTACCAATTTTTTCCAACTAATCACAGTATTGTCGAATTCATTATCCATTATACAAAAATGGATGTGTCGAATAATCTGTGATGATTTACACAGATTATTTTACACACCCGATTTAATTGTACCACGCATCTTTTTAATGTAAAGCTTCTCCTGACTCTACGATTATATAATTACCTCATCTATTCTACAAAAGGTTAGCAAATTCTTTATCTAACAAAAAATCAAATTGGTAAACTATTTTCCACACACAGCGCCCCACCCCCATCTGCGGGTTCGGATACTCCGTAAATCCCGGCAGCGGCCTCGCCCCGCGCTGTAAATACACTTTCACCTTCTCTCCGTATGATGCAGATTTACAATGGATTTACCCATGGGTACCCAGTGTTTGGATACGTTATTATTTAACAGTGTAGTTGGTATTTCTTGCTTTTCCATTCTGCTTCAGCAAGTTACTTTTTACCATTTTCCTAATGACTCTGGAAGCAGTAGATGTACTTACTTTAAGCAATTCGATTATATCGTTTCTTGTAATGGCGCCATGAGACCGGGCATATTCCAATACTCTTTCTTCATCGCTCAGGATTTCTTCAGCCCCGGCAGCAGAACTTGTGATAGATTCCGCTTTCGGTACAGAAAAATTTCCCATTTCATATTTTGCGTTAATATTAGGCAATATGATCTTAAAGGTATTTTTGGTTGTTTCAATCGAAGGCTTTTCCGCCATACTTTCGTATGCTCTCATAATCTTTCCCATTCCAGTACCGTAAGCCTCAATCAGGTGCAGCCGGTAGAATACATTCGCAAGGTCCTGATTTCTGCATACGGAAATGCCTGCCATAATATCTTCCAGATCAATTCCCGGCATCAATCCGCCAATGGATACAAATTCAATTCGATCCGAATAAATACTGATAAGCGCACTGGCGCTAAAGGAGTAATCGCGGTGAACCAGCAGATTTAGAAGTGCCTCCCTGACAGCGATCTCAGGATAGTCTCTGACATCGATCCTCAATAATCTTTCTATGGTTGCACGGGTTTGGTTACGGAAGTCGATAAAATCATATACTTCATTCATTTGCTGCATCAGCGATCCGGTAAATTCCCGGCGATCTTTAAAAATTGTCTGATCCGTTCCCTGGAAAACAGCGACTTTAATCGTATGGACGCATTGATCGGACAGAAGCAGACCTAAGTTACTGTAAAGGTTATCCTGATCGATCAGCTTCAAAGTGCGCTTTTGCTGTGGCCCAAACTCCACTTTCCGAAGCATAAATTCTTTTTTTACGGCTTCAAATGTAAGTTCCTGATTTAAGCAGCGCATAGCCTCAAAGCGGTCACCATCCGTTTCCTTAATCATACGGCGGATTGCCGTGTCAGTAGCTGGGACAGAAGAATATCCCTGTCTGACATATACACCCTCCGGACGCATCCCTTTTTTGGCAAGATAATAAGGGCGATACGTTCCGCGCTGAATGTCCACCTCGACAATTTCTTTGCCATCTTCCTTTATTGTTTTATAATGCAGGAACATCGTTACATCGGGCTTAATTGCGTCTCTAACCATGTTGCTGATCTGCAAAGAAACGTTATCAGGATTATCAAGGCCGGCTATTGTACCGTCATCCCGGATGCCAATATACAGTTTGCCGCCGTCACAGTTAGCAAAAGCAATGATTTCCTTTTTTATATCGTCTACGACTACTTCCTTAAACTCTACGGTTTCACTTTCCTGAAAAAGCATAGCGCCATCTCCTTTACCTATTCGCTAGGCATATTATATCAAATCGGGTCAATCGTGTCAATGTATATGACCCGATTGACCTGATTGACCCGATTAATCCGAAGCTATTTCCTTGGGTACATAGGTTTTCCCATAATTGATACAGACTTTAAGTACATTTTTAAATGGGAAACCTGCATTCAAGGAATGCGGATTGACTCTAAAAAATGGGTTGGGTATAATGATGTTATTGCGTCTTCAATTTATGTTGGTGTTACAAGGGGGAAATAATGAATAAAAGTAATATAAGAAGGTGTTATTTGGCAGGGACCTTATCCTTTGCATTTGTTGTGATGTCGATTGCCGCGACTGTATTACAGTCAAGATATGCCGGTAAAATTATAGATGCTCTTCCGTTCAAGGATTATGAGAGACTGATCCATACATTTCTGATATTTATTCTATGTCTTACTGTATCGGTTCTTGCACTGCAGATCAGCAGATCCATATTCAGTATATTGGTAGAACGAGTATGTATGCTGATCGGTGAAGAACTCTTACTGAGGATTCTTTCAGCGAAGCCAAATGACGTGATCGGGAAAACGAAGGAAGAGGTTCTTCAAGTCATTTATAATGATATCGAATATATAAGAAAGGCAGGAAGTTCTTCAGTTCTGCAGTTTGTAATAGATCTATCTGCCGCAGTTTCATCTCTGGTTATGATAGCGTTCCTATATCCCCCGTTCTGTCTGGTTTGCATCGCAGTGTATCCGTTGAATTTGATAGCGGTTAAAACAAATGGTTTGAAGCAGAAGGAAAAAGAAAGGCTTCTCCGGGAAGTCAATATAGAGGGAGAAAAGCTGGTTAGTAAAGCCTTATTATCCATAAGAGATATCAAACTTATGGGGAAGGAGAAGGAGATCCTGGATGAATACAAACGGCTGCAGGAGCAATGGGCGGTAACGACACAGAAGAAGTACATCATCTTAAATATCTTTAAGAATATTCCAAGAGTCTTAGATGCGGTTGTACCGGCAATTGTGTTTTTGATTGGATTTTTCGCAATAGAGAGAGGCGATATCACACTTGGCACTATCGTGACCACCGTTTCTTTGGCGTCAAATGTTAATAAACCAATTAGAAGTTTTTCTGAGTTCTATATTTCTTTTAAGAATCTGAACCTGATCAGAGATGATATGCAGTTTTATCTGAAAATGGCGGATGAATACGGAAAGAAGGAAGGAGCAGCAGTAGAAGCAATTCATAGTATCGAATTTGTAAATGTTAGTGTTGTCAAAGAAGAGAAATATATTCTGAAGAATGTCAGCTTTAAGATCGGCTCTGGTGAAAAAATTGCTATGGTAGGTCCGAGCGGAGCGGGAAAGTCTACGATTCTCAGAGTTTTGCTGAAGCTTGAGGAGTGTTCGGAAGGTAAAATCATTATTAATGGGATCTATAACCTGCGGGATATTGATACGAAAAAATGGAGACCTGCAATAGGGGCATTATTGCAGAAGAATACCTTATTCAACGAAAGTATTGAATATAACCTTGATATTTTTCATTCCTGGAACAAGGAGGGCGGAAAGAGACTGCTTAAAAAACTTAATCTTGGAAAATTCTCTGACCAGATGGACATGGTTGTGGGGAGCAGTGTACAGAAGATTTCAGGAGGAGAGCGGCAGAGGCTTTGTATCGTTCAAATGCTGACGAAGAACAATGAGGCGCTGATTTTGGATGAGCCTACTTCCGCACTGGATGAGGATTCTGAGGCCAGCGTTATGGAATACTTGTTCAGAGAAATGTATGGAGATAAGATTATCCTCTACACGACACATCGTTTGAGAACTCTTGCATATGCGGATAGAGTTTTGTTCGTATATGAAGGAGGAATCAATGGTTTTGCGGAGCATCAGGAATTAATGCTTAAAAACGATCAATATAAATATTTCATACAGGCAGAGGATGCGAAAAATGAGATTAAAAAATAGCTATTTATCTGATATATGGAGAAAGAACAAAGGCTTGTTTCTTGCGACATTGCTTTGTGCTGCTGTCAGGAGCGTCATACTCCTTATGCCGTCTTATCTTTTGCAGTACATATACGAGAATGCAATACAGCAGCATAATTTTGAACTTTTAATAAAATTATGTGCCGTCTCTGTCATAATACCGGTGATGACAGGCGGGTTGATCGTACTGGATATGAATATTAACGGGTATATTCTGAAGTATTTTATTGTGGTGCGGGATGAACTGTTCGAGAACATGATCTATAGAGATTACAGCGAGTTTGCACAACTGAATTCGGGTTCAGCAATCTATAAGATTATCATAAAAACTGATAAAGTCGCAAATTACTACTATTTTGGCATCGGGAATATTATATGGTTTACAACGACGATTTTGGTTGGGATCTTCTTGTGCTGGATGGAAAATCATCTTGTCGCAGCGGGGATTGCAGGTGTTTCTTTTCTTAAGATCATGGTTGCAAGAGGAATCAACCGAAGAATAAAATACTATACGGACAGGGTGAATCAATTATCTGAAAAACAGTGCTCTTTTATCGATGATATTGTCAGTAATTATATCTTTATAAAGTCATCAGGAATTGAAGAAGGGATATATAAGACTTACGAATCTATATTCGAAGATCGGATGTCTGAGATTAAGAAGATTGAAGCATATAAGGTGCTTGCCGGAGTTTGGCAGTGCTTTTGTACGATAATATTGAACATGCTCCTGTATCTGGTTGGAGGAGTTCTGATTATCCAGGGACGGATATCCATAGGAGTGTTGTTGGCCGTTGTTTCCATTGTTGCGTGGATCACACCTACCTTTGAGGGCTATTTGGATGTATTGCTTCAATTTGCGCAGAATAAGAGCGATGAAGAGATTATAGATACATTTTGGAGTGATAAGAAGGCGGTGATGATTGATGATAGAGATAAGGCGGAGCCTTCAGGGTATGACATTGCTTTCAGGGGAACAGCTTACAGATACCCGGAAGCTTCCAGGGACATTTTAAAAGATATCAGCCTGGAAATTAAGGAAAATGAGAGGATTTGTTTCATAGGAAGAAGCGGCTGCGGAAAGAGTACGGCAATTGATCTGATCAGCGGGCTGTTATTTCCGACGGGAGGTAGCCTGCAGATCGGACAGATTGCGAGTGAGCGGATCGGGAATGAGTGGCGAAGAAGGAATGTCGCAATTGCAAGCCAGAGCGGATATCTTTTTGGAGGAACTGCGGCGGAAAATATTCTGTGGGGCAATCCAGAGAAGACAACAGAAGAGCTTCAGAAAATCCTGGAGTTGGTCTGCCTGGACGAGTGGACGAAAAGGCAAGAGAAGGGGATAGATACCTATATAGATGAAAATAGTATTTCCGGAGGGGAGAAGCAGAGAATCCTATTGGCAAGGCTGCTTTGCCATAAAGCAAAGATTTATATCTTCGATGAAGCGACATCTGCATTGGATGAAAGTACAGAAAAAAGGGTAATCAGTAATCTGTGCAGACACCTGGATTCTGCCACATTGATATTCATTACGCACAGGAAGAATGTCATGGATGTTGTGGAGAGAGTATATAGTTTTGAGAGGAAAGATTGGAATTTAAGTCGAGGAGAAAAACATGGATAAGGAGTTCATAGAACAGATAGAACATTTATATGATATTGATATCATCAGTGTTCAACAAATAAATAGTATATTGTATATGAAAAATTATATTATCACGACAGTATTGGGCAAATTCTTTTTGAAACAATGGGGAAGTAAAACGGTAGAAATTAGAAGGAGGAGTAGTTGTATGAAAATCATTCAAGACTTTAATGAAGATGACAAAAAGAAGCTGGAACATATGCTTTCGCTTCAATATTGTATGCCCTACGTGCCGCTGGGGAATCGAAAATTAGCTCATAAAGTACTTTAAATTTTAACACCGGTGTCATATATTCTTTCAGTGCGTTTGTTTGAACTCCGGCAGTATGTAATGTTTGCAGTGGAATTAACGGTAGGGGTATTGGTTACTGTGTGGATAATCTGGTATCAGAGAGTAGGTAAGAAGTTTGAAGAGAGAGTCCATAAGGTTGTATATGAAGACATTGGCGGACTAACAGAAGCATTCGTTGATGAATCCGGAATTATTTTCAATAATAAATCTATTGGTTATGATGATATTTCAAATGTGATTTTCTATGATGAATTTATGTTTGCTGTATGGTGTGATATAAAATTTCTTGTAATAAAAATTAACACGGAAGAGAAAGAATATATACAAACCATATTAGACAAGCAGGAGCATATTGTGCAGGAGCTTCAAACAAAACCATTTAACTTATTTCTGTATTTTAAGGTGAATAAGTCTGATGAAAGAAAAACAGGGGAGTAGAAGATAATGTTACATATGCTGGCCTTTTTCAGTTCTGTATCTTTATTCCCGCGAGCAACGAACCAAGTGGGCATGCTTGCATGCACATTTGACTTGCGCCCTTGTGGGGAAATCTAAACTTTTGGATTTCCCTGAAAGGGAAAAAGAAATAGCCGCCGCTACCACCCATAGTGACGGCTTGCCTTTCGTTTACCGCGTTTCTAATGCCAGCCCGATCAGACGATCCGCCTGGTCAACCATAAACAGTGGAATGTTCAGTACATCATCGTCCAGCTTTAAATTATCCAGTGAGAACCGTACACGGAGCTTGACTTGATTCGGGAACAGCTCTTTGAATTTCCTCAGGCTCTTGCTGTTAGTGTTGGCTTCGGACTTGACTTCTACGGGGAAAATATCATTTTCCCGTTGGATAAGGAAATTAACTTCATAGGGTGGATTATTCTGGCTCCAGTATCGGGGAACCACTTCAAACTGCCTAATTAAGGCCTGTAGTACAAAATTCTCAGTCAGTGCACCTTTGAACTCGGTGAACAAACGGTTTCCTTCTCCGAATGCCGTAGGAGCCAGATGGGCCAGGCGGCGGAGCAGTCCCACATCCACCAGATAGATCTTAAATGCAGACAGATCATCATATGCAGCTATGGGCAGTCCGGGAGCGGCGCTGCGGTAGATTTTATGCACCAGCCTGGCATCCACCAGCCATTGCAGAGCATCCTCATATTCCCGGGCGCGCGCCCCTTCTTTGACCACCTTGTAGATAAATTTCTTATTTGCCCTTGCCAGTTGGGATGGTATGGATTTCCAGATCATAGAGATCTTCGGGAATTCACTGATGTTGGGGTGCTTGGCAAAGTCACGTTCATAAGCGCCGATGATTCCGGACAGAGCTTCCTGCATAGCAGAGACGTCTCGTGCTTCTGTCCACATGAGCACTGGTTCGGGCATACCGCCTGTGACATAGTACATCTTCAATTTCTCATAAAGCGGATTGAAAAAGGCATCAGGAATTGGCTCAATGGTATCCACATTCTCCAGGTATCTGGCGAGATTTTCGTCGCCGTTGGCAGGCAAAAATTCCATAAAAGTCATAGGATCAATCTGCATAAAGTTCACTTTGCCTACCGGGAAGGAAGACGGCTTCGCCAAAGCAATTCCCAACAGAGAACCGGCGCAGGCAATGTGATATTGCGGAGCATTCTCGCAGAAATACTTTATGGAGTTGATAACTTTAGGGCAGTCCTGTACTTCGTCAAAGATAATGAGCGTCTTTTCTGGCACGATCTTCTGGCCGCTGGCCAGCATTAGATTCTGTAGAATGCGGTCAACATCCTTGGTGGTCTCAAAAAATTGCTTATATTCTTCATTTTCATCAAAATTAAAATAGGCTGTATTTTCATAATAACGTTTGCCGAATTCTTTGAGGGTCCAAGTCTTACCCACCTGACGCACGCCCTTTAAGATCAGCGGTTTGCGGTAGGGTGAATTCTTCCAATCCAACAGCTTATTCAAAATCAATCGTTCCATAGATATACGCCCCCACATTTTTATAGGTATTTCTGTGTATTATAATCACATTTTTATTATATGCAAAATGAATGAAAAATACAACCCCATATCGCAAAAAGGGCAATCATTCCATATCCTCAACAGATGCACTGTTAATGGATACTTCGGAAATGATAGAATCCAGTTCTAATGATTCGAATATGTCTGGTGAAAATGAAAAAGAACCTTATGATTCACATGAAGATTTTATGTTGATTATCATAGCGGTTATCGGATGTATGTTTCCAGGAGTAGGATTTTTCATTACAATTGCTATTACAGGAACGCTCGTTTTCCGTTACAGGGCAGGTGACTTTTGCCAGATTTCCGTTCCCTTTACTGTGGTCATCAAAAGAAGAGCTTCAAGGATAACGAGGTGCTGACAGATGTCTCGATCTCGAGCAGGAGAGGGGAGGTCTATGGCGTCACAGGATACAACGGGTGCAGTAAATCGGTGTTCTTCAAGTGTCTCTGCGGACTTGAGAAGGAAGACGGCGGGAGGATCATGGTCGGCGGGAAGGAGAAGAAGCCGGGGAACTGCTCTTTTCGGTGGGGATCATCATCGAAGAACCGGCATTCCTTAGGAATGCCATCGGGCTTAAGAATCTGGCGTATCTGTATCGGATCCGGAATAAGAAGGATAACCAGTACCTTAGCCAGATCATGGAGCATGTGGGCCTGGATCCCGGATCGAAGAAGTCTGTGAAGAAGTATTCCCTTGGGATGCGCAGCGCCTTGCGATTGCGCAGGCGATCATGGAGGAGCCGGATATATTGATATTGGACGTAAACTGGTGCAAGGGTTTTGCCTGTGGCTGGATGGGTGCAGGGAGCTGGACCTGATGCTGAGGGATAGCCAGATAGAAGATTACCAATATGTAAAGCCATATCTGAGTATTTCCCTTATTAATAAAGGCGCCAACCGGCGGAAGCTTCTGCATATGCCATATATGGAAATGGAAGGCCTGGCCATGATCTGCCGGGCTGAGCTACCTTATCCGGAGGGATTAGTAGTCACAGAAGTAATGAATGAATTTCTTAAGACGTGGGGTGTCAGTAAAGAAGCTATGTTTGGTGCGGCATTAAATGGTCACACCGGAAGGCTCTGTCTCTTTCAAAAAACGCTTACCGGCTGGAAAAGAAACAGGGATCCCATCTGTGGATCTTGCCGCCCTTCGGGAGAAATATCCGAATGTCCAGGACAAGATTGGATATATCCTGTTGAAGATCAGTGTTTCCAGCAGAAGTATCCCATTGGCGCCGGTGATCATTGAGGATGGGGAAATGCTGTGCGAAGAGCTTTTGTGTGAGATTGCCAATGATGTGTTGGAGTATACCGGGAATGATCATGATAGAAAGAATGCCGATCCGTTAGAGCGGGCAGAAATTAGGAGAAGGTATCAAACTTATATTGAGCAGTTCCCACAGTATCAGCAGCTTACAGAGGATATTTTGAGGGGAGAAGATAGTATGTATCCGTAGATTTGCAGAAAGCGAAAAATATTGTTTATTTTACAGAAGATATGTTAAAATAATCTCAGACCGTAGGAAGGCAAGGGTAACGCCCGAATCCGAGTATTCCATTGGCGGGGCAGGCAAGCTATAAGCTTGTCTGTTGGATTAGATGTGGGGAGAGCATTCAGTATATTTATCCGGAAATAATTTTAAAAGTCAGTTGATATTTCGGGAGTATTTGAGTATACTATATGTAGGTTAATGCTTTTTGGCTTAACAGAAGGTATATCTCGACCTTTAAGCGAGACAGTTATAAGCGGGCATATCTCAGCCCTAAGCGACCAGAGGGGACATCCACTTAGCAGAAACTGTTAGGTGGATTTTTTTGTCAAAGTACGGATGAATCTCTATTCATCTTTAAGGAATATTTTACCAAATGCGTAGATTTATGAACAGGTACGGATTATTTCCTACTTACTATTTTACGGAGTTAAATGGAATATTGATGGCGCAGATGTAATAGTTGAAGATATTATTTTAGCAAAGTAAGAAGGGAATCTAAAATGAAAATAGGTATTGAGGCAAAGCGTAGAATGCTATTGAGGCCGGGGACATATTCAATCTGCCCCCGGCTCATCTGCCAGAATCATTTCATGGGCAGGAGCAAGGATCAGGGATATCCTTGCCCCTATATACTTTTTGTAAAACGCTTTCTGCAGCTCACTGATATACAGGGTTTCCTCTATGAACTGATGTATTTTCTTCATATCCAGCCTGTCAAAAATCCTTTTTACCGCTTTATTACAGTCTGCATTTCCCGCTTTTGTCAGGAAATCATAATAATTAATTTTCCTTCCGTCCAGTTTCACGGCAGAAGTCGGGAACTGGAATACCCTCTTGTTTAATGCATCCTCATTTTCCAGAACGCTTCGCATAACGCTTTCATCCGCCTGTGGGAGCAGGCAGCTTCCGCAGTCATAAACTGGGGCCAGATCGGTGGACTTTGATACAGGATTGTATAAAAATCCCCAGTTGCCATTATGCCGGTCAAAGTTGCCAAGCAGTGCGTCTATGACAAACACCTCCCAAAAATGTTCCAGCAGACGGCCTGGTTCCACAAACTGCTGTTTTTCTATCGTTTCCAGGATATCGGAAAGCTCTGTCCCACTTCCGTTGCTGTCCGAATCAAGAATCGTATTCTTGATGGAGCAGAAGTCAAAGAGCTGCTTCCCATCTATGGTAAAGTCGCGGCAGGCACAGACAATTTTTGCCTTTCCTGCCACATCAAAGGTTCCAAGTATGGTCTCCTGCGCGGCAACACCCAGCATGTTGAAAATGCTGCAGGCAATGTGCTCCGAAAAACAGCCGTTGGTATAGGAAAGCTCCGTGGGCTTTGACTGGCCGGACGGCGGGAATTTCAGCATATACTGCCGCCCTTCATATTCCACCGCAATTTTTTTCCCATTCGCACCATTGTATGCCTTGTCAACTATCCGCCTGCAGTTAGTAAAATCTATAAATCCGCTCATACACACGCCCCTTTCCAAAGATACTTCTTCCGCAGGTAATCCGCATGTTCCGGGGTAATTACACCCTCGCTGATCTCTGCCATGTTGATACTGCCGTACAACTCTCCCCACAGGCAGTCCAGAATATCGGATTTTGTTTTTAAACCTTCCTTGTATGCATCCAGGTCATGCTGCAGATAGTCCGGCAGGCCGCATTCGAAACTGCGTTCCCGCTTTGTTTCCCGAAGCCCGCCTTCTGTCAGCATCTCCATGGAAACGCCCAGTGCGTTTGCTATTTTATATACTGTTTCCGCGGAACATTTTTCCAACTTTGTTTTTCCGCTGCAAATGTCATTCAGCGTTGTATGCGGCACTCCCGCCGCAACTGCAAGCCGGTATTTTGTCATGTTCCTTTTATTCAGCAAATCTTCTATGATCATGTTCCCTCACCTCGTTTACCCTTATTATATCGGCATGACGAAATAATAGCAAGATAGTTTGTTTCCATACACTTTTTAAGCTGGCGGAAAAAGATCAGCTGATTTTAGCGATCGATGAATACCCATATGTGGTCCGCTCTTCTAAGAGCCTGGCGTCTACTTTACAGCTTCTGATTGATAAATACAAAGACGGATCTAAATTGATGTTGATTCTTTGCGGTTCTTCGATGTCTTATATGGAGGATCACGTACTGGCATATAAGGCGCCGCTTTATGGCAGACGGACATCGCAGATGAGAATACTGACTTTTGATTTCGCGGATACATGCCGATATTTCGAAGATTTCATTTCTGAATCCAACATCTTCACTTTTTGAAGAACCTGAAAATCTTTTGAAGCAAGAGGTACGGGAACCGGCGCTTTATAATGCCATCATTACGGCTATTGCAACCGGCGCTTCCCGGATGGTAGAAATCTCTGCAAAAGTTGATGAAGATACCAGTGTTTGCGCCACCTATCTGAGAAACTTAATGGAATTGGGACTGGTTCAAAAGGAAACACCTTATGGTGAAAAGGCATCGCGAAAGTCAATATATGCTATTGGCGATAATATGTTTCAATTTTGGTATCGGTTTGTGCCGGAGAATAATTCAATAATCAGCCGCGGCGCTGCTGATCTGGTTTATAAGCGGATCGAACCATATCTGTCAGATTATACGGGGAAAGTATTTGAAGAGATATGCAGGCAATATCTATGGAAGTTATTACTAAACGGCGAATCCCCTGTACAGTTCAAGGAACTGGGGCGTTGGTGGGGAACGGATCCATCTACCCGCAGCCAGGCAGAGATCGATATTATGGGCGAACAAGATAAGGATACGGCATTGTTTGGAGAGTGCAAATGGACAAACGAAAAGGTAGATGCAGGTGTTCTGGAAACACTGATAAGGCGAAGTAAGATATTCCGTTATGGTGAAGTGTATCTGTATCTTTTTGCGAAAAATGGATTCACAAAGGGGTGTATGGAAGTCGCTGGAAGAATGGAAAATGTGACATTGGTGCAGTACAAAGAGCTTTTAGAGAAAATTACAGGATAAATATCATTTCCATTAGGAAGTAGATGTCAATAGTTATACTGTTAGTCTGTCTGGATGAGCGGACGAAACGGTAAGAGAATGGGAGAGGAAAGGTTGAGATAAAAAATTTCTTCTAACTCCATTGCTATTTCACTGTAAATTGAGTATAATAATAGTGAGTAAAGCGCTCGCCGGTCATGACGGCAAGAATATCATGAACGTGTATGTTTTACTTCCGCAAGCGACGGGGTGCTGTAAAGCGTAGAATATCGCTTACTTGTAGAAGGGCTTGCCGCAAGGCAAGCCTTTTTGGTTTATGGGAGGATATTATTGGTATGAAGCTAGTCTCCGTTGACACAACACTTTTTGATAAATATAAAAATGATTCAGAGGTTCTTACTAAATCAAAGCGTCCCTATGTACTTGTAATTCGCTTGAAATACAAAAAGAAAAATTATGATTTTGCGATTCCCATTCGTTCTAACATTCCGTCAGCTGCTCCAAAAGACCAGTATTTCGCTTTGCCTCCCAGACCGACGACGCGGCCAAAAAACAGGCATGGTCTGCACTACATAAAAATGTTTCCTGTCACAAAGCAGTATCTGAGACGATATCGTACAGAGGGCAATCGATTTGCTATATTGATACAAAATATCATTGACAAGAATACGAAATCCATTGTAGATGCCTGCCAGGCATACCTCGATGCATATGCCCAAGGGCAACGTCCACAATTTGCAACAGATATTGATTATCTGATTTCACAACTATTTTCTGACAATTAATCTATATCATGCGCACGGCGATTTTAATTCTACTAAGTAAATTTGAAGTGTATCTGTATCTTTTAGTTGACAAAGTATGATAGACTGCATATAATGACTATACAGATAAAAATAGTCAAATAGGAGAACATAAAGTGCCAAAAAGCTATTCAGATCAGGAACGGGAATACATCAGGAAGCGATTGAAAGAAGAAGCGGCCCAATGCCTTGCCAGGTATGGCGTCCGCCGCACGACTGTCGATGAGATCGTGAAGCGGGTCAATATTCCCAAAGGAACTTTCTATCTATTTTATAAATCCAAGGAACTGCTTTTATTTGAAGTGATCCAGGAGCAGCAGGAGGACGTCAACCGCAGGCTTTACCAGACTATATCAGGCATTGCGCCGGCGGAGCTCACAGCGGACAGGCTGACGGATGTGATTTTTGAGTTCTATAAGATGACGGAGGAAATGCTGATTTTGAAAATGCTTGATGTAGGTGAAGTGGAATTGCTTGCGCGTAAGCTGCCGCGGGAAATCGTAGAAGAGCATTTTCAGGATGATACGGATACGATAGAGAGGATGCTTGCGTTGCTCCCTGTGCGAAAGGAAGCAGATGTCAAAGTAATCAGCGCCGCGTTCCATGCCATCTATTTCGCTACGCTGCATAAAGCGGAGATTGGAGAAGAACAGTATGATGAGGCGCTGCGTACGCTGATATACGGGATGGTAATACAGTTAATATAATAACGTTGACTTGAAAGCTCCGGCGATTGACTTGGGAACTGTATGCAAATGGTTTGAGTTATTTACATGCAGTTCCTTAAAACAAATCTTTAATTGACTATTTAATTTAAAATGGTCATATAGTATAAAAAAGGAGGGAGATTTATGATACAAGTGAGGAACCTTTCATTCAGTTATACCAAGCAGCCTTTTATTACCGGCATGAGCTTTTCAGTCTCTTCAGGAGAAATCTTTGGATTTCTGGGACCGTCCGGTGCGGGTAAAAGCACGCTGCAGAAAGTGCTGATCGGGATGCTGACTGCTTATCAGGGTTCTGTTGTGGTCAATGGCGTTGAGTGCAAGAAGCGAACCAGGCGTTTTTATGAAGATATAGGAGTGGATTTTGAATTTTCAACTATGTATGAGAAATTAACTGCCAGAGAAAATCTGCGGTTTTTCTCATCACTGTATGAAAAGGAGCCGCGCCCGATAGAGGAACTTTTGGAAATGGTAGGATTAGAGCACGACGCGGATAAGCGTGTATCCGATTATTCAAAGGGTATGAAAGCACGGTTGAATTTTATCAAAGCATTGCTGCACGACCCGGTTTTGTTATGTCTTGATGAACCGACCAGCGGACTGGATCCGGCAAACAGCCGTGTGATGAAGAATATGATCTTGAAGGAGAAGGCAAGAGGGAAAACGATTCTGTTAACCACTCATAATATGCAGGATGCGGCCGAGCTTTGTGACAGAGTAGCATTTATTGCGGGCGGTAAGATATGCGCCCTTGACAGTCCGCACAATCTGATCATGTCAAAAGGCGCGGCAACCGTAACCTACACATGGGTGGAAGACGGTGAGCACAGTGCGAACTGCCCTCTTAAGCACATATCTTCTGATGAACGGCTGAAACGTCTGATTGCCGAAAACCGCCTGCAATCGATTCATAGCAGCGAGCCGACGCTAAATGATATTTTTATGGATATTACAGGGAGGACGCTGTTATGAGGTTAAGAAGCTTGTTCTTACTGGATATGCGTTTTCAGGCAAAATATGGTTTTTACTTTTTGTACGCTGTCCTGACGATCATCTATGTGATCGTTCTTCTGGCTGTTCCAGAGAGCTGGAGAGAAAATATTGCAGCTATTCTGATTTTTTCTGATCCGGCGTCAATGGGTTTGTTTTTTATGGGGGCAATCGTCCTGCTGGAAAAAAATCAGCATACGCCATGTGCGTTTGCTGTTTCGCCTGTCAGGGCGGAGGAATACATTGCCGCTAAATCTGGTTCTTTGTCAGTGATTTCTCTTGTGGTTGCTGCAGTATTGGCATTAACCGCAGATATGGACAGAATACATATTATATTGTCTGGCACAGTGATATCCAGCATGGTATTTACACTTCTGGCTATCATCATTGCAACGCAGATAACCAGTCTTAATCAATTTATTCTATGGACCGTACCGATAGAAATGATTTGTTTTGTTCCTGCGATCCTGCATTTATTCAAAATCACTCCGCTGTGGTTGCGGCATTATCCGATCAATGCCTGTATGGAAATGGTATCTGGTTATGACCCGTCTATAGCAGGAATTTTTCTTGTAACAGCGTTGCTGGCGATTTTATTTTATCTTACGAAATACTGCGTCTTGAAAATGTGGAGCAGTACGGGAGGTGTGAAGCTATGAGATCTATCCGGTTAAGTTTTTTACAGATGACAGCATATATGCGGCGGGATATGATGTTGTTTGCCGCCTGTCTTGCGCCGGTTCTTGCGGGTATTTTTGTGCGGTTTGCAATACCTTTTTTGGAAGAGATTTTGACAGAATATTTTCATATGGCGATGATTATTTCCCCCTATTATAGGTTGATCGATGTATTCTTTGCAATGCTGACTCCTGCAATGTTTTGCTTCGTATCTGCAATGGTTTCTTTAGAAGAAGCGGATGAAAAGACAGCCATCTATCTATTTGTTACGCCTCTGAGAAAGACCGGATATCTGTCCGCACGGTTTGGTGTACCTGCCTTTATTGCATTTTTGGTAACTGTTATCTTATTGCCTGTCTTTAAACTGACAGCTCTTTTGGCGGTTGACATAGTATTATTTGCGGCCGCCGGAACTTTGCAGGGGATGATCATAGCGCTGTTAGTCGTGACGATATCCTCAAATAAGCTGGAGGGTATGGCGGTAACAAAATTTTCTGCACTGATTATTTTGGGCGCGGCTGTTCCGTTTTTTATTGAAGATCACATGCAATATATGGTGTCTTTGCTGCCGTCTTTTTGGATAGGGAAAGCAGCCTGTGAGAATATATTATTTTATATGCTTCCGGCAGTTGCATTATCGATTATTTGGATTGGCGTTCTGTTAAGATGGTATTTGCGTAAAATATAGGAAGAAATGTGAGAAGAGGTACAAACATTTTTTTGTTTTTGTAAATGCAGCAGGGAAGAAAATAGCAGTTGCAGCCGAAAGAAAGATTTGTTATAATCGAATCCATGAAGATATTGATTGTAGACGCACAGGGAGGCGGTATGGGCAGGCAGCTCGTCGCCTCGATAAGAAAAGAATTTCCCAAGGCAGAGATCACGGCAGCGGGAACGAATTCTATCGCGACCTCTAACATGCTGAAGGCAGGAGCAGACCACGCTGCCACGGGTGAGAATGCGGTAGTAGTGGGCAGCAGGAAAGCAGATATTATCATCGGTCCGGTCGGGATTGCCATTGCAGATTCCATGTACGGGGAGATCACTCCGGCGATGGCAGCGGCAGTCGGGCAGAGTGACGCTAAGAAGCTGCTGATTCCCATGAACCAGTGTAATAATGTGATCGTCGGTGTGAAGAATACATCCATGAGTTACATGGTGGAGGCTGTGATAGAGCAGTTAAGGAACGAAGAAGTAATTTGACAGTGAATCAAGGAACAGATAACAGAAGTTGTCTTGTGACAGGCAGAAGCCTTTGTCGTGTCGTTTCACTGGGATGCTTGCATGTATATTTTTGAAACGTATGTTCAGAAGGCGTACAGATTTCCGGAAGGGGGTTTGTGCGTCTTTTTAGGGTTTTGCCTGTGTACTGGAAATAGATATTTAAACCGCACAGATAGAAATGATCTGAGGCAAAATACCGCCGGATGAAAGTATGGGGCACGGCAAAAAGGAGACAGGATAGGGACATCATAGAAAGAAAGGAGACGGGATGGATACCAGGGAAATATTAGAACAGGTAAGATTAGGGCAGATGTCCGTAAATGATGCGGAAGCGTATTTTCGGCGGCAGCCTCTTGAGGAGCTGGGGTATGCGAAGCTGGATACGCACAGGAAACTGCGTTCAGGATTTGCGGAGGTGGTATTCTGCAGCGGGAAGGCGGATGAGCATCTGTGCCGGATCTATGAGAGGATCTATGCGGCAGAGGGGGAAGTGCTTGGGACGCGGGCGTCCGCAGAGCAGGCGGCCTTGATACAGGAGAGATTCGGGGAAGCACAGTACGATCCTCTGTCAAGGATATTGAAGATAGAGAAGAAGGATAAGAAGAGAGCCGGGAAGATTGCAGTCTGTACGGCAGGGACGGCGGATATCCCGGTGGCGGAGGAGGCGGCGCAGACCGCAGAATTCTTCGGAAATTACGTGGAGCGGATCTATGATGTGGGAGTGAGCGGTATCCACAGACTTCTTGCCAGAGTAGAGACGATCCAGAGCGCAATGTGCGTGGTGGCGGTTGCCGGGATGGAGGGGGCGCTTGCCAGTGTGATCGGCGGGCTGGTGGATAAGCCGGTGATCGCCGTCCCCACATCGGTAGGATACGGCGCGAGTATGAATGGGCTGTCGGCGCTGCTTACGATGATCAATTCCTGCGCCAACGGGATTGCGGTGGTCAATATTGATAACGGATACGGCGCCGGATATATGGCGTCCCAGATTAACCGGCTTGGGATATCATCGCCGGCAGCAGAAATATAATAGTGGAAATATAATAGTGGAGGGAAAATTATGCATATGGCAGATGCGCTGGTTTCACCGGCGGTAGCGGGAACCATGTATGCTGCGTCCGCAGCGGCGGCGGCATATTCAGTAAAGAAGGTACAGATTGACGATTTGGACAGGAAGATTCCGATGATGGGAGTTATGGGCGCGTTCATATTTGCAGCTCAGATGATTAACTTCACCATACCCGGGACGGGATCGTCGGGGCATCTGTGCGGAGGGATGCTTCTGAGTGCGGTGCTGGGCCCGTACGCAGGGTTTCTTACGATGATCGCGATACTGGCGATCCAGTGCCTGATGTTCGCGGACGGAGGTCTGTTGGCATTAGGGTGCAATATATGGAATATGGCTTTTTACGGGTGTTTTATCGGTGGTTGCCTGATATGGAGGGGGATGACCGGCAAGAAAATGACGAAGAAGACCATTACGGCGGCGTCGATCGTCGGATGTATTGCAGGACTGCAGTTAGGTGCATTTTCAGTAACAGTTGAGACGCTGCTGTCAGGGATCACGGAGCTTCCGTTTGCGGTATTCCTGGGGATGATGCAGCCGATCCATCTGGCGATCGGACTGGTGGAAGGTCTGATCACGGCGGCTGTGCTGGTATTCGTCTATGAGGCGCGGCCGGAAATGTTATGCTGCAAGGCAGGACAGACGGATCTGGCCGGAAAGACTGAGACGGCAGGGAGAATGAGCCGGAAGGGAACGGTTGCAGTACTGGCGGTTCTGGCATTGCTTATCGGTACAGTGGCGTCACTGTTTGCATCCGGTAATCCGGATGGATTGGAGTGGTCGATGGAGAAGGTTGCCGGGACGGCAGAATTGGCGGCAGAGGGCGGTATCTATCGATCAGCAGAAAAGATTCAGGAGATCACGGCGTTCCTGCCGGATTACGCGTTTAAGTCATGTGAGAGCGCTGCCGGTACATCAGTTTCCGGAATCGCCGGAGGCGTGATCGTGCTTGCGGTATGTCTGGGAGTCTGTGTTGTCATTAAGAAGGTCAGACGGTCCGGAACAGTGTCCGCCCAGACTGCAGAGAGAGGAAATGCCAAAAAAGGGACGCGGTAATGAAGAAGATCAGTGAAGCGATTTCTGATTTACATAAGATGGACATGGAGGCGGGGAGATCCGGATGGCTGCAGGGAGTCCACCCGCTGCCGAAATTGCTGGTGACCGTTTTTTTCATTCTAATAACGGTTTCATTTGGGAAATATGACCTTGCCGGACTCCTGATGATGGGGGTATATCTCATCGTCAGCTTTGTGCTGGGAGACATTTCCGTCAGGCTTCTGGTGAAGAGGATGAGGGCGGTTCTGGCGCTGGTCAGTCTGGTGGGGATTGCCAATCCTTTTTTTGACAGAAAGGTATTGTTCCTGATCGGAGAGTTTGCGGTTACCGGCGGCATGGTCTCGGCGGTGACGCTGATGGTCAAAGGGATCTTCGCGGTCTCGGCGTCGTATCTGCTGATGGTTACGACCAGTATTGAGGATCTGTGCTATGCGCTTCGGAAGCTTGGCATTCCCGGGATATTTGTGACTGTTCTTATGCTGGTGTACCGTTATATCATCGTTCTGCTCAAAGAGATTGAACGGATGACAAATGCCTATGCCCTGCGTGCGCCGGGGCAAAAGGGGCTGCACTATAAGGTCTGGGGAACAATGGTCGGGCAGCTTCTTCTGCGGAGCGTGGACCGGGCGCAGATTGTCTATGACAGTATGATGCTTAGGGGGTATCACGGGGGATTCTATCTGAGATGCAAGAAGAGAGCGGGAAGAGGCGATTATCTGTATGCGGCTGTATGGCTTACGGCGCTACTGGTATTGTCATGAACGAGCGCCTGCAGGTTATTCCTGTGGGCAACGAGCCGGGCGGGAGCGTTTGCAGGGATATATGGCGGCTGCCGTGAGGGGCACAATACTTCGCCGCTGTGAAGCGCTGAAAGCGTGACGTTCCGTTACCGGGTATCTGACTGCAGGATAATTCTTTTGCAATATAGCGGCAGAATTCGGGAGATTGGGAGAGAAAGATGAGTATATTGGAGATGGAGGATATTTCTTTCGCGTATGGAAGTCCCCGGGAGAAATATCGTAATCAAGTATTAAACCACATAAATCTGTGTGTGGAAACGGATGAGAGCGTCGGACTTATCGGGGCAAACGGCGTCGGAAAATCCACGCTTCTTAAGCTTCTTACCGGGCTTTTGGAGATGCAGGAGGGAACGCTTCGGATTGCAGGACTTGAGATGAAGAAGGAGAATCTCAGAGCGATCCGCGCAGAGATCGGCTATGTGTTTCAGGATTCAGACAGTCAGTTGTTCATGTCTACAGTGTATGATGATGTGGCGTTCGCACCGCGCAACTATGGAAAAAGCGAGGAAGAGACCAGGAATATGGTGATGAAGGCTCTTGAGCAGGTACATATGGATGACCGGAAGGAGCGTCAGATCTACCGTCTGTCCGGAGGGGAAAAGAAGCTGGTATCCATAGCTACGGTACTTGCTATGGGGACAAGGCTCATGCTGCTGGATGAACCGTCCGTGGCGCTGGATCCGGGAAACCGCAGGAATCTCATTCGTATCCTGAATGAACTGCCGGGGGCGAAGATCATTGCAAGCCATGACCTGGATTTTGTATATGATACCTGCCAGCGGGCGGTGCTTCTGTCAGAAGGAATGATTGTTGCAGACGGGCCGGCACAGGATATTCTGACTGACCGGGTATTGCTTGAGAAACACGGGCTGGAACTGCCGTTGTCATTTTCCCGCACAGCGCCTTAAGAATTGTCAGTAGGTTCTGCAGCGCTGTACCACACTATTGTATTTTGCTGTCTGCTTGACAGCTTTTTTATTTTAGGATAACATAGGTGGGGAAAGCATACTTTCCGTAGAAGGGATTGGAACTTATCGATGAAGAATCGTTTGGAAGAGCTGCGGAAGCAGCAGGGGATCAAGCAGGAGGAACTGGCGCTGGCGCTTGAAGTGTCGCGGCAGACGATCGGATCGTTGGAGAATGGCAGGTATAATCCGTCAATTATGCTTGCTTTTAAAATTGCACGGTATTTTGGAATGAGTATAGAAGATATTTTTATCTATGAGGAAGAGTAATTGAGGAAGAGTGATTGAGGAAGATTGACCGAGGGAGATCAGTTCTATGAAGATTATTATTTCACCGGCGAAGAAGATGAACAGGGAGACGGATATGTTCCGGCCGGCTGCACGTCCGGTATTCCTGGATGAGGCAAAGCTGTTGATGGAGTGGATCCGGGCACTTTCTTATGAAGAGGCGAAGGATCTGTGGCGATGTAACGATAAGATCGCAGCACTGAATTATGAGAGATTCCAGAAGATGAATCTGCTTAAGGCATTGACGCCGGCATTGATTTCATACGAAGGAATCCAGTATCAGTATATGGCGCCGGAAGTATTTACACAGAAGGAATGGGATTATGTGCAGGAACATCTGCGGATCCTGTCAGGATTCTATGGTGTGCTGAAACCTCTGGACGGCGTGGTACCGTACCGGCTGGAGATGCAGGCGAAGGCGTGCGCGGGCAGAACGGGGAATCTGTATGAATTCTGGGGGGATAAATTATACAGGGAGATAGATGACGGAGACAGAATTATCCTGAACCTTGCTTCCAAAGAATATTTCAAATGTATTGAAAAATATCTGGAGCCGGAAGATACCTGTGTCACCTGTATTTTTGGAGAACGGAAGGGAGATAAGGTGATCCAGAAGGGAACACAGGCGAAGATGGCGCGGGGAGAGATGGTCCGTTTTATGGCGGAAAGAGAGATCGTGAAGGTGGAAGAGATCAGAGGCTTTGACCGTCTTGGTTATCGTTTTGAAGAAGAGCTGTCATCCGGGAAGGAATATGTCTTTTTGAAATAGGATTCAGGCTGCAAAATGGGCAGACATCTCATGTCCGGTATGGTAAATACGGCATTTCTCGCTTTGTGTCGTGTTCGTCTGCCGGAAGATACGGTATTATGACCGTGTAACGAAGAGGTGCACTGAAGGAGTTACATTTCGCAGTCGGTCGGTCCATGGGTACCGCAAGAACTGTGCCGGGAAGGAGGAGTATAGTAAGATGAACTTAAAAAAGATTGGACAGTTCCTGAAGTATCTGCGGAAGGAGAAGGGGATTACCCAGGAACAATTCGCGGAGATACTTGGTGTATCTGGCAGGACAGTTTCCAGATGGGAGACGGGAGTAAATATGCCGGATCTGGATGTCCTGATTCAGATTGCGGATTATTATGAGGTAGAGATCAGGGAGATTCTGGATGGAGAAAGGAAAGGCGAGAAGATGAATAAAGAGATGGAAGATACCGTATTGAAGGTGGCGGATTACAGTAATCATGAGAAACAGAGACTGGCGAAGAGGATGAGCATACTGCTTTTCTGCGGACTCATTGCCTTTACGGTGTATCTGGTGATGGAATTTTTGGGTGCGGCGGATGTTAAAGGAGTGCAGGAAGAGGCTGCGAGTGCGGCCCTGGGATTTGCCTATGGGATCATGATCACGGGAGTTTTGTATACAAGCGGCTGCCTGATGAAGTTTAAGGCATTTAAGAAGAGGCTGCTTAAGAGAGGGTAAATAATTAGATATAAAGCAGGCGTTAAATATATCGGGCTGCCCCAAAAGTGTGTTCTATCGGCTTTGGGGCAGCCTGTTTACAGTGCAGTCTATGATATGCCAATATAGATGATTCTTAGCAGAATTCCACCGGCAGTGCAACAGTATTCTCATTGAGCCAGAGCGGTGAGTCATACAGACAGAGGATGACACCGGTTCCTCTCTTTTTACCGGGAATGCGATCGATGACATCAAATGCATTTGTCATGGATAATTTGGGATTGGCGCTCATGTTAGAGAAGCTTTTTAGAATTTCTGAGACAGCGAAAGTCTCGAATTATTGGAACAAATGCTTTCAGATGCATACAGTCCTTGACGGTATACCCGAATTTCTGTATAATTTTGTTATCAAAAGGAGGGATTAGAAATGCCTAACATACGATCAAGCGCTGATTTGCGGAACAATTACAACGATATTTCTGAGTTTTGCCATACGTATTCTGAACCAGTATTTATTACAAAAAACGGGAAAGGCGATTTGGCTGTCATGAGCATTGAGACATATGAACAACTTGCAGGTCGTTTTGAATTATATGGACTTATCAGGGAGGGCATGGTTGATGTTCAAGCCGGTAATACACGGCCTCTTTCCGAGGCAATTTCGGATTTAAGGAGTCGGAGGAAACGATGAATTATTCTATTTACATCACAGCCGCGGCTGAACAAGACATGGCAAATGCCTCAGACTATATTGAATTTGTATTGAAAAATCCTAAAGCGGCTGATGATCTGCTGGATGAAGCAGAAGAAAAAATAAATGCCCTGTCGTCATTTCCTGCAAAATTTCCTCTTGTAGAAGATCCGTTACTTGCTTCTTGGGGAATTCGTTTGACCCGGGTAAGGAATTATCTTGTTTTTTATGTGATTTCTGAAGAAGATAATAAAGTAATTGTTGTACGATTCATGTATGAAAAAAGTAATTGGATATCAATCCTAAAATGTGGTTTCTAGAAAAAACAGGGAGGTGTAATGATGGAATATGAAGGACAAATCTGCCGGGCGCCTATGGAACGGTCTTCGTTCATGCTGCCGATCATGGTGGGATGTTCCTATAATCGGTGCAGGTTCTGCAACCTGTTCCGGCATCTTAAGTATCGGGAGCTTCCGTTTGAACAGATTGTAGCAGAACTGGCGAGGGTTAAGAATGTAGGAGGGAATCCAAGACGGATCTTCCTTGGAGACGGGAACGCATTTGCCCAGAAGAGTGAGCGGCTGATGCGGATTCTGGAGATGATCAGGAAATATTTCCCGGATTGTGAAGAGATCAATATGGATGCAACGGTAACAAGCATCTTGAAGCGGTCAGATGCGGAACTGGAAGCATTCTACAAGCTTGGGGTAAGACATCTTTACCTTGGTATCGAGAGCGGGCTTGACGATGTACTTGCGCTTATGGAGAAAGACCATGATCAGGGACAGGCTTATGAGGCGATTGAACGCCTGCATCGGATCGGTATGATCTATGATGCCCATATCATGACGGGGGTAGCGGGCAGAGGCAGAGGGACGGAGAATGCCTGTGCGCTTGCAGAGTTCCTGAACCGGACGAAACCGGCGCATGTGGTGAATTTCTCCATGTTCCTGCATAAGGAGGTGCCGCTGTATCAGAACATATTGGACGGCAGTTTCGTCCCGGCATCTGAGCGGGAGAATCTCGAGGAGGAACGCTGTCTGATAGAGTTATTGACTGCGGATATTCTGTATGACGGGTTTCATGATTTTATCGAATTTCGGGTGCGGGGGAGGCTTCCGAAGGATAAGGAGAAGATGCTGGCGCGGTTGGACAAGATGATCGAAGAGACGCCGGAGACGGAAGTATATTCTTATGTGCAGGGGGAATGTCCGGCGCTGGAAAGATGCGGCGGCGGGAGTGTGTGGCAGTGTAGTTGAAATTGAAAATTAGCTTTTCTGTTCGACATACCGCAATGGAGCCAGATAGAATTGTCGATTATGGCGAAGCTACTTTTTATAAAAAATTTAAGAAGCGTTATCATATGATGCCCGTAGAATACCGTCAAAATAACAAAAAGAAGGAATAGTGGGAGTGGAAGATGTTATTTGTAAGACGGAACTGGATGAACATATCAGAAAAGATATCCTCAAGCTGCACCAGGTCTGCAGTACATTTGATCAGACAGAAGGTCAGGTCTATTTATCGACGGAATTGAATTATGATAAAATGATTCCGGCATTTTACCTGATGTACGAGAAGAATCAATTAATAGCTTTCCTGATACTTTTCATGCCGGAAAAGGGGGAGGCGGAGATAACAGCATATACGCACCCGAAGTACCGGAGAAGGGGATGCTTTCGCGCTCTTTATGAAAAAGCGAAGAGGGAATGTGCGGCAAGAAGTGTCCAGAAGCTGATCTATGTTGTGGATTCAAATTGTAAGAAAGGACAGGAAGCGATTGAGCATTGGTGTCGAGCAGTATATTCTTTTTCGGAATATAAGATGAGATGGAATGCCAGGCAGCCGCAAGATATATCTTGCAGGATGTCAGACCGTACATTTTGTGAGGAGCATGTATTACGGGATTTCCAGACGGATATAGAGAAAGAAGTGAGTTTTCAGCCTGTAACTATCGAGAACAGCGCTGTATATCGGGCGGTGGCGACAGAAGCGTTGGAGCTGGATGATGAGATTGAAGTGTTCCTGGAAGCGATTCTTCCAGCCGGGAATCGGAGAGGATATCTGGAATACTGGCAGGGAATGCCTGTCGGAGTGTGCCATGTCAGTTTTGATGATGAGGAGACCTGTATCTATGGGCTTGGAGTTCTGGAAGAATACCGGGGGAAAGGTCTTGGGAAGCGGTTTGTGAGATATATTCTGAATGAAGTGAAGGATGAGAGCGAAGAGATCGTGATAGAAGTGGATTCGGATAATCAGAGAGCCTGCCGGCTCTATCTGTCCTGCGGGTTTGAGGTGGTGCAGAAGACGGATTATTATGAAGAGAATATAGAAGAAGCAGCCTGTACGATGCGGTTAGCGAAGGAGACAGATCTGGATCGGGTAAATGAACTGAGAAGACAGGTGAATACCGTACATGTCGAAGGAAGGCCGGATATATTCAAGCCGGGATTTTGCCGTGAGATGCAGGAGGTTGCGGGAGAGATTCTACAGAGTGAGACGGAGATATTATCGTGGCAGAACGAGACGGCATGATCTGCGCAATGGCGTGTGTCGCGTATGTTATGAAGGCTGAATCACCATATAATCTGGAGAGAAGGTATTATCATGTTGAGGAGATCGCTGTGGATGAGGCATTCCAGAGACAGGGGATAGGTATGCAATTAGTGGAGTATATGAAGCAGGATGCAAAAAGGAAAGGTTTTGACAGGATTGAACTGGATGTGTGGGAATTTAATGAAGGGGCGTTGGAATTCTATGAGGCGGCAGGATTTCATGCTTTCAGGAGATTTATGGAGTGCAAATGTGAATAAAAAATAAGGAGTAAACTCATGAATATTGAATTGAAAAAATGGTCGCCAGACGACCGGGAGAGTCTGGCTAATATATGCAACAGAGTACCAAGGGATTACCTCTCCAACAGGATGCCGTATCCTTACACGTTGGAGGATGCGGATTGGTGGCTTGGCAAGGTCTGCGAACAGGAAGGGAAGGAAGGCGTATTCCGGTCAATTATCGTTGACGGGGATATCGTGGGCAATATTTCCGTGGAGAAGAAAGCGGATGTCTACGGTAAGGATGCAGAGCTTGGATACTGTCTGGTAACAGAAAGCTGGTCTAAAGGAATCGTGACGGAGGCTGCAAGGCAAATCTGTAGGCTTGCATTTGAAGCGTTGGATATTATACGTATCACAGGACTCGTCTACGAGCCGAATATTGCATCCCGAAGGGTTCTGGAGAAGAACGGATTCACTCTGGAGGGGATTATGAAGAATGCGGTTGTGAAGGATGGAAATGTGTATGATCTCTGTGTATATGGGAAACTTACAGAGAAGGATTAAGGCAGATCAGACTGCCATTTTTATTTATCTGGGTAATGAGGGTTGACATGACATGAAAAATAAAGGAAAATAAAGTAAACTTTATTATTTCAACCATGCTTAAGCACCTGGATGAAGGACAGAAACGTATCTATGTATCTATGGATAATCTTATGGCACGGACTCTGGCGAAGACGGATCCTATCTTATTCCAATAATGAATTAAAGCGTCTGTCAAAGACACCGAAGCTGTATTTCTGTGATACAGGTCTGTGTGCCTATCTGTCTATGTGGCTGCCCAGGGATACCTTGATGAATGGAGCGGCCAATGGTCATTATTTTGAGAATTATGTGGTGATGGAATTGCACAAAAATTATTCTTACTCCCGGAATAAAGCGAATCTGACCTCCGAACAGGCGGGAAGTGAAGAAGTTTGAATTGCTGGATAAGACAACGGTTCGTCGGGGAGACGGAAGTATATTCTTATGTGCAGGGGAAATGTCTGGCGCTGGAAAGATGCGGCGGCGGGAGTGTGGGGCGGAATGCCAGGTGAAAGATTATTTATTTGCTGTTAATTTGTACTTTTTTGATATAGTACCAAACAGTGGATTGATGAAATGTTGTCAGGAGGTAAAAACGGTGGCAGGGATTAAGGATGTGGCCAGGAGAGCCGGAGTCGGTGTGGGGACCGTCTCTCGGATGTTAAATGACAGCGGTTATGTGGCAGAGGAGACCAGGGAAAAGATTGAAATAGCGATGAAGGAGCTTAATTACATTCCCAATGAACTTGCCAGGAATCTTTATCATAAACGAACAGGAATCATTGCGGTGCTTGTGCCGAATGTATCGAACCCGTTTTTTGCGGAATTCGTAGATTATGCAGAGTCCGAGCTGTATGCGGCCGGATATAAGATGATGCTTTGCAATACGGCGAAGGAGAGAAACGCTGAACTTGAATACCTGGACATGCTGAATCGTCATATTGTGGACGGAGTGATTACAGGGGTACATACGCTGGATGTGGAAGAGTACAAGAAGATCCATAAGCCCATTGTTGCGCTGGACAGATATCTGGGAGAACATATTCCGGTAGTAGCCGCGGACCATAAGGAAGGCGGTCGGTTGGCAGCAGAGACATTGGTCCGCAACGGATGTAAGAAGATTCTGCATTTCAGGGGCCAGACTGCAGTGGAATCTCCTTACCATGAGAGGCATTATGAGTTCGAGCGCTTTATGGAGGAAATTCATATAGAGACGTATCCCTATGAACTGGAGTGGAATCGTCTGGATTCTCAGTATTACCAGGAGGTTGTAGAGGATGTATTTTCAAGAGGCATTGATTTTGACGGGGTGTTCGCCGTGGACGGACTGGCCATCGAATGTATGAACGAGGCGATTCGAAGGCATCTGAAGGTGCCCCGGGATATCAAATTCATTGCCTATGACGGAACCTTTATCACAGAGATTGTGGAACCGATGGTGACAGCGGTTGTGCAACCCATCGAAGGCCTTGCAAAACAGTCCGTGCGGCTGTTAAGGAATATGATTAAGGGAAGAGAATATGTGAATAAGCAGATTGTGCTTGGAGTCCGGTTAAGAAAAGGAAAGACAACGTTAGTATAATGAATATTGTACAAAATAATATGGAAGAAATTATATATACTGCACAGATATTTAGGAAGAAAGTAGAAAGATATTGGGATATACCATAAATTGAACATTTTGAAAATGGTAAATTTATACAAAAGATATAGTTATGGAACGGTTTTCATAAAGACAAAAACGACAAAAGGAATATTTTGGTTACTTGACAAAAGAATCGTAAGGGTATACAATAATAACAGTAAGACGTACGTATTATAAAAAAGAATTTCGACAGGAGATTCTTTTTTAAATCCAAAACATGGAACGGGTTCCATAAAGGACATTTTATTAAAGAAGAATGGAGGAAAAATATGAAGAAGCGAATGAATCGGATATTGGCAGCAGTTATGGCAGGCGCGATGATATTGTCAATGGCAGCATGCGGCGGAAGCGGTGGAAGCGATGCTGGCGATAAGAAAGAACAGGGCGGTGCAGATTCCGGCAAGAAGATTCTAAGAGTTCTGAATTGGGGAACCGCAGAAGAAGCGCAGATCGCCCAGGACGCAATCGACAGATTTACGGCTGATCATTCGGATGTAGAAGTTAAGCAGACTTCCGTACCGGTAGATTCCTGGTCGGACTTCATACAGAAATGGATATCTATGACAACATCAGGCGAGACGCCGGACGTGATCAACATCGGGTTAGAGGCGGCCAGAATGGCGGTAGAGAACGATCTGCTTCTTCCTCTTGACGATATCGTGGACGGCGACGAGCAGTTATCCAAGTTAAAAGAAGAATATGCAGAATCTCTTCTGGATGGATTTTCTGTAGACGGGAAATTATACGGACTTCCGAATGGAACACAGACAATGGTAATGTACTATAACAAGAAGATGTTCGACGATGCTAAGATCGCGTATCCGCAGGACGGATGGACATGGGATGAATTCCTTGAAGATGCCAGGAAACTGACGAAAGAAGACGGATCTGTATATGGTTATGGTTTATCCAGTTCTTACTTCCAGCTTACTCCATGGTGGTCAACCAACGATGCCTATCCAACCACAGAGGATTACGCAAAACCGGCTCTTAACAGCAACGGTATGGTAGAATCTGTAGAGTTCCTGAACAGCCTGGTAAAAGATAAACTGACGCCGGACCCAATCAGTTCTGATGTATATTCTATGTTCGCTTCCAAGCAGCTTGCGATGGTAGGCGCAGGAAGATGGGTACTGAACACCTGGAAAGACGCCGGACTTACGAATGATGATTTCGACTGCGTACAGTGGCCGGTGAAAAAGAAGGATAGTTCTGTATACGGCGGAGCCGCATGGACGATATCAGCCTCTACATCGGAGAAGGAGCTTGCAATTGATCTGTTAAAGGAATTAGTTTCTGACGAATATCTGAAAGCAAACGCAGCAGGCGGACAGCAGGTGCCTCCGACAAGTACGCTGGCAACCGATACAGAGATCATGGGAACAACGCCCGACAATATTCAGGGCATCTGGAAAGCAGTTACCATAGCAGCGCCGGTAGCAGCGCCCACATATTTTGGAGATATCGAACAAGGATTGCTTAGAGGACTGGAAGAGGTATTCTCAGGAGCGAAAGAGCCGAAAGAAGCATTGGACGAAGCACAGTCGCAGGTAGAGAGTGCAATAAATTAGTTGATTTAGAGAGCTTACGGGTCTGTCGAAGAGTGATAGATCTTGGCGGACCCGATGAAAAAGAGGATTAGGATATGAAGAAAAAAAGGACAAAAAGGAGAGAGACAGGAGCTGCCTATTTGTTTACACTTCCGTCGTTTCTGGGATTTATCGCATTTGTATTGATACCGGTTATCTGGGTTGTGATCATCTCATTTCAGAAATATAACGTATTTACCGGAGCTTCGGAGTTTGTAGGATTGAAGAATTATCTGTCGATTCTGAAAGACCCGCGTTCTATTTCAGCGCTTAAGAATACCCTGTGGTATACAGTCCTGTGCGGAATCGGCAATACGGGGCTTGGACTTATTCTGGCCGTACTGGTGGATGACATTCTTCCGTCAAAAGTAAATGTTTTCTTTCGATCTATCTATTTTTTTCCCTCCCTTGTAGCGCTTACCTTTGTGGCGATTATCTGGCAGGAATTCTTTCAGACAGATGCCGGTGTGATCAATTACTATCTTAGTCTTCTGGGGGTATCCAAGGTGGGATGGCTGAATTCTCAGAGTATGTCAAAGATCGCGGTACTGATTCTGGATATATGGAAGAATGCAGGTATGTCTATGCTGCTGATTCTTGCCGGACTTCAGAATGTGGATAAGGGGCTGCTTGAGGCGGCGCAGATCGACGGAGCCAACGCCCTTCAGCGCTTCAGAAGAATTATCGTTCCGGTAGCGTCGCCGCAGATATTCTTCGTATTGATCATGAATGTCACAGGCGCGCTTCGGATCTATGAATCAATCCTCGTACTGACCGGCGGAGGACCGGGAGATTCTTCCAGAAGTCTGGTTATGCTGGTTGCGGAGAAAGGCTTTACCTCGTTTGATTACGGAGCGGCTTCGGCGCTTTCGATTCTGCTTCTGGGATTAATCGGAATCGTAACGCTGATACAATTCGCGGGAAGTAAATGGTGGGTGCATTATGAATAAGAAGATTCAGATATTTGGAAAGAAAATAAAAATCAGCCATATCTTACTGGTAATCATTATGCTGATGATAGCGTTTGTTATGATCGCGCCGTTTCTGTGGGTGTTCTCGGCGTCTTTGCGCGCCAGCTACAGCGAGGCCACGGCGCTTCCGCCGAAGTGGCTTCCGCCGGCGTTCTCGAAATGGAATCTGGAATATTATAAGAAGCTGTTTACCGGGGAACTGCCGTTCTTCGGATTCATGAAGAACAGTTTTAAGATGAGTTCTATCATCACGGTAGGAATGGTGATACATGGAGCGATTGCCGGATATGCTTACGCCAAGTTCAATTTCAGGGGCAAGAACCTGATGTTCGGGCTTATGATGGTGGCGATGATGGTTCCGGTACAGGTTACAATCGTGGCTCTCTATAAGATCATGAACATTCTGGGTGTGATCAATACGTCCTGGGCTGTTACACTGCCTTCGATTTTCGGGGCGATGTGTCCGGGTCTTGCGGGAGCATTTGGTATCTTTATGATGCGTCAGTTTTTTATCAGTATTCCAAAGGAACTTAACGACGCGGCGGCAATCGATGGAGCGGGTCCTATACGGACGTTTTTCTCCATCATGCTTCCTATGGCAAGGTCTACTTTGGCTTCCCTTGCAATACTGGTGTTTACCTTCTCCTGGAACGATTATTTTACCACGTTTATTATGATCAATGATACGAACAAACTGTCGCTCCCGGTAGGAATTCTGTCAATCCGTCAGCCATATGTAAAGGGAAATGAATTCGCGGCGGTAGTATTGTCCATTGTGCCGGTTTTGATCGTATTTATCATCGGGCAGAAATGGATTGTAAAGAGTATGACGCATGTAGGTGTAAAAGGATAAATCAATTATATTAAGAAGGAGACTATATATGGACAGAGAAAAATTACATTCAAAAGTAGAATTATTTCAGACGGGAGGAGAGATTTCCTACAGCAAGGATGCGTCTGTAGCCAAATTCCTTCTGGGCGGCCTTGGAACAGGCAATATCGCTGTGGGACCAAGAGGAGAGTTAAGAGACTGGGAGATCTTCAACTGGCCGGGCAAAGGACAGTTTGTACCGTTCTCGTTCTTCGCCATCTGGACGAAGGAAGAGGGGAAAGAACCGGTGAGCAGGATTCTGGAATCCAAAATCTGTCCGCCGTATTACAAATCTCACGGTTTCTTAAATGGAGAGCTTGCGGGAATTCCGCGTTTTGAAGAATCTAAGATGGTAGGAAAACAGCCGTTCGTGTATGTGGACCTTAAGGACAGCAAGGTGCCGGTACAGGTGAGTATGGAGGCGTATACACCCTTTATCCCGCTGAATGCAGATGATTCCGGCATTCCTACAGCCATTATCAAATACAAAGTCAAGAATCCGACCAATAAGCCGGTGGATGTCTCTGTGGCAGGAACCATGGCGAATGTTGTGGGCTTCGATGGGTATGACGTGTTCAATAATGTCAAGCTGGTGGACGAAGTTCAGAATGAATATAAAGAAGAGAATGGGATGAAAGGCTGGTATTATACGGCCAAGAATCTGAAAGAGACCGATATGAAATTCGGTAGCATGTCCATCGTTACTACAAACCAGAACCAGGTATCTAAGAAAAAGTGGCTCCACGGACAGTGGACAGATAATGCTCAGGATTTCTGGGATGATTTTTCCTCAGACGGCAGACTAAGCGAAGAGGAAGAGATCGAGGCAAAGGGCTGCGACCTTCTGTCCCATTATGATTTCAGTTTCCTGAATTTGAAAGAGAGAATCAGCTCCATCAGCAGCTATGAGACGATACAGCCCAATGAGCAGAAGGAGTTTGAATTTATCATCTCCTGGTACTTCCCCAACAGGCCGAAGGGGTGGATTGAGTATGACGAGGATCTGAAGAGATACCGCGAAGGCGGATATGATACCGTCAAGAATTATTATGCTACCAGATGGATGGACGCATGGGATGTGGCAAGATATGTGACAGAGAAGAAGGAATATCTTGAGAGTATGTCCAGAGCGTTCGAAGACGCTTTGTTTAATACAACGCTGCCCATCTATGTCATTGACGCGGTGGCTTCGAATATCATGTCCATGAAGAGCCATTGCTGCTTCCGTATAGAGAACGGGAATTTCCTTGGCTGGGAAGGCATTCGCGATTATGTTGGCTGCGGACAGGGCAATGTAAATCATGTGTGGAATTATGCCACCGCAGTGGCAGGACTGTTCCCGGATCTGGAGATCACCATGAGGAATGTAGAGTTCAATGTAGAACTGGATGAAGACGGATGTATGCCGTTTAGGGCAAGGAAGTGTCTGGGCGAGAGCCGGTGGGATATGATCCCGGCATGCGACGGAGAATTTGGTTCTATATTAAGAATCTACAGAGAGTGGAAATATACCGGAGATGACGAGTTCCTCAAAGGCATCTGGGACAATATGATGAAGGCGCTGGAGTTCTCGGTGAAAGAGTGGGATACAGACGGAGACGGCGTGCTGGACGGCAAGCAGCATGTAACCTACGATATCGAGTTCTATGGACCGAACACCATGACTAATACTGTTTATCTTGGCGCCATTAAAGGTGTAGCCGAGATGGCCGAATACCTGGGCAAGAAGGATATCGCGGACAAATATAAAGCGCTGTATGAGAAGGCCGCGCCGTTGGTAGACGAGAAATTATTTAACGGCGAATATTATATCCAGGAACTGGAAGATGTGGACGCGTATCGTTACCAGTACGGCAATGGGTGTCTCACAGACCAGCTCTTAGGACAGTTCATGGCACAGACAGCAGGGCTTGGCTATGTACTGCCAAAAGAGCATGTTAAATCCGCGCTGCAGTCCATCTATCAGTATAACTTCAGAGAGTGTATGGATGATGTACCCAATGTACAGCGTACTTATGCCCTAAACGACGAGGCAGGACTTGTGCTGTGTTCCTGGCCCAAAGGCGGCCGTCCTCGGTTCCCGTTTGCGTACTGTGATGAAGTATGGACAGGCGTCGAGTATACAGTAGCTGTGAATATGATACGGGAAGGTATGATAGAGGAAGCATTTACCATTATCCGGGCCATTCGCGACCGTTACGACGGTTACAAGAGATGTCCGTGGAGCGAGACGGAGGCAGGCCATCACTATATCCGGCCCATGTCAAGTTTCTCCCTGATTCCGGAACTGGCAGGATATCAGTGCGATATGGTGAAGAAGACCATGTCCTTTGCTCCGGTTATCAATGAAAAAGACTATTCTACATTCTGGATCAATGGAAAAGCATGGGGAACCTATCATCAGGTGATTGACGATAAGGGCGAGAAGAAGACAGAACTTAACGTTCTCTATGGAAATCTGGACGGCGTGAAGGTAGATTAGTATGGTAAGTGAATATATGGTAAATGATCGCATCAATGACAGCAGGGAGGAGAACTGGCGGCCGAAGTATCACTTTACTGCGCCCGCAGGATGGATGAATGATCCCAATGGCCTGATCTATTTTAAGGGGTGGTATCATCTGTTCTATCAGTATAATCCAAAGCACTGCGACTGGGCGTCCATGCACTGGGGGCATGCGGTCAGCAAAGACATGATACAATGGAAGGATCTGCAGATTGCTTTAAGGCCTGATCAGGATTACGATGATGACCCGGAGGGCGGATGCTTTTCTGGGTCGGCGGTAGAGAAAGACGGAGTGCTGTATCTTTTCTATACGGCTTCTAAGAACAGAGACGGTAAGTTATACCAGACTCAGTGTCTGGCGACTTCAAAAGACGGCGTGCATTTTGAGAAATATGCGGGGAATCCGGTCATCCCAGAACGTCCGGAAGGGGCGCTTGAGCCCTTCCGGGATCCCAAGGTCTTCGCGGCAGCCGGGAAATGGTATATGGTAGTGGGCGGTTCGGTGGAAGGCGAAGACCCAAGAGGAGACGGAAGAGTATTTCTCTACGAGTCGGAGAATCTCTATGACTGGAGACACAAAGGAGAGATCCTGGAATCGAACGGGAAGCTTGGAACCATGATAGAATGTCCGGATCTGTTCGAAATAGACGGGAAATGGATTCTGACCTGTTCCCCTATGAATCATCCGGAATATAATAAAGCCCTGTATTGCGTTGGTGATATGGATTTTGAAAGCGGCTGTTACACGATAGAGAAATTAGGGAATCTGGATGTGGGATTTGACTATTACGCGCCGCAGTCATTTCTGGACGCAGAGGGAAAGCGTGTGACGATTGCCTGGCAGAACGGCTGGCTTTGGATGCCCTGGTGCGAGAACTGGGGTCCCACCGGCCAAGAGAACTGGCGCGGAGCATTCAGCGTTCCAAGGACAGTCAGCTTAAGTGAAGATCAGAATGTAAAGTTATATCCGGTTAGGGAACTTTGGCCGCTGGAATACGAGCCGCAGGAATACTGCGATTATGAAGTGACCACACAAAGGCAGTATCTGCATCCTGCGGATGGGAAGAGTTTTCAGATGGAACTATTCATAGACATAGAGAAGGTTACTTCCCGTTATCTGGAGATCGGTGTGCTGGGAAAAGGCGAGAAGGCAACCGTCGTTGAAGTTGATCTGCTGCAGAAGATTGTAAGTATAGATAAGAGCCGGAGCGACAGGTACGGCCGGGGAAGAATGAATTGTCCGGTTGAAATTCAGGACGGAAAACTTAAGTTACTGATACTTGTGGACTGCAGTATTGTAGAAGTTTACGTTGACGGCGGCAGATATTGTATTACAAGCAATGTATATCCAAAGATAGAGCAGACTGAATGTTGGATAGACGTGCCCTACAAACAGGCGAAGATAGATAAAATGAAAATAGCATCCATGAAAAGATTCTGGGAATCAGAAGGATAATCCAATTGTAAGAAAGGATTGCCGTCCGGTGGACATAAGGTATGTTCATCGGGCGGCATCTTTTATGTGCGGGTCGTCGATCAGCCCTTCCTTTGTGAAAATGTGATTTAGGATGCGTCCGTTGATATATGCGATACCGGAGAATCCCAGGAACACAATGACAGGAAGTATTGAAAAGAAAAAGGACGGCCGTAGGCACAGAGGAAGGAACAACGCAGCATTCATCATGATTAGTATAAAAGTAAAGAACGGGTATTTGGCGGTCAATATAAAACTGCTTCTGAGCAGATACTGTGTTTTCGTATGGAATCGCGCAAGAAACGCGAAGATGTAACAGAACAGAGAATATAAGTAAATGATCAGGATGATAAAAACAGCGGCAGCCCAAAGGGCAAAGAGGCGGGGGAGAGATCTGGTAAAGGAAAGATCAGCCACAAGGAAGATCCACAACAGACAAAGTCCGGCCCACAAAAGAGTACTTTGCTTAAAATGCAGCTTGAAGCTTGAAAGAAAAGTCTGCGGCAGATATCCTTCGGCGTTGTCGATCATTAGAAAGATGCAGGTATATAAGGCTGTGGTAGAAGCGCCGATGGTAATGACCGGTATACAGAAAAGAATATACATAAGGTTTAAAAAGCAGAGTTTTCCGATTTTGTTAGTTATTAATAATAGCTTAGAGGTGAAATTTTCCATACGTTTTCCTCGCAAATAAAAGTATTTCAAATAAATTATACTACAAATGAAAGGCTGAGACAATGAAAAACTGTGAATGCGTAAAAATACAGCTGCTTTGATTGATGGGAAATCTTTGATGTCAGAAAATGAATTGTCACAATTAACATTGGACAATCTTTACCACGCTATCTTCTATACGATAAACAATACGATTCGAATCATCTGTCAGCTGGCTTCAATAAGCTGCCAAATCGCTACTCAACCTCTCCGGCCTATTTATTCTATTCTATGCCGCATCTGACCATGACTTAATCATCAAAATCCGTCTCATGTATTTTATCGCCGGTAGCTTCCATTTGTGCTACAGACTCTTTAAGGCTATGTGAAAAAATATTTTCATTTGTATATTCTGGAAAAATGGATGTAATGCAGATGGCAAATCTTTTCGCAAAGGGGGCGCACAGCGTGGGAAAGAAGGTTGGCCTTACGGATGATAAGATGAAGAAAGCGATGAAAAGCAGCGCTTGAAATTAATATAGGATCCTGAGATTCCACAATAGGGGCTTTACACAGAAAATTCAAATCGATATAATAAAAATACGGTAATAGGAACAGTCTACGCCTTTTCAGGATGAAGGAGACATAGAAACTATGGGTATTTATGTGAATCCAGGAAATGAATCATATAAAGAAGCTGTAAATTCTACAATATATGTGGATAAAAGCCAGTTAATTTCTCGTATGAATTCGGTTTTGAATACAAAAGAAAAATATGTATGTGTCAGCAGGCCCCGCCGTTTTGGAAAGTCTATGGCTGCGGATATGCTGACTGCATATTACAGCCGGGGATGTAAGGCGGATGAATTATTTGCGGGGAGAAAAATAGAGAGCATGGACTCATTTGCATCTCATCTCAATAAACATAATGTGATCCGGCTGGATGTACAGAGATTCTTGTTTGATGAATCACATCTCGATATCTTTATTGACAGAATCCAGGCAGTGGTAACAAGAGAGCTTAGGAGAGCGTATGGAGAGTATTTTGAGGAAGATCCATACGGACTTCCCGGGATTTTGGAACAGATATATGACAACGCAAGGGAAAAATTCGTCTTTATCATTGATGAATGGGATTGTGTGTTTCGCCTGGCGAAAGACCGCACGGATTGTCAGCAGAAGTATTTGAATTTCCTGCGTGGATTATTTAAAGGTTCTGATTATGTGGAATTGGTTTATATGACGGGGATCCTTCCGATCAAAAAGTACGGGGATCACTCGGCGATCAATATTTTTGATGAGTATTCCATGACAGATTCAGCAGATTTATCTGAATATTTTGGGTTTACTGAGGAAGAGGTTGCTGAGCTATGTACTCAGAATGGTGTGGATTTCGTTGAAGTACAGAGATGGTACGACGGATATCTTCTGAATGGGAAACATATCTATAATCCCAAGTCTGTTGTGGATGTAATGCGGAGAAAAAGGATTAGAAGTTATTGGACGGGAACGGAAACTTACGAAGCATTGAAAGTCTATATTGACAGAAATTATGATGGCCTCAAAGAAGCTGTCATAAAGATGCTGGGAAATGGGCAGTGTGAGATAAATACACGGAAATTCCAGAATGATATGACTACATTTAAGACTAAGGATGATGTATTGACATTGCTGATCCATCTGGGATATCTTGCGTATGATGAGACGAAAGAGAAAACTTATATCCCTAATCAGGAGATTGCACAGGAATTCCTGAATGCAGTTGATGAGCCGGGGTGGGAAGGCGTAACAGATGCGCTGAACCGCTCGGATGAATTGCTGAAAAGTACATGGGCCCTTGATTCTCAGGCAGTGGCAGAAGGAATAGGCGTGATACACAATGAGACGGCTTCGATGCTTGAATACAATAATGAGAATGCGCTTACTTGTACAATCCTTATGGCATATTACAGCGCTAAGGCATATTATATGAATCCGCTATTGGAACTGCCGTCCGGAAAAGGTTTTGCAGACGTGGTTTATCTTCCAAAGCGGGATGTGGATCGTCCGGCGCTTGCCGTAGAATTGAAATGGGACAAATCGGCCCGGGGAGCTATTGAACAGATTAAAAGTAAAGAATATACTTCATGGATTCAGGAATATACAGGTGATATATTATTGGTAGGGATTAATTATAAGAAAAAAGAAAAGATTCATGAATGTATGATTGAGGAATATTGTATCCGCAAATGATGGACAGTATTTGGGATTATGAGATGCTTGGTCCTTATGCGCGGATCGATATTAAGGAGGAGCTTGAGGCTATGCTCGCTCAGTATCGTCTGCTTTTGCAGGATGAGAGGAACAGGGAGCCTCTGAAGACATTGAAAGTGTATTATGCATAGTGATATTGTTTCTTACGGTTTACCAGGAACCAAACCGTTATGGCCAGTGTCAGCGCTTCCGCAACAGCGACGGCCAGCCAGATTCCGTCGATTCCTAGTACGAGAGGCAGCGTCAGCACAACCGCAACCTGGAATACCAGTGTCCGCAGGAATGATATCGTTGCCGATACGATCCCGTTACTTAGTGCGGTGAAGAACGCAGAGCCGAAGATATTGAAACCGTTGATCAGGAATGAAACCGCATACAGGCGGAATCCATGGCAGGTCATGGATGCCAGAGCGCTGTCATATCCTACGAAAATATCGGCTAGAGGGGCTGCCAGTACTTCTGCAAGCAACATCAGCACGACACCGCAGACTCCCACCATCGACAGACTCATCCGCAGCAGATTCTTAAGCTCACCCTGATTGCCGGCGCCGTAGTGGTAGCCGATGATCGGTGCGCTTCCAATGGAGTATCCCAGGAAAATAGCGATAAATATAAAATTCACATACATGATCGTACCATATGCCGCCACACCGTTTTCTCCCGCAATCGATATCAATTGCAGATTGTAGAGTGAATTGACAACCGACAGAGACAGGTTGGTCATCAGCTCGGACGAACCGTTGGCACATGCACGTCCAAGGGCACGGATATCCAGACGTGCTTTGACCAGACGCAGCAGGCTTTCATTTCTGCGTGAAAAGTAGAATATGGGGAAGAGTCCGCCGATAAACTCGCTGATCGCCGTTGCGACGGCGGCTCCTGTGATTCCCCAGTGGAATACGGCGATAAAGAGATAATCCAGCACAATATTCGCAAGTCCGGCGGCAACTGTTACCTTCAACCCAAGCTGCGGCTTCTCAGCGGTTACGAAGAAGCTCTGGAATACGTTCTGCAGGAGAAATGCAGTTAAAGACACCAGAAGGATCCTTCCGTACAGCACACAGAGTTCCACAAGTTCACCGGTTGCGCCAAGAAGTATGGCGATCGGACGCAGCAGAAACATCCCGCTTACGGCAAGGATGATGCCTCCAAGGACGGAGACATAGACCAGCATGGAGAAATACTGGTTTGCCAGTTCGCGTTTCCCTTCGCCCAAAGCCTTGGATACGATAGCGCTGCCGCCTGTACCGATCATGAAACCAAGGGCGCTTAATCCCATCAGAAGCGGCATGATCAGGTTGATGGCGGCGAAAGCCGTCTTTCCTACGAAGTTGGAGACGAACAGGCCGTCGATCACTCCGTAGATAGAAGTGAATATCATCATAATGATGGAAGGCAGTACGAATTGAATCAGTTTCTTATAAGTAAAATGTTCAGACAGTTGTATTCTCATCTTAATGTCCTCCTTTTGGTAGTTTATAATTGTGCGGCATGCCTGCGCAGGCTGTCAATGTATTTCCGGTTGAGCCGGAGAAATTCTTCTTGTTCGTCCTTGCTCATATCAGTAAATGCAAGATTTTCGGTCTGGATTGCAGGGGTTATCTTTTCTTCCATAAGTGCCTTACCGGCAGAAGTCAGGTGAATATGCAGATCCCGTCCCTTGCCGGGCTGCAAGGAGAGATAACCGTCTTTCGCAAGCTTCTGGACAGAAGAGTGGATGGTCTGTTTGCTGAGCATGGTAGCGTCACAGATATCCTTCTGCAGACAGCCGTCTCCGATCTCACAAAGAGTATACAGAATATCAAAACCGCTGTCAGACAATCCAAGCTTTAGTGCAATGTCATGGTAAATATGGTTACATTCTTTGAAGATTCGGTTGAATTCCTTCATTCCCGGATGTAGTTCTGGCATCATAGTTGTACTCCTTTTTAAATATTATTTTAAAGTCCGATATCAGACTCGTTGCGCCGTAAATGCTATTATAGTCTGATTTCGTACTTGTGTCAACCATAAATTGTAATTTGCATTAGTGATTCGTTTAAAAAGCAGGTACAATCACCTCCGATTCTCTGTATTTGGTGTGTTTGTTATATCGTATCGGAATTTTATTGCAATTTTATCTTTAAGTCATGTATACTATATTTGTAGAATGATCCGGCAATAGAGGTGTGTTTATGCTTAGCGCAGTTGGGATCGGTCATCAGAATTTTAAGAAAGAGGCGGTGACTACGACCTCCGAAAATACATGGTATTATCGGAGATGGAAACGAATAATCTGACAGGGAGAAAAGGAGGATATACAGATGGAGATAAGAGAGGGATATATGCCATACCTGGAGTACAAGACATATTACCGTATCGTGGGAAAGAAGACGGGGAATAAGAAGCCGTTGGTGCTGCTGCACGGAGGACCGGGATCTACGCATAATTATTTTGAAGTGCTGGACCGGCTTGCCCAGGAGGATGGCCGTGAGCTTATCATGTATGATCAGATCGGCTGCGGGGAATCCTATGTTGAGAACCGCCCGGATCTGTGGAATGCGAAGACATGGGTCGATGAACTGGTGGCGTTAAGAGAACATCTGGGACTTGATGAGATTCATCTTCTGGGACAGTCTTGGGGCGGAATGCAGCTTTTGGAGTATGTCTGCAACCGGAAACCGGAAGGACTTAAGAGTCTGATCCTGTCCAGTACATTGCCGGCATCCTGGATGTGGGGAATCGAGCAGCACCGTATGATCAAGGAGCTGCCGCAGGAGATGCAGGATGCGATAGAGAAGGCGACCGCGTCTAACGATTACAGCGATCCGGCATATATTGCCGCCGAGACGGAATACATGCTCCGCCATGCGGCGGGCGAGGTGACGGAAGATTCGCCGGAATGCCTGAAGCGTCCGAAGAAGGCAGGGAAGGAAGCTTATGTTGTAGGATGGGGACCGAATGAGTATACACCGATGGGAACCTTGAAGGACTATGATGTGACAGAGCAGCTTGCGGATATTAAGGAGCCTGCGCTTGTGATCAGCGGCGGCAACGATCTGTGTACGCCTTATATTGCGAAATATATGTATGACAGGATTCCGAGTTCCAGGTGGGAGTTATTCCGGACATGCCGGCATATGTGTTTTGTGGAGGATACGGACAGATACGTGGAGTTGATGAAGGAATGGCTGAATCAGTATGATTAGAGCGATACAAAAAAGAGGATGCAGCCCTATGGGATGGGCGCATCCTCTTTTTGAGAGAATAATGAATGAGGCTTTATTACGATATGCCACCTTCGCTCTCTATTCTACCAGATACTCACTGCCTTTAGATAGTATCTGAAAGGTTTCTTAGCACAAATTTAACACAAGTTACAGTTCACGGCCTGATCGTCCGCGAATAGTAACTAACATAATTCATTCTCATCCTCACGCATCCGGTATCCAACACCGACCTCCGTGAATATAAATTGCGGCTGAGAAGGATTCTTCTCGATCTTTCGGCGTATATTCGCCATATTGACGCGGAGGATCCGGTTGTTGTCGCTGGTGTAAGGTCCCCACACATTGGACATGATAGCAGAGTAGGTCATGACCTTGCCGGAATTCCTTGCCAGAAAAGCGACAATCTTATATTCGACTTGGGTCAGATGAATCTCTTCACCGTCAAGTACGATCATCCGTTTCTCAAAGTCCAGATACAAACCTTTGCATTTGTACGGTCTGATATAAAGGGCGGAATTAGAGTCCATCCGGTTACTGTGCCGTAAGGAAGCGCGTATCCTCGCCATTAATTCAGGAGTGCCGAAGGGTTTGGTAATGTAATCGTCAGCCCCCAGATCCAGGGCCGTTACTTTATCCCGTTCATTTGTCCTCGCAGAGATCACGATGATGGGACAGCTCGTCCATTCCCGTACGGATGTGATGATATCATTCCCGTCAATATCAGGAAGTCCCAGATCCAGGAGTACGAGATCCGGGCATTGAGAACTGATCAGTGATAACCCGGATTTGCCGGAGTCTGCTGTGATCACCCGGTAGCCGTTGGATTTCAATGCTTTCAACATAAAATCTGTAATATTTTTCTCATCTTCAATGATTAGTGCAGTATAGTTTGGAGTTGGCATATTTTCTTCTCCGATACATTATTGTACATCTTCCAAACGTCAATATACTCTATTCATTAAGACCTGTCAACACTACTTTTGAATATAAGTCAAAACACCATGTTTGTAACCGCAGGAAAGATGTTCGCGGTGAACTTTCGCACCTTCAACTGTCATAGCAGACATGCCCCTGCCGGGCTTCCTGCAAACATTGCAGCATTACCGTGTATATCAATGATACTTGCGCCAGTGATTATGATATGCTCAGCTCCCAGCTTTATTCAAGAAGTTCCCCCACAATCCTTGCAATTAATGTTCTTGGCAGGATAACCGGCTTGCCTGTCAATTCCTCTATTTGGGATTTCATTCTTCTGGTATAACCGATACAATCAAGAAGTATGATATCCGCATGATTCTTCATCATTATAGACGCAGCCCCTTCAATATCCGCATTGGGATCATAGGGATTCAGATCTGTTACGATAATTTTATCCGATGCTGTGCCCCAATTTCTTATACATTGCTCGGTCTGGGCAGCTTCAGGATTCATAATTCCGATTCGTTTTCCGTCTGCCAACACCGGCACGATATTGTATATCAGCTTTTGCGGATAGATGATCGGTACATCTGCCCGCAGAACATCCGGGAATTTCCCAGTACAGAACATAACGATCAATGATACTTTTTGACTGCTCAGCGTATCGGCGCATTTCTGCAATAACGGAATGACTTTGCGTTCTCCCATGACGGCCCAGCTATTATCACGAAGCTTTGATACAAGTACAGTGTCATCTGTGTCTGGTGCAAGCTTCTGGATCTCGGATTTATCCAGACCGTCCAATGCGCCCATTTGAAGTATTTCCGCTCCCCCGAAATAAGATTCGATCTCAGGAATCAGATCGTTTCGGGGAGATTGGCCGATTGTAATGGCTCCAATCTTCTTATTCATATCTGTTTTCCGCCGTTTCCTCTCATATTTATAATGTTTTTATATACTCATAATAGGTCATAAGACCCTCTGCCGTTACAGGATCATCTGCACAGCTTATGATCAACGCGTCGATGTCTTTAAAAGTTTTGGAAAGTTCTATGATTTTGGGTATTGCGGCTCGGCTTTCCAGCGTTTTTCCATAGATACTCCTTATTTTAATTCTTCCCATTCAGATAATCTATGATGGTACAGGTATAGATTTTGGCTGCGTTGACAACATCCTGAACATCGACGGTTTCGTTATAGGCATGGATACCTTCCAGGTTAGCCGGACCATATTGAAGAGTCGGAATACCGGCATAGCGGAAGAACCGTGCGTCGCTGCTTGCCCACTGATAAGTGCGTGCCAGCGGCTCGCCCCATATCTTGGCAACGTGGTCAGCGACAATCTCTACGATCTCTTCTGTATCGGAAGTGCTGTTTGCTTCGGATTGCCAGCAGAAGGAATAGGAAACGCCTGCGACTCCGCTTTCCTTGATGATGCGGATCACCTGTTCTTCCACCATCTCACAGGAAACGCCGATCGGTATACGGATATCTATCTCGGCCTCTGCGTAATCAGGTACCATATTCACCTTTGTTCCTCCGCTGATCTTGCCGAGGTTAACGGTACAGTGATTCAGGACATGTTGTGCGCCTTTTGCCTGGATCAGCTTCTTGGCCATATCGCGGGATTTCTCCATAACGGCAGCCGTTGCGTCATCATATCGCGGCGTAATGTCACGGATCGCTTCGATTCTGTTCAGGACTTTGATCAGCCTGTTGATTGCATTGTCGCCGGCAAAGGGGGCCAGACTGCCGTGTGCAGGTACTCCGGAGGCCGTCAGTTTGAGCCAGCAGCAGCCCTTTTGTCCGATCTCACAATTCAAGGATCCGGTAGGTTCGGCGATCAGGCAGGCGTCACCGTGGATCACGTTATTTTCGACCAGCCACTTTGTACCAAACTGGCCGCTGACTTCTTCATCGGGAACAATGCTGAGGACAACCTCTCCATTGAGGGGCACCTTATTATCCGCCAGGATCCCCATAGCGAACAGCAGACCGGCAAGACCGGTTTTCATATCGGAGGCGCCGCGGCCCAGGATTTTCCCGCCGCGTACTTCGCCGCCGAAAGGATCGAAATCCCACTTTTCAAGATTGCCTGCCGGGACAATGTCGCAATGTCCGTTAAGGAGCAGCACGCGTCCGTCTTTTTGCCCCATCCGGGCGATGATATTAGGCGCGGACTCATTTCCCTTTACAATCTCATATTGAATTCCATGCTTGTCAAGGTATGCACACAAGTACGATATCATCGCATCCATTTCTCCCGGAGGGTTCTCGCTGGGAATGCGAATCATTTCACTGCATAGCTGAATCAGTTCTTCTTTTCTGTCCTCGACCAGAGAACGTAACTCTTCGTGCTTCATAGCCTATCATCCTTTCTTTGGTACGGTTACCATCAAACTACTGATTTCATTATATTAAGGATCAGGGAATGGGGCTATGTGCAGCGTGCCCATGAATCTGTCGGGATGTTTGGACATCACGGTTATAATGTTATGATGCCGGAAGGGAAAATGCGAATTCCGCGCCGTCTTCATGATTCCGCGCGGTTATCGTGCCGTCATGCGCCTGTATGATCGTGCGGCAGATGGAGAGTCCGATTCCCATGCCGCGTTTGGTGTCAGAGGTAAGAGAACCCTTATACTGACCGCTGAAGATATCTGGCAGGGCGGATTCCTGTATGCCTTTTCCGTGGTCGATCACGTGGAAGGTGACCGTTGGTCCGTCGTCAGTAATAACCAGCTCTACAGGCCGTGCGCTCTCCGAGTGAACCACAGCATTTTCCAACAGATTGATCAGAACTTGTTCGATGAGAAGCGGGTCCATGGGAATCATAAGCATCTCATCCGGAGCAGAGACGAGGATGGAGGCGTCAGGCAGACGTTTCTCTAACCGGTCGATTGCTTCAGATACAACTTCTTCTACGATTTCCTGTTCTTTGGTGACTTTATGTCCGTCGCTGTGAAGCCTGGTGACGGACAATAGATTTTCCACCATGTTAAGGAGCCAGTTCGAATCTTCATTAATGGTGGTGATCAGTTCTAATTTTTCTTCGGAGCTAAGCTCTGTATGGTTTTCTATATAAGAAGCAGAAGAGCCGATGATGCTGGTCAGGGGTGTGCGCAGATCGTGGGAAATGGCACGCAGGAGATTTGCCCGGATCCGTTCTTTTTCAGCTTCATTGAGTTTGCGTTCTCTCTCCGCGATCATCTCATCCTGTTTGGTGAGCTTGGTGGTCATGGCGCTGGTTGTGATGGCAATGATCAGCATACATACGAAAGTGACCGGATATCCGCTCATGGAAAAGTTGATCTCAAAAAACGGATAAGTAAAACATCCGTTGATAAAAATGACGCAGAACAGGGAAGAGAGGATGCCGTACAGGTATCCGGTGGTTCCCCGCGCAATCAGGATGAGCGCCAGGATATAGACCAGTGCGATATTGGCGGTATTATCCTTCACAAAATGAAAGAATAAGAATGCCAGCCCAGTTGCGAAGAGTAATATGAAGAGTGTATATAAGAGGTTGCGAAGTATCTTTTTCATGATCGTTTGCTCCTTTTTCTTAGTATAACATCAAATCGGGAGATAAGAAACCGAAACTTATAACCTGAATATGAAGTTATGACCCTTGTGTGGAAGAGTGAGAAAAAATATAATAAAAACAGAACAGGAAGAAAGGATACGACGACGAAAATGAAGAATAAAAATGAAACGCGAAAAATATTTTTTCAAGAAAATAAGAATGAAATTTCGATTGCAATTTTAGTTGTTATTCTATTGATAGTATCTCCAATGTTGTCAGAATTTTTCTTATCGAGCGCCAATATTCTTAATTTATTAAGGCAGACTGCATATACAGCGATTGCGGCAATCGGCATGTATTTCGTCATTTTGATCGGTGGAATTGATCTGTCTATCGGGTCGACGATCCAGATTGTTGGAATGGCATCTATTATCATGCTGAATCATGGATACTCGATGGGAATTACTATTGTATCTATTTTATTGTTAAGTGTTGGATGTGGATTGATTAATGGGATTTTGGTGACAATTGGAAAGCTCCAGCCATTCGTAGTGACTCTGGTAATGAAAGAGATTATGGCTGGAATTGTTCTGATAACAACCGGCGGGGCAAGTATTTCAGGCCAGTCGATTCCAGACTCTTTTATGGTTATTGGTACAGGATATATTGGGATTGTTCCGATTCCTGTAATCATTATGATTTTAGTTTTTATAATTGCGTTTTTCGTTATGAAGAAAATGATATATGGAAGGCTCCTGTTTGTATGTGGGTCTAACAGGAGAGCAGCCTATAATTCCGGTGTAAATGTTTGTATGATTCAGATTTCGGCGTATGTGTTATGTTCGTTGTGTGCGGCTGTTTCGGGATTGCTGATTGTCGCACGGACCGGTGCATTTCAACCTTCTACAACTGGGCAGGGAGCTACCGGGATGGAAATGAATGCAATTGCGGCAGTTGTAATAGGCGGGGCAACATTGGCAGGCGGCGTAGGAACAGTGACAGGCACTATGCTGGGTGCTCTGCTATATGGGATTCTGGCAAATCTTTTTCCGTTGATTGGCGTAAGCTCTTATTTACAGCAATTAATTCAGGGATTAATTATTTTATTCGCAGTAATTATTTCTGTCAAGGATAGTCAGTCGATTGTTCAGAAGATGAAAGTGAGGTTAAGGAAACTGTAATGGGAGAACAGAAAAGAGAAGTTGTATTGGAATTAAAAGGATTAAAAAAAGTATTTGGTGAAACTACAGTTCTTGAGGATATAGATATTACTTTTTTAAAAGGAGAGTTTCACGCTTTGGTCGGAGAAAACGGAGCAGGGAAATCTACTATTATCAAAACCATTTCCGGAGTACATAAACCGGATGGAGGACAAATTCTGCTTTATGGAAAAAAGGTAAAGTTCAACACTCCTAACGATGCGCAGAGGGCTGGAATAAGTACTTTATTTCAAGAGATACAAGAAATTCCGGAAATGACCGTAGCGGAAAATATTTTCCTTGGACGAGAACCAAGAAGATCAGGAAGTGTATTGATCAATAAAAAACAATTGAATCAAGATGCAGAAAGAATTATGGAGGAACTGGGACTTTCCATTGATACTACACAGCGAATGTGTGAACTGCCGGTATCTGGAAGAAAGATGGTGGAAATAGCGCGGGCAGTTAGTCAGCAGGCATCGGTCGTAATCATGGATGAACCGACAGCGAACTTGAATGCAGAAGAAATCAATGCATTATTCCGTATGATCGATGCATTAAAGGAGAAAAAGATCACGGTCATCTATATATCACATCGAATGAATGAAGTTTTTTCTCTGGCAGATCGTGTGACGGTGTTACGTGACGGAAAGAAAATAGATACTTTAGATAGCAATGCATATGATGAGAAGAGTTTGATTTCTATGATGATCGGCAGAGAATTGACAGAAATGTATCCGAAGCGGCAGGGAGAAATAGGAGAAGTTGTTTTAGATGTGCATAACTTCAGCCTGGATGGTTTCTTTCAAGATATTTCGTTCCAGGTACATGCGGGTGAGGTTGTCGGTTTGGCAGGGTTGGATTCCTCCGGCGCGACTGCTGTCACGAAAGCTTTGTTTGGCCTGTGCAGCAAGACCAGAGGGGAGGTCTTTTGCGGAGGGAGACGATTAAATATTAAGAATCCTTTGGACAGTATAAGACAGAAGCTTGCATACCTGCCAGAAGACAGGAAAACGCAAGGGTTATTTCTAAATCAAAACCTGATCTTTAATTATACGATTAGTTCTCTTTGGACACGTTTCAGTAAGATGGGGGTAATTAATAATAGAGAGGAGAAGGAAAGAACAGAAGAAGTAACCAAGGCATTAAAGGTCAAGACCAAAGGTCTATATTCCAGGCCAAATGAACTGTCTGGAGGGAATCAGCAGAAGGTGCTTTTGGGAAGATGGATGTTGGATGATTATAAGGTTTTGATTTTGGAAGAACCGACTCGAGGTGTAGATGTTGGTGCGAAATCGGAGATTTACAGTCAGATCAATCAATTAGCCAAGAAGGGTGTTGCTGTTATTATTTATTCGACAGAAATGATGGAGCTTCTGGGAATGAGCGATAGAATACTGGTATTTTCAACAGGACAATTAACTGCCTCGCTATCGAAAGAGGAAGCCACTCAGGAAAAAATTATGCAGTATGCATTAGTAAGGTAGGTGACATAAATGAAGAAAAGGGAAATAACGCAGATGATTCCGGTTGCTATGCTAATCATATTAATGATCGCCGGTTCATTCCTTTCAGCGAATTTTCTTACAGTAAATAATTTTTCAAATATTTTGCAGTATGCGGTGGAATCGGCATTTATAGCGATCGGAATGACCTTTGTTTTACTGATCGGAGAGATAGATTTATCAGTAGGTTCTGTGATGGCGTTCGCTTCAGTTATAGCAGCCAAAATGGCGCTTGCGAAGCAAAATATTATTTTGATCCTATTAGTGGTGCTCTTGATTGGTTTAGTCTGTGGAATTATTAATGGATTCATAATTACACAGCTAAGAGTAGAACCATTTATGGGAACTTTGGTAATGATGATGGTGATGAGGGCATGCACGTTCCTGTTTACCGGCGGCGGACCTTTGACGGGTTCCGTAGATGCTTCTTTTAAGCAGATCATCAAAGGAAATATAGCGAACATCCCAATAGGAATCTGGTATGTTGTGATTGCATTTGTCATAGCATATCTGGTTACTGCGAAAACCAGATTTGGCCGTCATGTATATGCGGTAGGAGGCGGTGAAGAAACGGCAAAATTGTTTGGCGTTCGTGTAGAACGGATTAAAATGATGGTATACGCCGTTAGCGGGATACTGGCAGCATTGTCGGGGCTCCTGGTTACTGCCAGAATTGGCATTGGAGAGCCAAGGACCGGATATGACTATGAGATGACGGCAATCACGATCTGTGTTGTCGGAGGCGTTAGCATGAATGGAGGGAAAGGAGGTGTTCAGGGAACTTTCATTGGTTTGATGGTTGTGAGTATGATTAAGAATTTGATGAATCTAATGAATATTGACGTAAATGGCCAACCTATAGTAACAGGTATCATCATCTTAGTTACAGCTCTGGTTGTAACCAGAAAAGCCAAAGGAAGCGGCAGAGAATTGGTACGTGAAATATGAAATATCAAAGGAGGAAGAATATGAAGAAAAAAATTGCAGCAGTATTCATTGTAGTATGTATGTGTATCGGAATGTCCGCGTGTGCGGATTCACCGGAGAAGAACAGCGACGCTTCTTCAACAGAAGAAAGCAGCGGGGACGGGGAAACGGAGGCAGCGGACGGGAAATACAAAATAGGGTTTTCACAGTGTGTAATGAATCATCCGTTTCGGATTGCGATGGTTGATTCCTTCAAAGAAGTTGTCGGGGATTATGATGACATAGAGAGCGTTGTGGTAGAGGGGAATGGAGATGTACAGACCGAAATTACCAATATCGAATCGCTGATCCAACAGAACTGTGACGCGATCGTCGTGTCCAGTCTGTCCGGTACATCCATTTATCCTGCATATAAAGAGGTTCATGATGCAGGTATTCCGTTGATCATTGCCGCCTCAGGCTGTGCAACAGAGGAGGAGGACGCCTATAATTATTATGATTCTTTTGTGTCTACAGACGAGGTTGAGATGGGTATTGCGGCTGCACAGTGTGCCAATGATTTGCTTGAGGGCAAAGGAAATGTTGTTATGATCCGAGGTGTCGTAGAGTCTACCAATTCTATGAATCGTTATGTGGGATGGAATCAGGAAATTCCAAACTATCCAGGTATTAAGGTCATTGCAGAACAGTCGGCAGAATGGCTGCGTCTAACTGCCAATGAGGTTATGGCGAATATCCTGCAGGCTAATGACGATATTGATTTGGTATATTGTGAGAATGATGAGATGGCGTTGGGCGCCTTAGAGGCAATCCGTGACGCGGACCGTGAGGATGAGATGGTGATTGTCAGCATGGACGGACAGCAGGATGCATGTGAAGAGATTCAAAACGGCGGCGCTTTCAAAGTAACGATAACGAATAATTCAGACATGAAAGAGGCAGTAAGCGCTGCTTATGCGATGGCACAGGGAGATTCCATTGATAAAAGAATTATTCTTCCCTATGAAATCGTAACAGAAGACAATGTAAAAGATTATATTGATAAAAATTATTAAAAAAGGAGATAATTGATTATGGGATACGAAGATGTATTGCAGGATATTCCAGTAAGTGAGTATCAGGGACGGCTGAAAAAGACAAAGGAGAGAATGGAAAAGGAAGGGTTGGAAGGACTCTTAGTGTATTCTGATTCTGCAAGAATGAGTAATGTGCGCTGGTTGGCAGATTACCGTGCTTTTGACGGAGTTTTTCCATATCCGGCTATGGTGTTTGTACCATTGATCGGAGATCCGATCTTATTTGCAGAAGGAAGTCTGGTAGGTTATGCAAAGGATAAGACTTGGTTTGATGATACCAGGGGAATCCGTCAGGAGTTAGGAAATGTTGTGAAAGATTTTGCCCTCAAGCATCCGGGAGCGAAGCTTGGCTTAAGCGGAGCGAAGTATTGTGCGTTGGAATTCTATGAGCAAATCATGAATAACATCGGTAATGCAACTCTTGAGAAGACTCTGTTGATTGAGAACTTGAAATCTGTCAAGAGTGAACGTGAGATCCGCAATATGAAGGTTGCGGCGGACTTGGCTGACAGAGGGATCTGGAAGATCAAAGAGATGTTGGAGTCGGAGAAAAATCTGACAGAGAGGGAAGTGGTAAGACAGGCTATGGCTGAGATGTTCCGGTTGGGAGCAGATTCAAAGTCTTTTGATATCATGGTCCAGTCTGGTGTAAATGCAGAGAAATGGTTTTTGGCGTATCCTACCGACAAGGTCATTCAGAAGGGTGAGACGATTCTGATTGATATTGGAGTCAGATATAATGATTATTCATCTGATATGGCAAGAGGTGTAGGATACGGCGAGATGAATGATGAACAGGAGAAATTATTGGATACTTGTCTGGAAGCATGGAGAGCAGGTATGGCGGCTCTGAAACCTGGTATGACCGGAAAGGAAGCAGATGTAGCTGCAAATGAGGTTATGAAAAATGCGGGATATGTACATTTTGCCGGTGAAGGAAGAGGATGCGCACATTCTACCGGTATGGATCCGGAGGAAGAGATTCCGACAATTGGTCCGGATAGTGATGATGTATTAAAGGAAAATCAGACTTTCTGTTTTGAAATTACATTATGTGAACCAGGTGTTGGTGGTACGCGTGTAGAGGATACGGTAGTATTAAGAGGGGACGGACCGGAAAGTCTTACTAATTTCCCGAGAAGAAATCGTTGGTAGATCATTGAATTATCATAAATAAATAATCATGAGGGATGCTGCAAAACAGATATTAACAGGCTGTTTTATGGCATTCCTTATTGGCATAGGACTAATTGGACGGTGATTAGTATATGAAAAAAGAAATACTTCGAGTAAGCCATTTACGTTTAAAATATAAATATGATCAAGTTTTGTCGGATGTTTCCTTTTCAGCTTTTGCAGGGGAAATTGTAAGTGTGATTGGTAACAATGGTGTTGGAAAAACAATTTTAGGGGAAATATTGTCTCAAAGGGTAAAGGAAGATTCTGGTTCCGTAGTGTTTCGTGGAGAAGATCAAGGCAGGATACATTATATCCCAGAGGAAGAGCAGATATTAAAAAATATGTCAGTGGCGGAAAATGTTCTGATAGGACAGGAATCGACCATGAACTGCTATTTTAAACGTTCAGCTATCTATAATCAAGTACAGCAGTACTTTGATAAATATCATCTGAATATTAGTTCAAAACTGAAAGGAACAGAATTGACTTCAGCACAGAAAAGGATCGTAATGCTGGTCAGACAGTTAATTCAGATACCTGAATTGTTGGTTATAGATGGAATATTGGATTTTATTTCTTATGAAGATATTCCTGGAATCATAAAGATACTAAATGATATAGCCGTGCAGGGAACAGCCATTATTTATCTGACTTATAATTATCGTCTGGCTATGAGGATTTCTGATCGTTTGCTTTTCCTTCAGAAGGGAATAATCGTTTATGAAATGGAACACTCTGAGTTTGTGGAAGAAAAAATCAGCCAAGTGTCATTAAATTTTATGAAGGAAATAGAGTGGAAATCCTGTAAAAAAGTGGAATGTATGGATGAAGAGGTCTTACGGGTGAAAGACCTGTCAACTGGTATGCTGAAAAAAGTTTCTTTTGCGTTGAGGCGGGGAGAACTTGTGGGAATGATAGGGGGAAGGAACAGCGGTATTATAGAGTTTGCGGAGTGTTTGAGTGGTTATCGAAAAATCACTCATGGGGAAATATGCGTAGACGGTAAACTTGTGGCTATTCGTAATCCTAAAACGGCCATAAGGAATGGGATCCGAATATGCGGGGATAACCATCAGGATGTATTGCTAAAATTATCTGAATCTATTAAGATGAATCTGAGCCTTAGTATTTTAAATAGAATCAGTAGAAATGGTTTTATCCGAAGAAAATTTGAAGATATCATTGCAAAAGAGTATTGTGAGAAATTCGATATAAATTATGATATATCTGCCAGATTAACAGAGATGAATTATGCGTCGGTATCCAAGGTGGCAATAGCGTCCTGTATGGTCAGCAATCCTAAGGTATTGATCCTGAATGATTCATTGAGAGGGCTAGATGAAGCGGGGTTGCAGGCATTGTCAGAGGTCTTGAATGAGGTGAAAAAGGAATGTGGTATTATTTTGATTTTTTCAAAGGTTGAAAAGGCACTGGGTATTTGTGACAGGATTGTTTTTTGGGGAACAAAAAGGAGGGAGTTTACATGAATCGAGTGCTTATCATAGATGATGAACTGTGGGTATCTGAGGTGATAAAAAACATTATATGTTGGACAGATTATGGATTTTGCGTGGAAGATGTCTGCCATGACAGTCTGTCTGCCATGGAGTTGATTCGGGAAAAACGTCCGCAATTGGTTTTGACAGATATACGAATGCCAGAGAAAACAGGCTTGGAAATCATCAAGGAAATCTCTGCAGAATTGCCGGATACGATGTTTGTAGTTGTCAGCGGATATAATGATTTTGAATATGCAAGAACTGCATTGACTTATGGCGCGATCGGCTATTTATTGAAGCCAATAGATCAGGTTGAATTGGAACAAATTGTAGTGAAGGCCCGGGGGATATTGGAGGATCAAAAAAGATATCATGTTGTTGAAACTTGTGTTTACAAAGAGTATGAACAGACAATCGAAAGGTTGAGGAAACAGTTTTTCAGCAATTGTTTTGAAGGCAGACAAGATTCAGGGTTGACTCTAAGAGAAATAAATCGGGAGTTAAAATTAAATCTTAAAGAAGGACATTATCGAATCGTCAGTATCACTGTATTGGGCCTGAGAGATGGAACAACCTTGTTTGCGGAAATTAACAAATTGCTATGGAAACGGCAACTTCCAGTGCTTTGTAATGAGGTTGTTTCATTTTTATATAGGGGTAAAATGATCCTAATTTTGAATTATCAGATTGATAGAAGCGGTGTGATTTTAAAAGGGCTGCAAAGTATGGTTTCTGATGTGACGAATAAAAAGTTTGATGTGACATTTGTTGCAGGTGAAGAATTCAATGATATTGGAAAAATACAGAAGGAATTCCACCGAGTAAAAGAGATGGAGTTTATTCGGCTTTTTTCAAGCGCCAGGTTTTATTTATATGATCCTACAATTGACTATGGGGAAAATGTCAATACACTGCTTTTGCCGAATTTGGATATTTGCATAAAGCAAGTGATAAAAAACGGAGACGAAGAAGAAGCGTATAGGTTGATTCAGGGGGCATTTGAACGGGTGATGAACTGTATGGGGAATAATCCAGTAGCTTTTGCAAGAGGAATATATAAGATTGCGGAAATTTTACAGGAAAATCTGGCAGAAGTTCCCAAAAGTGTACGGGAAATCTGTATAAAGCTAGTAAAAGACTTAGAAACTGCAGGAAGTACAGAACAGATTAAAGAATATCTGCAAAAGATAATGAAAGAAATCATAAAAGCCCAGGTCGATATAGGGGAACAGAAGGAGAAGAATACAGTAGCCCAAGTGATAGATTATCTGAATGGTAATTATATGAATAATATCACGTTGACAGATATGGCAGAAATTGTTCATCTTAATGCAAATTATTTTAGTGAAATCTTTCATAAAGAAAAGGGAATAACGTTCAAAGAGTACTTAACTCAGATTCGAATGGAGCGTGCGAAAGAATTATTAAAGAGGAGCAATTATCGGCAATCAGAAATAGCTGCAATGGTGGGATATAATGATACAAAGCATTTTTCAAAGATTTTTAGAAAATATGTAGGGATTACGACGACTGAATATAGAAAGCTGATGGTGAACAAATGAAAATGGTCTTTTATAAATTGTATAACAGAGGTATGTCGAAGACGTTGCTTTTCCATTTGTTTTTAACTGCGATAATGCAAGGAACCTGTATTGGATTGATTAGGTTTTATTGTTCACAAGTTCTTGCTCTTGGATTGAGTATTTTTTTGTTAATCGAAATTATATTCTTTATTCGTCAAATATTTGCTCCGATCATGAAGATTGAAAGGAAAATTGACGAATTAGAGCGTGAAAATAAGAAGAGTACTTGTGATGGAACAGAAGATAAAGAACGGCCGTATGGCCTGTTGGAAACAATACAGTTGTTATTACAGAAGGAATCGATTGCGAATATCATGAAAAAACAGGCTGAGATTGATGCTTTACAGAATCAGATTAATCCGCATTTTCTATATAATACCCTCGAAACAATCCGAGGGCAGGCGATTTGCTGTGGAGCGTCAGAGATTGCAGAGACAACGAAAGCGTTGGCTGATATTTTCCGATTTAATATTAATAAGAAGGGTGCCATGATCTATCTTCATGAAGAATTGGCTAATATTGATGCATATATGAAGATACAAAAAATACGTTTTAATGACAGATTCGAGTTGAGAAAGGAATTGGATGAATCGGTGTTGAATTTGAAAGTTCCAAAGCTTTTAATTCAGCCGTTGGTGGAGAATGCTCTGAAACATGGACTTGAAATGAAGCGAGGAAAGGGAAGGATTGTTATCAAAGGATTTCAGACGGAGGATACCCTTTTTATTTCGGTAAAAGACGACGGAGTAGGCATGAGCCTTGCAGACATAGATATTCTGAACAGGAGGATGGCTGCAGAGAATCAGGCTGAATTGATTGGAGGAAGCTCGACGAATGTTGGATTGGTGAATATTAATGACAGAGTTAAGATGCTATACGGCTCAAAATACGGTATTATTGTACGCAGTATTCAAAATGTGGGTACAGAGGTTACAGTGATGCTTGGGATCAGTAAAGATTGATAAGATGAAGGGAGGCGCAGCTCTGACGCTTAAAAAAAATTAATAAAAAAACCTCCCATTTTATGGGAAGATGCGCGATAATAGAAGTAACCAAACAACTATTTTTTCGCACCACCATAAAAGAGAGGAGGTTTTACTATGAAGCAAGAATAAAAATCAGAAGAAAAGAGGTTAGGGAACACCTGGAACAGTTGAACCTTGCATGTGAATTAGCCAAGCTAATCCGGCATTTTTTCCCAGATCTTTTACCCCTGTTAAAACAGATTCCAGATCCCAGAAACCAGAG
>CAJTCH010000034.1 GCA_910574715.1 Lachnospiraceae bacterium | reverse complement strand
CTTATATTATAAAACTTATACACATATTTGTAAAGAGGGAGCGCCTAAAAACCCCGTATTTTCAATGGATTCATACTATCATACAGTCAATCTGTGTATAATTTTTTCGGGAGATTAGGTTACATTAATTTAAGCTATAAGGATCCCAGAACAAACAAATGGAAAGCCAAAACAATTTCGACAGGGCTTGAAGTAAAGAATAATAAGCGAAAAGCGGAAGCAATGATAAAGCAGATTTTAGAACAATACGCTTATCTTGAAGATTTACCGCTTAGCTACGATTCTCCAGTAAATCCTGATATATCCTTCTGCGATTACTTGGATATATGGCTTGCCGGCAGAAAATTTGAGATTAAGAATTCCACTTTTGAGGTATATACTTTCCGTAATTCAAGCCATTAAGAGGTATTTTGAGGCGAAACATTACAAATTATTGGATATTACGCCTAAAGTCCTTGATTCATATTTTAAATACTGTCTGCAATACGGAAAGATAAATCAAAAGACAAAGGAGCCAGAGCCCTTATCAGTCAGATCTGTCAGGGATTACCGGAATATCCTCTATGCTGTATTTGCCCAGGCAACAATTGACGGAATATTAAGAGTGAATCCGGTCAATGATGTTCATGTTCACGGTCGGAAGAATAAAGAATACAGTGAAGAATATTCTTTCATGACAGAAGATGAGATCGCGGAGCTTTTGCATTTTATCTCAAAGAATTATCCCAGATTATTAGGAATCACTTTTATGGGAGCCTATTATGGTCTCAGGCGTTCTGAGATATTAGGATTAAAATGGTCGGCTGTTGATTTTGAGAAAAAGACTCTCAGCATCAAACATACAGTGGTACGTGTAAAAACTGTAAATGCCGAGGATGAGACAAAAACAGTTGCCGGGAAACGTGTTCTGAACTTATTTGGCACTGCAGAGAGCTGCCTTCGTCAGATTGAAAAGGAACAATTACGAAATAAAGAGTTCTTTCAGTCTGATTATCAGAATTATGATGGTTATGTTTTTACCTGGGAAGATGGGCGTACCTACAACCCGGATTACATATCCAAATTATTTAAGAAGGCAATGAAGGCTTTTGGCAGACCAGAAATCACTTTGCACAATCTCAGGCATAGCTGTGCATCCATACTGATCAACAAAGGGTGGGACATTAAGAAACTTCAATACTGGTTGGGGCACACAGATGCCCAGACGACCTTGAATATATATTCCCATTTTATACGGCAGAGGTTAAATGCAAGTGATAATGACTTAAGCCAGATATCCCTGGCCGCCGCAGACCTGTTTGCATAAGGGCTTGCGGGCAAATCATCCGGTAGATTGCTTGCCGAGTGATTTTTAGTAACATTTTTAGTACCGGATAAAATATAGAAGATTTTAGAGAATTTTCGGATATACTTTGAAAATATAAAAACACCTCAAAGCCAGAAATTATAAGGCTTTGAGATGTTCCACCCAAAAGTCGGAGTGACGTGATTCGAACACGCGACCTCTACGTCCCGAACGTAGCGCTCTACCAAGCTGAGCCACACTCCGATAAATATGACTGGATATCCTGTTCACCAAGATACCCAGCGCCCCTGCCAAGGAACTACGGAAAAGGGACTTGAACCCCTACTAACAGAGTCAGAGTCTGCTGTGCTGCCAATTACACCATTCCGCATCATCTCTAGCGAACAAATTATATTATAACAGCTTTTCTACAAAAATCAACCCCTTTTTTTAATTTTTTTGAAAAAATTTGGAAGAAGTATTTTCCGGCGTATTTTGTGTGTTATCTTACGTGTTATCCTTGTGGAAAAAGCATATATTTTCTATAATTATGTTATCGGACGGCAGCCCGCCCCACGCAGGAGCAGGTATCACAGGACGGATGAGCAGGGATAGGGAGATTGGATAAGGAAACAAGATAAGGAGACGGGATATGAGAATTCAGATTGTATAAGATGACCGGCTGCGGAGCAAGTTAGAGGATAAGAGGGATGCATATTCCTATATTCAGACTGTATATGGGCAGGGGTACACCTGGAAGAAGGAATCAAGGCAGGGAAGTTAAGCGGACAAGGAAACCGGTCCTTGTCCGCTGTGAGTATTGCTTTATATGGCGGTTAATAGTCTACTTCCACCGGCATCCGCGTTTTTGCCGATTCCATTATCGCAAGTATTGCGAGTACGGTATTAGCCGAATCCTTCAGCGTTACCGGGAATTCCTTTCCTGACAGAAGACAGTCTACGAATCCGCTGATGCTCTGGAAGGCGAATCCATGATGCTTTCCGAAGATCTTATTCTGTACGATGACATCCGGTACGATTACCTTATCGTCCGTGTACTGCTGTATCATATTATGGTTGCTTGCGTCGATACTGATCATGCCTTTGTCGCCGATCACGTTGAATTTAATATCATTTACACAGGGATTCGCGTTCGGCGTGATCCAGCCGTTCTCCATCTGAGCGATTCCGCCGTTGCAGAACTCGATGGTCGTCAGGTATTCATCGACCGTGTCTACGCCCTGTCCCTTCAATACTCCTTCACGGCTTACGCTGTATACGCGTTTTACTTCATCATGGAAGAACCAGCGCAGGGTATCCAGGCTGTGGCTCCCCAAGAACCACAGGATAGAAGATCTTGACGCCCAGGGAAGCATATCTGTAGCGACCCATTTAATATCGTTTAATCTCATATACGCGCTGTAGATATTGCCAAGCTCACCCCGGTCTACAGCCTCATGGGCCGCATGGAACGGAGGGCTCCAGCGGTTGTGCAGGTCTACCATGGCACGCACGTGATTCTTTTCCACTGCATTTACAATACGGTATACATCCTCCCTCGTTGTAGCGAGAGGTTTTTCGATCAGCATATTCTTTTTATGTTCGGCCGCCGCCTCTGCGATGTCCGCATGTGCGAAATCAGGTGTTACGATTGCAACGGCGTCGCAGTCTGCCTTTTTAAACATCTCGTTGTAATCATCATATACTTCTTTGATCCCAAGCTTTGCCGCCAGCGCTTCCGCTTTGCTGCGGTTCATATCGCAGACGGCATTTACCTCCGCAAGAGGATGTTCCTGATAGATCCGGGCATGGTTTTCACCCCAGATCCCGGCGCCTACAATTGCCATTTTAATTCTTGAACTCATTGTTATTCCCCCTAAATTGATTGTTATTATCCTTTTACAGAACCAAATGTCAGACCTCGGATCATATGTTTCTGTACAATTATTGCAAAAATTAATACCGGCAGAACGGCCATTACCCCCGTTGCCGCCATTTCGCCCCATTTTACCCCGGATACGGACAAATACATCATTACCGATGTGGGTATCGTCTTCGCCTGAATGCTGGTTAAGAAATTAGCAAATACAAATTCATTCCAGGAGTTGATGACGCAGAAGATCGACGTCGCCACAAGTCCGGGCGTGATGAGCGGCAGGAGGATTTTGATGATTCCTGTCAGTCTCGAGCAGCCGTCCACCCAGCCAGCCTCTTCCAGTTCGATAGGCATATCCTCAATGAAGCCGCGCATCATCCAGATCGTAAACGGGATATTGAAGGTGGTATAACAGATGATCAGCACCAGCCTTGTATCCAGAAGGCCGAATATGGACGCCATCATGAAGTAGGGAATCACGACGGCCATCGGCGGCAGGAATTTCTGGCTGAGTACCCAGAATGCTCTGTCCTCCCGTGTTTTCCAACTGTATCTTGCAAAGCCATACGCCGCGAAGCTGCCGATCGCCAGTGAGATCAGCGTCGATATCACCGCAATGATAAAACTGTTCTTAAAAAAGTCTAAGATATTGCTTTCTTCTATGATCGACTGGTAATTCTTTAAGGTCGGCGTTACGAATATCTTTGACGGGTCGAGAATATCCACCCTGTTACGCAGGCTTACCATGATCATCCATATAAAAGGAAATAAGCAGGCGATACATACCAGCAGCAGAAATATTCCCCGGATCAGACTGATCATTCTTCGTTTTCCCTTTCTGCTCATTTACGCCGTCTCCTCCTTTCGCATTTTCTTGATCAGAAATTTGCTGACGCATGTTGTCAGGACAAGCAGCACCAACGCGATCGCAGCCGCTCTTCCTATCAGACCGTTTTGCGCGTTTGCCATACGGAATATATGAAGGCTTAAGAACTCCGTAGCGGTTCCCGGCCCGCCTTGTGTCAGAACGTATGCAATGTCAAACAGTTTCAGACAATCAATTACCCGGAATAAAAGTGTCAGATACACCAGCTTCTTGATCATAGGAATGGTGATATATAATAACTCCTGAATCTTTGTGGCGCCGTCGATGGCTGCAGATTCATAAGGCTCATCCGGTACGGAGCGCAGTCCTGCGTACACGATCAGCGTGACAAACGGCGTATACTGCCACACATCCACCATAAGGATCGACCAGAATGCCATCTTTTCAGAGAGCCAGGTTATTTTCAGTCCAAACAGCGCAGTCAGAAAATGATTTACGATACCATATTCGGAATTCAGCATCAGCTTCCACATCTGCGCCGCGATCGACGGTGTGATGACAAGCGGAATGATCATAATACCGATCACGAGAGGCTTCAGCTTAAACTCCGAAGAGTTTAAGCATAGACCTATCAGGAATCCAAGCGTTAATTCAATTGCCGTGGCAAGGACCATGAAAGCCAGGCTGATAAATACCGAGTGCCAGAAATCCCTGTCCGCGCCGGAAAACAGCCTTACAAAATTCTCGATTCCTACGAATTCTATTTTTGAAAAATCCCAGCCTAACTGGTAATTTGTAAAACTGATGATTGTCAGAAATATGGTCGGTACTACGGAAAGCACGATCATCGTCACCATTGCAGGCGCAATGTATTTTAAATATTCTTTCTCTTTCCTTCGCATAACCTGTCCCATCCTTTACTTGATCAAGTCCTCGATATCCTTCTGCATATCCTCGCACGCCTGGTCGGGCGTTGTGTCTCCTGTCAGCGCAGAGCTTCCGTAACCGCCTGCAATGTCAAGGATCTGGTTGATAGAATCATGCTGCGGAATCCAGGACAGTCCCTTTTCTACAAGGCCGTTTGCAGATTCAAGCGCAAGCTTCTGAGCCTCGTAGGAAGGATTGGCCTCCTGGAGTTCGGCGTTGTCGAACGCTGACGCCCTTGTGGCCACTCCGCCGTTTTCTACATATTCGGTCACCTTTTCCTTGCTTGCCATGTAGGAAATAAAAGCCCATGCGGCGTCTTTATTCTTAGAGGATTCCGGGATCGCAAGATTCCAGCCCGCAAGCGCGGCGCCGTCTCCGGCCGGTCCGGTCGGCGTCGGAACGAATGCAACCTTGTCGGCAACCGTTGAAGACTCGGGATCTGTGATCTGACCTGCAAGCGCCGTAGCGTCTAACCACATTGCCGTCTTTCCTGAGATAAATGCGCCCAACGCTTCCTCGTGTGTGTAGGAGCCTACATCTGGAGGCGCGCATTTCAGCAGATCTACGAAATATGTCAGAGACTCCTTTGTCTCGTCTGTTGTGCAGGTCACGACCTCGTCATCGGATCCGATGGTTTCCTGGTCTAAGAATCCCCCGCCGAAGTTGTACATCAAGCTCATCCAGCCTGATGCAAAATGAATCCCTCTCTGTGCTCTCATGCTCACGCCGTACAGCCCGTCCTCCTTCTTATTGAAGAACTGCGCAAGTTCTAAGAACTCATCCATCGTCTCAGGCGCTTTTTTAGAATATTTCTCAAAGAGATCGGTTCTGTATGCGATAAATCGGGTCTCGCCCGCGGTCGGAATTCCATAATTTACATCGTTAGCGCCTGCGATACCGTTCCGGTATGCCGGCATAATGTCTTCGTAATCGAACCATTCCGGTGTCTTTGCTTCGTTCTCGGCGTAATCGCTGATCGGAACGAGGACGTTCTTTGACGCATATTCGCTCATCCAGAAAGCGTCAACCATGAAGACGTCATAGCTTCCCGCGCCCTGTGCGTCTAAGAGCTGCTTGTTCTTAAGGTTCGTCTCCTCTACGATATCCCACACAACCTTAATACCTGTGAGATCAGTGAATTCCTTTTCCATCTTTTTAAAAGCGTCTGTAGACGGATGTGAAGCCATGGCTACCGTGATCTCTGTGCCGTCGAAATTCTTCTTTACAGCCGCGCCCCAGTCTTCTAAGGTCGCCGTCTCCTCTGAGGTAAAATTCAGTCCGCCGCTGCCTTCGGATTTTGTATCTTTGGTTTCGTTTTTATTACCGCATGCGGCAAGGCTCAGTGTCATAACCCCGATAAGACCAACAGATAACAATTTTTTCGTTCTTTTTTTCATACTTTTCCTCCGTTTCTTACTTTTTGATTATTATTCTACCTGTTATGCATAACTTATGTTTTTATTATATAAGTTTTTGAATTTTTTGTATTTATTGATTATTATTTAAATTTTACAAAATATTCTCCTTTCTTATTGGAAAATGTTATATATTTAACAAATAGCGCGCATAAAAAAACTGTTTCTGTCATAATTTTTGACAAAAACAGTTGGCGAAAACTATATTACTGAGCGGTTTTTAACAGATTTTTGGTAGCCGCTCGGCGTCATGTTCGTGATCTGCTTAAAACTGCTGGAAAAGTGATGTACGGAACTGAAATGCAGAAGTCTTGCTATCTGGGTATAGGTATATTGTTCCTCGCTGATGAGCCGCTTGGCTTCTTTGATCTTCATCTGATTATAATATTCCATTACGCTGCAGCCCATCTGCTTCTTGAATACCTTAAGGATATAACTTTTCGAAAAGGACAGTTGGCTGCATATATTATCAAGTGTCGTCTTCTTGTAGATTGATGATAGAATAATACGGATTACTTTATCGACGATCATGCGTTCATTGGCAAAATCTTTGCTCAGATACTTCTCCCGGACGTCTCCTTTGACGGAGCTGTTCCTTATTAAGATTAGCAGCAGCATCTCCGTCAGATTCTTTAATTCCTGCAATCCGCCGTACGGCATATCGCTCTTTGGTATCAGCTTTTGCTGGGAAAAGATGTCATACGGTTCTTCAAAAACTGTCTGGCCTACCGCGTAGAGCTTCTTCACGATCTGGGATTCTTCGCCGTAAAACTTAAGGATCTTGCTCTGGATGTCTGACAGTTCTGCACAGTCACAGTCGAAGCTTATGATAAAAGCGCTGGCAAAATCACCGGCCGACAGGATATTGTGCAGTTCATTCGGCGCATGGAGAAATCCCTCCCCAGAGGATACAAGAAACTCCCGGTCGTCTGATACTACCTTTACATTCCCATAATCAATGTATACCATCTCCCAGAAATCATGACTCTCCCCGATTCCCGCAAACTCCTTGACATATTCAAAATAATGAAAGCTGATAAAGTTTGATATATGCAGTTTGTTCTCTACTTCGGTTCTTTTATAGTATTCCATGCCCGTTCCTTAGCTGTAGATGCTACTTCCATTTCCAGAAACATTATATCATGCGTGCGGATGATAGGCAATAAAATTAAGGCGGGGGAATGCCTTGAAAAGCACCCAACAACACAAGTATTATAACATATTTTGTGTCCTGTTATTAACCGCGGAGGTTTTGGACTGATAACGTTTATTGAGGGAGAAGCCGCGCCCGCGTACTTCGCTAACCCGGCTGACCACTATGAAGCTCTCAGGGTCGATTTTGTGAATGATTTTTTCTACCTTCGGCAGTTCCCGGTTGGAGATGACGCTTAAGATGACGGGGGAGGGGTTATGCAGATAACCGCTCTCTCCGTTCAGTATGGTCACTCCCCGGTCGATCTGTGTCAGGATCGCATCTCGGATCTCATCAGATTTTGCGCTGATAACCTTGATTTCTGTCCGTGTCGCGCCCATGAGAAGCATTTTGTCCAGCACAAGCGTATAGACTAATACCAGTACGACTCCGTACAGGATATTTTCCGCCGGCCGGAAGATCGCCTGTGACAGCAGGATACATACGTCGAATGCGTACATGCTGACGGAGACGGGGATCCGCAAGGTCTTGCGAAGCACCAAAGGGGGGATATCCATACCGCCGGTAGAAGCGCCGGAACGGATCACGATCCCAAGCGCCATTCCGATGCCAAGCCCTGAGAAGAGGGTGCACAGCAGGATATCCTGGGTGAGTACATAGTCTCCCAGAATCCGGTCCAGGAGTTCCAGCGACAACGGATATAAGAAGGTGCTGGCAAGTGTGGTGACGGCGAAGGCTTTCCCCAAGATGAAGAAGCCAAGGACCAGCATCAGGATGTTGAATGCAAGGACAAACCAGGAGATCGGAAGGTCTGTCAGGTAGTTGACGGTCAGTGCGATTCCGGTGGTCCCTCCGGTCACAAGGCCTGCCGGGAGCAGGAAGAGCTTAACCGTCAGCGCGTACAGGAAATTACCAATGATTACAGATATAAGTGATAAAAATGTGTTCATAATAATGTGTTCCTCCCATAAAAAATACGCCTGTCAGGGATTTTCCCTAACAGACGTGGATCAAGGCTTTCACCTAATACGGTATTTATGATATGAAAAATATTTGGAAATGTCAAGATGATTTCTTCAAATAATCCGGCGGATAATCTCTTAACAGGCAAGCGCCGCCCCGATCGCTCCCGCATACCGCGCAAGCGGCGTGGTTGTTACGGGTGCGTTCAACGCTTTTGACAGCCGTTCGATGATATAGTTATCTTCGCATAATCCGCCGGTCAGGAAGTATTTGTCATTGGGAACCTGCGCAAGAAGCGATACGACCTTATTGACGACAGATTCAATGACACCGAATGCAATGTCTTCTCTCGGCGTCTCTTTTCCGATCAGGCTGATAACCTCTGATTCGGCGAAAACCGTGCACATGGAGCTGATGGTGATCTCATTGCCGTTTCGCGCAAGTGCGGAGAGTTCTTCCGGTGTGACTCCGAGACGGTTGGTCATGACCTCCAGGAATTTGCCTGTTCCTGCGGAGCATTTATCGTTCATGACAAATTTCATGATGCGCCCGTTTTTCAGAGAGATGCCTTTTGTGTCCTGGCCGCCGATGTCAATAACAGTGCCGTTTTCCCCGAAAAGGAAATGAGAACCCTTCCCGTGGCAGGTGATCTCCGTTACGATATTGTCGGCATAGGGTACGGATATCCGCCCGTAACCGGTGGCGACATAAGTTGTATTTTCTTTTGTGATTCCTTCGGCTTCCAGTGTAGTATAGATCGTATCTGCGACTTTCCGGCTGCTGAATCCGGTGTCTAGCAGCAGTGTTCTGATCACTTCATTGTCTTTGATCACGGCCGCTTTTGCGGCGCTGGAGCCGATATCTATTCCTACTTGATACATTTTATCCTCCTTTAAAAAGAGCAAGAGATGATCCCCCTGCTCTTTTCATATCTTATTATTCACTATCTTACAACATTTCGATAAATGCGGCAAGTCTTGTTTCGATCTGTCCGCTGTCTGTTGTGGAATAATCGGTTTCCAGTTTCATGTACGGGATGCCCTCGTCGTCGCACATATTCTGCATCAGAGTAGCTTCCACGTTAAAAGTATGGCATGCCTGGAGTACCATCTCGATGACGCCGTCGACTTTATATTTTTGGCACATTTCCTTCGTGTTCGCAACACGGCCTTCATTCGTTGTCATAACGGAACAGTGGATCTCAAGATAACGGTCGGATATGGCTCTTAAGATGTCGTCTGCATTCTCGTCGACGAGCATCTTCTGTGTCCGCTCGCCGCCGCAGTCGTCAAGACAGACGATGACGCCGCCGTTATTCTCAATGGTCATGCCGACCTTCTGGATGACGCCGGTCGACGGGCAGCCTGTCAGAAGGATTCTCTTAGCCTTCTCATCAACGGGTTTTGCTCCATTCGCCAATGCCTCTTTTGCGGCATCTAATTTGGCCTTATAGCTTGCGTGCTGTGCATCTACACCGAAGTTGAACATTCCCTGAGCAAGTGTGGACATTACTTCTGTTGCCTTCATTGCCGGAGGTACGGCGCCTTGTAATGCATATAATTCCATCTGTGTCTTTCGCATTTCGTTTCTCTTATGAGCTGCTTCTCTTAATTTCTCGTCCGTGATCTCAATGCCATATTTCTCTTCCATGTATTCTTTGAGAAGCTTCACTTCCTGATACCAGATCTCTTTCGCATAATCTCTCTTCTGGCTCTGAGGAAGGTGGAGCACGTAAGTCTCCTTAATGTCATTGAGAAGCTCGAACATCTTCTTCTTGCCGTCGCAGGTGGTCTCTCCTACGATGAAGTCGCAGAAGTATGTATACGGGCATTTCTCTGTGTAAGCGAATCCATAGCTTGACTTGATAAGCGGACATAAGTTCTTCGGGAGAACCTTCTCTGCATCGGCAATCGGCTCGTTGCTTGTTCCGCACAGTCCCACAACGGATACGCCTGCCGCGTCGAAGAGCTCTAACGGGGTGTAAGAACAGAACATTCCTACCAGATGTCCGCCGTTCTCGACATACTCTTTTACCTTCAGGAATCCGGCCTTTCTCGCGTCAACAAATTCGTCAAATGATTTTGGTAATTCTAAAGTTTCCATATGGTTTATCCTCTCCGTTCTGTAAAATGTCATAGTTTTAGTTTAAAGGTGATAGGGATGAATGTCAAATTTGCAGAATTAATAAGAATATCTATTTATAGATAAAAACTATAAAAGCTTGTTGCGGCGCATCTTAAGCAACTCGTATATGACAAATATACTTTGTTGTGGTAGAATAAAACAATACGGAGCAGAGAAAACCTGTTTTGAGGTGGCAGAAAGTAGGGGATAAAGTATGAGACGGTGGATCGAATATGCTGTAGAGAATTATCGGAGCAAGAATTCATTTGGGTTTCAGTTGGCGAAGGATCTGAAGGAGAGGCAGGTCAGCCAGGCGATAGAGAAGTATGCTAAGATTGTAAAACCGGAAGAAGTGGTTGCCCTGATGGATACGACGGTGTTCAGGTCGGGTAAGACGGGATTTTTGTTTACAGAGCGTTATTTGTACGGTGACCGGTATAAAGACGAGGGGCCGATCGAGCTTATGTTTCTGGAGAAAGCCGAAGTGCGGCCGGAAAATAATAGCTGCTGCGTGCTGACATACGAAGACGGAAGAACGAGAGAGGTGGATGTCTCTGTATTTCTGGATGTGGTCGACGTGCTTAATATGATGATCAGACAGAGGAAGCAGCATGAAGGAGATGAGGAAGAGGGGGAGCATCTTCAGGAGGCAGATCAAAAGGAAAGAGCAGAATTTGAGAAGGCGGCCGTGTCTGTTGCACCTGCAAGGATCACAGAGAGAGTCGGTATGGACGGCAATGAAGACTTAGTAAGAAGCAGAAGAGCTGCAGAGGATGCAGATACACCGGAGTTCGCCGGAGGAGCCGGAGCGGCGGCAGAGGCGACGGAAGGCGGACGGATGGAGGAGAATCAGGCAGAAGGCGCCAAAACAGCGATAGAGGTGACGGAGAAGACGGGCGGCTTTCCGGCGATTGAAGTGACGGAAGGGAGCGGAGAATCAGAGCAGGAGGAGCATCTTCCTATTGAGATTATTCAGTTAGAGGATCTGACAGATTTGGAGGACTTAGAAGATATAGAGGATATTGATGGTTCGGACGATCTGGATGAATCCGAAGTGCAGTTTGGACAGGAAGACCTGTCGGGGACGGAACAGTCAGAAGGATCAGGTTTGGCAGATGCGCAGTCATATGAGCAGGTGCTTAAGCTTGCGGAAGAGGGAGATGGGGCTTCTATGTACCGCCTTGCCATGATGTATTATAATGGCGAACAGACGGATAAGGATGTGAAGCAGGCGCTTCGCTGGTTCCGGGAGTCTGCGAAGGAAGAGTATGTGCCGGCGATGCTTCGGATGATGCAGTTCTACAGGGACGGAGAGCAGGTGAAGCAGAATTTCCAGCTCAGTATGAGCTGGGTGAAGAAGGCGGCTGCTACGGGAGATCCCAGGGGGCAGTTCGCTCTGGCAGATGCGTATATCTATGGCCTGGCAGGCAGACAGGATGTGGATGCGGGTCTTGCGATCTTAGGAGAGAGGGCGGCGCTCGGCGACGAGTCGGCGGAGCGGTTGGTGGAGAAGGTGCTCGAAGATATACAGGATGCCAGGGAGCGGTTTGATGCAGGGATCCGTAACCCAAGCACTGCTTCCGGATATTATGAGATGGGTATGTATTGCCAGAAGGGCGACGGATACTATACTTACCCCAGGGAGGCGGCAGAGTATTTCCAGAAGGCGGCGGAGAAGGAGCATGTGGATGCGCAGTATCAGCTTGCCTGTGCCTATTACTATGGCGAGGGTGTGAAGAAGAATGAAGAGTTGTGCGTCCAGTGGTTAGAGAAGGCGGCGGCTAAGAGCCACAAGGAGGCAATGGAGCTGTTGAATGGAATCCAGGAGAAACAGAAGATCAAGCGCGAGAAGGCAGATTTCAAGAGCAGTCTTAAGCAGGCGGAAAAGGGGGATGCCTATGCACAGTCACGGGTTGCCGAGTTCTATCTTAACGGAACCGGAGTCAAGAAGGACATCCAGAAAGGAATTGAGTGGTACGAGAAGGCAAGCGAGACGGACGAAGGCTATGCTGCCCGCCAGTTAGCCAAGCTTTACGCCGAAGGCGGCATTATCCCGGTCGATGAGGAGCGCGCGGCATATTGGAGGATGGTAGGCGGGGTATTGGATGAATTATAATCAGGACTCCTTAAGACTTTCTGAAAATTCCCTAAACTCCTTGACAAACCACTATCCGGTGTCTATAATCCTGTTTAAAGTCAAGAAATAAAGGCGTTGAAGAAGAGGAGTACGCATTGTTTCATCCTGACAGAGAGAGTTGCCCGCAGGAATCGGCAAGGGTTATCTGTGATCCTGACGGCTGGAAGGCGCTTGAGGACAGAGATGCGGAAGGTAGCTTTGGAGCCGGATGATTGAAACGATAGGAGTAGGTTGTCCCGGAGTCGTTCCCGTTACAGAATAAGAGGAGAGATATAGAAGGAAGTTTCTTCTATATAATAGATAAAGGTGGTACCGCGATTAGATGTCTGATCGCCCTTTACGGTGTAAAGGGCGATTTTTTTAACGCCCTTGAGTGTATAGAAAAGAGTACATGGTACATAACAGTACAGACAAGGAGGACGAGATGAGTGAGAATCTGGCAACAACCTATAACCCGAAAGAGATTGAACCGAAGTTATATAAGAAATGGTGTGAGAATAAGTATTTTCATGCGGAAGTAGACCGCAGCAGGAAGCCGTTTACCACGGTGATGCCGCCGCCGAATATCACGGGTAAGCTTCATATGGGGCATGCACTGGATAATACCATGCAGGATATTCTGATCCGTTATAAGAGGATGCAGGGATATAATGCACTTTGGGTTCCCGGAACCGACCATGCGGCCATCTCCACAGAGGTGAAGGTAACGAACCAGTTGAAGGATGAAGGAATCGACAAGAAGGAGCTGGGACGTGAGAAGTTCTTAGAGAGGACCTGGCAATGGAAGGAAGAGTATGCGGGAACTATCGAGAAGCAGCTTGAGAAGCTGGGGGTATCCTGTGACTGGGACAGAGAACGGTTTACTATGGATGAAGGATGCTCGAAGGCGGTAGAGGAAGTATTTATCAGGCTCTATGAGAAGGGGTATATCTATAAGGGCTCCAGGATCATCAACTGGTGTCCGGTATGTAAGACTTCCCTGTCTGATGCGGAGGTTGAGCATGAGGAGCAGGACGGATTCTTCTGGCATATCAAGTATCCGATCGTGGGGACAGAGGAGTTCCTTGAGATTGCGACGACCCGTCCGGAGACGATGCTTGGAGATACTGCCATTGCCGTACATCCGGACGACGACAGATACAAGGATATCGTAGGAAAGAAAGCGCTTCTGCCGCTTGTGAACAGAGAGATTCCGATCGTGGCAGATTATTATGTAGACAAAGAATTCGGAACCGGTGCGGTTAAGATCACGCCGGCCCATGACCCGAATGATTTCGAGGTCGGGAAGCGCCATGACCTGCCTGAGATCAATATTATGAACGACGACGCGACCATCAACAAAGAGGGCGGCAGATATGCCGGGATGGAGCGTTATGAGGCGAGGAAGGCGATCGTAAAGGATCTGGAGGAGCAGGGTTATCTTGTGAAGGTGGTTCCGCACTCTCATAATGTAGGAACCCATGATAGGTGCCACACGACGGTAGAGCCGCTTATAAAGCAGCAGTGGTTTGTGCGGATGGAAGAGCTGGCGAAGCCGGCGATCGAGGCTGTCAAGAACGGAGAATTAAGGTTTGTGCCTGAGAGATTCGACAAGATCTATCTGCACTGGCTTGAGAATATCCGCGACTGGTGTATCTCCAGGCAGATCTGGTGGGGGCATCGGATCCCGGCGTATTACTGTGACGAGTGCGGCGAGGTTGTGGTAGCCAAGAGCGTACCGGACAAATGTCCGAAATGCGGATGTACGCATTTTACACAGGATGAGGATACATTGGATACCTGGTTTTCTTCCGCGCTGTGGCCGTTCTCGACGCTTGGATGGCCGGAGCATACGGAGGATCTGGATTACTTCTATCCGACGGATGTACTGGTGACAGGGTATGATATCATCTTCTTCTGGGTGATCCGTATGGTGTTCTCCGGGTACGAGCATACCGGGAAATCACCGTTCCACACGGTGTTCATCCACGGCCTTGTGCGGGATTCCCTGGGACGTAAGATGAGTAAGTCCCTTGGAAATGGAATCGACCCGCTGGAGATCATCGACCAGTACGGCGCGGACGCCCTGCGTATGACGCTGATGACAGGCAATGCACCCGGCAATGACATGCGTTTCTATAACGAGAGAGTGGAGGCAAGCCGGAATTTCGCCAACAAGGTGTGGAATGCGTCAAGATTTATCATGATGAACCTTGGGGATAAGGAGCTTAAGAAGCCGGAGGACTTCAAGCTCCGTCCGGGAGACAGATGGATTATCTCCAAGTGTAATAATCTTGTGAAAGAAGTAACCGAGAACATGGATAAGTTCGAGCTTGGCATCGCGCTTTCCAAGATCTATGATTTCCTGTGGGACGAGTTCTGCGACTGGTATATCGAGCTTGCCAAGTACCGGATCTATCATGCGGATGAGGATGCCGAGAGCGCTAACGATGCGCTGTGGACCTTAAGGGAGGTCCTTAAGGATTCCCTGAAGCTTCTGCATCCGTATATGCCGTTTGTCACGGAGGAGATCTACAGTAAGCTGGTGCCGGAGGAAGAGTCTCTGATGATGTCCAGCTGGCCGGTATATGAGGAAAAGCATCATTTCCCGATGGCGGAGAATATCGTGGAGCACTTCAAGGAGATCATCCGCGGCGTGCGTAATGTACGTGCGGAGATGAATGTCCCGAATTCCCGCAAGGCGACCGTATATGTGGTTTGTGAGGACCAGCAGTTATGCACGGGGCTTTCATTCTTAAGCAATTCGGCGGTGATGATGGCGGCAGCCAATGAATTCATTATCCAGAATGATAAGGCGGGTATCGCGGAGGACGCCGTGTCTATCGTAGTACCGGATGCGACTGTATACGTTCCGCTTGAGGAGTTGATTGATTTCGATCAGGAGATCGAACGTCTGACCAAGGAAGAGACGAGGCTATCCAAGGAGATCGCGCGTGCAGAAGGAATGCTTAAGAATGAGAAGTTCGTCAGCAAGGCGCCGAAAGACAAGGTTCAGGAAGAACGCGAGAAGCTTGAGAAATACAGACAGATGAAGGAACAGGTAAGCGAAAGGTTAGATGGATTGAAAGCGAAGAAGTAAGACGGGAATTGCAAAGCAGATTGGTTACAGAGCATAAGGGGATATTATGAAGAAGATTCAGATCAGGAAGCCTGATGTAAAAGGGGCAGTTCACAAATTAAAAAACTTGAAAAAGGAAGATGTGAAAGCGTACTGGACGGCAAAGCGCGAGAGACGGGCGAGGATTCTTGAGGAGAGAAAGAACAGTGCATTTGCCAGGAAGATGAAACCGGTATATCGGTTTATGAACCAGATCTCGCTGCTGCTTCATGCAGTCCTGGCGTGTATGATCAACTTTGTAATAGAAGCGATCTCCAGGCATTCTGCGATCGAGGCATGGAATTATATGACAGGGACACCATTGGTGTTCCTGTATAATGCTTTTATGATCTTTGTCACGTTTTCTGTCGTATATCTGGTCAGGCGCAGGATGTTTGTCCGGATTATCATCAGTGTCCTCTGGCTGACGCTTGGCGTGGCGAACGGTTATATGCTGATGAAGAGGGTTACGCCTTTTAACGCCCAGGATTTTAAGGTCGCAAAGGACGGACTGACGCTGATCAATAATTATTTCAACGGGATCGAGCTGGTAGGGCTTGCCGTTGGGATCGGGGCTGTTGTGATCTGGGTTATCTCCATGTGGAGGCGGGGCGGCCAGTATGACGGTAAGGTGCGCCGCCTGTGGGCGCTTGCGGGAGTTGTTGTCTGGTTTGCAATCTACGGGGTAATGTCAGACCTGGCTGTGGAGAAGCGGATCGTGTCCACGTATTTCGGAAATATTGCATTTGCATATGAGGATTATGGGCTTCCGTACTGTTTTATGGCCAGTGTGTTTAATACCGGAATCACGGAACCAAATGATTACAATGAGAAGACGATCGTTGAGATCAGTAACGGCCGGGAGATCACCAAGAATGAGACAGGGCGCGGCGAGGATGAGCTGCCGAATATTATATTTATACAGCTTGAGTCGTATTTTGATGTGGAGGAGGCGGAATTCTTCACAACCTCGGAGGATGCGTGTCCGAATCTCCATGCCATGTATGACCAGTATTCATCCGGATATTTCAAGGTGCCTTCGATCGGCGCGGGAACGGCCAATACAGAGTTCGAGGTGCTGACCGGTATGAATCTGCGGTATTTCGGGCCAGGGGAGTATCCGTATAAGACGGTGCTCAAGAACCAGGTCAGTGAGAGCGCGGCGACTGCGCTTACGAAGCTTGGATACGGGGCGCATGCGCTCCATAATAACGGCGGGAATTTCTACAGCCGGGCAAGAGTATTCAACAATATCGGATTTGACAGCTATACCAGCAAGGAGTTCATGAATATTCTTCAGATGACGGAAAATGGATGGGCCAAGGATGATATTCTGATCCAGCATATCATGGATGCAATGGATTCCACCAGGCAGCAGGATTTTGTGTTCGGCATCAGTGTTCAGGGTCACGGCGATTATCCTGAGGAGAGGGTGATCGAGAATCCGAAGATTCTGGTGGAGGGGATCGAGGATGAGGCGGCTAAGAACAAGTGGGAATATTATGTGAATCAGGTCTATGAGATGGATCAGTTTGCAGGGAACCTGGTGAAGGCCCTGGAGGACCGGGGAGAGCCTTCGGTGGCCGTGTTCTACGGAGACCATCTTCCGACCATGGGATTAAAGGCGGAAGACTTGAAGAGCCGCTATCTGTATAACACGAATTATGTGATATGGGATAATATCGGACTGAAGAAGGAAGACCGCAACATCCCGTCTTATCAGATCATGTCGGATGTGCTGGACCGTCTGGACATTCATTCGGGTACGGTGTTCAATTACCATCAGGAGAGAAGGAAGACCAAGAATTATCTGGCGGACCTGGAGCTTTTGCAGTACGATATTCTGTACGGCGACCAGTATGTATATGACGGGAAGCCTCCGATCACGGGAGGACATATGGTGATGGGAGTAAGAGATGTGATGCTTCAGAACGTCATTCCGCATCTCGGAGAGGGCTATAGCCTGTACGGAGAGAATTTCACCAAGTCAAGCAAGGTATTTGTCAATGGTGAGAAGCAGAAGAGCACATTTCTTAATAATACCAGGATCGATCTGCCGGAGACGGAGCTTTATGAGGATGATGTGATCGTGGTAAGCCAGATGGGATCAAGTAATACAACATTTCGTAAGTCTGACGAATATCTCTATCAGGATAAGGAGCTGGTCGTTCAGGAAGGAACGGCGACAGATAAGACCAGGTCCTGGACAGAGCAGCTGGACGAGGAAGGATAGAAGGATGGCGGATTCATATACACACAGTCAGGATATTTCAGAATGCCCGGATCATCCGGGCTTCCTGTCGTATGAGGAGGCTGCGGCCTATATTGAGGAGATACCCAGGTTCACGAAGAAGCATACGCTTGAGCATACGAAGGAATTCTTAAGGAGACTTGGAAATCCGGCGTTTGACCGCAAGATCATCCATGTGGCGGGAACTAACGGGAAGGGATCTGTGTGCGCGTACCTGCAGGCGATCCTGATGGCGGAAGGCAAGAGCGTGGGCTTCTTCACGTCCCCGCATCTGGTAACCGTCAATGAACGGATCAGGAGGAACAACGTCCCCATTGACGATGAGACTTTTCTTGCGGTATTTGCGGAGGTGGTGGCTGTTGTCAGGCAGATGGAAGAGGACGGGATCGAACATCCGTCTTATTTTGAATTCCTGTTCGGCATGGGGATGGAAGCATTTGCCGGGATGGATGTGGAATATATCATCTTGGAGACAGGACTTGGAGGGCGGTTGGACGCGACGAATTCGGCGGAGCATCCGTGTCTTACGGTCATTACTTCTATAAGCCTGGACCATACGGAGATCCTGGGAGATACCATCCGGCAGATTGCCGCGGAGAAGGCGGGGATCATTAAGCCGGGGGCGCCTGTATTCTATGACGGGAGCAGCCGGGAAGCGTCTGAGGTGATCCGAAGTACGGCGCTTGAAAGGGGGGCGCCCTGTAGAGAAATATCGAAAAATGCGTTCGAAATCCAAGAAGTTACCCGGAAATATATTGCTTTTTCACGGACGAATGCGTATGATAAAGATGTTATGAACGTAAGGGTTCCGATCTGTGGATGCTATCAGGCAATGAACGCTGAGATCGCGCTGGAGGCGGCAGAGTATCTCCTGAGAGAAGAAGAGATTCACGGTGAACGGTGGCAGGAAGCGCTGGCGTCTGTCCGCTGGGAAGGGCGGATGGAAGAGGCGGCTCCTAATCTGTACATAGACGGCGCGCATAATCCCGGGGCGATCGAGGCATTTGTGGAAAGTATGAAGGCGTTTGGAGCCGACAGGGGAGAAGGCCCGGTGATCCTTTTCTCGGCAGTCAGTGACAAGAAGTACGGACAGATGATCGAATATCTGTGCAGGAATCTGAATGTAAAAGCGTATGTGGTCACGGAAGTAGATGATACAAGGAGAGTTCCGGCGGCAGAGCTTGAGCGGGTGTTCAGGCAGCATACCGCAGGGAAGGTTTTAAGGAGGGACAGCCTTATGGAAGCCCTCAGCGCTGCAGAGGAAGAGCGCGGGGAAGACGGGGATATCTACTGTCTGGGTTCCCTGTATCTTGCGGGAATGATTAAGAAGATGATAGGTAACAATTTAGACGGGTCTGTTATGGGAAGGAGCGGCCAGCATGCTTGATTATGAAGAGGAACTCAAGAAATTCCAGCCAAGCCTGGAGGTTGAGGATATAGAGAATGCAGTCTATCAGGAGGATCTGACGGATATGACAGATATCCTCCGGGAGATGATGGAACAGACGAAGTAGAAGAGTAGAGGATCGTATATGGAGTATACACAGAAGCTTTCCTACCAGTCCATGCACTGGTATAACGACGGATTGAAGAAAGCAAAGATTCGGGATCTGTCCGGCGCAATCACGTCTTTGAAGAAGAGTTTACAATATAATAGAGCGAATATTGCGGCAAGGAACCTGCTGGGACTTGTATACTACGGACGCGGAGATGTGGTCGAGGCGTTGGTGGAGTGGATCCTCAGCAAGAACTTCCAGTCGCATGACAACATTGCCAATTATTATATCCAGAAGGTCCGTGAGACAACAGGAGAGCTGGAAGCGATCAATCAGGCCGTGAAGAAATACAATCAATCTCTGGAATACTGCTGGCAGAACGGAGAAGACCTGGCGATCATCCAGCTTAAGAAGGCTGTGACTGTGCATCCGACATTTGTGAAGGCTCATCAGCTCCTGGCCCTGATCTATATGCATACGGAGCAGTATGCGTATGCGAGGCAGTCGATCCGTACAGCGTACAAGCTGGATACTACGGATGAGTTTACTTTGCGCTGCATGCATGAACTGAATCAGATCCGCAGATCCAGGAATGTCAAGATCAAGGAGAAGGAGAAGAAGGACAAGCATACGATCACCTATAATCTTGGCAATGAGACGATCATCCAGCCGGTATCCAACAGTATTAAGGACAACGCAGGGCTTCATACCATTCTTAATATCGTGCTTGGAACGGTGGTGGGGGTTGCGGTGATGTGGTTTCTGATCATGCCTGCCATCAATGCGTCGCGTCAGGATGAGGTGAATGAACAGACGGTGAAATTCAGCGACCAGATCGCCACGCAGACGGCTCAGATCAGCGCGCTCAAGAAGGAACTGGAGGAATACCGGTCGACCAGTGAAGAGACAGAGAACGTGCAGGCAACGGCGGCATCAACGCAGGAAAGCTACGAGATCGTGATATCGGTCGCGTCCCATTATCGGGCGGAAGATATGAGCGATGCCGCCATGGTGGAGGAGCTTCTGAAGGTGAATCCGAATTCGCTTGGAACGATCGGGCGGGAAGATTATGATGAGATCACCGCAGAGTTGTATCCAAGGATGTGTTCTTCCTTATACAGCACCTCGCGGGAGAACTATCAGGTCGCCAATTATGAGACCGCGATCTCGAACCTGGAGCAGGTAATGCAGATGAACGAAGGTTACAGCGATGGGGCCGCACTGCTGCTTCTTGCGCAGTCCTATGAGAAGAGCGGCAATAATGAGCAGGCCAACCTCAAATACCAGAAGCTTGTGGAGAGTTATCCGGATACGGAGGCGGCAGAAGAGGCCAAGGATGCGCTGAAGGCAAGGAACAGCGATACCGCGCCAGAGGAAGACGAAGGGGACGCTGCCGGCAGCGAAGGAGACGATACGGAATAAAATCCGGCTGTTTGGAAGCAGGGCAAAAGGTTATAAATTACGAAAGAAGAGGATATGCGTGAGAGGCATATCCTTTTTGTTATGTGTAGGAAGAGGCCGGGAAAACGGCGGGCAGGGGAATGGTTTCGCTCCTGCTGTAAAAACAGGCGCAAGAAGGAGGATGTATATGAAATATCAGGTACAGGAGAACTGCCTGACGGTATTCCTGCCCAATGAGCTGGATCATCACAATGCGGAAGAGATCAGAAAGGAGTCGGATCACCTGATCGAGCATAATCATATCCGGTATGTGATCTTCGATTTTAAGGAGACGAATTTCATGGACAGTTCGGGGATCGGAGTGATCATGGGGCGTTATAAGCGTATCTATTTGCTGGGAGGAGAGATGTGTGCGGTGCATGCGAATGAGAGAATGAGGAAGATATTGACCATGTCGGGAGTGACCAAAATCATGCAGATATATGAGGAGGAAGAGTAGATGGAGCATACCAATGAGATGCAGTTAATCTTTGACAGCCGTTCATCCAATGAGTCATTTGCAAGAGTGACGGTGGCGGCCTTTATGACATCCCTGAATCCTACGGTAGAAGAGGTCTCGGATGTAAAGACAGCGGTATCGGAAGCGGTGACGAACGCGATCATTCACGGATATGAGAATGAAGTACATAGTATCTGTATCCGGTGCCGCACGGAGGGTAAGACCTTGTATCTGGAGGTGGAGGATACGGGCAGAGGAATCGAGGATGTGAAGCAGGCAATGGAGCCGCTTTTTACTACGAAGCCGGAGCTTGACCGGTCGGGAATGGGATTCTCGTTTATGGAGGCGTTCATGGACAGGCTGGAGGTGTTCTCGGCTCCAGGCAAGGGAACGACGGTGCGGATGGAAAAAACCATTGGAAAAGGAAGGAGACTATGGACCACACAATCGCTTTGATTCAGAGATCTCACGAGGGGGATGAAGAAGCAAGGGCACGGTTGGTGGAAGAGAACACGGGGCTGGTCTGGTGTATCGTTAAGAGATTCTATAACCGGGGCGCGGAAGCGGAGGATTTGTTCCAGGTAGGCAATATCGGGCTTCTGAAGGCGATCGACAAATTCGATATGTCTTATGACGTGAAATTCTCGACTTATGCGGTTCCGATGATATCGGGGGAGATCAAGAGATTCTTAAGGGACGACGGGATGATCAAGGTCAGCCGTTCGCTTAAGGAACTGGCTTATAAGGCATATCTCTGCCAGGAAAGGCTCCAGGAGAAATGGGGCAGAGATCCGACTGTCTCGGAGATCGCCGAGGAGCTGGGCGTGGAGAGGGAAGAACTGTCGCAGGCTTTGGACGCCAGCGGCGATATCGAATCGCTGCACAAGCCCATTTACCAGAAGGAAGGGCAGGAGATCCGGCTGATGGATAAGCTTCAGAAGACGGAGGGGGAGGAGGAACAGATCCTTAACCATATGCTTCTTAAGCAGCTTCTGGCTTATCTTAATAAAGAAGAACGGCGTCTGATCTATCTGAGGTATTTCGCAAACCAGACACAGACGCAGGTAGGCGCGGCTCTGGGTATTTCCCAGGTCCAGGTGTCGAGGATGGAGAAAAAAATATTAAAAAATCTTCGCGAACGAATATAACAGGCATACCATGTATATTTTTCTTGATAACCATCCATACTAATCCGCAAAAGGAATAAAGAAGGTGGAAAGTATGGATGATGCAAGAAAAAAACTCAGGGTATGCCTGATCTGTGTTGTAATGGCGGCGGTGATCGTTGGGTTTGCCTATTATTTTAATGATGTGAGGACGCGCAGTACAATGGATGAGGGGACGCTTGTGCGGCATTATATAACGCTTCGAGGCGGCGAACAGGCATAAGATTAAGGAAAGAAGAGGACAAGTATGGCAGGAAGTGAGACTGTATATATCAAAGCGGACAGGAATGTGGAGGTCACGAAACCGGAGGTCACTCTTGGGGATGTTCTTAAGATAGAATGTTCCAACCCCAATATGGTTCCGAAGCTGAATACATTGAAGCTGCTTAAGTTCCATCATACGGATAAGAAGCATCAGAACCGCACGGCAGTGTCGATATTGCGGGTGATCCAGTGTATTCATGAGCAATATCCGAATATCGACGTACAGAACATGGGGGAGACGGACTTTATCGTGACTTATGAGGAGCAGCAGACGGCCGGGGGAGCAGTACATTATATGAAGGCCGCGGTGGTGGTGGTGATCAGTTTTATCGGAGCCGCATTCTCTATTATGGCATTTAATAACGATGTTGATACTACAAAAATGTTTTCCCAGATCTATGAACTGCTTACGGGAAATAAATCGGATGGGTTCACCATCCTGGAGCTGACTTATTGTATCGGACTGGTTATAGGGATTCTTACATTCTTCAATCATTTCGGAAAGAAGAAGTTCTCGGTGGACCCAACGCCGATGGAAGTCGAGATGCGTCTGTATGAGAACGACATTCAGTCCACCCTGATCGAGACGTATTCCAGAAAGGAGAAGGAACTGGATGTGGGTGCAAATTCTACTGGCAGTCATCGGACTTAGCGCAGGTATGGTCGTGGCGGGAGGTCTCTTCTCGTTCATCAGCGGACTTGGGGTGATATCGGATTTTGCGGACCGGACGCATACCGGCGAGCATATCCTTCTGTATGAGGACAGTGTGGCGCTGGGCGGTATCCTGGGAAATATTTTCTTCATCTATGGAATACAGATTCCCTACGGCGCATGGCTTACACCGGTATTCGGGTTATTCGGCGGGATATTTGTGGGATGCTGGTCGATGGCGCTGGCGGAGATCCTGAATGTGTTCCCGATCTTCGTCCGCAGGGTCAAGCTGCTTCGGGGGATTCAATACTTGATTCTTGGGGTTGCACTGGGGAAAGGGATCGGGGCGTTTATATTTTTCTTTAATCGATTTTGAGAAGGAGGAAACTGGATATGGATAAGGAACGGCAGCAGCAGGCGTATGAGAATTATGTGAAGAAGAAGACGCCGGTGCATAACCTTCCGGCGAATATGGGGAAGGCATTCATCGCGGGAGGCGTGATCTGCACGGTCGGGCAAGCCGTGCTGAATATTTGTGAGAAGCTTGGACTTGATAAGGATGTGAGCGGGGGATGGACTTCGATGATCCTGGTGGTCATCAGCGTCCTCCTTACAGGATTCAATATCTATCCGCGGATCGCCAAATGGGGAGGCGCAGGGACACTGGTTCCGATCACCGGGTTTGCCAATTCGGTTGCGGCGCCGGCGATCGAGTATAAGAAGGAAGGGCAGGTCATGGGTATCGGCTGCAAGATCTTCACGATTGCGGGGCCGGTGATCCTGTATGGTATATTTACAAGCTGGGTGCTGGGATTCGGGTACTGGCTTCTTAAGGTCAGCGGTATCATCGCGTAGAAACAGGGAGGGAAGGAAACGATGACGAAGGGATTACAGAGTATTGCTTTTAAAGAGTCTCCCTACCTGGTCAGCAGTGCGTCTGTTGCGGGAAAGAAGGAGGGCGAGGGGCCTCTGGGGAAGATGTTTGATATGGTAGAGAAAGAAGACCTGTTCGGGGAAAATACATGGGAAGAGGCAGAGAGTACCATGCAGAAGGAAGCATGCCTTCTTGCAATGGGGAAGGCGCATATGGAGGCGAAGGATGTGAGGTATCTGTTCGGCGGGGATCTTCTGCGGCAGGGAGTCGCTACTTCTATGGGAGTATCGGAGCTGAATATTCCGCTGTTCGGTCTGTTTGGAGCCTGTTCTACATCTGGGGAGGCTCTTGCGCTGGCCTCTATGAGTGTGGCGGCAGGATATGGGGAGTGTATGCTTGCTGTCACGTCGAGTCATTTCGGAAGCGCGGAGAAGGAGTTCCGTTTCCCGCTGGGGTATGCGAACCAGCGTCCGTTGTCCGCACAGTGGACGGTCACCGGAAGCGGGGCGTTCCTGGTGGGGACGAAACGGAGCCATGTGAGGATCACAGGTGTGACGGTTGGCAAGATTGTTGACTATGGGCTTAAGGATTCCCAGAATATGGGCGCTTGTATGGCTCCTGCAGCCTGTGATACGATTATCCGTAATCTGGAGGATTTTGGAAGGAAGGCGGAGGACTATAACCGGATCATTACCGGGGATCTGGGGTATGTCGGCCAGAGTATCCTGTTTGATCTGATGCGCGGCAAGGGATATGATATCAAGAAGAACCATATGGACTGTGGGATGACCATATTCGACCAGATGACGCAGGACACCCACGCGGGCGGAAGCGGCTGCGGCTGTGCGGCCACGACGCTGTCTGCGTATATTCTGCCGAAGGTTGAACGCGGGGAGTGGAAGAGGGTGCTTTTCGTACCGACCGGGGCGTTGATGTCGACAGTGAGTTATAATGAGGGCGCGAGTGTGCCTGGTATCGCACACGGTATCGTGCTGGAGCATTGCTGATGTCTGGCAGTAACAGTTATGTGCGAGAATGTGAAGGAGAGGGAGATAGCCTATGGATTATATAAATGCATTTTGGATCGGAGGGGTAATCTGTGCGCTGGTGCAGATCCTGCTTGATCGGACGAAACTGATGCCGGGGCGTGTGATGGTTCTTCTGGTATGCAGCGGCGCGGTGCTTGGGGCGCTGCACATCTATCAGCCGTTTCAGGATTTTGCCGGGGCGGGCGCAAGCGTGCCGCTTACAGGATTCGGAAATCTGCTGTGGAAGGGTGTGAAGGAGGCTGTGGATAAGGAAGGATTTATCGGGATCTTCATGGGAGGATTCAAGGCGAGCGCGGTGGGAATCTCCGCGGCGCTGGTGTTCAGTTATCTGGCTTCGCTGATGTTCGATCCGAAGATGAAGAAGTAGAAATGGATTCCCATTCACGCCGGTAAAAATATTTGTTGCTTTCTATGTATGCAAATGGTATTGTAGAAAAGTAGGGTTTAAAAAGATTCAGTATGTACATTAGGAGGAAGTAATGAATTACTTGGATATTATCATACCATTTGCGGGTGGACTGGGAATGTTCATCTATGGTATGCAGATTATGGCTCAGGGGTTGGAGAATGCGGCCGGGAACAAGATGAAGTCCCTGTTAGAGGTTCTGACTAAGAATAAGCTGATGGGGGTAATGCTGGGGGCGGCGATCACGGCGGTGATCCAGAGTTCGTCTGCTACGACGGTCATGGTGGTTGGTTTTGTCAATGCGGGAATCATGAATCTGTCGCAGGCCATGGGTGTGATCATGGGAGCGAATATCGGTACGACGGTGACCGGATGGCTGGTGTCTGCGGTTGAGTGGGCGAAGTTCTTAAGCCCGTCGAAGCTTGCGCCGATCGCCGTTATGCTGGGCGTGATCATTATGCTGACAGGGAAGCGCCGCTCTTCCAAGGAGATTGCGAGTATCATCGTGGGATTCGGTCTGCTCTTTATCGGTATCACGACCATGTCTTCTGCGGTTTCGCCTCTGCAGGAGTCCGAGAGCTTCTGTAATATATTCGTGACGCTTGGGGATAATCCGCTGCTTGGAATCCTTGCCGGTACGGTTGTGACGGCGGTGATCCAGAGTTCGTCCGCGTCTGTCGGTATTCTGCAGAGCCTTGCGGCGGCAGGTCTGGTCCCGTTCAGCGCCGCAGTCTATATCATCATGGGTCAGAATATCGGTACCTGTGTGACGGCGATCCTGTCAAGTCTTGGGGCGAAGAAGAATGCCAAGACGGCTGCTTTGATGCATCTGCTGTTCAATATCATCGGAACCGCGATTTTCAGTATTATGGCGATCATATACTATGAGTTTGTGAATCCTGAGATCGGGTTTGGTTATATTTCCCAGACAGAGATCAGTATGGTGCATACGGTCTTCAATATTGGTACAACGGTGGTTCTCTTCCCGCTGTCGGGGTGGATCATCAAGCTTGCCAAGAAGATCGGCAGGGTGGACGAGGATGCGCAGGATAGAAGTGTTGTGCTTTTGGATGACCGTATCTTAGAGACGCCGGGTATCGCACTGCAGTCAACGGTCAGAGAGGTTGCCCGTATGGCGGAGATCGTAGAAGAATCTCTGGAGGTGGCCAAGAGAGTATTGTTTACTCTTAAGAAAGAGGATATCCAGTTCTTGAAAGAGGAAGAGGATACGGTTGACAAATTGAGTGCCGGAATTACCGAGTATGCGGTGAAGCTAGGTTCGCTTCGAATCAGCGAGAAGGAGCATCAGGATGTGGCGCATCTTCTGCAGATGGTGTCGGATATCGAGCGTGTCAGCGATTATTGCGAGAATATATCCGAGTTCGCGGAGACCATGTATGAGAAGAAGGTGTCCTTCTCGGAGACGGGAGCTGCACATCTGCGGGAAATGTTCGATGTGTGTGCGGACAGCTATAAGTTCGCATGCGAGGCATTCACAGAGCAGAGCAGGGAGAAGGCTCTGAAGGTGATTGAGAAGGAGACGCAGGCGGATGATCTTGAGATCTCCCTTCGGAGCAAGCATATCAAGCGTCTGGCCGCAAACCAGTGTACTACGGATGCTGGGATCGTATTCCTGGATGCGCTGGTGTGTCTGGAGCGTATCTCTGACCATGCGCGGAATATCGCGGAGGAAGTGTTGGAGGGAGTGTAAGGCTCTGTGCTTACTATAATCCTATAAACAAATATTGACTGATGACCGCTCATTGGCCGGGCGGCTAAAGCCGGCATATAACGTCCGGGAAGAATTGAAAGAGGAACCCCTGAGATTTGTAGGGCTTGAAAAAGTCTGAAATTCCATGGGTTTCTCTTTTATATGGGAAAAAGCAGCCGTTTATCAGGCAATTTTGCTTAAACGGCGCGTCCCATTTCATATGCTGCATTCATGAGGGAGGTTTCCGTAACTTCTCCGGCGTTCATTACATTTGACGCGTAGATGCGACCCTTAATTTCTTGTTTTTCCAAGTGTTCAACAAAGCCGTTTAAATCGCCTAAAGAACGCTTGATGATGTCCTCGCCCAGACCTGCCGAGATTATGTAATAAACTTCTTTTTCGCCCAAGTGCTGCCAGATCGGATAGGTTCTGTCGATAAATGTTTTCATCTGGGCGCAGATTCCATAGAAATAGACCGGTGTTGCCAATACCAAAACATCTGCCTTTTTAAAAGCTTCTAATATGTCTGCCATATCATCGTTTAACGTGCAGACTCCGTTATTTTTCATGCAGGAATCACATGCTCTGCAATAACCTATTTTCTTTTCTGACAGGCGGACAAGCGTTACGGAATTGCCGCTTTCTTCGGCGCCTCTTTTGAATTCCTCGCACAATAATTGTGAATTGCCTCTTTTTCTTGGACTGCTTGAAATGATTAAAACATTTTTTATTTTAACTTATGCTCCTTTCTTAGATCGTTGAATCTCGTATGATCAGCTGTGTCTCATACTCGGAATATACGTGCGGAGAATCGGGGTACTGGATTCTCTCCAACATCTGGCGCGCGGCTGCGATTCCGAGATATTTCTGCGGTGTATGTATGGTCGTGAGCGAAGGTGTGATCCGTTCGGATGCCGGAATATCATCGAATCCCACAACGCTTACATCCTTGGGGATCTGATAGCCTAAGAACTGCAGGGCGTACATCAGCTGGATTGCCGTCCAGTCGTTGCCGCATATGAATACATCCGGCAGAGACGGCATATCCTGGATCTTTTTGACGACCAATTGAAAATTCCGGAAGTCGTCCGGCGTCTCGTTTAACAGGCAGTAGCGGGTGTCGAGTTCTAATCTGTTCTCCGTCAGGCATTCGCAGAGCGCGTCGTATCGTTCCTGAAATCCCCGACCAACGTTTGCCGAATAGATGTCCCCGATAAAACCGAAGCGCTCCGCTCCCTTATCAATTAATTGCTTTACAATACGCTGCACATTCTTCTTATTCTCCATGGTAATCACATCGATCCGGTCGAGAGCCTTGGTATGCTTTTTGGGCAGATCAACAGTGATGATCGGCAGATTGTATTGTAATAATGCGCTGCACACTGCGGCGTCGCAGATCTCCACGATGATAATCCCTTTGATGGAGGGATCGTTGATGGAAGAAGGAAATTCTAACTTCTTCAGGTCGCTCTCGGACATAATGCCGATCACCAGATGATAATTGGCGCTTGATAAGATAGATTCAATACCGGTCAGAACAGCAGTCCAGAATTCGGAATCCGAGGCGTAGGTTCTGGTTAAGAACAGGATAAAGCCGTTGTTCGCAGGTGCCGGGGCCGTGGATTCTGCCGGGGCGGGCATCAGTAATGTTTCATCTATATTCTTATAGTTCATCTCATTCGCTTTCTTAAGAACTAATTGCTTTGTCTTGGCGGACACCTGATCGCTGTTCTTCAGAGCCTTTGCGACGGTATTCCTAGAAAGGTTCAGTTCCTCTGCGATCTGCTTAATGGTGCATTTCATATCCTCACCTCCACAGCTATTGTAACATTACCTGATATAAAATGGAAGTATAAAATGATGAGATTAATAAAATGCACGAAATGCACAAAATTAATTTATGAATATATATAAAATGCATAAAACAGCGGATTTTATTATGTGGAAAAAAGGGAAAAGAATAAAAATGCACTATAAATATTGAAAATAAAATGTGCATATGATAATATTTTAGACATAAAAGGAAATATAAAAACATGCAAATGGTGCAAAAAGTGAAAGGAGAAAACATGCACAAATTATTCTATAAACCGGAAAATGCATGGGTGGGTGATCTGATCCCATATTATGATAACGGTACATATTATGGATTCTATCTGCATGATCCAAGAATAAAAGACAGGGAGTATGCGGAAGAGACGACCTGGCATCTGGTGACTACCGAGGATTTTGTCCATCTTGAGTATAAGGGAGAGGCTATCAGGAGAGGAGGGGATGACAGACCGAATAAAAATGCGTATACGGGTTCGGTGATCAAGGACAAGGATGGGCTCTACCACGCATTTTACACAGCTTATAATGAAAAGTTCAATATCAATGGAAAGAGTATCCAATCCGTAATGCAGGCGGTGGGAAGTGATCTGGAACATCTCCGTACGATAGAAAAATTCCTGTTTGTCTCTGACGGCGTCCGGTATGAGGAGTTCGACTGGCGCGACCCTTATGTATACTGGAATGAAGAAGAACAATGCTACGATATGCTTCTGGCTTCCCGGATAAAAGGAGGAGGGGCGCTGCGGGGCGGGTGCATTGCACTTTGCAGGTCTGAGGATCTGATACACTGGTCGTACGAAGAACCATTTTACGCACCGGAAATGTACATTACGATGGAGTGCCCGGAATTGTTTCAGATGGGGGATTACTGGTATCTGGTATTCTCAACGTTCTCGGATCAGTTTACGACGCATTATCGGATCGGCAAGAGTCCAAGGGGGCCGTGGATGATCCCGGAGGATGATGTGTTTGACACCAGATCAGATTATGCGATCAAGACGGCGTCGGACGGAAAACGCAGATTTGCCTTCGGATGGATCGCCAGCAAGTACGGAAACTGCGACTTTGGTCCCTGGGAGTGGGGCGGAACGATGGTATTCCACGAGCTGATCCAGAATCCTGACGACGGAACCTTGCGGGTCAAGGTGATACCCGGCGTCAGGGACTTCTACAGCGAACCGCAGGAAGAGAAGAAAGCGCTTGCCGCCGGAGCAAAGCTGCAGGAGTGTGCAGGAGGCATCCGTATCGCGGCAGATACGCTGGGGGCGGGGCTTTACGAGATCCCGAAGGACAGCTTCTCTATAGAAATGGACATTCATGTAACGCAGGCCCATGAATTCGGAATTGCTTTACATGTGGATAATGGTTTGGAGAGGGGATATTTCCTTCGTATGAACCGGCGAAGAGGAGAGGCGGCCTGGGATATGTGGCCGCGGTCAGAACAGGGTAGATACCAGTGGCAGATCAAGGGAGACGTTCCCTATCAGATCGAGACTGCAAGGAGGCTGCCGGCGGCAGATGATTATCATGTATTTATCATAAGAGAAGATGATATCTGTGTGGTATATATCAATGATGAAGTGGTACTGTCAACCAGAATGTATGATCATAAAGGCGGCTATGCGGGAGTTTATGCCGTGCAGGGTGAAGTAAAGTTAAGTAACTATGTTGTCAGAACATTAAAATAACAGGAGGAAGACATATGAAGAAGAGATTAGTAAGCGTATTGTTGGCGGTTGGTTTAACGGCGGGACTGGCAGCAGGATGCGGGGCCAAAGACAAGGAAAGCAAGTCGGAAGAAGACGGTGTAACGACGGTTACATGGATGACGTCCAGGCCGGTTGACGGAGAGATCGATCAGGTCATGCATGAGATTGCCGATCAGTACAGTGAGGAAAAGGGCGGGAAATGGAAGATTGAATTCGAGACGACTGCGGACAGGCCGTCATATCTTCAGAAATTAAAGACCTTGATCGCCGGGAAGAATATGCCGGATATCATAGATATCGACGCAGATCCATATTGTCAGGAGCTTGTGGATGCCGGGATGTTGGTGGATGTCAAGAAATTTCTGGAGGAGAATGATAAATATGATGATTTTTATCCGATCGCATTGAAGTATCAGGAGTTCACGGACGGCACCATGTATACGCTGCCGCTGGAGTATCATGTGGAAATGACCTGGTATAACAAGGAGATCTTTGACAAATATGAGCTGACCCCGCCGGCTACGATGGATGAATGGCTGAATGTGTGTAAGACGTTAAAAGACAACGGGGTTACGCCGATCTCCGTGGACGGAGTTGACAGATGGCCGGTTCAGAGGTATCTGGCAATGCTTCCGTTCAGGGAATCCGGCAATGATTTTATCATCGATCTCAGAGACGGCAAAGCGAAGATGGACAGTGATACAGGCAGAGAGGCCGCTGAATTTATGGCAGAGATCGGACAGTATTTTAACGATGGTTTTGCTGCGACCGATTATGCAACGGCACAGTCTATGTTCCTGGACGGCAAATCCGCCATGTACTATATCGGCGACTGGGAAATTGCCGCTATGCAGGAAGCCTATGAGCAGGGAAAGATTGATTATTTCTATCTTCCGGCAACAGATGGAGGCAAGACCAAGGCCAATGAATTCTGTGTGAATTCCGGCATTGGAATGGCATTTAACGCAGAGACGTTTGATGAGAAGACGAAAGACTTCGTGCTGTATGTGATTGAGAATTATGGGAAATTATATGCGGCAAAGCAGCAGATGTCACCGATCAGGACAGAGCTTTCCGATGAGGTGGAATATTCTGATCTATATCTGAAGATTCAGGACGATATGCAGAAGACCGGAGAGAATTTCCTAAAGCCATGGGATACCTATCTGGATTCCAACACCAATACTGTTATGCAGGATAACCTGCTGCTGCTGGCCTCGGGAGATCTTACCGTGGATGAATTCTGCAGATTAGTGGATAATTCGATTGCGGAAAATGCAAATTAAAATTGTAGATTTGATCGTAGATTCCCTGCGAATAGGAGGGTATAATGGGAGTGATTAAGAGTAAAAAGGCGTTTCTGGCATTTCTTCTTCCGGGATTGCTGTTTTATATATTGGCGGTGTTCTATCCGATAGAAGAATCTATCCGGCTGAGTTTTATGAAATGGGGCGGAATAGGAGATAAAGAATTCGTAGGATTTCAGAACTATATTACCATGTTCCATGATAAGGTCTTTTATACGGCGTTTATCAATAATCTGATCTACCTGGTGATCGTAGTTTCTATGCAGCTTGCCGTCGGACTGTTCTTCGCGATCCTGCTGACCTATATGACCAGACATGTGACGTTGGTGAAAACCCTGTATTATGTTCCGTGTATCATTACGACGGTTGCGATCACGCAGTTATTCAGAAGCATCTATTCCACGGAGCCGATGGGGCTGCTGAATCAGTTCTTACAGGCGGCGGGTCTTGATGGAATGGTAACTTCGTGGCTGGCAGAAGTGAGTACTGCGCTGGCGGCAGTTTCGATACCGGAAGGCTGGAGATTCACCGGTATGTATATGGTGATCTTCTATGCGGCGCTGGTATCGCTGGATCCGTCAGTGTATGAAGCGGCGAAGGTGGACGGGGCGTCAGAGCTGCAGATCTTATTCAAGATTAAGATGCCTCTGATCAAGGAGATTATCCTGCTGACGCTTACTATGTGCCTGACAGGAGCGCTCAGAGGATTCGATATTCCGTTCCTGCTCACAAGCGGCGGACCCGGAAATGCAAGTGAATTGATGTCCACATATATGTATAAGAAAGCATTTTCCAGTAATCAATATGGCTATGGAAGCGCGCTGGCGGTCTTTATTATTGTAGAAAGCATTCTGGCGGTCTATCTGATCCGGAAGGTATTTACCACTAAGGAAGAGCGGGAGATCAGGGAAATGGAACGGATGCAGAGGTGGCAAAGAAGGAGGGAAGGACGATGAAAGGAAAGGCTATAAAAATTATATTTGCTGTCCTGATCATATTATTTCTGATCATCCAGATCTATCCGGTAATCTGGCTGTTTATCGCAAGTATAAAGCCGACGGTTGAGTTATCGTCCGCGCCGTTTGCATTTCCTGAGAATCCTACTCTGGAAAATTTCGTAAATGTGCTCTCGGACGGCAAGATCGGTCTGTATATGTGGAACAGTCTGAAGGTCACAGGAATCTCGCTGATACTGATTGTGGCGTTGAGCGCTACGGCAGGGTATGCGCTGTCTAAGTTCAGGGTGAGAGGGAAAAAGATCATCTTTTCATTCTTCACATTCGGGATCATGGTTCCGGTTCAGATCACATTGATTCCGCTGTTTATATTTTACAGTGATATGGGAATCCTGAACACCAGCTTTTCTCTGATCCTGCCGCAGGTGGGATTCGCGCTGCCGCTGTCTGTCATGATGTTTGTAAGCTTTTATGAATTTGTGCCGAACGAATTGATCGAGGCGGCGATCGTGGATGGCTGCTCGCCGTTTCGGACATTTATCCAGATCGTATTTCCTCTGGCAAGAAACACGGTGATCACGATCGCGTCTATGTACAGTATCTTGATCTGGAATGACTTTATCTTTGCAAATACCTTCATCAGCGAAGGCTCGGCAAAAACTGTTGCGATGGGCTTGAAGGATTATGTCGGGGCGTTTGGAAATGTGGACTGGGGTTCCACGTTTGCGGCAATCGCTATCTCGATCCTGCCGCCTCTTTTGATCTATTTTGCGCTGAATAAGTGGGTGACGGCAGGTATGACGATGGGCGCAACGAAAGGATAGGCAAGCGATATGAGGGCAGATGTGTAATGGAAGGATAGGTGCGCAATGAAAGGATGGGTGTGTTTATGAAGGAGCAGGGATTGAATGGAATGGTACTTCCGGGAGGCGCCGGGGCGCTTCCTTATCTGACCAGAGGAAGAAGCAGAGCGATCAATGCAGAGAATCGAACGGGGGAGAAGGGGAGGGGCGGCATGGCAGCCGGCCCTCTTGGGGTGTCCCGGAAGGGAAGCCCGTGCCTTAAGGATATCCAACCGGGAGAAAAGGTTGTGTTAGGTGAGATCAACGGGACAGGAGTGATCCATCATATCTGGATGACGGTGGATGCTAAGACCTCGGAAGGCGACTGCTTCGTACTGCGCGATCTGGTGCTCCGTATGTACTGGGACGGAGAAGAGAAACCGTCGGCGGAGGTTCCTCTGGGAGACTTTTTCTGCTGCGGATTCGGGAAGGAGTGTCTGGTGAACTCAGAATTGGTCACGGTCGTTCCGGCCAGAGGCTTGAATGCATATTTTCAGATGCCTTTCGGGAAAAAGGCGCTGCTCACATTGGAGAATCAGCATGTTAATGCGATACCGGCGTTTTTCTATCAGATCGATTATACTCTGTATGATGCCCTTCCTGAGAATACGGCGTATTTCCATGCGCAGTGGAGACGGCAGGAATTGACGGAGCTTGGAAAGGATTATGTGATCGCGGACGGAATCAAAGGGCAGGGGCAGTATATCGGAACTTATATTGCGCTTTCGACCCTGCAGCGGTATTGGTGGGGAGAAGGCGAAGTGAAGTTCTACATAGACGGTGACCGGGAATATCCGACGATCTGCGGAACCGGGATGGAGGATTACTTCGGCGGGTCATGGAGCTTCGCCGTGCAGGAGGCCGGAAAGACGGCAGAGCAGACTTACAGCACGTCGTTTCTTGGATATCCGTATTATTCCAGGCATGATGATCTGGTATGGAATCCTTATCATAATGACGACTGTCCGCCGATGCGGGGATTCTACCGCTGGCATGTGATGGATCCGATTTTCTTCGAGGAGGATCTGAAGGTAACGGTTCAGCAGATTGGAGTGGGGTATAACGGGTTGTTCGAGCGGCAGGATGATCTGGCGAGTGTCGCTTACTGGTATCAGCGGGAGCCGCATGGGGAGTTTCCGAAGTTGTTGGAGAAAGAGAAGAGGTGGCCGAGGTGAGGAGGGATAAGAGAGTAACAGTTTAGTTGAATATGGCGGCGAGGGCGTAAGTTTCCTTGACAGGATATCCCAAAGGTGGCAATATTAGTTAATAAACGGTATTGTCTCTTGCTTAGCAGGGCGGCAATCAATGAAGGAGGATTTCATGGATAAGAAAACAATGTACAAACTGACCTACGGCTTGTTCGTTCTTACTTCTGCTTCAGAAGGGAAGGACAGCGGATGTATTATCAACACGGCGGGGCAGGTGACAAGCGAGCCTAACAGGATCAGCATCACTGTAAATAAGTCTAATTTTACACATGACCTGGTGAGAGAAAGCGGAAAGTTCAATATTTCCATCCTTAGTGAAGCGGCAAGCTTTGATACGTTTAAGCATTTTGGTTTCCAATCGGGGCGGGATGTGGATAAGTTTGCTGATTATACGGAGTGTAAGCGTTCAGCCAATGGTCTGTACTATGTTACGGCTGGAACCAACGGCTATATCAGCGCGGTGATAGAGCAGAGTGTTGATCTGGGGAGTCACACGATGTTTATTGCAGCTGTAGAAGATATGGAGGCGCTCTCTGATGTGCCGTCGGCGAGTTATGCTTATTATCAGTCGGATATAAAGCCGAAGCCGGAGAAGGCCGCTGCCGGTAAGACGGTGTGGCGGTGTACGGTGTGCGGATATGTATACGAAGGAGAGGATATTCCGGCGGATTTTATCTGTCCGCTGTGCAAACATCCGGCATCTGATTTTGAGAAGGTTATGCAGTAAGCAGAGATGATTAGCGGAGAATGGCTAATGTAAGGTAAGAGTGATAAGAGAAGGGATCCGGAAGAATTTTGACGGGATGCACTTAGCGCATGATGCCGAAGGGGAAGTCTTGGAGGTATATGGGGCAGAACGTGAGGTATGTATTCTTGCCAGCCGTGCTGGACGAATTGATCGGACTTGTAAGAGAAGTGATATGGGAACAGGAGTTAGGGAAGAAAGAGAACATGCAGATTAATGAAGAAACGAAAGAGGTTATTGCAAATGGACATTTCGGTACATGGCATACGGCAGAAATTTCCGGGAAATTGACAGAGCCAGAGCTTGCCCTGAACGGCCAGAGCCATGCAGGGATAGAGGAAACAGCACTCTGTTATGCCCAGGCGCAGATTGATGAAATGGGGCTGCGGAGGAAGTGGAACTGCTTGGCGCAAGGGTTTATGGTAGCCGTTCCAGGGAAGGGCTGTACCACGACGGAGCGGATATTGATGTTGTGGTGTCTTACAGCGGCAGTTTAAGGGAGGATGCTTTTTTCAATGAGGCTGGTAATCCCCTTCGTTTCAGCAAAAGTGGAAACCCGGAAATTGAAAAGCCTATGCAACACATTATGTGGATTTGGGAAGGGCAGAGCAGCTAAAAAAGGAAAAGATAGAGAAGGCTGCAGCAATCCGGGCAGGAAGATTGGGTAAGACGTCAGGTATGCCGGAAATGAATATTTCTGAAAATAACAATGGTTGATAAAATGGGGAAAATGGATGGAAAAAAACGGATAAAAAATATAATTTATGAAAACAATTATCAGAAATGCCACCATAATTAAAATATCCATTAAATAAATATTGACATTGGAAAAGTTATGAGTTAATATAGGTTCATATTTTAAAGAAAAGGTAGATATGGTATATGTTGGTGGTATCTGTAATGACAAAGAACAACTAAATTTAAGAAAGAGGGTAAGCACTAGGGATAGTGTTTTATTTATAGTACCCTTTTCAGCATTATTGAATGCTGGTTGTTTCTGCCTTACAGAATACTGCATACACTGGGAATGATTGTCTTGTTTTGATGAATGAGAATTAGGGAAAGTGTGACTGTAGAGGTCATGCTTTTTTTGTTTTAGACCAACTATGAAATGGAGTGCAAGTTTTAAGACATTGCGGGTATCCTTTCATGGAAAGCCTTGTTTTACTGTGTCAATTTGAGACATATGGATTCGTGGTTTCAGTCTATTTATGATAGGCAGAAACCACGTTTTTTTGTGTCTTGAACGAAAATATATTTCATTTGGAGGTTTTAAACATGAAGATGATACGGACAGAAAATATAACGAAAAAGTATAAACGGTATAAGAAGCAGGAGGGAGTGATAGGAAGTATTAAGGGTCTGTTCCATAGAGAATATGAAGAAAAAATTGCGGTAGATGCCTTTAACATGGATGTGGATGAGGGTGAGTTTATAGGATTGATTGGACCGAATGGAGCGGGTAAAACTACCTTAGTGAAGATGCTGACTGGCATTATTGCGCCAACAGGCGGCGAAATTCAGGTCATGGGATTTTATCCCAATAAGCTGGAGAAGGCATTTAAGCATCAATATGCGGTAGTTATGGGGCAGAAGAGTCAGTTGTTCTTTGAACTGACAGCGGAGGATACGCTGAGACTGTTTAAAGAAATATATCGGATTCCAGAAGACGAGTATAGGAAAAATAAGAACTTTTTTGTGGAGCTGTTTCAGGTACAGGAACTTATGGATGTACAGGTAAGGACATTATCATTAGGAGAAAGGATGAAAATGGAATTGATTGCTGCATTGCTTCATAATCCCAAAATACTGTTTTTAGACGAACCGACAATTGGACTGGATGCTGTGGCAAGTAAACAGATTCGGACTTTCTTGAAAAATATAAATGAATCGAGAGGGACGACCATCCTGCTAACTTCACATTATATGGAGGATATTAAGGCATTATGCAAACGCTCTATTGTAGTAAATTACGGCAGAAAAATATATGACGGCGATACGGATATGTTATTTGAACAATACCAGAAGAGCAAGAAAATGACGATATATTTTGAGCATAGCGTAGAGTCTGATGTCCCGGAATATTGCAGGATATTAGAAAAAACAAATGACAAACTGGTGCTTGAAATACCAAAACAAAATACAGAAAAAGTTCTGGAATCGTATATAGGTCATTATCCGATCCGGGATATTGGAATTGAGGAAGAAGAAATAGGCTCTGTAGTAGAGCGTATCTATAAGGAGGTGTAAAACGTGAAGAAATATTTGGAAATTGCTAAGGCATATATGAAAGCGCAGTTAATCTGGAGAGCAGATGTACTTGTTGATGTGATTCTGTCAGTAGCTAAGATATTGTTTGCATGGATCTTATGGAGTATTTTGTTTGAAGGAAAAGAGCAGATAGCAGGATTGAAATTTCACACCATGATTTCTTACTATATCATAAGTTCCTATTTATTCCAGATGGAAAAGTCTGCTGAAATCAGCCAGCAGATGACGGGGATGTTGAGAAACGGCACTTTTTCAAAATATATGGTGATACCGGTACAGACACAGGGCTATTTTGTGGCGATGGAGGTCGGGAAACTTGCATTTTCTTCAGGCATTGGCTTTTTAGCAACTGTTCTGTGGTTTTGTTTGTTCCGGATTTCTATTGTACATACAGTCAATTTGAAGATATTGCTATGCGGAATTATCATGGTTGTTTTAGGTCTGCTGTTTATGGCTCAGCTCAATTATTTCCTTGGGATTTTAACTTTAAAATTTGAGGAGATCAGTACCTTTCTCATGATAAAGGATAATTTATCAGCAGTTGTGACAGGAGCAGTGATTCCCCTTGCACTTTTGCCGGAATGGATGATAGCCAGCATGAGATTTCTACCGTTCTATTATGTTACATATCTCCCAAGCATGCTGTTTATAGGAAGATGTGAGGATGAAGCAGTGACAGGCTTATTTGTTTTAAGTATATGGTGCATTTTCTTTATTGTTTTAAATCAAGTAACTTATGAACATTATCGAATTAAATATGACGGAGCAGGAATATGAAAGATAATTTTAGATTTTTGACAGAATTAATGAAATTAAGGATATCCCATATCATGACATTCCGGTTGGGATTCTTTGGACCGTTTTTTATTGACACCAGTTATTTTCTGGTTCAGCTTTTTGCCTTTGAGGCAATTTACGGGCATGTGGATAAAATTCGTGGATGGAGGCATGGAGAAATCCTTGTTTTTGTAGGAACATTTTCCCTGATCAATGCCCTTAACATGACAATTTACTTTTTTGGAGTGATTTCCATACCTGAAAAAATACAAACAGGTGAACTGGATTTGTATCTGACCAAACCGGTAAATCCGCTATTGCGAATTACTTTTGAAAAAATAAATCCAGGTTCCATACCGTTATTGGCTTTCAGTGCATGTATTATTGCGTATGGGGTGAAAGAAATAGACATGGGTTTTTCATGGTCTCACATTATTAAATATCTGTTTCTGGTTTTTATGATGACGATACTGTACTACGATATAGAACTCTTGATACGATGCTTTGCTTTTTTTGTTTACTCTGTAAACAATTTAACGAAAATTGAGGAAACAGCGATTGACTTGTGTTTGAAAATACCAGGGATTGCTTTTTATGGAATTTATAAGTTTATTTTTTATTGTGTATTGCCATATGGAATCATTGCAACGTTGCCGACACAAGCATTTATAGGGGCACTGTCAGTAAATGGTCTGTTGTTTGGAGTAGTAATTGTGTGTATTTTTACTTTTTTTGCATTATCATTTTGGTCATATGGAGTACACAGATATGAGAGTGCAAGCAGTTAATTATTTTTGGTAATAGGAGGGTTAAAATGGTTCAAACAGATAAAGTATTGGAATTTGATAAGATGAAAGAGAAGTGGATTGAACTGGCACTTACAGAGTGGGCAAAAGAAAAGATTAAGGACACCGTTCCCAGCATGTCAGAGAATGAATTGATAGCAAGGCAAAGGGAGACAAGTGAAGCCAGAGAACTATTGGAGAAAAGCGGAAATCCGCCGTTGGTTTCTTTAAGTGGGATTAGAGAATGCATCCAAAAGGCTGCTAAAGGAGACTGTTTATCCATTTCACAGCTTGAAGATATGGAAAAATCCCTTGTTGCTGTAATGCGGTTAAAGAACTATCTAAGCCGTTGTAAACAATGGGAAATATCGTTGGCATATTATGATGAGAAGCTGGATTGTCTGGATAATCTGAAAGAAACCATTAGTATGCAGATTAGAAATGGCAGGATAGATGATAATGCTTCCAAAGATTTAAAATCCTTGCGGGATAATATTGAACGGCATGAAAGAGGCATGCGGGAGAAAGTAGATGCAGTTATACGGGCGAATAAGGAAAGCCTGTCTGATCATTTCAGTACTCTGAGAAATGGGCATATTTGTATTCCTGTTAAAAAAATATATAAATATAAAATAAAAGGTAATGTGATTGATAAATCCTCAACGGGAGGTACCTTATTTATAGAACCAAGTTCTGTGGGGAAATATTATGAGACATTGCAGCTTCTACGGATACATGAAGAAAATGAAGAATATAGGATACTCTATTCTCTTTCTGCGATGGTGGCCGATTATGAGGAGATTTTGGAACAAAATATCAGTATGATAGAAAAACTAGATTTTATTTTTTCAAAAGGAAAACTGAGTTTAGAATATGATGGAGTAGAACCAAAAATTAATACGCAACGATATATCCGAATAGAAGATGGACGACATCCCCTTATGGCTCCGTCAGAGTGCGTGCCGCTGCAATTTGAGATAGGGAAGAGTTTTGATGGCGTAGTTATTACAGGGCCTAATACGGGCGGTAAAACAGTTACAATTAAGACAGTTGCATTAAATTGTATGATGGCACAATGCGGTTTACACGTGGCATGTAAAAAAGCGGAAATTTGTATGAACAGTAATTTTCTGTGTGATATAGGTGACGGGCAAAATATATCAGAGAATCTTTCTACATTTTCAGCACATATTGTGAATGTATTAGAAATATTAAAAAAAGTTAACAGAGACAGCCTTGTAGTTATGGATGAGCTTGGTTCCGGCACAGACCCAACAGAAGGCATGGGAATTGCCATTGCAATATTGGAAGAATTACAAAAGAGTGGAGGACTATTTCTCGTTACGACACATTATCCAGAGGTAAAACAATATGCAGATAAAAAAGCCAGGATTGAGAATGCGAGGATGACCTTTGATAAGGAAAGTCTGCAACCTCTTTATCAATTAGTGATTGGAGAAGCTGGGGAAAGCTGTGCTTTCTACATAGCCGGGAAAATGGGAATGCCAGAAGAGATGTTAAAAACGGCAATGAAGGCGGCTTACGGAAAGGAGGAAATATCGGAAAATCTGAAACAAGTGGTTTCTAAAAATCATTTAGAAAAGAGGAGGGTATCTGGTATTCAAAAAAGGAAAAGAAGGAATGAGGCAGCACAAAAAGCTCTGGAATTTCAACTAGGAGACAGTGTTCTTGTATATCCAGATAAAAAGATTGGCATTGTCTGCAAGACAGCCAATGAAAAAGGAGTTTTGAGAGTACAGATTGCGGATAAAAAAATTTGGGTTAACCGAAAAAGAATGAAACTCCATGTGACTGCGGAGAAATTATATCCTGATGATTATGATTTTTCTATTATTTTTGACAGCGTAAAAAATAGAAAGCTGCGGCACCAAATGGACAGAGGAAAGATGATAGAAGAACAAATTACTATTGATGAATAGATAACTCAAACTTTGCATTTGAATAAGCGCCGATGCACCTGGCGAGTAGGCGAAATCTATGCGCAATTCCCTTTCCGGGAAAAAATGCAGCCGGACTTGAAAAATCCGGCTGTTGGTGTAAAATTGAAGTATATAAATCCTTATATCATTACACAAAAATTATACTTTGAACGAGAAAGGATACCAACTAAATTTTGATCCTTTTTCTATCCGTTAGCCGTATTCTTGAAACCTTCGCCCATTAGTAATGTTTTGGAAAATGGATTTCCGTGATTAATAACTCTTTTCACTTGACACTGATTCACCGTTAATTTTGCCCTAACCTAGCATTGGCGAACCATACGCTCCACGAAGTTATGCGGGTTTCAGCGATTTTCACGCGGGAAAAGTAAAAAAGTTTGTGACATTAACTTGACATACGCGGGGTATGGTGCGTTGTGCGTGAGGGATAGTATACCAGTGTGAAGATGGAAGCCCATAATTTAGTAATCGCTTTATTAATCACATGTGTGATTAATAAAGCGATTATTATGTGTTGATTAAATTGACGAAAAAGGATATACTTTATGGAGAGGAGGTGTACTGATATGAATCTTGGTATGGAGACAGAATTGGTTGAATTCAAAAAAACAACAGGAGAATTAAAAGAAGGCCTTATTTCTATCGCCGCTATGTTGAATAAAAACGGAAAAGGAACTTTATATTTTGGTGTAAGGAATGATGGTGAAATTATAGGACAACAAATAGGAGACCGTACCATGCGGGAAATATCCCAGGGTATTGCAAATGCAATCAAACCACAGGTTATTCCAACGATTATTGTGGAACTGTGTGATGATAAAAATATAATAAAAGTCACTGCTGAAGGAGATGAAAAGCCTTATTCGGCATATGGAAAATATTATATGAGATCAGCGGATGAAGATAGAGAAATATCACCGCAGCAGTTACGCCGTCTGATGCTTAGTATATCAGATTCTATTGTAAATATTGAGGCGAATAATCAGGAACTAACTTTTGAACAATTAAAAACATTGTATGCAGGAAATAATCTAACACTTCGGGAGAATACTTTTCAGCGAAATTTAAATCTTCTGACGCGAGATGGGACTTATAATTTGATGGCAGGTATTTTAGCAGATGTGAATAGTTATTCCATTAAAGTGGCAGTGTTTCGTGGAACAAATAAAACGGATCTGGTCAAGCGGAATGAATATGGTTATAAGTGCATGCTTGTGGCTGTAAAACAGGTGCTGGATTATATGGAAGCATTGAATGATACCATAGTAGATGTGGGAGGAAGTCTTAGAGAAGAAAGAAGCTTGTTTGATTTCTCATGTTTCAGGGAGGCATGGCTGAATGCATGTTTGCATAATCGCTGGTCAAGACAGACGCCGCCGGCGGTATATATGTTTGATGACCGTATTGAGATTATTTCAGTGGGAGGCTTACCGGAGGGACTTACACTGGAGGAGTTTTATGAGGGGAAAAGTAAACCAGTGAATCTCGAACTTCAGCAGATCATGGTTCAGTTGGACTATATTGAACAAACAGGGCATGGAGTTCCATTGATCGTATCCAGATACGGAAAGGAAGTATTCGATATAACAGAGAATTTTATTACCGTGACAATTCCATTAAATAAGACTGAAAGAACAGAATCTGCTCTGCTCCAAAACAAAAAAGTGTTGCTTGAGGATAGTGATGAAAAGATAGTTTCATTAATGAAGGAAAATAGCAGCATTAAAGTAAATGAAATCAGCCGGCAGGTTGGGTTGGGAATGACTACAATTACAAAAAGAATTCGTCAGTTGAAAGAAAAGGGGCTCATTGAAAGAAAAGGTTCTAAGAAAAAAGGATATTGGATAGTAAATATAAAGTGACAGGTGAGATGATGAGGATTATATAAATGAATGTAGAAGCCTATGATTTAGATTCACTTCGAAAGTTAGTGCGAAGCCTTCAGGATGAAAACAGAAGATTGAAAGAACTGCTGGATAAGGCCGATATTGCTTATGAGTCAGAAAATGTGTTTGACGAAAAAATAGAAAGCATTGAAGAGTACGATTCTGACCAGGGAGGACGTATTCAAAATAAATATATTACAGAAGAACTGGCAAATAAATATTTTGCAATGTTTTGGGGAAGAATGGATGTTTATGCCAAAAGAGGCACGAAGGGAGGATATTTTCCACAGTGTGATCATAGATGGAATGACCGGATATGTCCGAAACAGCGTGGTGAAAAAATCAATTGTGAAGCCTGTGAGAATAGGAAGTGGACGGAACTTAAGCCCAAGAAAATTATCGAGCATCTCCTTGGATATAGAGAAGATGGTGCGGATGTATTAGGCGTATATCCATTGTTCCCAGATGGCACATGCCGATTTATTGTTTTTGATTTTGACAATCATGAGAAAGGTGCTGAAAAGACAGATTTTGCAAATACGAATGATGAATGGCATGAAGAGGTTGATGCATTAAGGCTTATCTGCGAAAGAAATGGTATATTGCCTTTAGTAGAAAGATCAAGATCAGGCAGAGGCGCACATGTATGGATATTTTTCAAAAAACCGATATCCGCTTCTCTTGCAAGAAATTTTGGATGCCTTCTGCTTGATAAAGGCTCCTCTTCGATCAATCTGAAATCTTTTCATTATTATGACCGAATGTATCCGTCCCAGGATGTTGCAAGCAGTATAGGAAATCTGATTGCATTGCCGCTGCAGGGACAGGCACTGAAGAATGGAAACAGCGCTTTTGTTGATAAAAATTGGAATGCTTATCCGGATCAATGGGACATTTTACTTAACCATACTGAAAAACTGTCAAAAGAAGATGTAGAAAAATATATGTCAAAATGGCAGTCAGAGCTTGCCAAAGAAAAAGGAATGCTGATCCCTTCCTTTTCTGGGAATCGTCCAAAGCCCTGGAAGAAAATAGAGGGATTTGTAAAATCTGATGTTGTAGGAAAAATGCACATAGTTCTTGGTGATGGAGTATATGTTGATACATTAAATTTGATGCCGCGTCTGCAAAATCAGATCCGGAGTATGGCAGCTTTTGATAATCCTGTGTTTTATAAGAATAAAAGGCTTGGATATTCCAATTATTATAATTTCAGCGCTGTATATATGGGAAAAGATACGGATGGTTATATTTGCATTCCAAGAGGCCTTTTTGATAATCTGCTTACTTCCTGCAAGGAGGCAGGTGTTGAGTATGTTATTTCAGATCACAGGGAAAAGGGAAGACCCATAAGGGTTTCTTTTAACGGTGATTTAAAGATGCAGCAGAACCTGGCGGCACAGCATTTGCTTGCATTTGATCATGGAGTTCTCAGTGCGGCTACTGCATTTGGAAAAACAGTAGTCTGCAGCTATCTCATTGCCGAGAGAAAAATAAATACACTTATTTTGCTTCAAAGTAAAGATTTGCTGGAACAGTGGGTGGATGAATTAAATAAATTTTTAATCATAGACGAGGAACCGCCAACCTATCGAACAAATAGCGGGAGGGAAAAGCGTAGGAAAAGTGTGATTGGAATTTTGCATGGCAGTAAAAATACTTTGACTGGTATTATTGATGTGGCCATGGTCGGCTCCATGTATAGTAAAGGAAAATTCAATAGTTTTATTAATTCTTACGGCATGGTTCTGATGGATGAATGCCATCATTGCGGTTCCAATACTTCTATCAAAGTGATGCAGAAGATAAATGCCAGATATGTTTATGGTGTGACGGCAACGCCAAAAAGGGGGGATAATCTGGAGGAAATTATTCATATGCTTTTGGGTCCGGTCAGACACAGCTATACTGCAAAAGAGAGGGCGATAGAACAAGGAATCGGCCACTATGTATATCCGCGGTATACAAGGGTTATTGATACAAACGAAAGTAAAAATGATATTAATGGTGCATATTCTTTGATTAGCATGAATACCGTTCGGAATGAAATGATTCTTGCAGATACAAGAATTTGTGTGGAAGAAGGAAGAACACCAGTAATTTTGACAAGGTACAAAGAACAGGCGAAGTATTTGTATGACCATTTGCAGAAAGACGCGGATTATGTCTTTATCTTATATGGAGATAATAGTGATAAGGAAAACTCAGAAGTCAGAAGAAAACTAAAAGAGGTGACCAGGAAACAGAGTCTCATTTTGGTAGCAACAGGTCAGAAAATAGGGGAAGGGTTCGATTATCCGAGGCTGGATACCCTGATGCTGGCTTCGCCTGTTTCCTTTGCAGGCAGGCTTGAGCAGTACATTGGAAGATTGAATCGTGATTATGAGGGGAAAAAGGAAGTTATAGTATATGATTATGTAGATTCTCATATCCGGGTCTTTGATAATATGTACTCAAAAAGGCTGCGGACCTATAAACGGACAGGATTTCAATTGATAACAAATCGTATTCTTTCAAAACAGACAGTAAATTCTATTTATGATTCCGGAAATTACATGGATGTATTTGAGAGGGATATTGTTGAGGCGGAAAAGAAAATCATTGTTTCCAGTCCAGAGCTTACACAGGATAAGATAGAGCGCTTTACCTATCTTGTAAGGGCAAGACAGGAAGCTGGAATTACAGTGACAGTTATAACAATAGAACCACAGAACGTATCTTGTGGAAGTTCGGAGTTTTGTCAGAGATTAATTCAAAATATGAAAGAAAGTGGTATTCAAGTCATTGTAAAGGAAGAGGTAATAGAACATTTTGCTATTATAGACAATGAACTTGTGTGGCATGGAGGAATGAACCTGTTGGGCAAAGAAGATGCATGGGATAATCTGATACGAATCAAGTCCGATCAGGTTGCGGCAGAATTGTTGGAGATTGCATTAAAGGAATAGCAACTTAATCACTGACTTATGGAAATGGTTGTTTTGGATTAATTCTAAAGAAGGAATAAAGATATGTTAAAAAAGTAAAAAAATTGTTAGTCCTTACTTGATAGCACCATATGGGGAGAAGGTGAAGGCTTTGGAATCAAAGGATCGCACACGGTCAGCTTTGATCAATGCGGTAAAGGCTGAGATTAAGTGTTCGGCAAGTAGAAGAAAATCAGAATAAATAAACGGCAATCAGAGTCAATCCGAGGAAAAACACTTTTTCAGAGGTGCTTATGATAGCCAAGGAATATTTGAGCCAGGCCTATAAGATTGATAATGATATCAACAGCAAGCTGGAGCAGGTAGCTTTTTTTCGTGATCTGGCAATAAAAGCAACAAGATTCTTTGAAGACTGATATCACACATATGATAAAGCGGGTATCCAATAGAGCAGAGAGAACAATTCTTGAGAAGAGATATTTGTATTTTGATACCTGGGAGCAGATATCCGTGGACATGGGCTATAGTATCCAGCATACCTTTAGGCTTCATGACAAGGATTAGTTCGATGAAATAGTTCTTGAAGCCTCCTGTATCTTCAAGCGATTTATATGATATTGGAAAATCATCTGCTTTATATGTGTGATGATAAATATCCATCTGTACTAGTACACCGAATAATAAGTAACCAGCCATATAACTTGCCTGATTTTCCATCTGCGTCGTTGTTGTCAATCGGCGTAGCGCCCACTACGCCTCATTCCTCCGCCTTGCATATGAAAAATCATTCTGCGTTATATGGCTAGGAGCTTATTTTTCGGTGTACTAGTAATACCTCTGCTGTACGACGGCTTTTTTCTTTTGTCGTCGTGCGGCAGATTTAATAATTTTAATATGAACTATGCTCTGATATAATCAGGAAAATAGTAGTAGTATCATAACTGAAATACTTATTTTATCTCGGATTTTCTGAAAACTAAGTGTGTTGCTGTCGGTGAAATAACGATCACCGCTGCTGCAAACACCGACGACAATGTAAGTGTTCTGTTATCATTCGTTTGTGCAAGACTAAAACAGGTCAGCCGGAAAACACTCTCTCTGATGAAGTTTCTAAGGATATTGCAGGACACAAAGCTGAACACAATCGTTACAGCTACTCCCGATGTAACTTTTTTGAGGGCAAAGACAATAAACATAACGATACAGATGTTGGCACATATCTGCAACATGACTACCAGCAGCCAAACAAAATCTGTAACAGAAAATATACTACTGTCAAACCTATATTTAACAGCAAATCCGATAACTGTTGCGAAAACATAGGTTAAATGTAGCAGCACTGCCATGATAACGGCTGTAATAGTTCTTGTAATAAACACTGAAAAACGGCTGTACCCTGCCTTTATCTCATTATGTATTGTTCGGTTTAGAAAATCATTTCCTGCAAACCAAGCAGTAACAAGTGAAATGATAAACATAAAAGATGTATCGCAAATCGAAAAAGAAAACACCGTTGCTGTATCAAGATTTTCCGGAAGTTTCAGAAATCCAAGGAAAAATCCTGCTGCTGCAAGAACAGCCACCGTAAGATACATTATAATAAATCTTTTCGCTTTGTATTTTTCAATGATTAGCTGATTATACATTGCTGTCACCTCCCGTAATACTAAGAAAGTATTTTTCAAGGCTTTGCCCCGTAACTGAAAGTTTTTCGTCAAGTTCATTATGAGTGAGTGACTTGATTATTCTCCCCTTGTGGATAATATAGTAATCAGTGGCAAGCAGATAAAGCTCGTTAAGGAAATGGCTTGATAGGAATAGTGTTACGTCATTTTCCTCATTCAGCCTTTTGAGCAAGCTGCGCAGTTCAGATATGTTTTTCGGATCAAGACCGTTTATCGGTTCGTCAAGTATGAGCAGCTTCGGCTTGCCGACAAGAGCCATTGCTATGCTAAGTCTTTGCTTCATGCCCATAGAGAATTTTCCTGCCTTCTTATCCTTAACCTCGGTCATTCCCACCATTCCAAGTAGCTTATCACATATTTCCTTGTCGGGATTGCCGATAAGGATACGCTGTAATTCAAGATTACGGTAAGCGGAGTATTCCGGATAAAGGGCAGGAGCTTCAATGGTGCTGCCGATATGTCGGCGCATTTTCAGAATATCGCATGGTCTATTCTTCCCGAACAGCGAAAAATCACCGTTTGTCGGGTAAAGCAGCCCTGTCAGCACTTTCATCAATGTAGTCTTACCTGCGCCGTTCTCACCAATAAAACCGTATATATGCTTATTTTTAAGACTAATGCTTACATCATCAAGCGCAAGGAAATTTCCATATTTTACGGATATTCCGTGTGTTTGCAGGATAATGTTTTCCATTTTGCAGCCCTCCTTTTATTATCCAAATGTGCGCTTGATTTCGTCACGTTCTCTTTGCGTTTCCACCCAATTCTCCACATATCCGCAATCGCAGCAGACATAGCGTATAACCGGGATTTTTTTCATCAATGTAAAGGTCGAAGTATAAATATTGTTCCCGCTGGCATGACGATTTTGGTTATCGGGAACACGGACAATATTTTGTGAACTGCATTTAGGGCAGCGTTTTGTATTTTTCATGGTATTATATCCTCCTTACGACAAGTGATAAGCTTAAAACTTCAGCTATGGCGATGCAGAGCAAAACCTATATATTTACAGACCACATACCGATAAGCCCTGCAATCAAAAACATAATCAGCGGTACAATATACTTTCGCGGGTGTTGCCATAAATCATCTTCAATCCTCCAGTTACGGACGGGACAAAACCACTCCAACAGGACGGACAAGATTGTACTTTGCAGCGCGATTATAAGCGCAGTAATGATTTTGCCTGTCCCGGCAGTGTTCGGACTGCCTGTTCTAAACCGGGATCACAGGAAAGCAATATACAGATTGGGGTATTCAGGCATAGAACGGCAAACCCCAGCGGCATAACATTTACTCCCTCAAATCGCCCTAATATGAATGGCATAGCACCAGCGATTACGCATTTCGTTTTGTGTGTAAGCTTCTGTTACAGTCATAGCATACTGCAAAAGCGACATTTCTTCCGCTTTGTCCATAATCGGTAGGTTTTTGTCCATGAAAAAACAGACCGCCAGCGTGGACGATCTGCTTTCCTGATAGATTGATTATGCCTTTACTGCTTCAAAAGATAATGTTACAACAGCGCGGAATATCTGATTGCTGTATTCTGTTTCGATAGTCCCGTCATAGCATTCAGCGGCGGCACGGACGCTTTGCAGGCCCCAACCGTGCAAAGTTTTATCTTCTTTGGAAGTCTGCAAACTTCCGTTCATTTCGGTCGGTTTAGCACTACACCCGTTCTCCACCTTGATCACCATCATATCATTTATGCGGCGGATTGTTAAATTGACAAAGCGAAATCTATCTTCCTCATTTTTTATCGCTTCAAGGGCATTATCCAAAAGATTACCTAAAATCGCAACTAAGTCAACACTTTGTATATTGGTGCGGCGTGGAAATTTAATGTTTGTACCTACTTGTATATTTAGGGAAGCAGCAAGGGCAATCTTGCTGTTGATTAGATAGTCTACGGCTTCGTCGCCTACCCATGCTGTCTGTGTAAGTTCCTGTATTGGAAAACGCAGATTTTCAATGTAGCGGGCGGCTTCCGTTGTATGGTTTTTTTATAGATAGTGATACACTACATCAATATGATTTTGGAAGTCATGGAACAATTTTGCGTTAGCGGCATAAACATTTTTAAGAGTCTGATAGTCATGCTCCAATAACGCATTTTTTCTTTTTCAAGCAGCATAATCTTTTTCTCCATTTCATATTGGCGGTTAAGGTTGAAAAATAAGATTGCTACAAGGATTAGCATTGAGAAGATGATCCAAGTTGTCAGTTGGTCGTCACTTATGGATACGGTATTCTGCCCGGATAAAAGAACGGCTCCCAGCATACCAGTTATCGCAATTCCGGCTATTATCCGTGGTGATAGATTTTCATTTCTTTTATGCGATTTCACAGTAAGAAAAGCAATTCCCAGCATAAAAAGCCGGACAATCCAAACTGCCGCTATATATCCATTTGACCGCATATCAAGAAAACGGTCTGATTGAAAGATATCCCCCAGCCCAGCCGATAGAATAAATTCCCACAAAGCAACCGTTGCTTCATAAAAGAAAATGAGAAACAGGCTCACCCTGGGCTGCGCCGCATATAGATAATATGCAATCAGTATTACAAAAATTATTTCTATACCCGTCATATAAAATTGCTGAATGGGGAAACAGGACAGCACGGTAATAAAGGCTGCTGCACACACAGAAATGACGCTTGCTTTTTTCCTGTTTCCAGCTAATTGCTGCAATGTTATAACAAGATACAGCCCTAAAAATATCCGCAATCCATTTGTAAAAAAGAATGAAAGTATCTGATACCAAGTCATCATATATGCGCCCCCCAAAACCTGTTTATCTGCTTTTTTACTTCCTGCAAATGGGAACGGCTGATTGGAAGCGTTTCGCCATTTTTGAGATATGCCATGCTGTCACTGATTTTCATAATGGTCGTCTGTAATATCAAAAAGGAGATTGCTGCTTTGTGTATAAGTTGCAATCTCATAACCTATTCCGCAAGAGCGCAGACAGTCTTTCACAATATCCCCATGAGATTTGATCGCTTCCTTATCGTCGTCACATATCGCTATCCGTACCAATGCGTTCACCCCGTTTCTTGTATCTTCCGTCAGCGGGCTTTTCAGCGTCCTTTGGTATCAACCACAAGCGGCTGAATTTTGCCACGCCCGGTATGCGGTTTTCCTCACATAGCTTTTGCACATGTCTTTCTGAAATGCCCCATTTTGTTGCTGCTTCCGGGGCGGGAATATACTCTAACATCTTTATGCACCTTTTCTCTGATCTCTATCAGTATAATTATGTACGTCCAACCGAATAACTTCAAGCTGCTTTTAGAAAATAAAGAAAATTATTTTGGCTAACTGATAGAACTGTGTAGACATATCTAAAAAGAAAGGTGAACAGTAAAATGTAACAGGGTGAATGAATATGGCAAAAAGACCAGTACCACGATATGACTTTAAGGCTTTTGGGGAGGCAATCAAGATAGCCTGGAAAGGGCGCAAGGAGAGACGGAAAAAGGTATACGACGAGATCCTTTTGGAGCAGTCCGCCGGGCGTTCCGGCGGCGCAGCCGCTTTCTGCTCCACTTTGGTTGTGGATTTGTTACGTGATAGAACGCCATTTTGCCGGGGTTAGGTATAAATCCCTGTACCTGGCAAAAGTGCGCCCGTAAAGCTGCATATAGAAAGGCTTTTTTGAGATAATCAACCATTTTACTAGAAAAGTTTGACTTGCGCTAATTTGTATAGTTTATGTTATTAACTTCGCACCATATGGAGATAAAATATAAAACTATTGCAAATTGCTTTGTAATAACGTATAATAAAAACGATATTACGAATTGTGCAAAATATATCATGGAGAAGGAGCATTAAAAAATGAAGAGGAAGTTAGCAGCCGTCTTTCTGGCGGCAGCCCTGGTGGTGTCTGGCGGTTCGATGGCTTGGGCAGCAGAGGGAGAAGAAGATGCAGGACAAGTCAATATTGAAGAAAGGACAGATTCGAATGTAAAGAAAAGTGTGGATGCGTCGTTGGATGAGACTGAAACAGTTGGTGATCGCAGCGAAGATATAAACTCTGATACAGATGCGCGATCTGAAAAAGATGAGAATTTGACAGCCAGAGATATAGCATCTGATTTGGAGCCGGCAGCTTCGGAATCGGGAGACCCGGAGCCAGTGAATCCCGGGGAAGGAACGGATACAATAACGGAGACGGATGCTAATGGTCTTACATGGACGTTGACAGATAGAGTGGTTACGATCTCTGGAAGTGGAGAAACAGGAGAATCGCCGTTTGATGATGAGATAATAGAAGGGATTACCTCGGTGGTTATCGAAGACGGTGTTACGGGAATAGGGAATCATACATTTGAGTGGTACAGAGGATTAAGAACAGTAGTAATACCGGGAACTGTAACGGAAATAGGTGAGTATGCATTTTATAATTGTGAAAGCCTTTCTGATCTGGCTATACCTAATAGTGTTACGAAGATAGGAAATCACGCGTTTAACAGATGCCGTGAGCTGACTACTGTGACAATTCCGAACAGTATGACAGAAATAGGTGAATATGTATTCTATGGCTGTATTGGTTTAAAAAGTGTATCTATTCCATCCAGTATTGTGAAAATAGGTGCATATGCATTTTACGGTTGTTCCAACCTTTCGGCCCTGACCATACCAAATAAAGTGACGAGGATAGCTTATCGGGCTTTTGCATATTGCGGAACGCTTCCTGAGGTAACGCTTCCAAGCAGTGTAAAGAGTGTGGGGGATGGCATATTTGCAGGATGTACAGGTCTAAAAAAGGTTACGTTTGACGGAGAGGCACCAGAGATTACTTTTGATGATAGAGTGGTTCAACTTGAACCCTTCGAGGATGTAACAGCGATTGCTTATTGCACAATTGCCAGTAAAACGTGGACCGAGGAAATACGAAACAGCTTGGGAAGTAAATTTGCGGGCTGGCTAATGCCCAAATTACCGGCAACTCCGAAGCCGCCGTCAACGACAGATAAGGTCAAACCGCTTAGGATCGTCCCGGAGGTCACAGATAACATATACATTATCGGCAGCGGTGAAGGAGCTACAATCAAGTGTACCGGAGAATTGAAGGATTTTGTGAGTGTACACGTAGACGGCGAAGAAGTAGATCGGAGTAACTATACTTTGAAGGAAGGATCAACTGTGCTGACATTCTTGTCAAAGTATCTGGACACGCTCTCAGTAGGCAAACATAAGGTCACCATGAATTATACCTATGGTTCTGTGGACACAGAATTGAATGTACTGGCAAAGACAGGCAGCAATACTACAGTACCGGGGGCGTCAGGTGTAATATCTGGCTCAAATGGATCAGGCAGCGCTAATGGTAGCGTGACGGGGGCAAACAGAACTGGTACGGCTAGAAATGTATCATCTCCAAAAACGGGGGATCAGGCAGCGGCAGTATTATGGATGCTGATTGCGGTATTCTCAACGGGAATCGGCGTTACTGCAGCAAGCAGGAGAAGAAATGCGGCATGATGCGGGCATGCTCTGGATTGTGGTGTGCATTCTTGCAGGCACATATTAAGTAAGTAAATGAAGTTTTCGGTAAAACCGGCGTGGAGGAGTTCATGCCGGTTTTCTGTATTGGAGTAGTAGTTTGTTTGCGATATTCTTTTTATTGCAATACAATGGAATAAAGCGTATAATAATAACGATAATACGAATTTTAAGTGATCTCTATTTATAATGACAGTGACTCAAACAAGTGTGTTTGCATGTATAGGCGGCAGTAATGTGTATTTTGGCTAAGGAGGCTCATATGCCGGAAGGAAAGCATAGTTATCTATATTATTTTTTATTCATCATCTTGATCGTATCCGGTATAGCCGGAGGCGGATATTTTTGCTGTGTATCGGCAGTGTTATTGATCGTTCTTATGATTATGGCAGTCTGTCTGCTGATACGTTCAGGTGAATTTTGGATTTCTTTTGACTGGAATCTTGCTGCGGTCGTAACTTTGACGCTGGGATATTTTCTTGCCGGTTTGTGGGCAGTTGATTCAGGAATGTCTTTAATGGGAGGAATTAAGTTCCTTCCGGTTTTGATATTTTTTTTTGTTATGTGTCAGGTGTTGGAGCAAAGAGAGCGATTGATACAGTCTTTGCCGGTTATGGGGAGCCTGATGACAGTATTCTCTTTTGCGTTGATGCAATTTCCGGCGTTTTCGGAATATGTTTCCGTTGCAGGAAGATTGGCCGGTTTCTTTCAGTATCCGAATACATATGCACTGTTTATGTTAGTTTGCCTGTTGGTTTCCGTGTACCGGATGAGCATTAAGAAGACAGATTGGATGATAGCGATCCATGTGCTGATTGCTTTGACGGGTATCTACCTGAGCGGAAGCCGGACGGTTATGGTGATGACGATAGTCGTATTCTTCATGCTTCTGATATTGAAGAAGGAATTGCGGAAATACAGTATATTATGCGTTGGAGGATTCGTAATTCTGGCGGCTGTCCTGGCTTTTGGAGGATACGGCAAAGAGATTTATGACCGTCTGCTGTCTATGGGAGGAAATGCCAGTACATTCTGGGGCAGGCTTTTGTATGACAGGGATGCAATAAAAATGATCGTTACCCATCCTTTTGGAATGGGATATTACGGTTATTATTTTGTACAGCAGGAAATGCAGACAGGGGTATATTCTGTTGTAAGTGTTCACAATGAATTTTTACAGATTATGCTGGATATCGGAATTGTTCCTGCCTTACTTATATATGGCGCAGTCATCCGTTCCCTTCTGTCTGAAAATACATCTGAAAGGGACAGAGTCATCCTGGCGGTTATGCTGCTGCACAGCCTGTTTGACTACGATTTTCAATTTTTGATAATGTGTTTTGTGCTGTTGTTGTTTCTGGATATACGAAATGTTAAGAAGATAAAGATATCCATACTGACGAAGATAGCGGCAGGATTATCTATGATTGTAATCGCGGTGTTATCGGTTATAGCTGGCGCTTCAGATTGCTTCTATATCAAAGGAGAACCGGAACAGGCAATTCGATTTTACGGCGGCAATACGATGGCAAAGATCGAACTTCTGAATATGTCGGAAGGCCCGGAGGAGATGGAGAAGAGGGCGGATTCCATCTTGGAGGGAAACAGTCATGTTTCGGTTGCTTATAGTGCAAAGGCACGGGCAGTATTTTCGCAGGGAGATGTAGAAGCGTTTGTCAGATATAAGCTTACGGCGATACGTTTAGCGCCGTATCAGTATGAGGAGTATGTGGACTACCTGAATTCTCTGGCTTACTGCGCAGAGCTTTATAAGCAGGCTAATGATATGGACAGCGCCAGATTTTGCGCGGAACGTGCAGCGGAGATACCGCATATGTTAGAGAATGTTAAGGAAGGGACGAGCCGTCTTGGGTGGAAGATCAATGACCAGCCGGAAGTGACGCTGTCCAGGGAGGACTTGAAGCTGATTGAAGAGATGAGATAACAGGGCAGATTGTCTGAACCGAAAAGAAATAATTGCAGAATAATAAAATATATCGTATAATAATAACGATATAACGAATTAAAGAAATAACACAATCTCAGAAAGGATTTGAAGAATGGGTTGGCTGACGAATGAGATCTTATTTTATGGAGGAATCATCGTTGCGGGAGGTTCACTGATAATGGCAATGATATATCTCGTTGTTTCGCATATTCGGAAAATCCGTATAGATATCTGGTTGGACGAAGAATACGGAAAGAATGAATTTTTATAAGAAAGTGAAAGATTGGTATGTCACAGATTATTGCTTCAACATATGAAATAATTAAGAGATTGGGTGCAGGCGGAGGCGGTAATGTCTATCTTGCACAGCATTTGCGCCTGAAAAAGAAGGTAGTATTAAAGATCGACAAGCGCAAGCTGTCTGCCAGTAAGGAATTTCTGCGGCGCGAAGTTGATATCTTGAAGGAATTAAGCCATCCATATATTCCAAGGGTATATGATTTCTTCGTGGAAGTCCAGCTAAGAAATGTCAATAGTTAAAATGAAAAATGTTAAAAAAGTTTTTTTCAAACAGTTGATGTAAAAAAGGGTAACTTTAATAAACCTACT
>CAJTCH010000033.1 GCA_910574715.1 Lachnospiraceae bacterium | reverse complement strand
TCTTTTCTTCTGATTTTTATTCTTGCTTCATAGTAAAACCTCCTCTCTTTTATGGTGGTGCGAAAAAATAGTTGTCTGGTTACTTCTATTATCGCGCATCTTCCCATAAAATGGGAGGTTTTTTTATTAATTTTTTTTTAAGCGTCAGAGCTGTATGAATGTTCTTTTTCCTGTGTCCTTTCCGCAGACGGTCCCAGCAGATAGTCAATATTGGCCTTCACATTCTGCAGCTCCCGCATTTCTTCCCGTACCTGCTTATATTCCGCATAGGCTTTTCTCTTGGCCTCCAGCACTTCGGCATATTCTTCCCGCAGAGTCTTTACGGTAGGCAGCTTCTCCACTCCCAGGCTGTCAAAATATTTCTTCGCTGCCTGGTGGATCAGGATGTCAGCCTCATGCTCGGCCCGGAATTTTTTGCTGTAACCGGCTTTTCGATACGCAATGTAGACAGATCTCGTCTTAGAGTAATTGACGATCTGTTTCTGCAATTCTCCATTTTGAGATAAACGGCTTTCCATATCCTTGATCTGCGTGGAAAGCTCATTAAACCGGGAAGTCGTAGCCTGGGCCTTTGCTTGAAGGTCCTCATAGCTCATATCCCCATGCTCTTTCAGGTAAGCCACAGCTTTCGCAAGCTGCTTCACATTGAACACTTTGGCACAACGCTCATAACCGGCACCTTTACCGGCCCGCATTGCGGCGTCAATATCAATCAGCATCCTCACCGAAGAATTGGACCGTTTGGGCTGAACAGAGGGAATATAGGTTCCGGCGATCCTTTCCCGTATTGCCTGTTCAGTATAATCTCCTTTTAGCGTATTGCAGCGGGTTCGGCTCTTTTGCCCTGGAACACGGAAATTGATAGATTTCCCGCGCCGGGTGACTTCCACACCGGACGCTTCCAGAATTTTCAGGAAATCCTCAAAGGTGGAGGGGTGCTGCTCCAGGGCGGCGTCAATGGCCTGACGGATCTGATTCTGAAAGGAAAGCGGTTTGTTTCCATCACCCAGCCATTTTCCATAGTGGCCGCGGCTGGGCTTGGGATCTTCGACAATAGAAAGGCCATGCTCCAGACACAGCTTATCGCTGATCCGGCGCAAAGCCCAGGAGGAACCCCAAAAGTTGCGGAATTTCCTGGTAGACTCCAGATTTACCGCACTCACGATGATGTGATTATGGACATGGTGCTTGTCTATGTGCATGCAGACAATACCTAAATAAAGGTTCTCAAAACTACTGGCAAGCAATGCAATCTTCCGTAAGATTGCGTATTTAGCAGAAATCCCGTACCCGGAATTTCTGCTAAATGCTTGTTGGTGACATATCCCCAAACCCCTGAGATCATTGCCGTTGGCAATGGCTGCGCATTCCGTTGGAACGCTGAAAAACAAAAGCGGAGAGAACCTATTGTCGTGATTTTTGCGATTCCCTCTGCGGTTCCCGCCCGGTGGGAATGTCCAGCAAATGCTCCACATTCGCCCGGACATTATGGAGCTCCTTCATATCAGCCCTGGCCTGCTTGTAAGAAGAATAGGCTTTCCGTTTCTGTTGATACCCTTCCACTCGTCATAGATGGGCTTGGTATCCCGGTAGAGGTCAACAAGATGAAGCAGTTCCTTCAACTCGTTCAGACGTTCATGCTTTGCTTTCATGGACGTGTTGATGGCCTCGGCCCGCTCACCCTGGGCGGCGATATGGGCCTCCAAATCTTCCAGAGTGACGATGCCTCTCTCGGTCAGAAAATTGACGGCCTCGGCAAAATCTTTGAGGTTCCCAATCCTGGCGTTGCGGCTCCATGCTCCGGCGTTCCGGCCCTCATAGTAGTCGGTCAACAGGGCGGCAAGTGTCGGGGCCTGGGGCTGGCTCAATTCTTCTTTTATGGCCTTAATCCAATCTGTCAGGCCGGCGATTTTCTTCCGAATATCCCGCAGGATGTTGTTGGCCTTTTTTATGCGATACAGGAGATCACTGTGCTCTGTCGGTATACTCGTGACCACAATAAAAAGGCCACTGCAGAAAATCTGCTAAAGAAACTCCGTGAGCTTTCAGAGGATGACTGCAAGAAGTTGATCTGTGATATTCAAAGAAACTATCACCTGCCCTGGAAAGCAAGGACCGTTGGAGAGATGATCGCTGTGGCAAGACAGGAATCCGGTGTCCAGAAACTGGAAGGGCATGACATCATGGCACTGGAACGCTTTGACCCGGAAGTGACGCATATGATTGTGTTTGATGTGCTTTCGAGGGAATCTCCCATAGGAGATAAAGGTGAACGGATGCGGCTGTTTCTGACAGAAGCCGGATATAAAAAAGCGTTGGAGAATCAGGGCAGGTCTTTCATCCGGATTCTGAATCATGCAAAAGTGTCGCAGGGGCATTTGAGGTATGACCGGCCAGACGGAGAACGGTAAAAAGGTTCTGTTACCTAACCAATGTATGCCTTTGAATATATACGAAAACATATGGATTTATAGACAGCCAAAGGTATCCGCTTCTTTATCTTCGCTGTATAATTTTGCAAAAAACATACAAACTATATTTTGACATATCTATTGACCTTTTGAGTATAAATATGGTAGTATGGAGGTGGAAGGAGTGGATACCTGTATGCTGAAGGAATATCTGGAAAAAAACTATGGTTATAACGAACCAATCTTCATAAATGAGATCCGGCTGGATGGGCTTAATGATAATGCGTTGCGCCAGTATTTCAAACGGATGCTCAGGTCAGGCGATCTGGCGCGTTTTGATACCGGGATTTATTATCTTCCCAAAGCATCACGGCTGCTGAAAAAAAGTTATTTAGATCCCATGAAAGTCATTATGCGCAAATATGTGCAAAGTACAACAGAAACCTATGGATACTTCGCCGGAGCCACTTTTGCCAATCAGATTGGTCTAACAACCCAGATGCCGGCAACGCTTGAGATTGTAACGTCAAAAGAATCGACAAAGGGGCGTACCGTTACCGTAGGCTCCCAGGCCGTCCGGCTGAAACGGCCCGCCACAACTATAACATCGGAAAATGCAGGACTGCTCCAATTTTTGGATGCCGTTTCCCAGGCAGAAAAATATTCCGAGCTTTCTGATTCTGATACTGGGATTCTTCTGAAAAACTATGCAAAGCAGCAAAATTACAGTAAGGAGCTTCTTTCCGGCGTGCTGCTTGGCATTACGGGTCCTACTGCAAAAAAACTGATTGAATGGGGAATTATTTATGAATTTACATCATGACCACGAAGCATTTAGTGAGCTTATCATCGCTGCTTCTAACGAACTGCATATACCTCCCGGAATCATTGAAAAAGATTATTATGTTACACTTGCGCTCCGGGAGCTGGCCTCCAGGGTAAAGGGAATGGTTTTTAAGGGCGGGACATCCCTGACAAAATGCTATCAGATATTGGAACGCTTTTCGGAAGATATTGATATTTCCTATGCAGCATCGGAAGGTGTTCCTGGCGAAAGCCGCAAGCGGCAGCTAAAAAAGGCGGTTGTTTCTTCCATAGAGTCTATGGGGTTCTCTGTTGCAAACATTGAAGAAACCCGCAGCCGGCGTAGTTATAACTGTTACAGAGCCAGTTATTCCAGCATCTATTCCTCGTTATTGGAATTAAAGCCGGAATTAGTCATTGAGACCTATATCGCCCTGTTGCCCTTTCCGACAGTAAGCCGTATGGCCGATAACTATATTTACCGTTTCCTGAAAATGACGGAGCAGGGGGAAATGGCAGAAGAATTTGGACTTATGCCTTTTGAGATCACAACACAGGCGATTGAACGGACTCTTATTGATAAGGTTTTTGCCCTCTGTGATTATTATCTGTCAGATAAGGTTGACCGACATTCACGGCATTTATATGATATTTACAAGATTATGGAATACACGAAGCCGGATGCATCTTTGTCAGGACTTGTACAGGAAGTTCGGAGCCTGCGGGAACCTCTTCTGGTCTGTCCGTCTGCTAAAACAGGGGTATGTATCAATGACGTTCTGGCAGAGATTGTAAATAAGGAAGTATATCGGAATGATTACGAAACAATTACTGGTAAACTTTTATTTACATATGTTCCTTATGAAACAGTCATTGGTGGGATAAAGGAGATTATCAGCAGAGAATATTTCAGAAACCTTTAATGAAGTCAATAAAATCTTTCCTTTTTTGAAACTGTGTTTCCAGTGGGAAATCACTTATGAATATACATTGTAAATGGCAGATAAAGATTTTATTATAAAATATATAAATTGGGATTAGCTGTAGATGTGGCGGGTGAACATTGGATACCGCTGATACAGGAATTGTAAAATATAGGGAGGAACCCATTTGGATACAACTGAGAAAAAGAAATCACGTGATTTTAATATTTACTACCTGAATTTTAGTAAGGTATATGAAATCGCAATGATGATCAACAATGTTATCCTTACTAAAATTGAAACCGACAAATCAAGTAGCTTTGAAGAGCAGTATGGCTTCACATCGTCTATCTCTGCACAAGGAACAAAACAGTTCCTTGATGGAATTAAGGCATCTATTTCAGCAGACGCAAGGGAAACTTCTACATCATCGTCAAAAGTAGTGGAAAGTTTAGACGTAAAAACAACTAAATCTATCCTTTTGCGTAGGATTATTGAGCAGTGTGCCTCTGTGACTTTATTGGACAACTCGGCAGAGGGCGATCTTGTAAAAGTAGATCGCGTTAAATTAGGACTGCTGAACGAGGAAAGTCTGCGGCAATTCCTTATTTTACGCCGTGATGCATTAAAGGGTATGCAGGTAGAAGGTATGGAAGTAAATAATCTGGTCAGTTCGATGTTGCAAGACTATGCCTACATTTTGAAGGGACTTGTATATGATGAAAGTATGAAAGAGCCAGTGTCTGAAATTATCATTAAGATTCCTATGGAGATTCAATCGGAATTTGAAAACAAGTACAATATCAACGATTTGCTTATTGGTCATGTATCTATCGTTGGCATTTATAAAGGTATTGTAGGCGAAGAATTTATTACTTCAAATACATTTACTTATTTCCAAGAAACAGGTGCTCGCAAGGAAAAGCAGGAGGAAACTGCCAGCAAAATAATCAAAAGCAACACGCAGTCTGTATCACATAACACAAAAACAAAAAAGAGTGATGATGATTATCACTTTGTTGACACCTTGGCGATAATTCAAGATGTGGCATTCAAGCTGGAAGAAATCCCCGCTCCAAAGCTTCACTGGTGGAATCGCATTGGTGTTTGGTTGAGTAAACTGTGGAGGAAATAACTATGGATTGTACATTGTTTACATACCGTAATCTTGAGGAATTGAGGAAAATCCAAGAAGAAAGAGAAGTATTTGCCTTTATATTCGGAGAGACGAAGGATATGCTTGATTCATGTTCTGACGTTTGCATTGACATATCTGCCTTAGTTTATTTTCTGTTAAGCAACAAAAACAATATAGAACTGACATATATAAATTTTACAAGTATGGCGGAGGATACAGTTGTAATTGCAGAAGCGGCTATTGTGGAAAATGCCATAGAATTACTGCCTCTTTTGTTTTCTGGTCATAAATGCTATTTTGAAGAAGATGATGAAAGGAATTCCAGCACTGAGGAAAAGCACGAATTTAAGCCATATCCCAGGCAAAAGATATATAAATACAATAATATGCAGGATTTGGACATAATTATTCGATACGCAGAAACGAATGACATTCCAATTTCAACTTTTTCTCAGGCAGGCGGTGAACTGCGAAAAGTATTTGAACAGTTCAATAACTCTTCCAAATTGGCTATATTGGATTTGACTTCAGTTTCATATGCAATTGAGGACAACAAAGCTCTGATTTATGCACTTGAACAATTTCTTAGCATTATGCCAAATATCAGGGTTATTGCACAAACTGTTCAGATTGATGTGCTGCTAAAATATTTTCCACTGTTTTTGGATGGACAGGAACCTGTCTGTAAATTGCTTCCTGATTTATCCAGTTTAGGAGAAAAAGAACCTGAAGAAAATAAACTTACAAAAGTTACAGACTTAAGTGCCGGGGCTTTTGACACATTCATCGATACATTCAATCATAATTTGATTGGACATAAATATTTTAAAGATAGACTGCGGTATGCTCTAAAGAATTTTATTTTTCTAAACAAAGCAAAGGAACAGAAAATTCTTTCGATTTTCCTGTTTGGCCCATCTGGTATCGGAAAAACTGAGGTTGCAAGACTTATTGCGAGCGGGCTTCAAAATGATTGTTATTTAGCCAAAATCAATTTCCAGAATTATAGTAGTCAAGATGCATTAAATAGTTTGATTGGGAGTCCGGCAGGTTATGTTGGCTGTAATCATGGGGAATTAAGTGAGAAAATCAAAAAGAGCAAAGTAGGTGTACTGCTTTGCGATGAATTTGAAAAGACTACTCGCCCGGTTTTATCTTTCTTTCTGGAGTTGCTGGAAGAGGGTCGTTTCACAGATTCCATGACAAGAGAGTATGACATGAATGGATATGTTATTATCTTTACTTCGAATCTTCTCAGCGAAGCAGAATATAAGAAAGCTATTCTTCCTGAGCTTCAGACACGTATTGATTTAGTATGCGAATTTGAAGAGCCTACAATGGCAGAGAAGACAGCCTTTTTGGATTTGCTACTGGAGAAAGCAAAAATTAAGTATTCTGAGCAATTTACAGAGATCGAAATGACTGAAGATGAGAAAAAGCAGTTATATGCCTTTGAGTATTCGTCTATTTCGGCATTGAGGGATATCAAGCGAGTGTTTAACAACCGCCTCATGGATTACTTTACAGAAAAAGGTGTTTTGCGATAATAAGTATTGATAGTTCACATACGATTCAATGTCTCTTGACATTAAAAACACTACCATTTCGAAATGGGAGAAAAATATTCTGCAGCTACGAGGAGACTTGTAGCTGTTATTTGATTTAATTTAGGCATATTCTTATTCTTTTACTATATATAGCTTCTTTTCGTTGACTGATTCCATATCTTGTGCTACACTTCCCATGTAATTGATTTTTGTGCGAATCCTTTTTAGGGAGATACAGTCAGAAACGCCTGTATGCGGTATCGGTTCCGCATTGCACACGCTGTTAAGTTTGTATGAATGTGCCAGCAGTATCACTACGCCCTGTAAGTGATATACCGCTGGTTTTTATTTTGGAAAATTTATAATCTCTATTCAGAGCAGGAATGACGCTGGTTCACAGGAAACTGTGGACGCCGGAAATATCAGTGAGGTCATTCCTGTTTTTTTGCTGTCCGGAAGCCGGAGGGCTTATAAGGATAGAAAATATTGACAAGGAAGAAAGGAAGGTGGAGAACGATTGCAGAAAGTAAGATGGCTGGATCAGGACTGCAACAAATGCGGCAGGCAGTTAAACAGCTGGGATGCTCGGTTATCAAAGACTCTGGCATATAAATATCCCTGCTGTGAATCCTGTATCGCCGGGGAATATGATATGTCAGCGGAGAGGCTGCGGGACCGTATGGAAGACTATTTCGGGATGCGCCCCTGCCAGGGGCTGTAGGGAGGAATTAAGATGAAAGAAGATTATAAGGAATATAACCTGTTGACAAAACGGCTGCTGGAAGAAGGATACTCGGCGGAGCATCATCCGGATCATGTGCGGGTTGACGTTCCCATGTGGCAGGAGAAAACCCTTGATAATTATGATGGAGGGTTTACCTATGAACGCTGGTGGATCTTTGAACAGACTTTCAAGACCCCCTGCGGCCTGCAGTGCAAAGGGCTCCAGTGCCACAGCAACATGAGTTACATGGGAATCGAGTGGACTTTTGAAAATGATATGGCTACCATCCGCTGTCCTTATGAAAAGAAAGAGTGTAAGCTGAAACATGAATATCTTCAGGAGAACAAGGTACTCAGATATGAGTGTGAGGTTCATATGGCCGAAGAAGAATATTTCTATGAAGGAAGTGTAGAGCATATCTTAAAACTGCATGATGATGAGATACGGAGACAGGAGATCAGTTTTGGACTGCAGAGGAAGGGGCGCGTCTGCCGGGAGCATATGAGGTTCAACCGGGATACACTGGAATGGGAGATGAATTATGACCCGTATTACTGCGGATTAAGCAGATGTGCAGGGATGTGTCCGGTTCTGGGGCATGAACTGGATAAGAAAAGAGGGAATGTATTTTATCCATATCTGCAGCATCCATATCTGCAAATCGGCTCTTTGGATGTAATGGGGGAACTGGCAATCAATCTGATTTCGATCAGCTGCCGTATTTGCCACGCCCCCCGGCAGGCCCTGCACGAACAGGGCGGGGCTGTTACAGGCTGCGGATAGCGTCGCCGCATCATAGCCCCGCATACGCCGCCGCTTTGCCAGAGCAGCGCACGCTGCAGGAACTCTCCCCAAGTCTTTAGGGAGCCGTGAAGAAGTACCATTATGATCTGCGCCATCGTCGCGTCCGGCCTGCCACAGCCGGTTTCGTGGGTTGCGTTTACCGCTCGGACATCCTGGATTCATCACCTCCTTAGGCCGCCTGTCACCGCGCCGCCCCATCTGCCGCTCGGAACACAGAATGAAGTACCTGTACGAAATGTTCGCAAATCCCCGCAGCAGCTTATCCATGCCATCCCACAGACTGTCCAGACGGGTGCGAAGGTCGTCCACGTCGGCAGCGTAAATACTCCCGGTCGCATGGTTTTTCAGTCTGACCTCGCCCCGTTCCTGGCTGTCTAAAAATTTCTGGTAGCCGGCATCCGTAAGGAACAGGCGCATCTTGTCGCCTTTATCCCCGACAGGGGCATTACCTGAAAGCACGTCAAAGACAATCATGTGCTTTACTTCCGGGTCAAAGCGTTCCAGGGCCATGATGTCATGCCCCTTCAATTTCTCCGCACCGGATTTCTGCCTGGCCTCTGCCAGTAGTTCCCCCATCGTCTTAGGTCCTGCCGGAATCCGGTAGTTTTTCCGAATATCCTGAATGAGCGCCAGACAGTCTTTTTCCGGCATGGCGTCCAGCTTTCGCATAAGCTCCGCCGCCGTTTTCCTCTTTACCGGGTCCGGTATATAGGGGAGGCACATGCGCAGCTCATAAGTGACACCTGATTTCCCATAGCCTTCCGTCTGGAAGATCAGGCGCTTTTCCATTTCGTTCAGTTCCATGTGAATCTCCTTTCTCCTGAAAATGGATATGAAAAAAGGGCGTCCACCTATAAAAGTGAAACGCCCACAGCAATCAGCGGCCAGGCAATACACCGGACCGCTGGCGTTATTAAATTTTGTCGTTAATGAAACAGCCTCCTTTTTTCGATATTTTTCTCGTCAGATTTCAACTTGGAAAAGGAATTGAATAAATGACGGCAAACGCTCAAACCCCTTGAAAATAAAGGCTTTTTCCGTTTGTCGTTATTATACCGTAATGGCACTACTCGGCATCCATCATGCACGCTATCGGCATTCCGGATCAATATATTATGGAAAGGGGTGGTTGGAAAAGTGATAAGGTTCTGAAGGCAGTGTATAGAAATATAATATCCGATGAGCAGAAGAAATTTACGGATCAAATTAATTCTCATTTTGAAAGTATGCAACACAAAATACAACACGAATAGAAAAAACGCCGTAAACACGGCGTTTTATAAGTGGACCTGGCGGGAGTTGAACCCGCGTCCGAAAGCCCATCCACCAGAGCATCTCCCATCACAGTCATTACTTTATCATTCCCTCCGCCAGACGCCTAATGACAGGCTTTTGGTTTCAGTAGCTTCATAAGTTCTTCCATTCCCTCAAAGCTTCGGAAACGAAGTGCTCCGCCTCGTTGAAGCCGGTGACTTAAGCAGCGGATGACTTAAGGCCGACTGCCGCTTAAATTAAGCAGCGTACGCTAATTCTCTATTGTCTGCGTTTATATTTAATTGGAACTTTTAACGTAGTGTCCCGCTACGGATGGCTTCTCCAACTTCCAGACCCCCGTCGAAACCAGTACAAGCCCTGAGTTTATGCTGTAACACTGGCTGCAGACTGTCTTCCTTTGTTGGTATGTTACTTTATTATATGGACTAAGACTGCTTTTGTCAAGACATTTTAACCCTAATTTCTTCAGCCTTATTATAAAAAATTTTCAAAAATACCTAAAATATAAGGAATCTCATTCCCTTTTTGATGTAAAATTAAGCTACCAGACAAAGATCTTACTAAACAAAAAAGAAGGAGATTCCTTATGTCTAATTTTACAGCAAATACTTATCTTCCAGTATTGGATATACAGACATTATGATTAAGGTTCCTTCTGAAAAGATTGGATGTATCATGGAAGTGAAGTATGCAGCGGGCGGTTCATTTAATACTGCATGTAAGAAGGCAATGACGCAGATTGAGGATAGCGGGTATGTTTCTGCTTTGCACCAGGAAGGGATGCAGGTAATTCACAAGTTTGGAATCGCCTGCCATAAGAAAAGCTGTAAAGGATTATATGATAAATAAGATACAAGTATACTTTAAGGAAAAAAGGTTTTGATCGGATAGCTACACCGGCAACTCATCTAGATCCTCAAGTTCCCCCGCATTCTCAATCTCGTAATATACTACCCTATCCGAGTATTTCTTAAGGAGCTTTCTGCCCCCTCTGTCCCCTTCAAGGGCAAGAAGCTCTCTGCGGTACTCCCGTGAGAACCATGTTGGATTCCCAACCAGATCTTTGCACCTGACACTTCCAAGCTCAGCCTGCTTTCTTTGCATCTCTTCCAGGAAGCTTTCCGCACTCCTCTCCGTCAAAAAAGGCTGATCCCCCACGAAGAAAGCATACCCTTCCGTCTCCCCGGACGCCGCCTCAATGCCTGCACGGACAGAATAAGACGCTCCTTTCCTGCTGTCCGGCGAGAACACCGGATGCACTGGCATCCCGGACGCTCCCATCCTTCCAACCACATCATAGATCTCATCGTACTGTGTTACCACCAGAATCTCCCAGGACTCATGGCGTCTGCAGATCCGGATCAGCCGATCCAGAAGATGCCGATAAAGCGGCTTTCCGTCCAATTCATATAATAGTTTATTTCCACCGAAACGGCGGCTATTTCCAGCCGCCAGATAAATTAACTGCATATTGTCCTCTCAACGCCGTTGGCGTTCCACATTCAAAATCCGAAAAAATCCGAAAATGATACGATCAGACCGCCGCCTGTCTCTTCACTGTTTCCAGCGCCTTCGCTACCGGCGGAATCGAGATGAGCACCAACGTAACGATTCCTTCCGCTCCAAGATAGCTTCCCTGATATAAGGCAGAATATACCCACGGATTCATCCCTTCCGGTGCGTACGCCGCAAAAAAGACCACTCCGGATAACGTAGAGAAAACGAATCTTCCCAACACGCCAGCAACATATCCCATCTGCAGGCCGTACCTCCGGTTATGAAAAAAACCTGACAGCCCAAGTGCTCCAAATGCTAAGGGATAATCGAATAATACCTGCAGAACAGACACCATATATGGATCAATAATAAATTGCAGGATCCCATATGCAGCTCCGGCAAGAATCCCGTACCCCGCTCCGAACCAGTACCCGATCAAACAAATAAATAACATGGATAACAACGTGACCGAACCGCCCATCGGCATCTCCCACACTTTTATGTAAGAGGTAACTATTGCCAGTGCGATTCCCATGGCAGAAAAAACAAGCCTTTTGACGGCAGAAGACGCACTCCTGCCTGTGATAGAATTAGTCTGTGACATTATGAAATTCTCCTTTCCTTACGCCGGCATTACCCGGATCAAGTTTTGAGGGTCTGTATGCTATACATACATCTCAGCCATTCAAGCGCCCCTGTTACATATACAGGATAATTCCATATTCACCAAAAGTCAAGAGCCTATTTCTCAGGAACTTCGATAAATAATTCTTACTTAAGCCGTAAGGCAATCTATCTAGTACATCATTGCGTTAATCTTGAAGTAATAGTGCTTGATATTCGTGTCAGCTGTGCGTCTACGAACCGACGGTGTAGCGGGCTACATCTAGGTTCGAAGGCATGCAGATGGCATGGATAGCAAGTGCTTATTACTCAAGAATTAATGCAATGATGTACTAGTACACCGCCCCCACACAGCACACCCGCACGCATGCCGGCTCTCTGCCTTCACGCAGACGATCGATACAGCCATCGCACTTCTCCATCTTCCCGTCCGCATCATAATGAATCACACCCTTCGGACAGACAGACGCACATGTTCTGCACCCGGTACACTTCTCCCGGTCTGCCAGGATCAGGCCATACTCTTCCTCTCGGTAAATGGCGCCTTTGGGGCACTGTTTCATGCACAGCCCGCAATGCACGCATCCTACGCAGATATTCTTCTGAAAATCCTCTTCCTTCACCGTCCGTATGACTCTGTGGCTGTTCGCATCCTCCTCTTCCGGAGAATGATGCGCCGCAATACATGCCGTATAACATGCATAGCATCCTATGCATTTATCTTCGTCAAACCTTAATTTCATCCTATTATACACCCCTTATCTTCTGTCTTCTCCACCCTGCAGAAATATCCTTTGAATCCCGGGAATCCGGAGATCGGATCTACATAATCCTTTCCGATCAGCTCATTGGCATCTCCCTTGGAATTACCATGATAGATATACACAACTCCAGGATTCCCCTGGACATTGTATACAGCCGTTCCCGTAATCCTGCCAGACGGCGAAGTCACCTGGACGAAGTCTCCGTCACCCACACCAAAGACCCTGCCATCCTCCGGGTGGATCTCCACCATAGGCACGGCTTCTATATTATTAAGCCACGACATCCGATACAGCCTGGAATGGAATAACTGCGGCTTCCGGCTCCCGGTATTCAGGATCAGCGGAAACTTCTGTCTGTCTACCGCCCCATTCTCACGGAAATCATGATACACCGGCAGCCCTTCATACCCATGGCTGTCCTTATAACGCTCCAACACAAGAGATTTAAACTCTACCTTGCCGGACGGCGTATGGAACTTTTCATTCTCATAGGTCTTCACCGCCGGCGGGAACAGGTTCTTACCCATCATCCCTTCCGGACGGCTCTTTAATTCCTCAAGCGTAAGCCCGGACGGTCTTAAGATATGCTCCATATAAGCCTGATATCCGTCTCCTAATACTTCATCGCAGATCGCTGGATCCTTAAGCTTCATTCTGCGGAACACTTCCATAATGATCTCGATGTCATTGCGGCTCTCTCCTACCGGCTCGATCGCCTGATTCGAGAAGAAGAACCTGCCGCCCATTCCGGCGTGTACCTGCTCCCTCTCATAGGACGTACATGCCGGGAGGATCAGGTCTGCCGCCCTGGATGATTCTGACATGAACAGCTCTGCATTGACATAGAATTCCAACTTTTCAAGCGACTTCTTAAGATATTCCGGCTGCGGCCACATACGATGGTTCAGTCCCATGGCAAATAATGCCTTGATGGGATACGGCTTCTCGTTGGATATGTAATCCGCAAGCAGGGTGCACTGCGCCTCATCGCAGGACAGGTCGAACCATACCGGGAATTCCTTCTGACCGATGGCTTCCTCCCCGTCAAAACGCCTGATCTGTCCGAATTCATTTGCCGTGGAAAATGGTCCCGGCTGCGTCCGGTTGCCGCCCTCCACATCATAATTGCCGGTGAGGGCGATCAATGAGAAGACCGCGCGGTAATTCTGTACTCCGTTGATGTGGTGTACCACAGGCGAAGCAGAGAACATCAGGCCTGCCGGACCGTTTCCGGCATAGGTCCGCGCCGCTTCCCGGATCAGTTCTTTTGGAACACCCGTGATCCTCTCTGCCTTCTCGGGTGTGAATTGCTGTACATACTCCCGGTACTCCTCAAATCCATAGACATATTTGTCCACGAATTCCTTGTCGTACAGATCCTCCTCTATGATCACCTGCGCCATGGACAGCGCCAGAGCGCCGTCCGTTCCCGGGATCAACTGCAGATGAATGTCCGCGTCATGGGCCGTCACCGAACGTCTCGGATCCACATCTATAACCTTGCCGCCGCGCTTCTTAAACCCCTGAAACGCCTTACTCATAGGTATGTTGCTATGGTACAGGTTAGAACTCCAGAGCATCAGTGTCTTCGCATTCTTAAGATCCGGCCCGCAGATCCTGTTCCCGTATACCGAACGCCAGGCAAGGGCGGCCGCCTGGAAACAGGTACTGGACTCCGTACAGAAATTCGGCGATCCATAAGCATTGGCAAGCCGCAAAAGAGCAGGACGGTACCATTTGGCATAACCTGCATAGAACACTGTCGATCTCGCCCCATACTCGCCTCGGATCCTAAGAAGCTCTTCGGCAATCATCGCATAAGCCTCATCCCACGAGATCCGCTCAAACTTCCCTTCACCTTTCTTGCCGGCTCGTTTCATCGGATATAAGATCCGTTCTTTATTATATACATACTGTGTCGCTGCAACTCCCTTGGCACACAGTCCGCCAGACTGCATGGGCGTGTTGCGCGATCCTTCTACGGAAATGAGCTTTCCGTCCTTCACATACGCATCCACTTCACAGCACGGCCCGCAAGTGGAGCATGTAGTTTTCACAATCTTCGTCTCAGACATATCCTTCTCCTTCATCATATCATTCCTACCCCCGCAATGCGGCGATCAGGCGTTTCAACTTTCATCCGTCCCGCTCATCCTCCGTGCGATCTCCCGGTTCACCCGGTTCCTAAGCGTGATCAGGTACATATCCGACTTCGGATATCGCTTAAATGTCAACGGCTCGGCAAGCTCTCCCTCAACTAACTCCATCACATACTCCTTGTCCGTCAGTGATTCCAGCAGCCTAAGCGCCCTCAGATCCGTAAGCGCCTCATAGTGTACCATCATACGGATCGACTCTTCCGGATGCCCGTCCGCTCCCGGATACACCAGGAACGGGTCGCCGGACGGGAATGCATTGTCCGCGTCCGTCACCTCGTAAGGATTGATATGCTCGATCGAGAACTGGCTGTTGTAGAAATTATACCCCCAGTGCAGGATCCCCGCGATATCATATTTGAACAGCTGTACCCCATAGATACGGTTCCGCGCCGACGGCATAGACATGAACCGGTTGCTCACCTCATAGAATTGCCCTGTACAATAATAAGTCCACATATCCGTGAGTCCATGCGCAAGGAACTCTTCGATCTCATTATTTCCCGGGATCGGCTTGTCGATCAGTCCGTGCCGGTAGAACTCATAGCTTGAGAGCGCATCAAAGGTATGGAAGCCTTCTAACAGATCCCCTAACGATTCTTTCGCCGCTCTGAAGCTCTCCAGGTGCTCCTCCCTTGGCTCGTCAGAGATATGGAAGTAGGTCACCTCTGCGATCCCCCACTCACGCAGCTTCCCGGTAAGCTGCGGCAGGAAGCTGTGAAGGAACTTCGTGTACTCTCCCACCGCAGGCGTGTGCCACCCGAAGATCTTCTCTTCCCTGCCGTCTACCGTCGCCACCACCTTCGGCGCATACTTCGCCCCCCACTGGGAGAACAGATGCGACATCTCAAAATACTCGATACCGCAGGATCTGCACAGGTCGACCCAGCGTTTCAGCTTGTCGAACCCAAAGCTGTACGCTCCGTCCTTCACTTCCACATCGATCAACTGTGTCGTCGTCCGTTCCAGACCCACCGCCGTATCAAGCGGTGAGGTAAAGAGCGGGGTCAGCATCATATTACAGCCTCTCTCCACATATTCATGGAAATAATTCTCAAGAAGATTCCAGTGCTCTTCAGAAAATACCTCCACCTGGTAATAATCCGCCAGACAGTCCGCATGCATCCACTCCGTATGCATGATCGAAAGCTTCGGCAATGCTGCACCGATCACCGTAAGCTTCATCACCGCAGAGCATACCGGCCCGCCCTCCTTCACCAACTGGATCTCGATCTCATAATCCCCGGCCTCGATCTCATCCGTCACATCCACATCGATCCAGAGACTCCGCCACTGGTTGGAACACACGATCGCTTTCCCGTCCTTCAACTCCCGCAGAAGATCCGGATACAGGCCGGAGGTGGTCTTCAGATAATTATCATCCACGATACGGTTCGTCGCACGCCCCACCGGCACCTGCTCGACTGTCCTAACCCGGACCCGGCTTTCGATCGGCGATACTACCCTGACATCCAGACGCTCGCGCATGAAGAAGTCCCCGGTATATGCCGCCTGGAAAGACACCGTCTCCCCCCACAGAGCGCTGAGTTTTAAGCACTCCGGCTGATAGACCGGCGTTTCATCCTGGAATACCTTCGCCAGGGAACTTAAAAGCTTCATCTCATACTTAATCTCTCTTTGTTCAAACATATTGCACTACCTTTCTCATTTTTCTCTTATCCTTCTAGTACACCGAAAAATAAGTTCCTAGTACATCATTGTATTAATTCTTGAGTAATAAGCACTTGCTACCCATGCCATCTGCACGCCTTCGAACCTAGATGTAGCCCGCTACACCGTCGGTTCGTAGACGCACAGCTGACACGAATATCAAGCACTATTACTTCAAGATTAATGCAATGATGTACTAGCCATATAACACAGAATGATTTTTCATATGCAAGGCGGAGGAATGAGGCGTAGTGGGCGCTACGCCGATTGACAACAACGACGCAGATGGAAAATCAAGCAAGTTATATGGCTGGTTACTTATTATTCGGTGTACTAGTACAGCATTGCGTAATTACCGATACACTCTAGCGCAGGATAAATTTTCAGTCTGCAAGGCGCAACCCATCACTTGATCCCGCTCATTGTCATTCCCTTGATGAACTGCTTCTGGAAGACCAGGAAGATCACGATCATCGGAATCAAGATCATAGACGCCGCCATCGTCGCAGACAGATCCGAAGTTCTCTGGCTGTCGAAGATCACAAGGCCGAGAGGCAGTGTCATCTTCTCCATATCATTCAGCATCAGCAATGGATTCAGATAGTCATTCCAGTGCATCATAGCCGTAAATATGCCGATGGAACCGATAGCCGGCTTAATATTTGGAAGGATCACATGCCAGTAGATCCGAATCGGTCCCGCTCCGTCGATCTTAGCCGCCTCACACAGACTGTCTGGAATATCACCGATAAACTGCCTCGCCAGATAGATGGAAAATGCACTGACAAGCCCCGGCACGATCAGCGCCCACCGCGTATTAAAAAGATGCATCTTCTGAATCATCAGATACCTGGGAATCATCGTGACCTGAGGCGGAACCATCATCGTTGCCAGAAGAAGCACGAACAGAAGCTTCTTCCCCCGGAATTCGTACTTGGCAAATACATAGCCGATCAGCGTACTCGTCAGGATCACCGCCGCTGTCACACAGATGGTAACAAACATACTGTTCGCAAACCAGCCTGCCACCGGCGCCCTCTCGAACGCACTTCGGTACCCTTCGAGCGTCCACTCGACCGGCAGGACTTTGGTCCGGTAAGTACGGATCTCTGCATTGCTCTTAAAAGATGTCAGGAACATCCATACCATGGGATACATCATGATCGCCGATAAAACCGCCAGAAAGGCGATAATTACATAGTGATATTTCTTATATTTCGACCTCTTCTTCATCATTCATAACTCCAATCTGAACGCATAAGCTTATTTTGAACCATCGCAACCATGAATACAAGCACGAACAATGCCGCCGCAACCGCAGACGCATAACCCATATCGAAGCTGTCAAAACTCATCTTAAACACATAGTTCGTCAAAACCATCGCTGTATTATTCCTTCCCCCATTAGCCGCGAACACTCTGAACTGCGCAAACATCTGGAAATAATTCGCCATCGTCATGATTGCCACAAATGCGAATGTCCGCCCGATCAGAGGCAGCTTGATCCACAGGAATCTCTTCACCGGCCCCGCTCCGTCAATCGCCGCCGCCTCGTCAAATTCCCTGGGAACTCCTTCAAGCCCTGCCGTAAAGAGCACCACATTGTACCCGATATCCGCCCACAAAGTAAATATGATGATCAGCAGCAGCATTTGCCATGTAGTCAGGAACCAATTCTTCGGCGCAATCCCGAATATCCCGGCGATCTTGTTCAATAATCCTCCGTCCGTACCTAATATACCATATTTCCACACCGTAGAGGTCCCTACCATAGGCGCGATACAGGGAATAAAAAGGATCGTCCGAAACATAGTCTTCATCCACTTCGACGGAAGTACAGAGATGAGCTCTGCCAAAAACAGCGTAATCACAATATTCGCCGTCACTGCCGCCAGACAATAGACAATAGTATTCTTAACAGCCAGCCAGAATACTTCATCATGGATCAGACGTCTGTAATTCTCCAAACCTATAAATGGATTCTGGGAATTTGCCGGGTTATAATCATAGAAAGAGATTATATATATTTCTATTTATAGGATTTATCTATATTCTATAGCAGCCGAAGCTGTAAAGAATCCCACTCCGATCCCCAGATCCCTCCCTGAGAGAACGTATTCTTTGGCACGCTTCTGAAGCGTCGTATTCTCCGGGTACTGCCGCTTATCCTCCAGTATCTCTCCGAATATCCTCTGTTCTGCCTGTGGGTATTGGTACCCTACATCCGTCACTTCAAAAAGCTTCTGGAAGCGGATGATATTACTGGTATTGGGAAGCACCTCCTCAAGATGGGGCGACAGCAGCCAGGAATCACAGACGTACACCTGATACTCCCGCCCAAAGAATTCCTCTGCACGCCCAAATGACTCCCGGCACGCTTCCATTTTCAAAGGTTCTCCCTCAGGAATGTGTACGTTCAGCGCCTTCGTCCCCGCCTGGATGGTCTGTTCCCTGCCCTTCATATCCTTCTTAACAAGGATCGGTTCAAACTGCAGCCGCCCAAGCCGGAACAGCTTAAGCTTCACCGACTGTCCGAGCCACCATAACTCATCCAGGCCATAGACGCCATGCTTCCGATAACATTCCCGGCACCAGATCGTAATGTCATAGAAGGTCTCATCAAACACCTGGTCCGTGTATCCCCTCTCCTGATATTCCTCGTAGGTATCCATTGCCAGCTTCAGATAGAATTCCAGCGCCCACACATACTTGCCGTCCATTTTCTTCCATTCTCCGATAAACTGCCGGATATCCTGGTAAAACTTATCCTTCCAGACCTCGTATTCCTCCTCGGCGATCCGCTCCTTTTGCACCGGCTCTCTTGCTTCCCCGGGCAGGCGGATCCGTTCCATTAATTCTTCTATCTTCATCTTTTGTTTCCTCTCTTTCGCATTTCTTCCAATCTCAAGCAGATATAATCTCTCCTATACCTGCTTTCTTAATCGTACCACAAACACAACGCATAGCCTAATTGATAATTTCTATGATATTTATAGATATTATAGATATCAAAAAGGGCATCCCATTATCAGAGATACCCTTCTGTATTCAAGCTATATTCATTATCACAGGATCTTCGACAAGAACTCTCTAAGTCTTGGCTCCCTGGGATTCCCGAAGAACTCCTCCGGATCTCCTTCCTCCTTGATCTGCCCTTCATCCATGAACACAACCCGGTTCGCCACCTCTCTGGCGAATCCCATCTCATGGGTAACGACCACCATCGTCATTCCGTCTCCGGCAAGCTGCTTCATCAGCTCCAACACCTCGCCTACCATCTCCGGGTCCAGCGCCGAAGTCGGCTCATCGAAGAGTATCACGTCCGGATCCATAGCAAGGGACCGTACGATCGCGATCCTCTGCTTCTGCCCGCCGGACAGGGTAGACGGATAGACGTCCGCCTTATCTTCCAGGCCGATCCTTCTCAGAAGCTCCATCGCCTGTTCCCTTACCTCACCCTTGATCTGCTCGTTGGTCTGGGTGACCGGAAGCAGTTCTTTGGCATTGCCGCCGCGAAACAGATTCCCAAACCGGGTCCTGCTGTTCTTCCTCTTCGCCTTCTTAAGATCCTGACACCTTAGATATACCGGCGCCATCATGATATTCTGCAGCACCGTCTTATTGTTGAAGAGGTTAAAATGCTGGAACACCATTCCCATATGACGGCGGTGCACATTGATATCCACACTCATATCCGCGATATCGACGCCGTTGAATATGATATTCCCCCCGCTTGGATCCTCCATACAGTTCAGACACCTGAGGAAGGTACTCTTCCCCGATCCGGACGGACCGATCACTGCTACGATGTCGCCTTTGTTGATGGTTATGTCAATTCCTTTTAAGACCTCCGTATCTCCGAAGCTCTTCCTGAGATTAATTACGTCTATCACTCTTCTTCAGGCTCCTTTCCATCAGTTTCACAAGCAGTGAGATCAACAGCACGAGAACGATGTAGATCAGCGCCATCACCAGATAAGGAACCATGAACTCATAGCTGTTGCTTCCGATATAGTTAAACGCCACATACAAGTCCGCCGCTCCCACGAAGCTTACAACCGAAGTCTCCTTGATCAGCGAGATGAACTCGTTGCCCAGAGTCGGAAGGATGTTCTTGACAGCCTGCGGAATCACGATCTTAACCATACTTACGCCGAAACTAAACCCTACCGCACGCCCAGCCTCCATCTGTCCGGAATCCACAGACTGGATCCCGCTTCGCATAATCTCAGATATGTATGCTCCGCTGTTCAGCCCGAATACTAACATGGCAACCTGAACTCCGGTAATCCTCCATCCGATGATCGGCAGCAATACATAATAGAATACCAGCAGCTGAACCACCATCGGCGTTCCCCTAAACAGCGCAACATAGAAGCTGCATATCCCATTCATCACACGCGGCAGGACCTTGTACTTGGGAAGCACGCGCACTGTGGCGATAACGGTTCCGATCAGAATACCGATGATCAGACCTGCCACGGCGATCGTAAGCGTATTCCTTAAGCCTTCTATCACCTTGACATAGCCGCCCTGTTCCAGGAATATCTCTATAAATTTATTTACTTTCTGCTCAAAATTACCCATAGCTTTCCTTCTACTGCATCTCGTTGATCGCTTCTGTGATAGCTGCCGCAGGCGCCGCGTCAATGATCACGTATTTGATATTGCCATTGAGCATATCCTGTACGGCAAGAGACCCGCTCTTATAAGTAACACATTTGGCCGGAAGACCGTCAAATCCCCAGTCTGCATCGCCTTCTACATAATACTGGCCTGTGGTTCCCGCCTGTACGCCGATAGAATCTGCATCGCTTAACTCTCCAAGAGCAGCCGCCACTGCATCCGCATCTGCACAGTCGTCATATGACGTATCGCTGCTTGGAACGATCAGCCTCTGTGACGCCTCATAGTAAGCATCTGTAAATGTTACATATTCTTCTCTCTCCTCGTTGATGGTAAGGCCCGCCATCGCGACATCACATTTCTGCTGGCTGACGGACAGACATACCGCGTCAAAATCCATGTTCTGGATCACCAGTTCCTTGTTAAGCTCCTTGGCAAGCAGGGATGCGATCTCCATATCGATCCCGTAATAGCTCTCACCCTTCGTATACTCAAACGGCTCAAACGCGGCATTGGTGGCTACCACAAGCTGATCCTTGGAATCATCAAGCTCAGCAGACTCAACTGCCTCCGGCTCGCCGTCGCCGAAATATTTGTCACAGATCGCCTCTAATGTACCGTCTTCCTTGATCTTGCCTACAAATGCATTCACCTGGTCCAAAAGCTCCGGCTGGGTCTTGTCCACACCGAATGCATACTCTTCATCAGTCAGGTCGATGTCAATGACTTTCGCCGTCACCGCCGCTGAATCACTGCCATTCCCTTCGTCAGAAGAGCTGTCTGAGCTGCTTCCTGAATCATCCTTGGATCCGCATGCGGCAAGTGCGAACACACAAGCCGCGGTCAGCAGTACACTTATTAACTTTTTAAATTTCATTTTCCATAACCTCCATATTGAATTTATTAATTATTTTGCATAAAAATACAAGCTAGTAGATATTCTACCACGTTCTTATTCTTTATGCAAGAAGCATCTGAGCTACCGCAGTAATGACTATAATTCCTCCCAGAATGATGCGGTAATACCCGAATACCTTAAAGTCATTCTTCTTGATATATCCCATCAGGAAACGGATCGCAGCGATAGACAGCGCAAAGGATACCGCGCATCCAAGCATCAGAAGCCCGAACTCCTTGCCGGTAAAATGAAACCCGAACTTCACAAGCTTAATAAGGCTTGCCCCGCACATCGCCGGGATTGCAAGAAAGAAGGTGAATTCTGCCGCTACTTCTCTTGATATACCGATCAAAAGCGCGCCTACAATGGTCGCTCCCGATCTGGAGGTGCCGGGGATCAGCGCAAGCATCTGGAAGGCCCCGATGATCAGAAGCATCGGAACGGTCAGTTCCGAGATTCTCTTGACCGACGGCCTGCTACCCGCATTCCGGTTCTCTACTATTATAAAGAGCACCCCGTAGACGATCAGCATCACCGCCACAGGCAGCGGCTTATAGAACAATTCATCCAGGATATCGTTGAATGGAAGTCCAATGAGCGCCGCCGGCACCGAGGCGATCACTACCTTGACCCACATCTGCCAGGTCAGCATCTTCTGTTTCTTCGTCTTCGTTGGGGAGAACGGATTCAGCTTATGGAAATACAGCACAACCACCGCCATGATCGCCCCCAACTGGATCACCACATTGAACATCTCCATGAACTCGTCGCTGAGCCCCGGCTTCAGTATATCCCCTACGAGGATCAAATGCCCCGTGCTGCTGACTGGGAGCCACTCTGTGATTCCCTCCACAATTCCCAGTATAATTACCTTCAATACGTCTAACATCTCTTTCTCCTTCCTTCATTATAATACACATTCTTCAATAAAATGCGCTACTCCATCCTCATCATTGGAAGCAGTGATATAGTCTGCCGCCTCTTTTACATCTTCCCGTGCATTCGCCATGGCAACCCCGATCCCGACTCCTTTCATCATCTTCAGATCGTTCGAGCTATCGCCGAATGCCATGATCTCTTCCTTCCTGATTCCCAGGTGCTTACCAAGCCATATGAGCGCCTTGCCCTTGTCGACGCCTTCTGCATTCACTTCTATGTTCTTATCCAGGGCGCCGGTAACCTCAATCCCTGCAACCGCCTTTAATTCTTCCCGCGCCGCATCCCGGTCCGCAACCGTTGCAAACAACCCCTGTACTTTATCCAGGCTTCGACGCTCGGCCTCGAACTTCGCCCTGACATCCGGCACAGGGATGCGGGTTGCCGTAATATAATCTGCCATCTGCGGTGAACTGATATAACGGCCGACCGACCGGAGTTCGTCCTCCTGGGCATAACCGATCCCGTTATAATAGATCTCCCGCAGGGTATCATAGCGCTCGAACACATCAAGAACCATTCCCGCCGTCTCAAACGGCACAAGAGACTCATAGAGCGCCCTGCCCGTCTTCACCTCCACGATCCTTCCGCCATTAGCTGTAACCGCATACCGGATTCCCGGGAAATCTGCCAATTCCTTCGGCAAGCCGCTAAACGGCCTGCCTGTTGCAGGCAAAACAATAATACCCGCTTCTACTGCCCGCCGAAGGACGCTCCTTGTATATGGCGTCAGCTTCTTCTGCTCCGTCAGCAATGTCCCGTCCAGATCCACTCCGATCAGCCTCACCTTAATCTTCATATTCTGTCAGTTCCTTTCTGTCTTTTGTAAATAACATAAGCCTTGTGCTGATCCGGTCCTTCGTCTGCTCAAAGGTCTGTTCCCCATGCTCTTTAAGCTTCGCAACAGCCTTCTCATTCGATGCCGGGGCAAATAAGACCGTCTCCCTGGTCGGCGCCATGATCACCAGATCGTCCTTCAGCTTATCCACACATACCTGCCAGATATGCTTGAAACAGAGCGAGCTTGCCTCGTGCCATCCGTCCGCCAGGATCGCAAATCCTCCATACCAGGTATTGGCAATCACGAATTCCACGTCTCTGACCAGATTCTCGCAGGCCGTATAGTACAGCGCCTCCACATCACAATCCGGCGGGAGCATGTTATCCTTCAGCACCTCATACACATCCTCGCCCCACTTTATAACAAATATAATCCGAAGACCACTGATAAATGACACAACAGGGGTATCTTTTTCTGAAATATATTTTCCGTTCAACGCCTTGGTATCCGCAAGCTCCCCCTTCACCCATGGGTAGATCTGATCCTTTATTTCCTCCAGAATATACCGGTTTTCTTCATATTTTCTCATATTCGGCCGTTCCTCGCAATCTTTATTTTAAATCTATAATAACAAAGTTTGCTTTATAAAGCAATTTGTTGTATAATATATTGAGCACACGATAATGATAGAAAGGATACTTATATGATAACCCAAGAAAAGAAACGTATATTACGGTCAATTCTGGCTGTTGCCGTCTCTGCCGTAACAATTGCTTCTGTGACTATTCCGGCTTATTGCGCACCCTCAGCGAAGGAACTGGAGATCACCACTTCCGGCCTGAGGAATGACTTGAATGACCTGAATAGCCAGTTGTCATCTTTGAGTGCTGATTTAGATGCCGCTTCGGCCCAGATTGAAGAATTATCCGCCGAAGTAGAAAAGGCCAAGCTCGACCTGGCGGCAGCGCAGTTGAATGAAGCGGCGCAATATGACGCCATGAAAGACAGGATCAAGTTCATGTATGAGGGAGGGAATCTCTCCCTGCTCCAGATTCTATTCTCGTCGGAGAACATGGCTGATTTCCTTAACAAAGCTGAATATGTTACAACCATAAGTACATATGACCGGGCTATGCTGGAAGAATTAAGCAACGTCCGCGTCAGCGTAGAAGAAAAGCAAAAAGAGCTCGAGGACAAGCAGAACGAACTGACCGCGATGCACAGCGACCTTACCACGAAGAGGGAGGCCTTGAATTCAAAGATCACTTCCACTTCCAGCCGGTTGGAGGATTATTCCGCACAGTTGGAACGTGCGCGTGCCGCGGAAGAAGCTCTGAGGAATGCTCAGAACAATGAAGTGTCAGGTCCTGTGACACCGCCGAACGGACAGACTGCGAACAATCAGCAGGCTAATAACGGACAGGCTGCCCAGCCTAATACCCCGCCGGCGAACGATAACCCGACCATAACGCCCTCCGGTACGACGAATGTAGGCTCTACTCCCGCTACGGTAAGCGATACGGCACTGTTTGCTGCGATCCTGGAATGTGAAGCCGGAGGATACGATCCTATGCTTGCAGTTGCGACCGTCATCATGAACAGGGTTGCAAGCCCCAGCTATCCCAATACCATAAGCGGAGTTGTCTATCAATCCGGACAGTTCTCCCCTACATGGAACGGAAGCCTCGAGAAGGTTCTGTCAAGAGGGCCTTCTTCCACCGCTTATTCCGTCGCACAGGCTGCTTTGGGCGGAGCAAGACATTCTGCGGTCCTTAACTGCTATCAGTTCCGCTCCGCGTCCACCGGAGTATCCGGAATCAATGTGGGCGGGAATATCTTCTTCTAAGCTATAACACGCGGTTCTACGAAGGGATGATGATTCGATGGGAATCATCGTCCTTTTTAGTACGGCAAAAACAAGAAAGGAATAGGTATGTCATGACCAAAGAGAACGTAACTCAGAACCAGATTACCGAGGGCGTGATCTGGCGCCAGCTATTAATCTTCTTCTTCCCGATCATGATCGGTACTTTGTTTCAGCAGCTTTATAACACGGTAGACGCCGTCATCGTGGGCCGATTCGTAGGAAAACAGGCTCTCGCAAGCGTCGGCGGCTCGGCAGCCGTATTGTCCAACCTTATTATTGGATTCTTTACCGGGCTTTCTGCCGGAGCCACAGTGATCATCTCACAGCATTATGGTGCGAGGAACACAAGACGCCTTCATGAGAGCCTTCACACGGCCTATGCATTTTCCATCATCGCAAGCATAGTGATCGCAGTTCTCGGATGGTTCCTGACTCCCTGGCTTCTTACCGCTATGAAGACCCCGGCAGACGTACTGACGGATTCCATCCTGTATCTGAGGATCTATTTCCTTGGCATGATATCAGTCCTTATCTTCAACATGGGATCCGGAGTCATGCGCGCCATAGGGGACTCCAGACGTCCCCTATACTATCTGATCGTCTGCTGCCTTCTGAATATCGTGCTGGATATCATAATGGTACTGGTCTTCCATCTGGGCATTGCAGGCGTTGCGGTCGCAACCGTCATCTCACAGTCCGTCAGCGCGATTCTGGTCACACGGGCGCTGATGCGAAGCTATGATCTGCTGAAACTGATACCTGCCTCCATCCGCATCGCGCCGGCTATGCTGAGGGCAGAGCTTCGCATCGGTTTCCCAAGCGGGCTTCAATCCTGCATGTACGGGATTACCAATATCATCATACAGGCGGCCGTGAACGGCTTCGGCACGGACCCTGCCGCAGCATGGGCGGCATACGGCAAGCTGGACGCTATATTCTGGACCGTATGCGGGGCATTCGGCATCGCGATCACAACATTTTCCGGCCAGAATTACGGCACAAGGCGGTACGACCGTATATTCAGAAGTGTCCGAATCTGTCTCGCTATGTCTCTCGGCATATGCGGAACACTTCTGGTCTTCCTCATGGTCTTCTGCCGCCCTCTGTATCACATCTTTACGACAGATATCAATGTCGTTAAGATTGGAGTCTATATGCTGCGCTATATCACGCCCAGCTATATCGTCTTCGTATTTATTGAGATACTCTCCGGCGCTCTGCGCGGTATCGGGGACGTGCTGTTTCCCACCCTGATTACGCTGGGCGGCGTATGCTTCGTGCGCCTTCCCTGGATCCTTCTGGTGGTTCCAAGACACCATGAACTGTCCACAATACTTGTAAGCTATCCTATGTCATGGATAGCCACTGCGGTCTTGCTCATAATCTATTATTTCTATCGCCGGAGTCGGCTGCGTGACAGAATAGATACTGCCCTTTGACCGTATACATTCAAAAGAGTCGGTTGTATCTCATTGTACGAGTGCAAGGGGCTTGCTCCTTAAGGAATGTCTTACCTATGATCTGCGGCGTAAATAGATACTGCGATGCATTTATATGATAATAAGGTCAAGGCTCTGGATTCGCAGAGCCTGACCTTATTTTTCATCAGATTCCCATCGGATCGTTTGCCGGCAAAGCGACCGGGTCCTGTTCAAGTTCACTAAGCTGTTTTTCGTTCAGATATTTTTTATGAATGACGAACTGGAAAGCATATCGCTCAAGGTAACTGTCATCCATCAAATATCGTCCCTGCATGCCGACCTCGGTGCCCCAGCTATTCTCGACCTTCCATACATAATGTCCCGGCTCTGTCTCTTTTACAGCCGCGATTACCATATCATGATTCGATCCGCTCTCACAATAATCCAGCATCTCCTCCTTCGACAACTCATAGTCTACTTCAAAAAGTCCTTGATAATCATATAGCCTGTCCATCATAATGCCTGAAGCACGATCCATGTCATTTGCACAATCACAGCCAAACCAGATTGTTTCTCCTGCAGCCAGCTGGGCACGAAGCAGCGGTTTGATCTCCTCCATCGGCAGATTATAATAAGTTCCTCTTTTCCCCCACACACTTCCGCAATCTTTCAACGTGAACATTCTATGGTATGGTCTGTTTTTCCCGGGTGTATCAACCACATAAACATAATCACCCAGCCGACACTCGCAGAATTCGTCGGCAAATTGCCTGGGTGTCATTCTTAATACATGATATTCTCCCTTTGCATCCTTATATTCATAGGTAAATTCAGAGGGCGGGGTTCCAAGACAGCTGCACAATAATTTATAAACAGAATACATGATCTCTGCTTTCTTTTCGTTCAGTTCTTTTTCGGCTTTTTCTTCATCCATCATATGAATCAGCTGAACGGCACCGTTGCGGACAATTTTATTAATCACAGAGCAAAACTGCTGTGTATTCTCACTATGGTATGTCTCCGGCATACTTATTTCCGGCACAAGACCATATTTCTCAACCAGATCCTTTACCATATACCACTGCCCGCCTTCACCGACCGGATAATAGAATAATGAACGATCTATCTTCCCTTCCTTATCCATTCCTCTGTCCCGCAGAATCCTCTCCAGGAAAAAATTAGCCCGTTCCAATTTGTCATAAAAATACAGATACGGAACCGAAAAACGGAAACTGGAATCCATTCCCTTATGATCAATCACACGGCTTCTCAGGACATTAAGTGCGGCAAATATCCAACACCGCCCAGACTGCTTCTGTGCCATCACATCTCCAATCTTGGGTTCTTCCGGAAAACACATCTGAGCTGCCTGCATCAAATGCCTGTCCGCATATACTTCTTTTAAATCATGCCGTACCAGAGAATTCTGCAAGAACGTATTTGACTTCCCTGATCTGAAATTATCTTCCCATTGCTTTAAATCATCTCTTGAAATATCCTGGTTCATATTCTTCTCTCCTATTCTTCTCTCCTATTCTCTCTATGCTATGCCCTATGGCATGCCGCAGCATGACCGTCCTCGATCTGCCTAAGCTCTGGCTCCTCTGTCCTGCATTTCTCATCTGCATAGGGACATCTTGTATGAAAACGACACCCTTGCGGTACGTCCATCATACTCGGAATACTGTTTATAATCTTACGTTCTCCCTTTTTCCGGCCTGGCTCACTGACCGGAAGCGATGCGATCAATGCCTTTGTATATGGATGGATACTGTGATAATATACCTCGTCCGCTTTTCCTTTCTCAACAATCTTCCCAAGATACATAACCGCTATTTCATCGCAGAACGCCCTTGTCACCTGCAGATTATGTGAAATAAAAAGATAGGTAAACTCCATCTGTTCCTGCATGTCCAACATCATGTTCAACACCTGGGACTGAATCGACACGTCCAGCGCCGCAGTCGGTTCATCACAAACTACAAACCTTGGTCTTAGCGCCAATGCCCTCGCAATAACTGCTCTCTGTCTCTGCCCGCCGCTGAACTCGTTGGGATAAGAAGCATATGCTTCTTTTTCCAAACCACAGGCACAAAGCATCTCAATGCAATACTCCACAGCCTCTTCCCTGGGCACGATCTTATGCCGCAGCACCCCCGCCTTAACGGCATCTCCTATTGTCATGTGCGGATTTAGGGAACCGTATGGATCCTGAAACACCATTGCCATCTCCTTCCTAAGAGAACGAAGCTGTTTCTGATCCATAAATCGTTTCTCTTCTACATGAAATAACTCTTTCCCGCCGAATACGACACTGCCGCCACTTGGTTCGATCAACCGCAGTATCGTCTTCCCCATCGTCGATTTCCCGCATCCGGATTCCCCTACGATCCCTAAGCTGTGTTTCTTCCAGACAGTGAGGCTGACGTCATCGACTGCTTTCAGAGAAGCTTTCTTATTGGTAAAAATCCCATTAGAAACTGAATAATATTTTTTCAGATGATTTATCTCAATTAGCGGATTTTCATTGCTCATTTTCCATCCCTCCCCGACATTTGTGACACCGTACCTGACTCCCGTCCGGGAAAATAGTAAGTTGCGGCGGGGTGTCCTGACATCTTTCTTCCGCCTGGCGGCATCTGCCGCAATATCCGCATCCCGTAAGAGGTGTATACGCATTTGGAATCGTTCCGGGGATCGACCAGAATCTTCTGTCAAATCCCTCCGGCCTGGATCTTAAAAGGTCTTTGGAATAAGGATGACGCGCCCCGCGGTAGAATTCTCCGATCTCTCTTTGTTCCACCAACTGTCCGCGATACATGACCAGAACTCTGTCTGCCATCTCCGCGATAACACCAAGATCATGGGTGATCAGAATTACCGCACATCCCGTCTCCTTCTGCATCATCTTTATAAGCTCCAGAATTTCCGCCTGTGTTGTAACATCTAGAGCCGTTGTCGGTTCGTCTGCAATCATAAGCTGCGGTTTACTGAGCATTGCCATCGCGATCATGATCCGCTGTTTCATTCCGCCGCTCAATTCAAATGGATATTTTTTCAAAACCTGTCCGGCATCCGGAACTCGAAGCTCCTCTAACAGCGCAGTAAGCTCTCCACGGCAGTTCTTAGCTCGGGAACGCGCATGTATCCGATATACCTCTTGAAGCTGCTTCTCTACTCTCATAACAGGATTCAGCGCCATAGCCGGCTCCTGAAATACCATCGTAATCTCTGCACCACGAAGCTTACAAAGTTCTTTCTCTGATAATTTCAGCAGATCTTTCCCCCGGAACAGAATCTCCCCATTGGGAATACGCGCAGTATTCTCATCTAGAAGCCCCATGACCGCAAGAGACGTAACACTCTTCCCGCTCCCGGATTCCCCTACGATACCGATGATCTCCCCTTCATTTATATCAAAACTCAAGTCTCTTACGGCAGATGCAATCCCCTGCACCGTCTGAAATTCTACGGTCAAATGATTTACTTCTAATATCTTTCCCATCTTCTATTCACCTGCCTTTGGAGTCATTGCTTTGCGAAGGCCTTCGCCTATATAATTGATAGATAGGATCACGATAATGATACAAAGTCCCGGCGGAACCCATCTCCACCATTCGTTGATAAGAGTATTCATACTCTGAGCTGACGAGAGCATATTGCCCCAGCTTGGCTGCGGAATCTTCACTCCCAGATTCAGGAAGCTTAAGGATGCCTCTGACATAATCGCCCCTGCCACAGACAGTGTTGCCGAGACGATGATCGGCGAGATGACATTCGGCAGAATATGCCGAAACATAATCTCACCAGAACTAAGCCCAAGTGACTTTGCCGCCATAATAAAATCATTTTCCTTAATAGACAGAATCTCTGCACGCACCATCCGGCACAGGCTTGGCCATCCAAGAAACCCAAGTATAATGATCGTATTGCGAAGCCCGGGACCTAAAATCGCTGCCAGACATACCGCTATAATATAAAATGGAAAACACATGAATACATCCGCGACACGCATAATAAATGAATCAACCCATTTCCCAAAATACCCTGCAAAAGACCCCAGTACAATTCCGAAAAACAACTGCAACGCCGTTGCACAGACCGCAACCGCCATCGAAACACGCCCACCGTATACCAGCCTGCTGAACACATCCCTGCCATAATCGTCAGTTCCCAGGATATGCCCTTCTCCGGGCGCCTTGCGGATCATACTTTTATCAATCGTTTCCGGCTTATACTCACAGATAACAGGCGCCGCCAAGACAATACATAGGACTGCCAGAATGACAATACACCCAAACACCGCCCATCTATCCCTGCAAAATCTCTTTATAGTCAATTGGCCAAATGACAGATGCTCCGCTGATAGCTCTTTGCGGCCGTGCATTTGGCACAAACGCATCCATAACTTTTTCATGACTGTTTTACACCTCCCAAACGAATCCGCGGGTCAGCAACCATATATAAGATATCTGCCAGCAGGTTCGTCATCAGAATAATAATAGCCAGCATAGCTGCGATGGCAATAATAATGGAATATTCTCTTCCCATAATAGAGTTGTAATTCAGCATCCCGATTCCCGGCCACACGAATACGGTCTCTGTAAACAACGCACCAGATACAATCACCGGAAGCCTCATGCAGAATATCGTGATCATCGGAAGAAGCGCATTCTTAACCCCGTGCCGCAGTATTGCCTGTTTCCTGGTAAGCCCTTTTGCCCTTGCCGTCCGCACATAATCCTGGCCTATGACTTCCAGCAAGGACGATCTTGTGTAACGCAGCATACTGGATGTCTGAGTCAGCGTCAGAATAGAGACCGGAAGTATCATATGCAGAATAGAATCTTGGATATATGCCCATCCTGTCAGATTGCCGGTCAGGGAATGCAGTCCCGAAACCGGAAGCAGCTGAAGATCATACCCAAAGAATTTCACACAGGTCAGAGCAAGAAAAAACGTGGGAATCGATACTTCTAAAAAAGTCAAAAGTGTTACAGCCTTATCAAAAAAACGATTCACATGGATCGCTGAATAAATTCCAAACAGTACCGCGATCAATGTACTGAATAAAAAAGAAGGGATCGTGATCAGAAATGTATTCTTCATCGCTGCCCATACTTGAGGCGCCGCCGGTCTGCCGTCCGAGGTGAATCCCATATCTCCCCTTAAGATCCGGGATACCCACTTAATATACTGGATCGGTACCGGATCATTAAGGCCCAGCTTCTCCTGCTGCTGTTCAATATACTCCGGCGGAATGCTGGGATCCAGCATCAGACCGGAAAACGGATCGCCCGGCATCGCCATCATCATCCCAAATATCAATATCGTAACCCCTACAAAGATCGCAGCGTATACGCCTAATCTCTTACATATATAACGTCTCATATGTTTTGTCCGTTCTCCTTTGTCATGAAAGCTGATATGGAAAAAGAAGGTGATGCTTTATTCCCACATCACCTTCCCAAATATCCGATTATCTATTCTGCCATCTTCCACTCATGAATATGGTAGAAATTGTTAAAGGATCCTGCTCCATAATTTTCTATTGTATCTCTGTATGCATATGCTTTCTCCTGACAAAACAGAGACATGCGCGTTGTCGGAGCTGTCACCAAATATTCTGCCGCCTCCTTATATAACTCACACCGTTTGTCCTGATCAAGCTCTTCCGCTGCTTCGGCAATCAGATCATAGGCTTCCTGTGACTCCGCAAATGAATCGATATATCCAAACGCATACAAATCCGGATCAACACTGTCAACACCATTTCCCATCAAATACGCCTCATAAGCAGCCGGATCCTTCATGATCTTCATCAAACTTGGGAAATCTGTACCCGTCAGTTCAATATTAAGTCCGAATTCTTTCGCTTCTTCCTGTAATACTACCGCAAACTGTTCTCTACATGTAAGACCCGTCGGATAGACCAACCGGAATGTATATGGATTCCCATCCGGATCCTCCACGAATCCATCATCATTCACATCCTTATATCCGCCGTCTTCCAATGCTTTTTTCGCTGCATCGATATCTGCATCCGGATATTCTACATCCTTTGGGAATGCCCAACTTCCTGAACTGATCAGAATCGGAGCCGGATCCGCTCTTCCTTCCATATAATTCTCAATGAATCCCTTCACATCCATTCCATAGCGGATTGCCTGTTTTACAGCTTCCGGTGTCCCGCCATCCTCTGATGCACTGAAGACAATCGCCTGAACGAGATCATATGGGAAATATTTGATATCAAATCCCTCATTATCAATCTGATCTAATTCTGCCTGCAGAAGATTGGTAACTGCTGCAATATCAACATTGCCCGTCTTAAGCTCCGTTGTAATGGAATCTGCATTCGTAACACGGAAAATGAAATACTTGGTTGCCACATCGCCCAAGAAGAAATTATCACTTGCTTCAAGCTTCACATATTGATCTTCTACAAGTTCAATCACATGATATGGACCGCATCCTACCGTATTCTCACCCAAAAGTTCTCTCGTGTTCTCTATTTCCGCATAAGGAACATCTTTCCAGATATGTTCCGGAGCAATCCCTGTCTCTCCGATAAAAGATAATGCTTTAGGGAAATACTTTGTTAATGTGAATTCGATCGTGTTCTCATCAATGACCTTGACACCTTCAATCGAATCTGCTTTCCCTTCCCGATACTCATCCGCGCCCTTGATCATCGTGGTCTGGTCTGTCCATCTCTCATCCGTCGGATCGCTCATATATGTAAACGTAAACGCAACATCATCTGCCGTAACCTTCTCCCCGTCACTAAAATAGGCATTGTCATGCAGATGGAATGTAATCACCGTACCATCCTCTGATACTTCATGACTCTCTGCCAGATAATCCTCCAGATTCCCCTCTGCATCTGGAATCAATAATGATGCATGAACAACATCCATTACTGATGTATTATAATCACTCTCAGACAGCACCGGTACAAAATTACCGGTCGGTGTTGCATCGAGTGAATACACGATCGTATCTTTATAAGTTGTCTCCCCAGCCGTCTCTGTTCCTATAACTCCATCTGTACCTTTGCTCTCGTCTGTACTGTTCCCCCCGCATCCGGCAAGCATACTGCCCGTCATTGCCAGCATACAGATTACTACTGCAATTTTTCGTTTCATTACTTTCATTTCCTCCTCGTACATATATCTTTTAAATAGGATACTCTATTTTATTAACTTAATCAATATTTTATTGTTAATTAAGTTAATAGTTTTTTTATATATATCTGAACTTATATAAGAATTTTCTATATAGGCTTATTGATACTTTATATTCTTTATAGTACAATATATATCATCTCATTTGTAACGTCTAAATAGGAGAAAACATGAACAATCCTGAAGATTATACTGATTACATCAAAGCATACCGTATGTTAGATGATTACACTATTACATGCTCTCCATGGAATAAAGGACAGCACGACTACGGAAATGGACACGTAATGAATTTTACCGAAGCACACACACTTCAATATATTATCGAACATCCTGGTCTTATTGTCTCAGATATTGCAGATTACTGGGGATTCACACTTTGTGCCGCCTCGAAGATCGTCTCAAACCTTCATGTAAAGGGATTGATTAAAAAGGAAAAGGAAGATGGGAATCTGAAAAATCTATATTTGATTCCTACAGAGTTAGGATTGGAATGTGACCGTTTACACCAGGAATTCGACAGGAAATACTATTCGACTCTGATAGACAGTCTTTCTGCGCTGCATTCCAAAGAAGAGCTGGATATCTTTTTCCGGGTAATGCCTTCATACATTAACTGCGGACGCCAGATCATGGCCAAAAGAGGAGTATTACATAGAACAACTAATAAAACAGGCAGCTAACCTCTGCCTGTTTTATTTTCCAACTATTTAAATACATTTTTAGCACTTGTCAAACGGATACTGCGCCATCGCAATCGTTCCTATAGAAAAGAGCGCATCATAAACTTCTACATAATTATCCAATTCCATCACTACATTCCTGCCCTGCTGTGTTACACCCGGCATTCCTGCCGAAGCATCTGCCATCGGCCGATATGTAAAATCAACTTCCAGACGATAGGGTCCTTGAATACAATATACCGGTATCTCTGAGATATCCTTCTCCAGTACCTTCTTAACTCCCTCGATCGTTTCTCTTCTTACCAACGACTTAGCTTTATATTTTGCCGCCATTCTGCTGATTGATTCTTTTGTCGTCACATACTCCACGTGCGGCAGCATCTTATCTCCATGCAACTGCTTTTTCAAACCGGTATCTCCGATCACAAGTCCCACCGGCACATGATAATATCCCGCATATGCCGCACTCAATGTACTCTCATTCATGTAAACATCATTGATCGTTACATTATAATAAGTATACCCATTCACCGTATGCTCCATATTCCCGGCCGGATCCCCAATCCCGCAATGATACCCTACCAAAAATACAATGTCATAACTCTCATCCAATCCGCACATCATATAATGCGGACGCGGCGAACCGCTGATGAGCGTGATCCTCTCATCCATCTCAGTGAGATCATAGCTTAGATTCCTTCCATATCCATGTGAATCTGAGATGGTGATCTCTTCAATCTCCCCATTACGCCCACTTTGCTGAATTCCCTCGATCACCCATTCTACTTGTTGTTCATAGGCTTTGCGAAAACGTACATTATCATCCGTCTCCTGTCTCGTACTGCATATGCCTGCCATCCCCTCCATGTCTACAGAAATATAAATCTTCATCCGTTTCGATCCTCCTCATTTTTATATATGATGATAGCACTTTTTATTAACTTAATCAATATTATCATAAAAATGATCGGAATCATGAAATGCGAAGTATCAGGAATAATATTTCTCTATATTGCCCTTCAATCTTACAAATAACGGATAATATACTTGAATAATATCCTGAAACTTCTCCGCAGCAAAAGTTCCGTCATAATCATGCGCCAACTGATTTCTTACCCGAAGCATCTGCATCCACTGATCATTATCAATAATACCATTCGTAAAAGCCTGCTGCAATGTCTCACGCGGTGATCCAATTGCGAAACCAAGAATCTCCAGTTTTTTTATCAATATATCCTTCATCACTTTCCAGGATATATCAAAAGTAAGGTTATAGTTTAAAACGGTTCCTTCCAATACAAAATCCGCTTTCGGATCAGCATTCAGACTTTTCTCCAAATTTTTTAGACTTTTACAAAATGTATTGTACCGATTAATATATCTGTTTTCCATATTTTTTTATATCCTCCAACAAAAATTCATTGTTAATACTATCATAATCAAAGATATCTATCTTTCGGAGTGTATCAATCTGCAATATATCTTCCTCCAAATGAAATATATCCTTGCACCCGTAAACAACGAAATCAATATCACTTGTCGGTGTCGCTGTTCCTGTTGCAAAGGAACCAAACAAATCCAGTCTCTTCACTCCATTTGCCTTACATATCGTCTCAACCTTAACAATCAAATCTGAAATCGGCATTACATTCATCACCCTTTTTTCTCCCTTACATCTCATTCAGCATGCCGCCATAAATTTTTAACGGCGTCGTGGTTTCCTCATCAGAACGTCAATTTATGCAGACGCTTCTTATCAAGAATCCTGATACCACCCCGGGAGACCTCTACAATCCCTTCATTGGCGAAATATTTCAGCATTCTTGACACGACTTCACGGGCAGATCCCATATAGAGGGCGATCTGCCCGTGAGTCAACCTGATCGTATCTGAACCCGTCCTTGAGGATTCATCAGAAAGGAAAATAGCAAGCCTTTTATCCATACTCATAAAAAGGATCTGCTGCATCACCCACATCACATCCGAGAACCGCCCGACAGCAGTCTCCAGGGCAAATATCTTAATATCCGGATTGCGCTTCGCAACCGCCGCAAACGCAGGCCCGCTGATCACATAACATTCACTGTCCTCTTCAACATCCAGGAACACTTCAAAAGTAATCGCCTCTAATACACAAGAAGCAGACAACATACACATATCCCCGCTGTGCAGCCGGTAAAGCGTGATCTCCTTCCCCTCATCCGACATCATGTAAAGTCTGATGCTTCCTGACCGGACAATGATCACACCGGAACATTCACTGCCGTCATGAATATTCTTCCCTTTGGGATATGTAACCATGTAAGAATTCTGGCAGATATATTCTCTGTCTGCTTCCGGTATTCTATCCCAGAAAGGAAATATTTCCTTGTAAGCATGCTCTAATATTCCTCTTCCCATTCCGTGTCCCTCCGCTAATGCCTTCGTTTTAACTTCTGCTATTCTTAGGAATATAACGCATATCACTTACATTATAGACCGTAATGAATGCCGACGGATCCTCCTTGATCACATACTGCATCAATTTCTGGTATTCATTCTTATCAACGATCGTGATGATCTCCGTCTGGGTTGTTCCGCCATATGCCCCCTCTGCCTGATAGATCGTCGCCCCGCTCTTCAAGGTATACAATATCCAATCACGGATCTGCTTCTCCTTATCCTTAGAAATAATACAGACTCTTCTCTTAATATTCTGCCCGAATATAAAATGATCCAGCACCATACCATTCAGATATGTTCCCAGAACACTCAGCACCACCGTCTTCGAATCATACACCAACGCTGAACTAAGCGCCACCAGCATACCGCTTAAACTCATCGCCTTACCAAGATCTATATGCAGATATCTGTTCAAGATCTTTGCCACGATATCCAATCCCCCAGAGGAAGCATTCATGTTAAACAGAATACTAAGACCGATACTCACCGTAAAGATATAGCAGGCCACATCAAGCACAACATCCCCGGACAGTGATCCATTATTCGGTAACAGAATCTCAAAAATACCGATAAACACAGGAAGCAGAATGGATGTGTATACTGTCTTGAATCCAAATTCATGCCCGCAAAGTAAGAAACCGGCTATCAGCAAGACTACATTCAAGATCATCGTGATCGCTGATACGGTCAACGGTATAAAATTCGACAATACGATCGCCAAACCCGACACCGAACTGACCGCCGCGTGACTTGGGATCAGGAAGAAAAATACTGCTGCCGCAATAATCAAAGTAGCAATTGTCATTACAAATAATTCTCGTATCATTCTCTTCATCTCTTATAATATCTCCATTCTTCAATTGACAGAGGACTTTCTTTTCATTATACAAGACAACCCATAAAAAATCATCCATTATTTACATCAAAACTTGATCGAAACAGCCAGTTGGATAATGATACTGAGATACTAAACGAATTTTCCCCCGAAGAATAAAGTAATCGGCATTTCATAGCTGGATACGCATAATAGATATAAAAAACCAAGGAGTATCCATTTATGAACTGATTATTTTCTATTATTGTCATTAACTACTCCCTAACGGCGGGTATCAGGTCCACGTTTCCCAACAATCTTGAAATACAGCATCAGTAGCCCCAGGTCATTAGATTCCACTCCCCGCTGTCAGCACGGGCAAGCCACCACTCCCAATTCGTATATTCTGAATCTGCGTCCCATGCATCACCACCGTCTTTTGGCGAATGAAAATCACTGACAAACTCTATACACTGAGTAAATTCAATGTTTTCATCTCCAAGGTTGTTCATCCATTCTATATTTTTTTTACTATTACATTCATCTGCCGTATAGCTGATACTATGTAGTTCACATCCTTCCCAAGTGGAAAACTCTTTTTCAATAAGTTCTATTGCCGCATCCATATCTGACTTTGAGTAGATGTCAGATTTGCCATAGTCAATAGCGACATTTTTCGTATCTTTCGTATCTTTACCACAAGCAGCCAATCCGAAAGCCATTATTGCTGCAACAAAAAATGCAAATCCTTTTTTCATATTTACCTCCATAACTTTTGATTTTACATACAAAAGTATAGCGCAAAGTCAACCAGATTTCCACTAAAGAAATACATAAAATCGGTGTAAATATCAATCTTTCTTGTTTTCAAGATATAAATATATTATGCTTTTTTACAACATGAAAACAATAGAGGAATATCTCGACAAATATATGCCTGTCGTTGGATGAGATAGAAATGGATCAATTTCCCAAAATTTTCTTAAAATATTCCGCTAAATTGCCGATGTAATAATAAAGTGCATAGACAAAAAGAATTTATATTTAAGGAGGATTGCGTTATGTCAATGGTTGTAGGTTATAAGCCTTACACAGGTGCAATTAATACAAACAGCGCGCGATACAAACGTGCCAAAGCAATGTATGACGAAGGGCATCCCAACGGAGAAGCACCTAAATCTGCTGCGAAAGTTAAGGCTGAAAAAGATCTGCAAGACCTGAAAATGCTTAAGCAGATGCTTGGACTAAAGGATGATGATCTTGATTTTAAATTTAAAAATCCACTTGAAACAGACGAAGAAACATTTATTCGTAATTATATGGGACTTTTTGATGAGGACGGTGATTTCGTAAATCCTTATGGTGTAGCGGGAATGGACATTACAGGTAAAGATCCGTCCGAATTCCACAAAATAATAGATGTTTCCGAAACTGCCCGGCAAGACATGTTTGATGAGACAAAGCGCCATTTCATACTAGAAAAAGGAATCGCCAATGGCGATACAACAAAACGTACTGAAGTTTTTACGCGCTATCAGTTAAGCGTTGAAAAATCCGATCGGTTAAGCGGTACATGGACGCTTGGGCAATATGAGCGAATGTATACAAAAGCATTTTTCGAAGCTGTAAGAGAAGCAGACCCAAACTGGCAGCTTGGGCAGCCATTTGATACAAGCATTGTGCGCAACATTACCCGCGAAGATGTAGAAAATCGCATTGTAAAAGGCAACAGCGAATTATCATTAAGCCCGAGGCCATCTTTGGATATTACGGTATAATCTATAAAACAGATAACCGTCAAGCCCACAAAGGGGTAGATGACAGCTGCGCAGGGGAAAGGGGAGCTTCCTCTGCGCCGATCAAAGCAGAGGAAGTTCCCGGCCATATTACTATTTGCCTTTAATTTCTAAGGGGAATCAACACTCAATTTATCAATTCTTTTCTATAGGTATCCAGATTTCGCTGTAATTCATATCTTTCGTATACATCTCAATATTATAATTACCTGCAAGCCTGTATGTCTTACAGGATGGCAGCCACTCGCTCCATATTCTTGTGTTCACATCCTGTAAAGATTTCGGCAATGTTCCGTGACAAGGAAATACTGCCCATGTCCCGGCTGGAATTACTCTTATTTCTAATCCCTCAGGAACTTCGCTTTCTGGACTGTAATTATCAGCTATCAGATACTCAAAGTTCTGCCCCTCACTGTCCATGCAGATTCCATACCTTCCGCATATGATCTTCCCATTCTCGCTTTTCATATGCTCCTGCCAAAACTCAGGTATTTTTTGATATGAAGTCTCTGAATTGAATTTACGGGAAACTCCTATAACCGTGAACTGTTCTTTTTCCGCAATTTTGTACTCTAACATAGTACCACCCTCCAATGTAAGTTTTATTTTCAGCGGAGCAACAGAATTCAGACTGCGGTTCTTTTCTCTTGCCTGTGAAGGCGTTACCCCATGAAACTTAGTGAATGCTTTTGCAAAGCTGTCAGGCGAACTGTACCCATACTTCAGTGCAGCATCAAGTACCCTGATATCGGTTGAACAAAGTTCCTGAGCAGCCAGTGTCAGACGGCGATTTTTAATGTACTCCCCAACTGTAAATCCACATAATACATGAAATATTTTTTGAAAGTAAAAGCTTGACACAAATGCTTTGCTTGCGATTTCATTTACATCAATATCCTCGGTCAGATGATCTTCAATGTAACAAATTGCATTGCGTATACCGTCATTCCAACTGTTCATGAGCAGTATTCTCCTTCCCGTTCCGCTGTGATTATATTGTACAACTGAATACTAACACTTTCCCGATATTTTCTGCCCTCTGGTGCGGGATGGCTTCATTATAGTACAACATGCTCAATCAAATCTTCCATTGTGCAGCCTAAAACCTTAGCAAGGCTATATACTTTATCTACACTTGCTTTGTTGATGTTTTTGTTTCGCTGTTCATACATTTGAATCGAACGAAGGCTGACACCGGAACGTTCCGATAACTCTGCCTGAGTGACTCCGTATGCTGTGCGAATACGTTTTAAATTGGTTTCAGAAAAATACTCCTTTATTTTTGAATCCACAATGTCAATAAAGCAAGCTGTTCTACAGAAATACCATCGTTAAGGAATGTCTCTGCGTAATCAAAATAAGAATCATCCGCACAGTAAGCTGTAATCAAATCATAGGCATTTACATTAACGCTGAAAAACTGATTTATCTTATATGTAGCTCACCGGCAGATTTCCCTCTGGATCTGATACATAAAAATTACGAACCCCGAAAGGGTAAGTGATGGACTCTCCTGTCGGAAATTGCACATTCAACTTCAACAGGCGTTCATATTCCGGATCCACATCAGAGAAACTAGGCAGCTAGAGGGCAATCTCAAAAGTCACCGCTTGCCGTTTCAAAATCTGCAAACGAACCGCCATTCCATTGAGTTTGAAAGCCCAGTATATCTCTATAAAACCGGACCATGTTATCTATGTTACCAACCAGTAAACTCACACCTACACGCACTTTTTTTCCATTCATTATCATTATCTCCTCTATACTACAACTCTGAATTTATCAACTTTGTATACCCTTCTTTACAAATTCAACAACTTTTCCAACTCATCTATTTCCTTACCAGTCTTCCTCTCGATTTCACGAATATCAGTACACTAACTCCATTATACGCTGACATAACGAAAAAGTATAACTTTGCTGCTAATTACATTAATTTGAGTCTTCCCGAATCAAGAAATTCAGATTCTATTGAAGTATTTTTAGAAATAATTTATTTAGCTCTCCCCACTTAATTGCTTTTTATATGCCATGTTCTATCACTACCTCTTTTTTGATCAAACCATGTAATCATCTTCGAGCACATACATTCGTTAAGTTCATATTTCCTTCTACGCTGCCGCATTGGCATTTATTGTATCTATAACCTTCCGAATTCCCATCCACACGTTCAAATCAGTGAATATCTCAACCACACTTCCCCGATCCGTAAATGGCGGTTCCTGGAGAACAGTAAAATCTTTCATCATTCCATTATGAACAATATATTCCACGATCTGATTCACAAAATAAATCTGTCTGCTGTCAAGACTTGTATTTGTCAGATACTCCGAGAATGCTTCCTTGGCAGCATTCATGTCCAATCCCACAATCTCACGGACAAACTCACCAAGCGGTTTAGTGCCAAATTCCTGTTCATAATCCTGCTTCGTGCCTACTTCACACCATAGAACTTCTTCTAACGCCGCAACATCTGCCGGCGTCAGAGGTTGATTTGTCTTTAATTTGGCAATTGCAATATTATCCTGATGTTGCTTGATATAATATTCTGCCTTCGCCTTGTAATTCTTGAGTTCATCATTTTCAAGTTCAGATTCTTTCCATTCCGTTGAAAGCAATTCATCTGTAAAATTTGTTACATATTTGATCGTTCCCGTAGGAATATACTTCATCAAATCACGAAGTTTTTCTCTAATTTCTTCAAATTCGTTAATTCCGGCATTATCAACATAATCTGTATTCAAAATCTTGTTGATCAAGTCTGACTGTGCCTGAATTTCAGGAATATTTGCCACACTTGCAATCCCTGCGACTTTTTTGTGCAGATCCTTACGAGCTTTTGAGTACTTCTTTCCAACTAAGTACGCCAGTTCAATTCCATACATAAGTGCATCAAACCGAACAGCGCTCGCCTCATCTCCATCCAGAAATATCAAAGGTGCAACTTCTTCCCTGACAATTAAGGTATCCTCATATGTAAGCACATTATAATTCGATTCTGAAGAATACAAATCCACATACTTTAGATGCTGGCGCACAGCAAAGTTATCCCTTGGTAATTCCTGAACTTTCTCACTCATTTGCTTGACCAATTCCTTGCGATATTCCATCAGTCTATCAATCTGATATTCGAGATCCTGAAGCTTATAGGAAATCTCAAATTTCAAATTAAAAATAGCCCCTTGAAGTGCAATCCTGTTAGCTGCAGCCTTTCCTTTATTCATTCGGAAAAATTCAAAGTTTCCGCAGAAATCAAAAATATAAAATCTCTGCTTATCTTCGCCGTCAAGCAAACCAGAACAAAGCCTTGTACCCCGTCCAATCATCTGCCAGAATTTTGCTTTACTCATCACCTTTTTAAAAAATACTAAGTTCAAAACTTCCGGCACATCAATACCCGTATCTAACATGTCTACAGAAATTGCAATCTGAGGCATCTTCTTTGGATCAGAAAACTCATCAATGGCGCTCTGCGCGTAAGTCATATAATTATCTATTACTTTCGCATAATCCGGGAGACGAGGATACTCTTTGTTGTAAACTTCCAGTATCTTCTCAGCATGATCATGATTCTTTGCAAAAATAATTGTCTTACCAATCTTCTGTCCATAATCAATCTTAATGCCCTCGGTCATCAAAATATTTAAAACTTGTTTTATCGTGTCCTCATTGAATATCCATGTGTTAAGAGCAGACGAACCTATAGAATCGGGCAAGTCCCCATGTTCATCCTCAAAAGTTTCCTCATATGCCCTCTTATCTTCTTCTGATAATTCATCATACACAATTCCCTGCTCTATAAACTTAAGCTTCGATTCAACAGAAACATAGTCAACAAGATATCCGTCTTTCACAGCCTGCGCCAAATCATATCCAAATGTGGGAACACCGTTCTCTAATTCAAAGATCTCATATGTATTCTTGTCGATTTCATCCTTCGGCGTAGCGGTAAGACCAATCAACGGCGCATCAAAATAGGAAAAAATATCTTTGTACTTGTTATAAATAGATCTATGCGCCTCGTCGCATATCACAAGGTCAAAATGTCCGCATGTAAATAGTTTTCCTTCACTATCGCTTACCGTATCAATACAATTCATCATCGTCTGATAAGTCGAGAAAACACAGTGTGCATTATAGTGATCCTTCTCTTCAACAAGATTTGTACACGATAAATTCGGCAGCATATTCACAAAACTTCTTTTCGCCTGTGTGACAAGTGAATTCCGATCGGCAAGAAACAGAATATTCTTTATCCAGCCGGCTTTCAACAAGCAATCGCACAATGCGATCACCGTTCTTGTCTTTCCAGAGCCGGTTGCCATAACAAGCAGGGCTTTCCTGCGGTTCTTCTCATCTAAACTATCACATACCGCTTTTACAGCAGATTCCTGATAATATCGTCCGGCAATGTTCTTATCCACAGCAACATGCTTAAGACTTGTCCTCATAGTCAATAAATTGAACCATTTCTCCAAGTCTCTTTTTGAATAAATAACCGAACATTTTCTCTCAGGATATTGCCCGTCAATAATATGCGTTTCAAATCCATTTGTAAGGAAAATGACTGGTCTTCTTTTATATTTTTGTTCCAGTAAATCCGCATAAAGCTTCGCCTGCTGTCTTCCCTTCGAAACATCCACACAGGTTCTCTTAGCTTCAATAACCGCCAATGGACGATGCATATCATCATAAAGGACATAATCAGCAAAACCAACTCCTGATTGTGATTTGATGTTTTTTAAGGGAAATATTAGCTGTTATATTTTGTTATTAAAATCTCGGCTAACCCTTGAAAATACTAAGTTTATCGCAGATGAGCTTTCCCTTATTGTTTCCCTTGTATTATATCTTCCCACAGGGCATTACGAACCCTGATAAGGGAAAAAATAAGGGAAACAAAATCACATAAAACATTATAACACAAAATATACGGGAATTGGTAAACTGATTGAAATGCTTTCAAAAAATCAATGAAAAGAGGACAGATTAAATATGAATATGATTTATGCAACATACAATATCCTCCATAACAGCATTGACGTATACACTTATGCAGGTTATTTCTTGCGGATAGACTGTAATAAAGCGGAAGAAGGATTGAAAACTACTCCCTGCTCTAAATGTGCCTTAAATGCTCTGGCAATAGATGAGCCGCTTGAATACGCAAGACTGTATCTTGAAGGGAATATGCAAATGTGGATGGATGCGGAGGATTCATTGGAATTATGGTAATGTCTATAATAATTGTATTGATATGCTCAATATTTGTATAGTGTAGCTGTTTAATTAACAATTTGAAGCGGATTAACCGAACCGATAACTGCTGATTATGCATGTTATCGGTTCAGCTTTTTCTAATACATTCTTATGACAAAAGATAGTAAAAACAGTTCAAATTTTTTATTGGGGAAATGTTACAATAACCGTCGTGCCTTTTCCAACATGGCTTTTTACATCAACTTTGGCATTATGGATTTTAGCAGCGTGTTTCACAATAGAAAGCCCAAGCCCGGTTCCCCCTACTGCCTTAGAATGGCTCTTATCAACACGATAGAAACGCTCAAAAATCCGCTCTTGATGTTCGGGGGCAATTCCTATCCCTGTATCCTCCACTGATAAAACTACCATGCCGTTTTCATTCTGTATGTTCACCATTACTTTTCCGTTTTCGTGATTATACTTAATCGCATTGTCACAAAGATTATAAATCACACTGTATAAAAGCTGGGGTATACCGTTAAGGGGAGCCGGAACGCCGGAAAGCTCCAATGCAACACATACGGTATCTGCCTCTGGCTCTAAGCTCTGTACCGCCTTTTCTGCCAATGTGTATAGGTCGATATTTTCTCTCTGCATATCGTCCGCACCTTCGTCAAGGTGCGAAAGACTGATAATGTCCTCCACAAGCCGTATCATTCGTCCGGCTTCATCATAAATCTTTCCGGCAAAGGGTATTTTATCATTCTCCTTTACCATATCGTTTTTCAAAAGCTCCGCATACCCGGAAATGGAGTGAAGCGGGGTTTTTAATTCATGGGACACATTAGCGGTAAATTCGCGCCGTATCTGTTCCGCTTTTTCTTTTTCTGTCACATTGAAAAAGAAGAGCGCGGCTCCTTTCACAATGTTTTCAGAAGTGATCGGGTCAGCGTCAATTTGATAGCTTTCTCCATGTAGCCGGATAATGTTTTCGCCCCGTTCTCCGTGCAAGGCTTTCGTAAGGATTTCCTGCAATTCAAGATTACGGCATAAGGACAGCATATCAGAACCGATACAGTCTGTGCCAGCGTCCAACAGTTTTCTTGCCGCAGGGTTTATACTGATAATTTTCCCTTTTTGATTTAGGAGAATCATGCCCTCATTCATGCTGCCGATAATCGTATTTAATTCATTCTCTTTTTGGAGAAGCTCGGCTTTCTGCCCCCGTAGCTGTCTTTGCTGGCTGTCAATACGCCGTAAAAAAGGGGAAAGCTCATCATAGCCCTCATTTGACAACGGATTATCAAGATCAATTTCATTTAATGGCTTTACTATTTTTTTTGAAACTTGAATAGCTAAAACAATGGAAAGAATCAGCGCGATCACAAATATAATGCAAATCGGCTGTGTCATACCTAAAAGGAGCGTCAAAATAGAATTTTGAGATATGGAAAGCCGTAATACAGTGCCATCATCAAGTTTCTGCGCGGAATAAAACGAACGCTCCATCAAAGTAGCAGAATACCGTTTACTTTCACCATAGCCCGAAGAAAGGGCTTCCCGCACTTCTTCCCGCTCTAAATGATTTTCCATTTCCGCAGTATCAGACGCACTATCAAAAATAACATTTCCCTCTGTATCAATCCATGATATACGATAATTTTTCACTTTCAAATCATGGAAATAATCAATGCCCTCATTTGTAACGCCCTGTGCGGCAAGGGTTGTCTGCATTTTTAGCTGTGTCTGTTCAACATTTGAAAAGTATTCATACAGAACACCCATGAACAGGACAACAGACGCAAGAAAAACAGTCAATGCGACAAGGCAGATTGAACGAAAAATTCGTTTCGTCATACTTCCCCCTCCATTCGATACCCAACTCCCCGTACCGTTTCAATATAGCTCCCACATTCGCCTAATTTTGTTCGGAGTGTTCCAATGTGAACATCTACGGTTCGGGTTTCTCCTATGTAGTCAATGCCCCATATCATTTCAAGAAGCTGATCGCGTGTAAACACCCGTCCGGGGTTTTCCATAAAAGTATGGAGCAGCTTATGTTCTTTCAGTGTCAACTGAACCCGTTCGTTGTTTACAAGTACAATATATGTTTCCAAATTCAATTCTAAATTACCAATTTTTAGCTTTTTAGCTTCTTCTTTCGGACTTGTACGGCGCAATACCGCTTTCACACGGGAAATCATTTCCATCATGCCAAACGGCTTTGCAAGGTAATCATCAGCTCCCAAATCAAGCCCGGTTACTTTGTCGTATTCGGTTCCTTTGGCTGTCGCCATAATAACAGGAATATCCTCTGTCGTCCCCTGCATACGCAGCTTTTTCAATATGGAAATGCCATCTTCGCCGGGAAGCATTATATCAAGCATAATAAGCTGGGGTTTTTCTGTCTGCAAAGCGTCAAAAAGGGTGTCCGCGCCGTCAAAACCTTTTGCTTCAAATCCGGCAGAATTTAATGTGTATATCATCAGATCACGGATAGAGCTGTCGTCCTCAACACAATAAATCATGTAAATCTGCTCCTTTCTTTCCTGTGGCAATATTCCGAACTCAATCATACCATATTACCTATATTTCATCAATGGCGGTATGTTCACCCCTCTTTGTTCCCTGTGATTGAGAACAGAACCCATTTTGCAATATTGACCGCATGATCTCCGATACGTTCAAAATATTTTGCAATCATTAACAGGTCTATGGCATACTCACCGTCTGTTTCGGGCTTGCTGAAAAGTTCAATCAACATTTTCTTCACCTTATCGAAAAAGGAATCCACCACATCATCATAATCTATCACGGCTTTCGCCATCTGCATATCCTTTTTCACAAAAGCGTCAATACTGTCCGTTACCATTTTAATGACAGCAACCGACATATCATGGATAACCTGTGTGTCGTCGGTGGCGTGGATATTGGCTAATGTGATAATTTCCGCTATGTCTGCGGATTGATCTCCGATTCTTGCCATATCTGTCACCATTTTCAGCGCGGATGATACAACCCTCAAATCTTTTGCCACGGGCTGCTGCTGTAAGAGCAGCTTTAGACACATAGTTTCAATTTCGCGTTCCTTGTGGTCTATCTGAACAGAGAGATCAGGAACAGCCTTTGCAAGCGCAGGATTTCCCTCTGTCAGAGCTTTTGCGGACATAGCAATCGCATTTTCACAAAAAGCCCCCATTGTAATCAACTCTTTATTTAATAAATCTAACTGTTCATCAAATTTTAGGCGCATTATCCAAACCTCCCCGTAATATAATCCTCTGTCCGCTTGTCCTGCGGCATGGAGAATAATTTTTCTGTTTCTCCAAACTCCACCATTTCCCCAAGCAGGAAAAACGCTGTCCTGTCGGAAATTCGGAGTGCTTGCTGCATATTATGTGTCACAATGACAATGGTATAGTCCTTTTTTAATTCTGCGGCAAGTTCCTCTACCTTTGCCGTAGAAATAGGGTCAAGTGCGCTGGTTGGTTCGTCCATCAGCAAAACTTCCGGCTCCACCGCCAAAGCGCGGGCAATGCAAAGACGCTGCTGTTGACCGCCCGACATACCAAGCGCAGATTTTTTCAGCCTGTCTTTTACCTCGTCCCAAATTGCCGCCCCTTTTAAGGAACGCTCTACAATTTCGTCCAGCGCAGCTTTAGAACGGATACCATGCGTCCTTGCTCCAAAGGCAACATTGTCATAAATGCTCATAGGGAACGGATTCGGTTTTTGAAATACCATTCCCACACGTTTACGCAGTAGGTTAATATCCATATTTCCATAAATATCTTCACCGTCTAAACGGATAGTCCCTTTGATGTGGCAGCCCTCCACCAAGTCATTCATTCGGTTCAATGTTTTTAATAATGTCGATTTACCGCAGCCCGACGGTCCGATCAGCGCGGTAATTTCGTGTTCCTTAAACGCCACATTTATTTTTTTCAAGGCTTGAAAGTTTCCGTAGAATAAATCCAAATCCTCAACCACGATTTTATCCATCTGTGTTTTTACCTCCTATCTTTTTTGCCACAAACCCAGAAAGTGCATTTATCAGAATGACAACAACCAATAATACAACCGCAGTTGCGTAAGTCTGCTTGATATACAGTCCCTCACCCGAAATAGAATACATATGGACGGATAAAGTTCTTGCCGACGAAAAAATACTTGTTGCTATTTCTGCAACGGTTCCGGAAGTAAAGATCAGTGCCGCCGATTCCCCGACGATACGCCCGATTCCAAGAATAACGCCGGACAAGATACCCGGAACGGCGCAGGGCAGGACAATAGAGAATACGGTTCGTAGCTTTCCGGCTCCAAGCCCGAAGCTGCCCTCGCGGTAACTGTCGGGAACGCTTCGCAAGGCTTCTTCTGTTGTCCGCATAATAAGCGGCAAAATCATAATGCTTAATGTCAAAGCCCCGGACAGCAAAGACAACCCCAGCCCAAGATATTTCACGAAGAAAAGGGAACCGAACAGCCCATAAACGATTGACGGAATCCCGGACAATGTTTCAGCGGTAATACCTACGATATGAACCAGCTTATTTCCCCGTCTTGCGTATTCTGTCAGATAAATTGCAGCACCAATTCCTACGGGAACCGCAAACAGCAGGGAAAGCAGCATAATGAACAGTGTATTGATAAGTGCTGGAAGCAGGGACACATTTTCTGTTGTATATTTGCTGTCAAATAAATCCAGCGTTAAATTTGGAATCCCTTTTATCAATATGTATGCAATAATAAAAATAAGCGCAAGCATTGTAATCAATGCTGCAAGGCATACAGAAAGAAAGAGAACAAAAGATTTAGGGTCGCGTCTGTATGCGCACCATTTCCGTTTCAATTTTCCAACCATTTATTTCACCCTCCTTTTGAACAGGGAGAGGGACAGATTGATAATGAGAATGAAAACAAACAGGACAACAGCCGTACCAATTAACGCTTCACGGTGTAAATCCGTAGAATATCCCATTTCCAATACAATGTTTGTGGTCAGTGTCCGAACGCCGGAAAGCATACTGTCCGGGATAACCGCTTGATTTCCGGCAACCATCATAACCGCCATTGTTTCACCGACTGCCCGCCCAATCCCTAATACAACCCCTGCAAAAATACCGCTCTTTGCTGCGGGAAGAACCGTAAAAAATACACTTCTTTCATGGGAAGCTCCAAGAGCAAGCCCTCCCTCATAGTAACTTTCCGGGACAGCCCGGATTGAAGTTTCCGAAACGCTGATAATGGTAGGTAAAATCATCAGCCCCAGCAGGACAGAAGCAGTAAGTACACTCATACCGCGCCCGCCAAAGGCTTCCCGAATAAAAGGCACTAAGACTACCAATCCAAAAAAACCGTACACAACCGACGGAATCCCCGCCATTAGATTAACAGCAGCTTTCAAAGGCGCATAGATACTTCTCGGAGCAAATCTTGCCATGAATACCGCTGTCAATATTCCAATCGGTACGCCAATAATCAATGCTCCGGCAGTTACATAGAAAGAGCCGACGATCATAGGGAGAATCCCATAGAGATTATTTGCGGGTTTCCAGCTTGTACCCAGCAAAAATTTGAAAACGCCTATTTCTTTTATTGCAGGGATACCGCTTGCAAACAGGAATATGCAGATTAGAATTACCGCTGCTATGGAAACAAGGGCTGTCAAGAAAAAAAGCAGTTTCATCACTTTTTCTTTTATATTCTTCATAATCATGCTCCTTATTGAAAAGGGGCGGCGGCTTTCTTACCGCAGCCCCTTAAAATCCTACTGTGATATTTCACTCCAACGAACCGCATTACCCATAAAAATATCTTTTACCTGTTCACTTGTAAGGTTATTTATGGGACAGTCATTATTAACAATCACTGTAATACCGTCCATTGCAATTACGGTAGCGGTCAGTCCTTTTTCCATTTCGGAATCTTTCAGCTCACGGGAAGCCATGCCTATATCGCAGGTTCCGTCTATTGTGTCAGACATACCAGTAGAAGAATCACTTTGCTGTATCTCAATCGTAACGCCCGGATTTCTCTCAAGATAGGCTTCTTTGAGTTTTTCCATAACCGGGGTGACAGAGCTGGAACCCGCTACAATAATTTTGCCCGAATCCATTTCCCCGCTGTAACTTCCCGCGTCAGATACAGAAATATATCCATTTTCTTCAATCACTGCTTGACCGTCCGCACTCATAATGAAGTCGATAAAATCCTGCGCTGTGTCACTTAAACCGTCCTTTGTCGCAATGTTAAAGGGACGCGCAATCTTATATGTACCATTTTTGATATTTTCAATCGTTGCTTCGCAGCCGTCGATCTGAATCGCCTTTACAGTATCATTCATGGAGCCAAGAGAAATATATCCGATAGAGTATAAATCCCCGGCAACCGTTGTCATCATAACAGACGTAGAATTTGTAACGGCGGCGGTGTCTGCTGTATAGTCGATTTTTTCTCCCGCTTCATTTTTCTGCTCGATTCCAAACAGCTCTATGAACGCGCCGCGTGTCCCCGAGCCATCTTCGCGGGTAAGTACATTGATCTCTCTTGCTGTGTCAAATTTGGCTGAATCGCCCTCGTTCTTATTACTGCACCCCGTTAATGCAGACAGCATTAGAACACTCATAAGGGCAAATGCCAAGTATTTTTTTGATGTTTTCATTTTTTGAATCTCCTTTGCTTTTTGTTTTTCTTGAAGTTTACAGCTATATCATACAGGACAAAAATCAAATCCAATATCGCGGCATTGTAAAATTGATGTAAAGTTTTTACAAGCCAAAAATGTCTTAATAAAATTTTAGAGGGGCATGTCATATTGCCCCTCTGTTTCTACTTTTTGAAATCTGTTTTGTTTGTGTGTCTGCATTTTCCCTTTGATAATTCTGTAACCGTTTGGATATGCTTTCTTCCTGATTTTGTGCTTTTTCCCCGTATTGTTCTTCCCATTGATCCGCTTTGACCCGATAATCGGCATTAGCTGTTTTAGAAACTGCAAAAACTTTGTAGAAATCATGCACCGTTTGGAATCCATATCGTTTGACTATCCCCGACAAACCGACTTTCAGAAGGTCTATTTCCTCGTTTTTGCGGTCAATCCTGCTTTGCAGTTCCCCTTTCTTTGTCAGTTTTGCGAGTCCTTTTAGGCTGTCACGCTCCAGTTCCAACTCATTGCGTTCCCTCTCTGCGTTAAAAATAATCCCGTTTTGGCGGTTTAGTTCCTTATAAATCTTTAGCAGTCTTGGATATTCTGCAGCTTCAGCGGACATAACAGGCTTGAGCGGTATCTGTGGTGTTTCCGGCTGTGCTGTCTGTGTTTTGGACTTCAACACTCGTTGTTGTATTGATAAATCGTCAGTCGATTCTTTATGGGTGATTTTTTCCTGCTTTGGTGTTTTATCCGTTTGCGGTATTATTTGTGTTGTTCTTTCCTCGCTTGGTTTGGCAATCAGCTGTAACGATTCTTTCTCAAAAAGCTTTGCAGACAATTCCCTCGCCTTATCCAATACTTTAGAAATCAGCAACGCCAGTACCATAACAGCAGTCATAATAATACTTTCCAGACGTTCCGGCTGGCTGCCAAATATATCAACGGATTCTCTGATGCGGTCAGTGATATATTTTTTCTTTATCTGTTGTATCTCCATTTCAGAAACACCGCTGACAATCGCCCTGTCTACTTCACAATTCCAGCGCATACGCATTTCGTTATCGGTCTGTATCTGTTCCGCTTTCGGGTTATTCTTCCCTATTTTTTTGGTGGTAAGATATAATCCGCTGCTGTCAAATACATGGAGTTTTTCTTTGTCATCTTTTACAAGAAGATTGATAAGGTCAGTATAGAAATGCTTTACCCCGTCAACAAAATCCTTATGCTTGAACAGTTTATTTTTGGCGGTAAAGAGAATGCGCTCATAGACTTCGCCTTTTTTCACAATCTTACAGCCTTTGCGTACGTCTCCGTTTTCGTCAAGTATCTCTTTTTTCGTGCGGACGTGTTTCCTGTTTTCGTCATAGAACATATTGCGTGTAGCAGTTTTTTCTATGGGTTCGGATAACAGTTCCCGTTCCGAAAAAATAAGGTGGATATGATAATTCGTCTTTCGCTTGTTATGGTGCAGTGCTGATACACACTCCACGCCATACTTTTCTTTAAAACGGTCTGTGAAAATCTGTAACAGCTTATCCGGCTCATAAAGGTTTGGAAATGATTCGGGCAGGGCAATGATAAATTCCCTCGCCTCTATACATTTTCCCTCTGTGCCGCTTTTTAGAAATTCCTGCTGATTGCATTTTGCAAGCTCCGTCCAGTAGCGTCGGTCTGTCGTTTCATAGACCGCATACAGGTTTTCCTGCTTTGCATGGCTGGATATATAAGTGATCCTGCCCCTGACATCGGGCAGCTTGCTCATGCGGATAAATGAATGTCTCTGTATTGTGCTTTGTCCTCCCTCCTGCAAATGGCAACGGGGATAGCAGCAGTGTCGGCATGACAGATTGTGAGCGGCAGCATAGGCGGCACATTTGCGAACATATCCGCCTTATAGCGGTAATCACAAATGCGTCAGCATTTGTAATTCACGCTAGCGTGAATTTGCCCCCTGCAAGGGCGAAATCCCCATTGCATAAACGCAGTTTGTGCAATGGGGGTATTTCGCTCTCAAACGCCGAGGGCTTTAAGAGAAGAGAATCTCCCTTGAAACTGTTCGGATTATGCCGGTAAAATCAGCCTCTATGATAGCAAAAAATACTATCATCATACCCAAAATGATGTCACTATGATAGCAAAAAGTGCTGTCGCTTATGATAGTAGAAAGTGCAATCAGAAATATCAGTTGACTTTTTGCAGCCATCTTACATCACATTGAAAATACCTCCCGAAACATCAGTTGACTTTTTCAACTGAACATACCAAAATCAGTTGATTTTTTAAGTTGGTTTTCCAAAATGAACTTATTTTTTCAACTTGTTTTTGCCATTCCCCCAAATTTCCGCTTGTACCAAAAGGAAGCACATGATATAATCTATTTGCGTGTAGGTATATCATGGCTTCGGTCTGATACATACCTGAGGCGGTTTCGTAAGAAGCCGCCTTTTATACTGCTGATTTTCGTGTTACCGCTTTTACATCGCCCTTATCCCGCAGGTTCTTTCCCTCGTTCACTTCCATGAACTTTTCAAGAATATCGCTTTTGATAAGTATCTTTCGCCCGACTTTTAAGACTGGCAGTTTTCCCCATTCCACAAGGTTTCTCATGGTGTTCCTGCCGATTCCCGTATACTCAGACGCTTCCTCGATTGTCATTGCAATCTTCGTTTCTGTCATCAACTTCCCTCCTTTTGAATTGCATTACGCAATTTTGCGTATACTGATACTATACCGCTTTTATATTTCCTTGTCAAGCATTATGATAATGCAAAAATTATTTTTATATTGCATATTGCATTATTACTTTTTGTGTGGTATAGTATGAACATACCGACAAAGGAGGCGTATCAACATGAAAGACAAAGAATTGCGCAAGCTGATCGGTAGCAGGGCAAAACAGCGGAGGGTTGAGTTGGGATTAAACCAGCCTTATGTCGCAGAGAAGATGGGAGTAGCCACTTCCACAATCGTGCGTTATGAGGCAGGGACAATCGACAACACAAAGAAGCTGGTCTTGGAAGGTCTGTCAGAAACACTTCATGTGTCAGTGGAGTGGCTGAAAGGGGAAACAGAGGAGTATGAAACGGACATTACGGATAAAAGGGAATTATTCATTCGTGATGTGATGTCCTCCATTCTCTCAAAGTTACCTTTTGACATGGAACAGGCAGAGTCAGACTTTACAAAGGATTTACTGCTGCTGATGTTAAGGGAATATGAATTGTTCGTGGATTCGTTTCAGTTTGCCTGTAAGAATTTCAAGGACAATGCGGAAAATGCCGCGCTCGCACAAACAATGGGGTTTAAATCGAATAAGGAATATAACGAGATTATGTTCCTTCGGGAAATTACCCACACCGTAAATATGTTTAATGATATGGGCGACATTGTGAGACTCTATTCCAAAAATCCCGAAACAGCCACGACAAGGCTTGCAAATCTTCTTTCTATGGTATCGGGGGAAGAATCCGAATCGGTATAGCGGAACAATCGGAGTTATGATATACTTACACGCAGAAAGCATTTCATCAGTTCCGATTGCTCGTTATCGAAAGGAGAACGGATTATGGCAAAAGGTTCTGTAAGAAAAAAAGGAAAGAAATGGTACTACCGCTTCTATGTGGAGGACGCAAGCGGCAATTTGGTACAGAAAGAGTTTACGGGAACGGAAAGCAAGAGCGAGACGGAAAAGCTGTTAAGGCTGGCAATGGAGGATTACGAGGAAAAGAAATTCATTGCAAAGGCTGACAACATCACGCTTGGGGAACTGCTCGATATTTGGGCGGAGGAGGAATTAAAGGTCGGCACTCTTAGCAATGGTACGGTGGAAAATTATCTCGGTGCGATACGGTGCATTAAGAAACACCCTGTTGCTGACCGCAAGTTAAGAACCGTAACGGCGGAACATTTGCAGACATTCCTTGACCTGCTTACTTTCGGAGGGACTTATCCCGATGGAAAAGTGAAGAAGGGATTGAGCAAAGACTATATCCACTCGTTCTCGGCAGTTTTACAGCAGTCGTTCCGTTTTGCGGTATTCCCGAAGCAACTGATTACGTTCAATCCAATGCAGTACATCAAACTGAAACGAAAGGCAGAGGAAGTGGATTTGTTTTCAGAGGAAGATATGGGACAGTCAGGCACACAGCCAATTTCCCATGATGACTATGAGAAACTTATCGCTTATCTTGAAAAGAAAAATCCCCCTGCGGTTCTGCCGATACAGATAGCTTACTATGCAGGTCTTAGGATTGGCGAAGTATGCGGGCTGACCTGGCAGGACATTAACCTTGAGGAACAGTATTTAACGGTAAAACGGAGTGTCCGCTATGACGGTGCAAAGCACAAAACGATTATCGGACCGACAAAACGTAAGAAAGTGCGGACGGTTGATTTTGGGGACACGCTTACCACTATACTGAAAAAAGCAAGGAAAGAACAGCTTAAAAACCAAATGCAGTATGGGGAACTGTACCACCGCAATTACTACAAGGAAGTGCAGGACAAAAACAGGGTATACTATGAGTATTATCGTTTGGAAAATACGCAGGATATTCCGGCAGATTACAACGAAATCTCATTTGTATGTTTAAGACCGGACGGCTGCCTTGAAACGCCGAGTACATTGAGTATCGTATGCAGGACGCTTGCAAAGAAACTGGACGGGTTTGAGGGCTTTCACTTCCACCAGCTCCGGCATACTTACACAAGCAATCTGCTGTCAAACGGTGCAGCGCCAAAAGACGTGCAGGAACTCTTGGGACACTCTGACGTAAGTACCACAATGAATGTGTATGCCCATGCCACAAGGGAGGCAAAGCGGACTTCCGCAAGGCTCTTGGATAAGGTGACAGGCAACGATTAGATACATTCAGAAAAAACTTTCCCTTGTAAACTGCCCATAAGGGCAAAACCAAGGGAAAATAGATATCATTTCACTATATGAGGTTCTAAAAGCCTTGAAAAATAAGGAAAGTTCAAATATTTCATCTGCAAATTCTGATTTATTGGGCATTCCAGGAAGTTCGAGACTGTAAAATAAACTGTGTATTGTCGTAAATTGGTATGTAAAATCTTGTTTTTTCGACATTTCTAAAATCAATTCCCAGTGCCGATTTTTTTA
>CAJTCH010000032.1 GCA_910574715.1 Lachnospiraceae bacterium | reverse complement strand
TCCTTTCAGTGTTTGTGGGTTAGTAATAGTATTGACACAAAAAAGGGAGGTCATTGCTTTTTTTCTTGAAAAAGTGGTGTAATCCTTGGAATTATAAGGTTTGCAACAAAAAATATAGTGGTAGATTTGACACTACCTGTAGGAGGAAGGATGTCATAGATATGTTTGAAAAAATAGAATCAAAAGATTTTCTGATTAATCCATTTCAAAGTATTGGCCGGGATTGGATGCTGGTAACCGCAGGAGATGAAACAGGAGGAGTGAATACTCTGACTGCCTGTTGGGGAGGTTTGGGTGATTTGTGGCATAAAGATGCGGCATTCATCTTCATACGTCCGAGCAGGTATACCTATGAATTTATTGAAAAGATGGATACTTTTTCACTGAGCTTTTTCCCGGGAGATTGTAAAAGCAAGCTAGGATATCTTGGAAGTCATTCGGGACGTGATGAGGATAAGATCGGCAAGATGGGGCTGCACGTAGAGTATTTTGACGGAACGCCGGGATTTGAAGAAGCAGAGCTTATCATTGTGTGCAGAAAGATGTATCATCTTGACTTTGTGGGCGGGAGAATCCCGGCAAATGAAATTGAAAGATTTTACAGCAATGAAGATGAAAATGATTTTCATAGATTTTATGCCGGGGAAGTAACAGGATTATACAGAAAAAAGCAATAGTTTGACTTGCGAATGGAGGATATGAGATGAAAGCTGTTCTTATGAAAGAGGTTAATCATCTGGAGTTTGTTGATGTTGAAAATCCGCAGCCCAAAGATGATGAAGTCCTCTTGAAGATCATGGCGGTTGGCGTATGTGGTTCAGATATACCCAGGATTTTAAAGTATGGTTCCCATGTATTGCCGATCATCCCGGGACATGAGTTCGCCGGGGAGGTTATCGGTTATGGAAAAGATGTTCATAATTGGAAAATAGGAGATAAGGCTGCCGCCGCGCCCTTGATTCCTTGTGATGAATGTGAGTGGTGCAAAAAGGGAATCTACTCTCTCTGTGAAAAATACAGGTACTATGGTTCCAGGAATAACGGAGCATTTGCTCAATATCTCGCGGTAAAGGAGCATAATCTCATAAAGATTTCCGAGGATACTCCTTTTGAGTGGGGGGCGACGATCGACCCGGCGGCGAACGCACTTCACGCATTTTTCAGGGCAGATGTGAAACAGGAAGATACGATATGTGTATTTGGAATGGGTGCGATCGGGTTGTTTGCTATTCAGTATGCCAAAGCGCTTGGGATCAAGACGATCATTGCAGTTGACGTCAATGATGAGAAGCTTGCAACAGCTAAAGCATGCGGCGCTACTCATATCATACAATCGCTAGAAGAAGATGCTGTAGAGAGGATCTGGCATTATACTGATGGGAAAGGCGTTTCAGTGTCTTTTGATATGTCAGGTGTTCCGATTGCTCAGCAGCAAGCGATACTGGCGGCAGGGAAAATGGGAAGGGTCGTATATCTGGGAATATCCCATGAAGGGCTGAGCCTGCCGGAAAAAGCTGTTGACAATATATTGCGTTATCAGTTGTCCGTAATGGGTAGTTGGAATTCGTTCTCGAATCCATTTCCAGGAAGGGAATGGACGGAAGTTGCAGAATTGATGGCGGACAGGAAACTGGATCCAAGTCTTTTGATCTCACACAAATTAGAATTGGATCAGATGCCGGATGTTTTCAAGAAAATTGAGAAAAAGGAAATTGTTTTTAATAAGATCATGTTTTATCCGAATGGGATAGAACAGGCTTCATAAAGAGGAGGATGTACATGGACAGGATATCAGCTTTTGTTGACCACACATTGTTAAAGCCGCAGGCAACCGGACAGGATATAAAGAAATTATGTGAAGAAGCGGCAAAGTATCAATTTGCATCCGTCTGCGTGAATCCTAAATTTGTCAGATTCGCGAATGAACAGCTGAAGGATACAGGAGTGAAGGTGTGTACGGTTGTCGGATTCCCTTTGGGATCAGGAAAGACAGAGATAAAGGCGATGGAAGCAAAGCTGGCCGCCGAGGACGGCGCCGATGAGATCGATATGGTGATTGATATCGGAGCGGCTAAGGAACATGATTTCCAGAAAGTAAAGGAAGATATTGCGGCGGTAAGAGAGCAAGTGAGAGAAGGCCGTGTCCTGAAAGTGATCATAGAGACCTGCCTGCTTACAGATGAAGAGAAGGTAAAAGTATGCCAGGTTTGCAAAGAAGCGGGGGCAGATTTTGTGAAGACCTCAACTGGGTTCTCCGCAGGAGGAGCAACGGCACAGGATGTGAAATTAATGTTCGAAACAGTTCAGCCGGAAGTGAAGGTGAAAGCGTCGGGAGGAATCCGGACCAGGGAAGATGCGGAATTGATGATAAAAAATGGTGCGTCAAGGCTTGGAACGAGCGCAGGCATTGTGATTGCAGCAGAATAGGTCATACGAGGTGAATAATGAAAGCATATATTATGGACAAGAGCCGTATTTTGAGAATTGCAGATGTCGGGGAACCTGCAAAACATGCAGATAATATCCTTGTAAAGATACGGGCGGCATCTATCTGCGGAACAGATATGCGTACGTTCCTCAAAGGCAGTATGAAGATCGATGCACCCAGAGTGCTGGGGCATGAATTTGCCGGAGATATCATTCATGTAGGAGAGGAACTGAAGGATTATGGATTCGATATAGGAGACAGGGTTACGGCCGCACCGGCGATAGGCTGCGGAGAGTGCTGTTATTGCAAAGAAGGATATACGAATATGTGTGAGAATCTAGAGACGATAGGTTTCCAGTATGACGGAGTCTTTGCGTCTGTAGTTGAGATACCGGCAAAAGCGGTGAAGAACGGCAATCTGCTGCATCTGCCGGACAGCATCTCTTATGATGATGCTACATTGATCGAACCGGCTGCCTGCGCGTGGAATGGTCAGACGTATCTGCAGATTCATGGAGGAGATGTGGTTCTGATCTATGGAAGCGGGATGATAGGGTGTATCCACGCTGAACTGGCATATAGAAAAGGAGCTTCGCAGGTGATCATTGTGGAACCGGTTGAGAAGCGGGGCAAGATTGCGATGGAGAAGGTGCCCGGAATCATATGGATCAATCCATTTACCCAGAATACAGTCGAGGAAGTGAGGAAACTGACCGCAGGAAGAGGGGCGGATGTGGTGATCACTGCAACGTCTGTTCCGTCGGTCCATGAAGAAGCACAGAAGGCGGCGGCGAAGAGAGGAAGGATTTCATTATTCGGAGGGCTGCCCGGTGATGGAAAGGGATATCTGGATTCTAACCTGATTCACTACAAAGAATTACAGATATTTGGGGTCCATGCAACTACACCTCGTTATATGAAAGAGATCATGAAAATGATGGAAGACGGGAAGCTGGATGCGCAGAAATATATAGAAAAGACGGTAGCCTTGGAAGATGTTGAGAAAGGCTTCTGTTCCATCAGAGATGACAACACAATGAAGGTAGTTATTCATCCATAGGAAACGCGGATTAAAATACTGAGGAGGTAAAGAGATGTTGAATTTAGTAAAACCCAGAATAGGAATTCTGGCATTGATGCAGGGATTGTATGACGAGTCGCAGCCGGAGATTCCAGCTAATCAGACCAGATTCGTTGAAGATGTGATTGAGCAATTGAAGGATACGGCAGAATTTGTATTCCCGGGTCTGTCGAAAGAGAGAGAGCATACAGAGCGTATTGTAAAAGGCTTTAACGATCAGGAACTTGACGGTATTATGATCATCAATACGTTATATTCTCCCGGACTTAGGATCGTACAGGCGTTTAAGAAGAATAATCTTCCGGTTATGCTGGCGAATATCCAGCCGCTTCCGAATGTGACAGATGACTGGAATTGGAGTTATCTTACAACAAACCAGGGAATCCATGGGATTCAGGATACGTCTAATATGCTCATGCGCTTAGGTTATCAGCCGGCAATCATCACGGAGGACTGGAAGAGTGATAAGTTTAAGGAGTTTGTGAAGAATTGGGCTATGGCGGCAGGAACGGCAAACGCGCTGCGCAGATGCAGACTGGCCTTGATGCAGAAAATGCAGAATATGGGTGATATTCTGGGTGATGAAGTGGCGTTTTTCCAGAAATTTGGAATAGAAGTCCTGCATGAAGGGGTCGGTCAAGTTGTTGCAGAATTTGCCAATGTAACAGAGGAAGAGATTGATAAACAGATAGCAGAAGATCAGGAGAATTTTGAAATACAGGAAGGGCTGCCGCAATCGAATCACCGTTATGCGGCAAAGCTTCAGATTGCATTTGAGAAATTCCTGCAGAAGAAGAATTATGATGGATTTTCAGCGAATTTTATGGTATTTGAAGAAGACGGAAGGATTGATCAGTTACCGATTCTGGCGGCATGTAATATGATGGCGAAGGGATATGCTTATGCGGCGGAGGGAGATGTCCATATCATGGCATTGATGGCGGCCGGGCATCTCTTGATCGGCAATCCGCATTTTACAGAGATGTATTCGCTGGATTACGGCAGAGACGCATGTATGTTTGCACATATGGGAGAAGGCAACTGGAAAGTGGCAAGGAAAGACCGGCCGGTAACACTGATTGACAGACCTCTCGATATTGGCAACAGGGATAATCCGCCGACGCCGATATTCGGCGCGGAGCTTGGTACGACGACAGTGGCTTCTTTGGTTCCGATCAGCGGAGATCAGTACCGTCTCGTGGTGATGAAGGGAGAAGTGTTGGATACAGATATCATTCCGGGTATTCCGATGAATCATACATTTTTTAAGCCGGATAACGGAGTAAAAGACGCAATGACGAAATGGCTCCGCTATGGAGGAACACATCATCAGGTATTGTGGACAGGCGATTGGGTAGAACGTCTGGAACTCTTGTGCAATGTTCTGGATATTGAGTTTGTGGATGTTTCAAGATAATCAGTTGGGACTGTTGTAATGCGGCAGTCCCATTTTTAGAAGAAAGGAGAGGTCAGAATGAAGATAAAAGGCGTGGATCATATCACGATCAATATGGTTAATGTTAAAGAATCATTTGACTTTTATGAGAATGTAATTGGATTAGAGAGAATAAAAAATGTTGATATGGGTGACCATGAGTTATATCTGTATGATTTGTCAGATATCAAGTTAGAATTAATAGAATATAAAGAAGAACAGAAGAGAATCCAGGCGGGCAATACGGATGTGGGAGTTTACAGACATTTCGCATTGTGCGTGGATGACTTAGAAGAGTGCAGAAGAAGATGCGAACAGGCAGGATATGGCATCAATATGTATCCGGAATATATTGAACAGATTGGACAGACTGTAATGTTGATCAGAGATCCTAACGGAGTAGAGATTGAGATGATACAGGCATAATCCCATAGATCTTATGAATCGGGAGGTTTATATGAATGAGAATATTTTATTGGCGGTTGATTTAGGGACAAGCTTTATCAAGGTAGGGGCGTATGACGATACGAGCGCATGTGTCGCTCTGGAAATGGAGCCTGTAAAGGACTATCGGCCAGGTCCGGGCATATTTATCCAAAAGGGGGATGAGTTGGTTGATTCTGTAGTGAAATGCCTTTGTAAGGTTGCGGAGAGATTGGGCGACAGGCGTAACGCGGTAGCGGCCATAGCATTTACTGGACAGATGTCGGGATTTATGGGAGTTGATAAGGAGTGGAACGATATCACGACCTGGTCATGTTCTTTGGATAGCCGCTATATGCCATATGCGAAGAAGCAGATGGAAAGTCTTGGAGAGAAATTCTTATGCATCGGCGGTACGAATTTTCCGCAGATGGCTCCCAAATATGAATGGTTTCGTGAGGAATTTCCGCAGGAAAGCAAGAAAATTGAAAAGTATCTTATGATCAGCGGTTATGTGATCGGTAAGCTGGGAGATATCTCGGTAGAAGATTCTGTGATGGACAGATCTTATATACAGTGGACTGGCCTGGCAGATGTAAATCATGACAGATGGTCGGAGGAGATCTGCAGAGAAATAGGATTGGATTTAAAGTACCTGCCTAAGATCGTAAATTCTAATTATGTCTGTGCATGTCTGAATAAGAAGATAGCGGAGTTAACAGGATTAACACAAGGGATTCCATTGGTGTCAGGAGCGGGAGACAAAGCGGCAGGATGTCTGGGAGCGGCAATCGTAGATTATGGAGATACGATTTTTGAAGCCTCTTCTTATGGAGAGATCAGCTGCTGTGTACCGGAGTATCGGGCAGATATTATAGAGAAGCGGTTGGATGTGATCCCGTCGGCGGTGCCTGGAGATTTTTACACTACGCATTTTGTTGCGGGTTCGGGAATTACGCTGGATTGGTTTATTGATCAGTTTGTCAGAGAATCCGGTAAGTCTTCCAAAGAGAGTTTTGCATTGATGGAGGAGAAGATGAGAGACATCGAACCAGGGTGCAGCGGAGTCATGGCGATCGGACTGCTTGGAGGATCGTCTATGCCTTTGGATGGCAGCTTGAGAGGGATGTTCATGGGATTTGACTGGAGTCATGGCCCGGAGCATTTTTATAAAGCATTGCTGGAAAGCTTTACTTATGATTTTTCTTTGGCGTTTGACAGGATAGAACAACTCTATCCGGAGTACGATATCCAGGATGTTAAGATTATAGGCGGCGGCGCGAAATCGCCTGTATGGACACAAATGTGCGCGGATGTACAGAATAAGACCTATTATACATTGGACAGAGAAGATGTCGCCATGTGGGGAGCGGCGATGTTAGCGGGAAATGCAGTGGGGATATTTGAAGATCTGAAAGAGACAGCCAGGAGATATGTAAATAAACGGGATCGGTATACGTCTAATTCTGCGAAAGGAAAGGAATACGGAAAATATAAGCAGATTTATAAAGAATATACGAAAGATCTGCACGATGTATTTGAGAAGCATCAAAGGCTGTAAGATACGGCAGTATAAGGAGGAACATTAAGGTGGAAGGTATGATGAAGGTAGCAGTAATGAATGGAATCGGCAAGATGGGATACACCGAGAGACCGATCCCGGCGCCGCGGGAGAATGAGGTGCTGGTGAAGCTTGAGTATGTGGGGATCTGCGGAAGCGACATGCATTATTACGAGACGGGCAGGATCGGAAACTTTGTAGTGGAGCCGCCGTTCGTACTGGGCCATGAGCCGGGCGGAGTCGTTGTAGAAGTAGGAAAGGCGGTGACACACCTCAAAGTTGGAGACCGTGTCGCGTTAGAGCCGGGCAAGACCTGCGGCAAATGTAAGTTCTGCCGTGAAGGCAGATACAATCTCTGTCCGGACGTCGTGTTCTTTGCGACGCCGCCGGTAGACGGAGTGTTCCAGGAATACGTGGCGCATGAGGCGGATCTGTGCTTCAAATTGCCGGAGAATGTAAGTACGCTGGAGGGGGCGCTGATCGAGCCTCTGGCAGTTGGTTTCCATGCGGCGAAGCAGGGCGGCGCCCAGGCCGGGCAGACGGCGGTCGTATTCGGCGCGGGCTGTATCGGTCTGGTGTCTATGATGGCGCTTAAGGCATGCGGTGTTGCCAGAGTCTATGTGGTAGATATCATGGAGAAGCGTCTTGAGAAGGCGCTGGAGCTTGGAGCGGACGGTGTGATCAACGGCAAAGAAGAGGATGTATTGGAGAAGGCGAAGGAATTGACGGATGGTATGGGCTTCGACCTTGCGATAGAGACGGCAGGTACGGAGATCACGACCAATCAGGCGATCCAGGCGGTGAGCAAGGGAGCGGTGATCGTACTGGTAGGCTACGGCAAGACCGGTATGATGAATATCATGGCAAGCATGGCGCTTGATAAGGAGCTTACCATCAAGACAATCTTCCGTTACCGTCATATTTATCCTATGGCAATCGAGGCGGTAGAGCAGGGCAAGGTGAATCTAAAGGGGATTGCGACCCATATTTTTGATTTTGACGATATACAGACAGCAATGGACCGGAGTATCAATGAGAAGGCAGAGATCGTGAAGGCGGTCGTGAAGATTGTGAAATAAGTGGCGGGAAATAGCAAAAGCTTTCTGTTCCAGTAACAGAAGGCTTTTTTTAAATGCTTTTATAAAAGGTTGATAATTGTATCCGATACTATTATAATAGAAATATCTAATGAAAAGGCGGTACCCCTCTATGAAAGCAATTATTTTTGATGTAGACGGCACACTATGGAACTCAACCGGGCAGGTAGCGATCGCATGGACGCAGGCCGTGAAAGACCACACTCAACTTAACCGGATCATTACAAGCGAAGATCTGGTGCGTGAATTCGGCAAGCCGATGGACCAGATTGTTGCAGCGTTGTTCCCGGAGCTGACTTGGCAGGAGCAGGAACAGTTATCGGTGCATCTGTTCCGATATGAGAACAGCAGAGTAGAGACGGCAGCCTGTGAGATCTACAAAGGGGTGCCGGAGACGATCCGCGAGCTGAATAAGAGGTTTACACTGTTGATCGTAAGCAACTGCCAGGGAGGTTATATCGAGGCTTTTCTTAAGAATACAGGACTGTCAGAGTATTTCGCGGATCATCTGTGTCCGGATGATACGGGGAAGCTTAAGGCGGAGAATATCAGGCTTATCATGGAGCGCAACCAGATTACGGAAGCGGTATATGTGGGGGATACCCAGGGAGATGCAGACGCGTGCCGCAAGGCAGGAATTCCGATGATCTATGTGTCATATGGATTTGGCGAGGTCGAGGGAGATTATGTGACGATAGATTCCTTTGATGAACTGCTTTCGTTGGAACTAATATAACTTTTTGTAAATTCGTTAAAAATATGGAAGGAACTGTCAACTGGAACATCCTCAGGCAAGACAGGCGATCAAGGGAGAAATTTTGCCCAGATTGATTTTGTGAAACGGAATCAATGATCGGAAATGAATGTATCAATGTAACAAAACCGGAGGTTGGTCTGGAGCTGTTTTAGGAGTAATTTTAAATTATATATGGGAGACATGGAAGAAGATTTATATAAAGCGCTGATTTTTGGGAACCAGGGTATTAATCAGGGGATGATTCTGGAAAATATAGTTGCGCAGATGCTTCGGGCGTCAGAGCATGAACTGTACTTTCACGAATATATGTATCAACCGGAAGGCAATACGGTGGAAAAGAAATATGAAATTGATTTTATGACCGTTAAGAAGAGAAAGATATGTCCCATAGAAGTGAAATCATCGAATTATACATCCCATAAGTCATTTGATTATTTGATTAAAAAATATCAGTTTAAGATGGAAGACAGATATATTATATATATGAAGGATTTAAAATATGAGGAGGGCATTATGTATATACCTGTTTATATGACGATGATGGTATAGCCTGGTGAGATGGGGTGAGACGGATGAGTGCAGATAAGATAGGAGCAAAGGAGATCAAGACAAAGAATAGAAGGAGTATCTACAATTATATCAGAGAGCATGGATCGGCATCCAAGCAGGATATTGTTGTGGATATGCAGTTAAGCCTGCCAACGATCACGACCAATCTTGATTACTTGAAGAAGCAGGGATTGATCGATACATCGGGGAAGATTAAGAATACCGGTGGGCGGAATGCAACTGCATTTACTTATGTTAAGAATGCGAGAGCGGCGATCGGCGTGGATATTACGGCGAATCATATTACCGCGGTGGCGGTGGATCTGTCCGGTGATATTGTCAGCATGGATCGGCAGCGCATAGCCTTCGATCTTGAGGAAGATGCATATCTGCGCAAGATCGGTGAGGTGACAGAATCCGTGAAGAATGATGCGGGTATCCGTGATGAAGAGCTGTTGGGAGTCGGGATCTCTGTACAGTGTCTGATCTCGGATGACGGGGAACGGATCACATATGGAACGGCGCTGAATTTTGCGAAGAAGAAAAGGGAAGAGATTGCGGCGTATATACCGTACCGCAACAGGCTGGTTCATGACTCTTATGCGGCAGGGTACAGGGAGACCTGGACGAACAGGGAGCTTCAGAATGCATTCTACATCAGCTTGAGCAACAGTGTCGGCGGCTCAGTCATCATTGACGATGCGATCTATGAGGGCAATACGCACAAGGGCGGCGAGATCGGGCACATGGCTGTGGTGCAGGAGGGCGGCGAACTCTGCTACTGCGGGAAGAGGGGCTGCTTTGACACGGTATGCCGGGCCGGGAAGCTTGCGGATTATGCGGACGGTAATGTGGAAGCATTCTTTAAGGCGCTGGAAGAAGGAGATGTGACGGCGAAGCGGCTGTGGGATGAATATCTTGGGCATTTGACCGCGGCGATCCACAATGTCAGGATGTTGTTTGACGGGAGAGTGATCCTGGGCGGATATGTGGGCGCTTATGTTGGGAGATATATGGAAGAGATCTGCCGGCGTGTGGATGAGAGGAATCCGTTCGGAGACCGGGCCAGGGATTATCTGGTAGAATGCCGGTATAAGGTGGAGGCGTCTGCGGCGGGGGCGGCGCTGTTCTATATTGATGAATTCCTGGATAATATTTGATCAGCAGTCTGAGTAAAAAGTTATTGAAGTTTCCACAAAAATGTGATACGATATACACAATTAATAAATCACTTAATTAAACCGATTATATAAGTGGAAAGGAGGAGAGATGAGAAGAGGTACGAATAGTTTAGAAGTGAAGAAGCTGAACAGGAACCGGGTATTCCGATACGTGAATAGTTTAAGCGAGACGAGTATGCCGGACATCTCGGCGGCGCTCGATATCAGCGGGCCGACGGTTCTGACGATCGTGAAGGAGCTTAAGGATGCCGGAGTCGTGGCGGAAGTGGGCGAATTGCAGTCTACCGGAGGACGGAAGGCGAAGGCGATCGCTGCGGTGAAGGATGCAAGATGCGCGATCGGAGTCGATATTACGGCCAATCATGTGGGGATAGCTTATACGGATCTGGCAAGGAAGGTCTTGAAGCATGAACGGATCCGCAAGCCGTTTGCCTGTGAGGATGTGTATTTCAGGGAGCTTTCGGAGATATTAAGAAGGTTTGTGGAGGAGAACCGGATACCGGAGACGAAGATGGAAGGAGTCGGAATCTCTCTTCCGGGAATCGTGGACAGGCAGAAGAACATTCTCACGCAGTCACATATATTGAATATTAAGGATCTCTCAAGGGAGAGACTGGCGGATTATATACCGTATCCATGTGAATTGCTGAATGATGCCAATGCAGCGGCGATCACAGAGGGTGTGGATTTTAAGGATCCGGAGAGTAATATGGTCTACCTGTCGCTGAGCAATTCAGTGGGCGGCGCAGTGATCTTCGCGGATGAGATGAAGAGCAACGACGGGATCCGGAGCGATTATGACGGCGGCGCTATGTATATGGGGAATAACTGGCGCAGCGGTGAGTTCGGGCATATGGTAGTCCACCCGGAAGGGAAGACATGCTATTGCGGCAAGAAGGGATGCCTGGACGCTTACTGCAGCGCGCTGAACCTGGCGCAGCTTGAGAATGGAGATCTGAAGGGGTTCTTTCAGAAGCTGGAGTCAGGCACCGGGGAGTACCGGCGTATCTGGGAAGAATATATGTACGATCTTGCCATAGTAGTTGACAATCTGCGGATGTGCTTTGACTGTGAGGTGGTGCTTGGAGGATATGTGGGAAATTATATGGAACCATACATAGAGCAGTTTCGCGCTATCGCTGCCGCGAAGAATATCTTCGGCGGAAGCGGGGCGTATGTCAGGGTCTGCCGTTACAGGGAAGAAGCGTCGGCATTCGGCGCGGCGTTATATCAGATAGAAAAATATATATCTAAAATATAAGGAGGAACAGTAAGATGGAAGGAACAATGAAAGTAGCAGTAATGAATGGAATCGGCAAGATGGGATACACCGAGAGACCGATCCCGGCGCCGCAGGACAACGAGGTGCTGGTGAAGCTTGAGTATGTGGGGATCTGCGGAAGCGACATGCATTATTACGAGACGGGCAGGATCGGAGACTTTGTAGTGGAGCCGCCGTTCGTACTGGGCCATGAGCCGGGCGGAGTCGTTGTAGAAGTGGGAAAGGCTGTGACCCACCTCAAGGTAGGAGACCGTGTCGCGTTAGAGCCGGGCAAGACCTGCGGCAAATGTAAGTTCTGCCGTGAAGGCAAATACAATCTCTGTCCGGACGTCGTGTTCTTTGCGACGCCTCCGGTAGACGGAGTGTTCCAGGAATACGTGGCGCATGAGGCGGATCTTTGCTTCAAATTGCCGGAGAATGTAAGTACGCTGGAGGGGGCGCTGATCGAGCCTCTGGCAGTTGGTTTTCATGCGGCGAAGCAGGGCGGCGCCCAGGCCGGGCAGACGGCGGTCGTATTCGGCGCGGGCTGTATCGGTCTGGTGTCTATGATGGCGCTTAAGGCATGCGGTGTTTCCAGAGTCTATGTGGTAGATATCATGGAGAAGCGTCTTGAGAAGGCGCTGGAGCTTGGAGCGGACGGCGTGATCAACGGCAAAGAAGAGGATGTATTGGAGAAGGCGAAGGAATTGACGGATGGTATGGGCTTCGACCTTGCGATCGAGACGGCAGGTACGGAGATCACGACCAATCAGGCAATCCAGGCGGTGAGCAAGGGCGCTACGATCGTACTGGTAGGCTACGGCAAGACCGGTATGATGAATATCATGGCAAGCATGGCGCTTGATAAGGAGCTTACCATCAAGACGATCTTCCGCTACCGTCATATTTATCCTATGGCGATCGAGGCGGTAGAGCAGGGCAAGGTGAATCTTAAGGGAATTGCGACCCATATTTTTGATTTTGATGATATACAGACGGCGATGGACCGGAGTGTCAACGAGAAGGCAGAGATCGTGAAGGCTGTAGTGAAGATTGCGAAGTAGATAATGTGAGAATTGCCAAAGGGGGAGACCGGAAAGGGATCCCCCTTTTATCGTGGTTAAAATGAAAAAAAGATGTTAAAAGATGTTGAAATATGGAAGAAAGTGTGATACCATATAAACAATTTAATAAAGACTTAATTAAATATATTATTAAAGTGTAATAAAAACAAATGCTTGTGCAATATAGATAAAAAAGACACATCGTTTTTGTATGAAAATACGTCTTGTGTCAAAGGAGGGATAGATATATAATATAAACAACTTTTGTTAAGCTATTTTACAAAATGAATATATAAAATAGATTATATATTCTTGGAGTAGAGTACATAAGATCAAGGAGGAAGAGAAAATGGGAATTATTGAGAAGATGAGACTGGACGGCAAGGCAATCTATGTGACAGGAGGAGCAAGCGGAATCGGCAAGTCAGTGGCGACAGCACTTGCGGAGGCAGGAGCAGATGTGGCGATCGTGGACATCAATCTCGAAGGAGCGGAGGCTGTGGCGAAGGAGATCGCAGATGCGACAGGTTCTAAGACGATTGCGATCCGGTGTGACGTGACGAACCAGGAGGATGTGGAAGCTATGGTGGCGGAGGTTGCCGGCACCTATGGGAAGCTGGATGCGTGCTTCAACAACGCGGGAATCTGTCTGAATGTTCCGGCGGAGGAGATGACATTCGAGCAGTGGAATAAGGTCATCAACATTAATCTGAACGGCGTGTTCCTCTGTGCGACGGCAGCGGGAAGAGTGATGCTGAAACAGGGATATGGTTCGATCATCAATACGGCTTCTATGTCAGGCCATATCGTGAATGTTCCGCAGCCGCAGTGTGCATACAATGCATCCAAGGCAGGTGTCAGCATGCTGACGAAGTCGCTGGCGATCGAGTGGGCGAAGAAGGGCGTCCGTGTGAACTGCATCAGTCCCGGATATATCGGAACAGACTTGACGCTTAACTCCGAAGCATTGAAGCCGCTCATTGAGCAGTGGAACGCTATGGCGCCGATGGGAAGGCTTGGAAGGCCGGAAGAGCTGCAGTCTATCGTCGTATACTTGGCCGGAGATACCAGCAGCTTTACGACTGGATCAGATATTATCGTAGACGGAGCATTTACCTGTTTTTAAACTTATATCTGCAAGGTTCAGGGAGTCTTGCAGATATTATATAAATATAAAAACTTACTGTCTGAGATAGCTAATAGCGTAGCTATATATTATATAAAATTAAAAGGAGGAAGAGGTATGAAGAACAGGATTCTGGCAGCGCTTCTGTGCGTGTCTATGACCGGGCTCATGTTGATGGGATGTGCGGATACACGTGATGACGGCACTATTAAGATAGGCATCACGATCCAGAATCTATCCAACGCGTACTGGGCCGGTGTCATGGGAAAGCTTGAACAGGAGATGGATGCGAGAGGATGGGAGTACACCATTGTCGGCTGTGACAACAACGCGGGAACTCAGGTGGGGCAGGTCGAGAACTTCATTATATCAGGATGCGATCTGATCATGGTGCATCCGGCAGATGCGAATTCTGTCGAAGGGATCTGCAGCGAGGCGATGGAAGCAGACATCAAGGTGATGTGCTGGGATGACCCGATGGAGAACACTACGGCAAACTGGGTTCTCGACAACACAGATCTGGGAAGAGAGATCGGGAAGACGGCGTCGGAGTTCATCAACGAACATTACACCGAGGACGAGAAAGCACAGGTTACGGTCATCGGCTATCCGTCTACGAAGGTTCTGTTAGAGAGAGCGGACGGTATCAAGGAAGGGCTTGCGGATAACTGCGAGGATAATTATGAGATCATCGCAGAGGTGGACGGTCTTGAGGCTCCCGAAGCGCAGACGAACGTTGAGACGGTTATGTCGGCGCACCCTGACGCCAATGTATTTGTAGGCGTCTGCGCAGGCGCCATGATCGGTTCGAACGAAGCGCTTCTTGCGGAGTTTGGCAAAGGAAGTATTCCAGAGAATTACGGTGTGATCACGACGGACGTGACCCTGCAGCAGTTGGATTCCCTGAAGGCAGGCAATGAAGCGGTAAGGGCGATCGTGGGATTTGAAGGTTCTAACGAAGATACGGCCAAAGCCTGTGCCGATATGTTCGAGCGTATCCTGTCAGGAGAAGACTTCTCATCAGATAAGAATATATATCGTGAGATCGGACCGATCACCATGGAGAATGTTGATAAGGTGTTAGAAGGAATGTAGTAGAGAATATAGTCACGGGAGACGAATATGAGCGAAGAATATGTATTACAATTACAGCATATAAGAAAAGAATACCCGGGTGTCGTTGCACTGAAGGATGTTACATTGGAACTGAAGGCAGGTGAGATCCTGGCGTTGATCGGGGAAAACGGCGCAGGCAAATCTACACTGATCAAATGCTGTTCAGGAGCGGTTATTCCGACCTCCGGCAAGATTATCGTGAACGGCAGAGAATTTTCCAGTATGACGCCTCAGCTTGCGTCGGAGAACGGAATTGCGATCATTTATCAGGAATTCAACAATGTAAAGGAATTGTCGGCAGCGGAGAACCTGTTCTTGGGGCGCCCGATAAGGAAAGGGATCGTTGTAGACAAGAAGGCGATGGAAGCAGAAGCGGCCAAGGCATTCGAGCAGTTACATATCAAGATCGATCCCAAGGCAATGATGAAAGACTTGACGGTAGGTTATCAGCAGATGGTGGAGATCGCTAAGGCGATTCAGCAGAACGCAAGGATATTGATCATGGATGAACCGTCGGCTCCTCTGACAAGCGCAGAGGTAGAGAGCATGTTTGAGGTGGTTGAGCTCTTAAGAAAGGCGTCTCTATCATCTACATTTCACACAGGCTGGAGGAGATCTACAGGCTCTCAGACCGTATCGTCGTTATCCGGGACGGAGAGTATGTGAAGACGCTGATCACGAAGCAGAGTCAGGTGGAAGAACTGATCCAGCTCATGGTCGGGCGCGAGCTGACAGAGACGTATCCGCCGAGAGGAGACTGTATTGATCATAATGAAGTGATCCTGGAACTCAAAGGTGTAACCAGCAACGGCGACCGCAATATCAGCCTGAAGCTTCATAAGGGCGAGATACTGGGGCTTGGCGGACTGGTCGGCGCGGGCCGCACGGAACTTGCGGAGATGATCTTCGGGGCTGTGCCGAAGAAGTCCGGGCAGATGATCTACAAAGGGAAAGAGATCGACCCGAAGAGTCCGAGAGAGGCCATCGATCTTGGGATCGCACTGGTGCCGGAGGACAGAAAACGCCATGGCGCGATGCTCGGGGTATCCATCAAGAATAATATCAATATGCCGATATACGAGAGGAATTCGCGTTTCAGCGTGATCGATGAGAAGAAGGAATTGGAGATTGCCGAGAAGTACCGGGATAATATGGCGATCAAGACTCCGAACCTGGATCAGCTTATCAAGAACTTAAGCGGCGGTAATCAGCAGAAGGTTATCCTTGGAAGATGGATGGCGGCGAATTCAGAGCTGATCATCTTCGACGGACAGCCGATCAACGGATTTACAGAATCGTTCAAGGTCTTCGGTCAGGGTAAGATCGGTCCTGTGCCTGTGCCGGTAATTATCATGATCCTCTGTTTTGCACTGGGTGCATTTATCTTGAATAAGACGTATTTCGGACGCTACTTTTATGCTGTAGGCGGGAACATTGAAGCGGCAAGGCTGTCCGGTATCCGTACAGGGAGAGTCAAATACCTGGTATTCGCATTGTCAGGATTCTTTGCGGGGCTTGTACTGCTGTCACGTGTGAATTCCGGTATGGGTAACGCGGGACTTGGATACGAATTCAAGGTTATCACAGCTGGGTTCAGAATATTGTATTAGGTATCGTGCTTGTACTCGCCGTTGGTTTCGACTGCTATCAGAAGAAGAGACGGGCGAATTAAGATTAGAATCCAGGCTCGGAATGTATTTTCTTATACTGGACAGGGGCCAGTCCTGTGACGGTCTTGAAGACCCGGCTGAAATAACTGAGGCTGCCGAATCCAAGGTATTCGGCGATCTCATTGATCTGCCGGTCTGAATAGATCAGCATGTTGCAGGCGGCCTCTATCTTCACGTTCCGGATGTATTGTGTGATAGGGATTCCTTCCTGCTTCTTGAATAATTTCAGCATATATTCTTTTGAGATTCCCAGTTGTTCGGCGAGTTCGTCAAGGTCAATATTCTCCAGGCGATGGGCATAGATCGCCTTCTTGCATTTCTCTACATGTATGTTCCGGCTCTGTCTGCGCCGGTTCTCCTTCACTAACTGTGCGAAATGCAGAAGCGCCCTGCGGATAAGGACCTTGATCTCGTTCACATTGCGGCAGTCTTCCAGTTGCTTTAGGAAAATGTCGTTGGCCAGAAGCCCTTCTTTGGAGGTCACTCCGCCCCGGATCGCAGCCCGGGCTGCGAAGGAGATGGAGAGCACCGCCATATATTCTTCGTTCTTATAGAAGTCGCTGAGGATCACAGGATGGGGCAGTTCTAATAGTTCTAAGTTATCGACCAGGTAATCCACGTCTCCCTTCTCCACATAATCATGCAGGATATTCTCTTCATAATAAGTATGGTTCTCCTGGAAGCTTTCCCATTGGCGGATCTCTTCATTTACAAGAAGATGCTGTACGTCGTGATCCTTCTCGGAGATGCTCTCTTCCAGCATGGCGGTCGTGAATAGAGGGTCCAGATATTCGTTGATCAGGAAGACGGAGGCGGCTAAGGCGTCATTCCAGGAGCATTCGACAAAAGGGCTTAAGTGCAGTTTCTTTAACTTATTCTCCATATCCGGTGTCTGGATAGGCCCATAGGCGAAGGGGCCGAGTATGAAGCTGCAGTCGGACCCGCGGCAGCCCATGATACAGACCGGCAACCCGGCTTCGTAAGTCTCATATGCGAAGGGTGAGGTTCTTAGCTTCTGCAATATGTGCTCCACCAGATCTTGCTCGTAGCTGTTCAGGGGATGAGAAAGGGGGTCGAGCCTGTCGGTAAGCCCCGCTGAGTCCTGATATATTGAGATAGGGATATGGCACAGTCCTGCCAGGTTCTTGATGAATAGCTTTTTGTCCATAAATCGCGCGTGATCCTTTCTGCTGTCTTTCTATTCTCAATATAACACAGATATACAAAAAATTCACTAAAACTAGAATTCTCAGAATTGAAAATTTCCCTTTCCCATAATAAAATAAAATCAATATAAGAATCAATATGGATTGCAAGGAGGACGTTATGTTTTTGACAGACAGGAAATTAGAAAGGCGTATCGCAGAACTGGAGCAGTACAGATACAGAGACGTGATCGAACTTAGGAGCTTCGCGGCGGCGGAAGAGACGCAAGGGGTGGTATCTCCAAAGCTTCCAACGGATTTTGGCGGGGATGAGTGGTATACCATGGAGACCGGGGATACATGGAAGGGCCGCGACCGTTTCCTCTGGCTCCACAAGGAGATTCCGATCCCGGACAAGTGGAGAGGGAAGAGAGTGGTCGGAGTATTCGACTTCGGCAATACCGGCGGGGGTAATAACTCCGGGTTTGAGTCCATGGCCTATGTGAACGGACAGATGTATCAGGGTGTGGATGTGAACCACAAGGAGCTGTTCTTCGAAGAAGCCCTCTGCGGAACGGCAGTAGATGTGACCTTCCGCTTATGGTCGGGATTAGAAGGCGGCGGAATCCCTAAGGATCAGGAGCATCGGATCGCGCGGGCAGATCTTGCGTGGCTGGATGAGAAGGTGGACGACTTCTACTATATGGCGTCCATGGTATGGCAGGCGTTGGAAGAGCTGGATAGTTCAGATCCGGTGCAGCATGAACTTCGGGGGGCGCTTGACGGCGCGTGCCGCCTGATCGACTGGACATATCCTGGAAGTGAAGAGTTCTATGAATCCGTGTACCGGGCGGACGAGCTGCTGAACGAGAGAATTGATTCTACGGATAAGAACTCGATTATCAACGTCTACTGTGTGGGGCACACCCATATTGACGTTGCCTGGCTGTGGCGGCTGAAGCATACGAGGGAGAAATGTTCCCGTTCGTTCTCAACCGTATTTCGGCTGATGGAGCTGTTCCCGGAATACATTTTCCTGCAGACACAGCCGCAGCTATATGAATACATGAAAGAAGAATTCCCGGATATCTACGCAAATATCAAGAAGAGGGTACAGGAGGGACGCTGGGAGGCGGACGGCGCTATGTGGGTGGAGGCCGACTGCAACCTGACGAGCGGAGAATCCCTGACAAGGCAGATCTTGATCGGCAGTAAGTTTATCAAGGATGAGTTCGGCAAAGATGTAGAATTCCTCTGGCTTCCGGATGTGTTCGGTTATTCTTGGGCGCTGCCTCAGATCCTGAAAAAGGCGGGAATCAATACCTTTATGACTACGAAGATCAGTTGGAACCAGTATAACCGTATGCCGCACGATACATTTAAGTGGAAAGGGATCGACGGCAGTGAAGTCCTGACTCATTTTATCACGACGCCAGAGCCGTGGAGGGAGCGGGATTCCTGGTTCTATACCTATAACGGCAGCCTGCTGCCAAGAACGGTCAAGGGGGTGTGGGACGCCTACCGCGATAAGCAGATGAATAAGGATCTTTTGATCTCCTTCGGATATGGGGACGGGGGCGGCGGTGTGAACCGTGATATGCTGGAGTGCAGAAGAAGGCTTGACAAGATTCCGGGACTGCCCCATGTGAAGATGTCCGCTGCAGGCGAATATTTCCGTAAGCTTCATGATACGGTAGAGCACACGGACAGCTATGTACATACCTGGGACGGGGAGCTGTATCTGGAATACCACCGCGGCACTTACACAAGCCAGGCGTATAACAAGCGCATGAATCGTAAGATGGAACTTCTCTACCGCAGAGCAGAGTGGCTGACGGTGATGGAGGCGCTGCTTACGGGGAAGCTTGCGGATGCGAAGCAGGAGGCGCTGACCAGGGGGTGGAAGCACATCCTGACAGACCAGTTCCATGATATTATCCCGGGTTCTTCCATCCATGAGGTATATGAAGATTCCAGGAAGGATTATGCTTATATCGAAGGGATTGCCCGTGAAGTGGAGCAGGAAGCCTATGAAAATGTATTTGAACAGAAGGACGATACATATACGGTGATCAATGCATACGGGTGGACGTCTGACCAGATAGTCGTGATCCCGGAGAATAGAGACGGAATCTTCAGAGATCAGGAAGGCAATGAATTGACGGCCCAGAAGGGACAGGGCGGGACTTATGTCGAGATGAAGGCGGTTCCGGCGATGGGAATGAAGCTGATCACCTTTGAAGAAGGAGCGGAGGCTGTTCCTGTGACGGAGGCAGATTTCCCATTCCATGTGGATGGCAGACAGATCGAGACGCCGTTCTACCAGATAGCTCTGAATCAGTATGGACAGATTACGAGGCTGTACGATAAGACTTACAGGCGTGAGGTGGTGCCGGCGGGAGAGCGTGCCAATGTACTCCAGGTATTCGAAGACAAGCCGTTGGATTTTGAGGCATGGGATATAGATATCTTTTATCAGGAGAAGATGCGGGAGATCACAGATCTTACAGCGTTTCAGGTTACGGAGACAGGACCGGTCTGCATGAAGGTACATATGGAATGGAATTTTGCACCTTATCAGAGGGCGGCCGGGGATCATGGGACAGATGCATGCTCTAAGATCAGTCAGGATATGATTCTCTACAGCAATGACCGGAGGATCGACTTTGGCACAGAGGTGGAACTTCATGACCAGCATCAGCTTCTGAAGGCGGCATTCCCGGTGGATGTCCGTTCGACCTATGGAACCTATGACGTACAGTACGGCAATGTGCGGCGTCCGAACCACTGGAATACAAGCTGGGATCAGGCGAAGTTCGAGACGGTAGCCCATCGCTGGGCGGATCTGTCGGAGCGGAACTATGGAGTAAGCATCCTGAACGACTGCAAGTACGGCCATGACATCAAGGATAACGTGCTGCGGATCTCTCTGTTGAGAGCAGGAACCCATCCGGATCATCTGCAGGATCAGGGAACCCATACATTTACCTATGCGCTGCTTCCTCATAAGGGGGACTTTGTTGAAGGAATGGTGGTTCAGGAAGCGTTCGCGTTGAATGAACCGATGCAGGCCGTTAAGGGCAAAAGCGTACTGCCTTATGACAGTTTTATAGCTTTTAGCAATGCGCAGATTGAGCTGGATGCGGTGAAGAAATCAGAAGACGGGAATTACATTGTGATCCGTTTCCATGAGTTTGCGGGAGCGAGGCAGGAGGTGACGGTGAAGCCGGGATTTGCCTGTCAGGAATGGGCGGAATGCGACTTAAGGGAACGTCCGGTTACGGAATTCACACAGGATGAGATCAGCATGAGCCTGCATGCATATGAGATCAAGACGATATTGATGAAAGTATAAGGAGCCGGTGATATGGGAGAATTATTTAACATAGAGAAGGTATTGGGATTCTGCGAGAAGATTTGCTACTTCTTCACGGTGAATCTGTTGTTTATCATTTCCAATATTCCGGTGCTGCTGTTCCTGCTGTTCGTTGGGGCAGGCCAGATCCGGGAGTGCCTTCCTTTGTTCCTCCTGTGTCTGCTGCCGATGGCGCCGGCGCTGTCAGCCGTGATGTATGCGATGAACCGTCTGATTCACGGAACAGAAGGGCGTGCGCTCAGGGATTATAGGAAAGGGTATTGTGCGGACCTCTGGCAGAAGGCAAAGCTTGGTGCGGGACAGTTATTGGTGATCCTGGTATGCTGGACGAACATAGAATTCTTTTCAGTGCAGATAAGGATCCTGCCGCTTGCCGTATTGTTTATCATATTATTCGCGGCGGCGGTCCTTGTCACACCGAATCTCTATCTGCTGATCAGCCGCTATGAGATGAGCAATCTGCAGATTGCACGGACTGCGGTGACTCTTCTGGTGGCGAAGCCTATAGCTGCTCTTGGGAATATCGCGGCGCTTGGCGTTGTCCTCGCGGCGTTCGAGATATCGGCGGGGACAACGGTTCTGTTCATGGGAAGTGTGTATGGATTCCTGGTAATGTTCATGAATCAGAGTGTGATGAGGCAGCTTGAGGAAAGATAGTGTGGAAGGGCGCTGACAATGGAGGTTAAGAGTTCAAAGCAATTATATAATAAACTGTTCTATATCTATACGCTCATTTTATTATGTGTCATATCCGCGCTGGTCATTTATTTCTTCAACAGTACCAGAAACCGTGTCCTTGAACAGAGCTTAAGCTACACGGAGATGATGAGTGAGTCGGCGGTTATGTATCTTGAGGATACTTCGGACACAGCGGAATATATTCACGAAGATCTGTACAAGTCGAGTATGGAGCTTAATGATGTGCTGCACTATATGACGGACGATCCTGCCGTCTACCAGAAGTATCGTCTGGATACTTATATTGAGAACAAGCTCAGCGGATACAAAGGCATCGAGAAATTTTTCCTGGATGCACTCCAGGCATACACAAGCCTGGATCATATTACTCTGTACAGCTATGAGCGGGATGAGATAACAGAATACACAAGGGATGGGAAGAGCTACAGGAGAGCCGGCGATGATGAATTCAAGCGCCGGCTTGAAGCCGTGGATCTGGTAGGAGAAGACAGCTTTGCATATCTGAAGGAGATCCGGAATCCGGCGACGATGCAGGTGAAGGGGTGTATGGTCCTGGAATTCAAGAGTAAGAGGTTCGAGACGATCCGCCAGTATTATTCCCGTGCGGAACTGATCGTGTACAATGATGCCGGATCGCCGGTATATGAGTCTTCCGGCGGGCATGAGATCGCCGATATTATGGAGGCCGATCATAAAGGCGCGCTGGAGAGTATGCTGAATGCCTATGTGGAGGAGGCTTGGAAGGGGCAGTACCATGTGATCGGTTATCTTGAGAAGGACCGGGCTGCGGCGGTGCCCCGGTCTGTTGCCGTGATGCTTCTGGCAGTCGGGATTGCGGTGATGATATTGGGTGAAATATTTGTAAAATATCATCTGCAGAAGCTTGCCGGAAGGCTGAACCGTCTCTTGGAGGGAATGACGAAGGTTATGGACGGTAATCTGGATGTACGGATCCCAACGGATAAGAACGGAGATGAGTTGGATGTGATCGCCGGATATTTCAATGAAATGTGTGTGAATCTGGACGAGCATATCAAGAAGCGGTATCTGGCTGAGATTGAGCAGAAGGATGCCGAGATGGCGGCGCTGCAGAGCCAGATCAATCCGCATTTCTTGTATAATACGCTGGAGGCGATCCGTATGAAGGCCATCTGCAACGGGGACCGGGAGGTCGGGAAGATGCTCTACAGCCTGGCTGTTACCTTCCGCGCGCAGATTAAGGAGGCGGACATCATCACACTGGCGCAGGAGCTTCACTACAGTAAGAAGTATATGGAGCTTTTTGAGTTCCGTTATCCGAATCAGTTCAAGGCCATGGTGGAATGTCCGGAAGAATATCTGCAGGCGCCGATCATTAAGTTTGTGCTGCAGCCTGTGATTGAGAATTATTTTATCCACGGGATACGGATGAAGGAACAGGATAATTATGTGAAAATAGTTGTCGAGAAGGAAGAGACGTGTGGATGCGGGGATGGACGCTGTCTTACGGAGGGCGGTGCAGCAAGTACGGTATTTCGGATAATCGTGGAAGATAACGGAAAAGGAATGGCGGAGGATGAGATAGCATCAAAGAATCAGGAACTTGAGAATGATACGATGAAGAAGCAGTCGTCGATTGGCATTGCCAATGTCAACCGAAGGCTTAAGGCTGTCTATGGCAGAGAATATGGGATTCATATAGAATCGAGAAGCGGGGGAGGCCTCCGGGTGATCTTGAGGTTCAAAACAGACGAAGTAGTTCCGGTTGTTCAGGAGGAAGGAATATGATGAAGAAGGTAATGATAGTGGAGGATGAAGAACTGATCTTACAGGGAATTCGGAATATCATAGATTGGGAAGCGCTGGGTCTTGACGTGGTGCATATGGCGCACGACGGCATGGAGGCGCTTGAACTGTGGGAGAAGGAGCCGGTGCACATCGTGGTGACGGATATCAGCATGCCGGAGATGGATGGGCTTATACTTCTACGGAAGATCCGTGAGATGGATGAACAGGTGCGCTTTATCATATTGACCGGATATGATGAGTTCTCCTATGCCAGAGAGGCGGTCCGGCTGGATGTGGAGAATTATATCCTGAAGCCTGTCAATGAGGAGGAACTGGAGCGTCAGCTTCGGGAGACGGTACAGAAGCTTGAGGAGATGGATAAGGAGAAGATCCGTTATATTGATGAGAAGACCGAGTGGATGCATTTCTTAAATGGGAAGCCTGCGGCAGATGAGTTAGGGAAAACGGAACCAGAAGAGAAAGAATACCAAAAGTTTGCAGAAGCGTTGGGAATCATAAAAGCGGGTGCAAACTTCTATGCAGCAGTGATGAGATGGAATATGGACGGCTTAAAAGAGAATAAAATTGCAGATGTGATCGTGGACTTAAAGCAAGAAAATGGGCTTGAGCTTGTACATCTTCCGCCGGACAATCTGTTAATGGTACTGGAAGCCGGTGATATGGGAGAAGAGCAGGTGCAGGAATATTTTCAGGATCTTCAGAATCGGATTGAGAGCAGATACAATCTAATGACATTTGTCTGCGTAGGACCATCCATTCAGAGAATCGAACAGCTTCCGAAGGCTTACAGATCAGCAAAGAAACTTCAAAAATATCTGGTCATTGAAGGATACGGAAGCTGTATCAGCCAAAGGCAGATCCATGACCGGAAAACAGAAGCGATCAGTATGGATGAAGCACGGCTTAGGAAATTCATTCTGAAGAAAGAGAAGGAATCGGCGATCAGATATATAGAAGACTTGCTTATCAACAATATACAAAAAGATGCTGATGCGGGTTCATTGTATCAAATTGCAGTGAAGATCGCAATGTTGCTCCAGGATATGAAAAAAGAATACAAACTTGAATCGTGTAGGTTCCATGATCTCTCGGAACTTATGGAGGCGATTTTTGGTGCAGATGATATTTACGGAATTAAGACGGCATTTGTGTCAGAGATTACAGAGATCATCGAATGTATGCATGAAGAGAATTCTCAGTATACCCCTGTGGTGCGCCAGATCATCGCGGAAGTTCAGAAGAATTACAGAGAAGATATGAACCTCAAGACACTGGCGTATAAGTACCATATGAATGCGTCTTATCTGGGGCAGCTGTTCCAGAAGGAAGTGGGATGTTCCTTTGCACAGTATCTCAGTAACACGAAGAATGGGATTGCGAAAGAGCTGATCCTGAATACCAATATGAAGATCAATGACATTGCGAGGCAGGTGGGATATCCGGATACCAGTTATTTTTACCGGAAGTTTAAGCAGTGTTACGGGGTGTCTCCGGCATCGCTGCGGGAGATGAAAAAGTATTAGACATTTTTCGGCAAAATATGATATAAAATGAAGAAAATAACTGTAATAAAATGGCGAATATGATGTACAAATATTGAAATTTCAATTTATCTGGCTTATATTATATAGAGAACTATTAAAAAGTGAGAAAGATATCATTGAGGTGGATTGTTGGGAGCAAATAAAAGGAATTTGAGTGATGAGCAGAGGGTAATAGCAGATGAATTAGATAAGATTCAAATAGATCAGCTACATAAAGCAACATTGAATTTCAGTAATAATAGTTTGGAAACGAAAAAATTATGTGTCACGGTACAGATCGCGGTATATACGTTGTTGGCAGGTATCTATAAAGAAAGTCCATTGTCCAATCTTGTAATTGCTCTAGAGTTATTAGGGATTCTGATACCGGTTTTGTTTTATGCTGTTGATGTAGTATTATATTTTTATCAGGATAGATTAAGAGAGAATATGAACAAGAGGATGGATGAGATAAAAAAGCGGAATGGATTGCCGGTTCGGTCAGAGAATAGAAGTAAGAGGCGGTTATTCCGATCATTTTTTAATGGATCACAGATTCTATATTTGGGATTAATTATTGTTTCAATTATTGCTCCTTTGTTAATTAAAGTTTGTGTTGAAATATGGGGGAATATTAGTGCGTAATAATAAAATCTTTTTTAGTTATACGTTAAGGGATAGTGAAATTAATATCGATATTCTTCTTAGTATCAAAAATAAATTTCGAGATTACAGTACAGTTGAAACGTATTTTGATATCTTGGATAATTGTTCGCCAGATCATCAGGGGTATGTTTATAAAGTGCTTGAGGAATCTAATATTTTATGTTTAATAAAGTCGTCTGATGTGAATTCTTCTAGTTGGGTAGGAAAGGAATTATATATTGCGAGGCAAAGGAACATACCCATTATAGAAATCAATGAGAAAGATATTAATCAAATTTTGAATTGTAATTCAAGAGATGAATTTATGAAAAATTCAAAAGTTGAAGAAATGATATTTGCAAATATGTAAGTGGACAAAATCGTGAAATGATGGACATATTATTTCACGGTTTTTTTGTGCGTAAAAATAGAAATGATCCTACTAGAATTTGTCCAATGAACCCGAAAGTTTTCAACTTTCCATACAAACTGCACAATGATATAGTTGATACAGAGTAACAGTTCAGACAGGTCTGCGCATTCACTGCGCTGACCGTGCCATAGAGTAGAGCCTGAAAGCGTACGGTCCATCGCGAAGCGATTTTTAATGGCCGGATGCCTATAACAGTGAAGGTATCTGAACTGTTACGATACAGATACAAAACACTGCAGTTTAACGGACCGGTAAGTTGACAGGCAGTGCGGACGCCAGATCATACGGTTAGAAATGCAGCTGCAATCCGATGAGAATGTGTCCGGGAAAAGGAGGAGGTTAAGAGTGAAGGCTAATACAAAAAAAGCCGGGAAACCCAAAGGGAATTTCCTTAGCCGGCTTAAGGCAAATAAAGAGCTGCTGATCTTAAGCATGCCGGGAGCAATCTGGTTTCTGTTTTTTGCTTACCTGCCGTTGTTCGGTATTCTGGTGGCATTCAAGAAATTCCGGTTATCCGGAGACGGGTTCTTCTATAACTTATTCACGAGCGAGACCGTGTGGTTTGACAATTTCAAATTCCTGTTCAGCAGCGGCGACGCGTGGATTATTGTAAGAAATACGGTGCTTTACAATCTGACATTTATCATCCTTGGCGTGGCGGTGCCGGTGGTGCTCGCACTGCTTCTCAATGAGATCAAGAACAAGGGGATGATGAAGATCTATCAGAGCTCCATGTTCTTGCCGTATTTCCTGTCATGGGTAGTTGTAAGCTATTGCGTGTTCGCATTCCTGAATCCTGAGAAGGGTTATTTCAACGCGATCATCCAGCAGTTCGGCGGTGAGCCGGTTTCCTGGTATACGGAGACGAAGTTCTGGCCTTTTATCATCATTTTCATGAGCCAGTGGAAGGGAATGGGATACAATACGGTGGTTTATCTTGCTTCGATCTGCGGAATCGACAAGACCTATTATGAGGCGGCGGTGCTTGACGGGGCCAGCAAGTGGCAGCAGATCAAATACATTACTCTGCCGCTTCTGAAGCCGGTCATCACGATCCTACTGATCATGTCTGTCGGCGGAATCTTCAAGGCGGACTTCGGATTGTTCTACCAGCTGCCGAAGAATTCCGGTCCGCTGTACCCGGTAACGAATGTACTTGATACATATATTTTCCGGGCGCTTAAGACCAGCGGCGAGATCGGAATGAGCTCGGCTGCGGCGCTGTTCCAGTCGACGGTCGGATTCGTGCTGATCATGATCGCCAATAAGATCGTATCAAAGGTAGATAATGAGAATGCATTGTTTTAGAAGGGAGGGAAACCTGTGGCAGCACAAGATACGAAAGTAGCAAAAGTTTCCAACAGAAAGCTGCAGAAAAGAATCAAGAAGCTGGAAGCAGAAGAATGTAAATATAATCAGATCAAGACGCCGACGAATGTTCTGTTTAACATAATCTTGGCAGTATTGTCGCTGATCTGCGTCGTACCGTTTATCTTCGTCATCATCATCTCATTTACAGATGAGGCGTCGCTGGCGATGAACGGATACCGGTTCATCCCGGAGAAGCTAAGCTTCTATGCCTATGAATATATCGTAAGCGCCGGGGAAAATATTCTCAAGAGCTATGGGGTGACGATCTTTATCACCATAGTGGGAACGATAATCGGATTATTGCTTACGGGTACCTATGCCTACGCATTGTCCAGGAAAACCTATGCGTTCCGCAAATTCTTCACGACGGTGATCACCATCCCCATGCTGTTCAGTGGCGGTATGATTGCGAATTACCTGATCGTGACCAAGGTACTGATGCTCAAAGACTCTCTGTGGGCGCTGATCTTGCCCCTGTGTCTGAATTCATTTAACATCATCGTGTTACGGACGTTCTTCAAGACGAGTATTCCGGATGCGGTCGTGGAATCGGCGAAGATCGACGGAGCGTCGGAGTGGAGGCTGTTCTTCCAGATCGTCATTCCTATGGCGCTGCCGGGGCTTGCGACTATAGGACTGTTCCTGACGCTTGGTTACTGGAACGACTGGTTCAATGCCATGATGTATATGGATAACAAGGATCTGATCCCGCTCCAATATCTGCTGATCCAGATTGAGAGCTCCATCGACTGGCTGGCCAACAACAAAGCCGCCATGGGTGTCGACGGGATCACGACGGCGGCAAATATGCCGAAAGAGACTATTAAGATGGCGATCGTAGTGATATCTACGTTACCGATTATTTTCGCTTATCCGTTCTTCCAGAGATATTTTGTAAACGGATTGACGGTAGGAGCAGTGAAAGAGTAGAATGAATCAGGAGGGAATAGTGATGAAGTTTAAGATGATAAAGAGATTCGCGGCAGCAGGGCTTGCGGCGGTAATGACGGCAGGACTTCTGGCAGGCTGCGGCGGCAAGACGGCAGAGACGAATTCAAGCGGGGACGAGATCGTGGAATTGACCTGGTGGCAGATCGGTGATGCGCAGAAGGACCAGGATCGGGTGATCGAGAAGGTGAATGAATATATAGGAGAGAAGATCGGTGTGAAATTGAAGATCAATACGGCCGGCTGGGGCGATTATGACCAGAAGATGCAGGTCGTGATCAATACAGGGGATGACTGGGATCTGTGCTTCACCTGCTCCTGGGCCAATAATTATCTCCAGAACGCGAACAAGGGTGCATTCCTCCAGATCGATGATTACATCAAGGATACAGAGATGTACAAGAATATTGACGGGCGTTTCTGGGAAGCGGCAAAGGTACAGGGCAAGACCTACGGCGTTCCGAGCGAGAAAGAGATCGGAAGTATGCCGATGTGGGTATTTACCAAAGAATATGTCGACAAATATGAGATTCCGGTAGACGAGATCCACAGCCTGGAGGATCTGGAACCATGGCTTAAGCTTATCAAGGAGAAGGAACCGGATGTAGTGCCGATGTATCTTACCAGCAGCTATTCCGCGCCGATCTATATGGATCTGATCCAGAATCCGGTGGGTATCGAGTACGGCGACGATACGCTGACGGTCAAGAATGTATTTGAGACTGAGAAGATGAAGTCGACTCTTGAGACTATGAGGAAATATTATCTTGCAGGCTATATAAATAAAGACGCGGCTACGGCCTCCGACGACAAGTCTGTGAAGCGCTTTGTGACGAAGGGAGACGGACAGCCGTATGCAGAGCTGGTATGGGGAAAAGACTTGGGATATGAAGTTGTGGCGACTCCGATCATGGATACTTATGTGACAAATATCTCCGCCCGCGGAGCCCTCACTGCCATCAACGCGCAGACCAAGCATCCGGAGAAGGCGGTAGAGTTCCTGAACCTGGTCAATACGGATGAGTATCTCAGGAATCTGCTGAACTACGGTATTGAAGGCGAACACTGGGATAAGGCTGAGGTTCCGGCCGATGAAGCGGCCGAAGCCAAAGGGAAGCCGTATGTGTATGAGAACAAGATCAAGCTGAACGAGGAGACAAGGAAGAATTATTCTGTATCCTACTGGGTACAGGGCGGATTATTCAACACCTATGTACTGGAGAATGAGCCGGTGGATAAATGGGCGGTCTTCAAGGAATTCAATGATTCGTCTGTTGAGGCTCCGTCCTTTGGATTCGACTTCGATCTGGAACCGGTCAGCACGGAAGTAGCCGGATTCGGCAATGTAATGGATGAATTTGGCAAATCTCTCTACACCGGAAGCGTAGACCCCAAGGAATATCTGCCGAAGCTTCAGGAGAAGTTAGAGGCGACGGGTATCGACAAGGTGATCGAGGAGATGCAGAAACAGATTGACGAGTGGAAGGCATCGAAGTAGAATGAGTAATAGATAGAAAGGCAGCCCTTGTTGTGTGGGAGAGGGCTGCCTTTCTTCAGACGGGAAAAGCGAGGGGGAATGCTTGGTGAATGAAAAGAAAACACTGTTGAGTAAGGTGGGAAGCATGCAGCAGCTTATGTATGTACGCCCGGTCACCTATGAAGAGGGAAGAGCCAGGGGGATGCGTGCTTACGAGGTGAAGAATGGTCCGCTCAGATTCGGCGTGATGGCGGATAAGTGCCTGGATATTACAGATGTTTCGTTCTTGGGCCATAACGTCAGTTTCCTGGCGAAGCCGGGGCTGATGGGGCGCAGCCACTATGATACCAACGGAGCGGAAGCGCAGCGCAGTATCATGGGCGGGATGCTGTTCACCTGCGGGCTTGAGAATATCTGCGCGCCCTGCAGGATCGGCGGCAGGGACTATCCCATGCATGGGCGGATCCGCACGACTCCGGCGGAGCATGTGGGAGCGAAGGCATACTGGGACGGGGATGATTACATCGCCGAGATATCGGGAACCATGCGGGAGGCAGAGCTGTTCGGAGAGAATCTTGTGCTGCGCCGAAGGGTCACGACCCGGTATGGAGAGAACAAGATCTATATCGAGGATGAGATCATGAATGAAGGCTTCCGCAGGGAGCCAATGATGCTGCTGTACCATATGAATGCAGGATACCCGCTTCTGTGTGAGGATTCCGGGATCATCATCCCAACGCGGAAGGTGCTCCCGCGGGATGAGACGGCGGCGCTTCATACAGGGAATTTCAGCCGGATGGAACCGCCAAAGGACAATGAGCCGGAGTATGTGTTCCTCCATGAGATGGCTGCGGATCAGGAAGGGAATACATTTGCTGCGATTATCAATAAAGAACTTGGAATTGGATTGAAAATAGAATATAATTTAAGGGAATTACCGTATTTCATGCAGTGGAAATCTATCGCGCCGGGGGATTATGTCGTGGGGTTAGAACCGGCTAATTCCAGCGTCTATGGGAGACCGTATCATATAGAAGAGAATAGCCTGCATCAGATGGAGCCGTTTGCCGCGGAGCGGAAGCAGATTGTACTGTCATTCCTGACCGGAAAGGAGCTTGACGGGGTGGAGCAGGAGGCAGAGAATCTGTTGAGAGCCGGCGGCAATGTGTCGGGAAAGACAGAGGCCGAAATATGGTAACAGTTCAGACAGGTCTGCGCATTCACTGCGCTGACCGTGCCATAGAGTAGAGCCTGAAAACATACGGCCCACCGCGAAGCGATTTTTAATGGCCGGATGCCGGTAACAGTGAAGGTATCTGAACTGTTACGGAAGATGTGTGAAAAGAAGACAGGAAGGAGATTATATAAGATGAAACGTTCAAAAATCAATGCAGAGATTAAGTGTATGGAGGAGATGATTAAGGCTCATGGCTTCGAGATCCCGCCGTTTTGCAAGTGGTCTGCGAAGGAATGGGAGAATAAGGGAGCGGAATATGATGAGATCCGGGATAATATGCTTGGATGGGACATCACGGATTACGGCCTTGGCAGATTCGACGAGGTGGGCTTCTCGCTGATCACGATCCGCAACGGGAATCTGAAGATGGATAAGTACACGAAGACTTATGCGGAGAAGCTTCTCTTCGTGAAGGAAGGGCAGATGGCGCCCATGCATTTCCATTGGAATAAGATGGAAGATATCATCAACAGAGGCGGCGGTAATGTGCTGATCACGGTGTATAATTCCACGAAGGACGGTGAATTTGCAGATACGGATGTGACGGTGAACTGTGACGGGCGAGAGTATACGGTTCCGGCAGGCACGAAGGTTAAGCTGATTCCGGGCGAGAGTATCACGATCTATCCATATATGTATCATGATTTCCATGTGGAGGAAGGAAGCGGCGACGTTCTGTTGGGAGAGGTGTCCATGTGCAATGATGATGAGCATGATAACCGTTTCTACGAGCCGATCGGACGCTTCCCGGAGATCGAGGAGGATGAAGAGCCGTACCGTCTGCTGTGCAATGAGTATCCGAAGGCCAATTAGGAGGAGATATGGTAAAGCAAATATTGAACAAGAATTGGCGGATGCGAAGAACAGGGGAGCCAGATCAGCCTGCGGTTGTCCCCGGGACGGTCTATACGGATCTGCTGCGTAACGGCAATATGGAGGATCCGTTCTGGAGGGACAATGAGATCCGTGCGCTTCCTCTGATGGAAGATGATTATGAATATGAAGTATGCTTTGATGTCGGGGATGAGTTATTGGAGCAGGACAGGGTCCTGCTTCATTTTGACGGATTGGATACGATCGCAGATATATACCTGAATCAGGAGCATCTTGGTAATGCGTATAATATGCACCGGATCTGGGAATATGATGTGACAGAGAGTATTAAGGAGAAGGAGAATGTGCTGCGGGTTGTGCTGCATTCTCCTCTCAAGTACATCCGGGAAGAATTCGCCAAATGCAGGACGCTTGGGTCGGAGGACGCCATGGACGGATTCGTCCATATCCGGAAAGCACACTGCATGTTCGGATGGGACTGGGGAGCACATCTGCCGGATGCGGGGATCTTCCGTCCGGTATCGTTGTTTGGAGTGAAGAAGGCAAGGCTAGGCAGCGTATATATCCGGCAGGAGCATTCTAGGGAGAGGGTGACGCTGCGGTTGGAAGTGGATCCAGAGATGGAGACATTCTGTGATGAGCGGCTTGTAAAGGGAGTTCACTACGAGGTTGAGATTACAGCTCCGGATGGAACCATCCGGAACTATACCGATTCTCCAAAGGAGATTCATATAGAGAATCCCATGCTTTGGTGGCCCAACGGTTACGGCGAACAGCCGTTATATACGGTGAAAGTGACCCTGTATGCAGACGGCGAGCCGGCAGATACCTGGGAACGCCGGATCGGGCTTCGCACTATGACTATGAGGATTGAGAAGGACGAGTGGGGAGAGAGTTTTGCCCATGAAGTGAACGGTGTTGCCATATTTGCCATGGGGGCGGACTATATCCCGGAGGATCATCTGCTTGGAAGGGTGACGCCGGAGACTACGAGGAAGCTCCTTAGCCAGTGCGTTGCTGCGAATTACAATGCGGTCCGCGTATGGGGCGGCGGCTATTATCCGGAAGACTGGTTCTATGACATCTGTGACGAGCTGGGGCTTATTGTCTGGCAGGATTTCATGTTCGCATGCGCCGTATACGAACTGACGCCGGAATTCAAGACGAATATCCGGCAGGAGTTCATCGACAATATCAAGCGTCTCCGCCATCACGCGTCACTGGGATTGTGGTGCGGCAATAATGAGATGGAGATGTTCGTAGATCAGGGAGAATGGGTATCGAAGAAGACAGAAGTGAGGGATTATGTGATCATGTATGAGCAGTTGATCCCGGAGGTGTTGGAACAATACGATCCCCAGACCTTCTACTGGCCGGCAAGCCCGTCGTCGGGAGGGGCGTTTGACGAGCCGAACAGCCCAGACAGGGGAGATGTGCATTACTGGGATGTATGGCATGGGAATAAACCGTTCTCCGATTACCGTAAGTATTACTTCCGTTATGCGTCTGAATTCGGATTCCAGTCCTTCCCAAGCAGGAAGACCATCGAGACCTTCACAGACGATCCGAAGGATATGAATATCTTCTCCTACATCATGGAGAAGCATCAGCGCAACAACGGCGCGAATGGGAAGATCATGAACTATCTGCAGCGGACCTATCTCTATCCGACGGATTTCGGCACGCTCATTTATGCGTCGCAACTTCTGCAGGCAGACGCGATCCGATACGGGGTCGAACATTTCCGAAGGAACAGGGGACGTTGTATGGGTGCGATCGTGTGGCAGTTAAACGACTGCTGGCCGGTGATCTCCTGGTCCTCCGTTGATTACTGCGGAAGATGGAAGGCACTTCACTATGCGGAGAAGCGTTTCTTTGCGCCGCTCATGATCTCCTGTCAGGAAGAGAGCATGATGACGCAGAAGGCCGATATGAACCGGGAGCATTTTACATTTGAGAAGTCGGTCCGGTTAAATGTAGCGAACGAGACCAGAGAAGAGCAGGTGGTAGAGGTATCCTGGGCGCTCCGCAATGCGAAGGCGCAGGTGCTCCGCGACGGCGGTACGAAGGAATTACGGGTTCCGGCGCTTACAAGCGTGTGGCTTGACAAGGTGATGCTGCCGGATGTGGATATCTTCTCGGAGTATGTAAGCTATGAGATAAGACAGGACGGCAGGGTGATATCTGACGGAACGGTCATCTTCTCGTACCCTAAGTATTTCAGGTATGAGGATCCGAAGTTGTCCTTCCGTGTGGAAGGGGATGAGATCGTTGTGGCGGCGGGTGCGTATGCGAAGAGTGTGGAGATACTGAACGAGCAGGAAGACCTGATCCTCTCGGATAATTATTTTGATCTGAACGGGGATGAGAGGCGTGTGAAGATCCTCTCGGGAGAGGCGGAAGGGATCAGGCTTCGGAGTGTTTATGATATCAGGTAAAAAAACAGAATGTCTTAAGGAGGGATGCGAACATGACGCGTGAAGAATTATATCAGTCGATCTATACACATGACACCATCTATCTGCCGCCCCATGAGCAGGCGACGGCGGCCTTAGAGGTGTCGCTTGGATGCAGCTGGCACAGATGCACGTTCTGTGATTTTGCCAAAGACACATTTAAGATCCATCCCATGGAGAGGCTTGAGCACGACCTTAAGATCCTGGCCGAGCTTCGTCCCGAGGATACACGTCTCTTCTTCCTTGGGGAAAATGCGTTCTGCATGGATGCAGAGCGTATCCTTAAGATCATAGAGCTTACGCACAGATATATGCCGAAGGTGCGGGAATATGCAATGTATTCCCGCGTTGACGATATCCTGCGCAAGACGGATCAGGAATTGACCAAGCTTTCCGAGGAAGGGGTTCAGGCGCTTCACATCGGGGTGGAGAGCGGGAGTGATTCGATCCTGGAGGCGCGGAATAAGGGGATTACCTCGGCGCAGGTCATAGAGGCGCTGTCAAGGCTTGACCAGGTGGGGATCGCTTATTATCTGACCATTATCCCGGGGCTTGGCGGACGTACCTTCTCGCGCCTTCATGCCATCGAGACGGCAAGGATGCTGAACCAGGTGCATCCGCGCAATATCTGGTGTCTGAAATTAAAGCTGTGGGAGGACACAATTCTCTATAAAGAGGCACAGGCGGGGAATTTTGACGAGATGACGCCGGCGGAGATCTTGAGGGAGGAGAGGCTTCTGCTTGAGAATCTTACGGTTACAGACTGCCTGTTTGAGGACACCACGGTTCTTGACCAGTTTACGATCCAGGGAGTGCTGCCGGGAAAGAAAGGAGAACTGCTTGGGGCGATTGATTATCTGTTGAGTTTGGAGCGGTGATTCCCGCGAGGTCTTTGACTTAAAGGAGTTGTAGAAGGAGGGAAAGAGAATGACCCTGCAGCAGTTAAGATACGCGGTTGAGGTCGCTAACAGAGGTTCGATGAATGAGGCGGCGAAGAAGCTGTATGTCTCTCAGCCAAGTCTGTCAAGCGCGATCAGGGAGTTGGAGAGGGAGATCGGGATATCCATCTTCAACCGGACGAATCAGGGGATCTCGGTATCGGCTGAAGGAAAGGAATTCCTCTGTTATGCACTGCAGATCGTGGAACAGGAGAACCAACTTAAGGAGCATTATCTTGGAGCTAAACCATCCAAGCAGAAGTTCGGAATCTCCACACAGCATTATACATTCGCGATCAATGCGTTCGTGAAGCTGCTTAAGGAGATGGATCCAGGAGAATTCGATTTTACGTTCCGGGAGACCACGACGGAGGAAGTGATCAAAGATGTACAGAACCGCAGAAGTGAGATCGGGATTCTCTATATGAATCATTTTAATGCAAGAATGATCCTTAAGAACTTGGAAGAGGCGGGACTTGAGTTTGCAGAACTATTTCAATCGAAATCCTATATTTATGTGACGGATACACATCCGTTAGCCCGGAAAAAAGAGATCAAATTCAGAGATTTGAAGCCGTATACATTTCTGTCTTTTGGAAAAGGAGAATACAATTCTAATTATTTTTCCGAAGAAATATTAAAGATCCTGGAGCATCGAAGGAATATCAAGGTCAGCGACCGAAGTACGCTGTTCTATTTGCTTCGGAAGCTCGGCGGATTTACCATCTGTACGCAGATGGTAAATAAAGAACTTCAAGGGGCGGATATCGTGGCGGTTCCCTTGAATGTAGAAGGAGCGATCACGGTTGGGTTCGTTCTGTATAAAGATGAATGTCCAGGGGACATTGGAAAACGGTATATGGAGATCGTCAGAGAAGACATTGGTGACTTGTTATAGTTTTTAACTATTGCAAGTCTTTTTTCGTCTATGGGATTCTGTATTCCTGAATCATGTTCTTACGGTCGGCGAAGCAAATGCGCGGACCTCTTAACTGTTACACGGCAGATTCAATATTTGATGCCGGTGACAGGGGGTCAATGGTTAGAGGAATCCTGTATAACGATACCAGGTCAAAGAATTGAAAAGAGTAAATGGATGAATTAAAATTATATCGTGAAAACATTAACGGCCGGTACAATGTTTTATCAAAAGGTATGGAGGATCTGTTTATGAGTGAAAATAAGAGGAAGGAAAGACCAGAGGAACGGAAAGCAGTTCTGGGTATGTCGCTTCTTGTGCTGGTTCTTTCTGTAGGTGTTCTGATGGCAGGAATTCTGGTACTTAAGTTGTCGCCGCATATTCCGATACTTGTCTGCACATTTATCATGGTGATCTACGGCCTGTATCTTGGGATACCGTGGGCAGAGATGATGAGCAAGGCGATGGAATCTATAGCCAGCAGTCTTGAGGCTATCATTATCGTCATGACCATAGGGATGGTGGTTGGTTCGTGGGTAGCCTGCGGGACGGTGCCTTATGTGATTTGGGGAGGCTTGAAGCTATTTACTCCTGCATTCCTGCTCCCGTTTACCGTGGTGCTCTGTGCGGTTATGAGTACACTGACCGGAAGCTCGTGGACGACGGTGGGAACTGTGGGAGTCGCGTTCCTTGGGATTGGAGTTTCGATGGGGATCCCGGCGCCAGTCGTTGTAGGTGCGATCTGCTGCGGAGCGTTCTTCGGAGATACACAGTCTCCTATGTCGGACGGCTGTAATTTTGCAACGGCTATTTCAGGAGCGGGCCTGTACAACGGTGTGAAGGGGATGCTCTGTACGAACTGTCCGGCGCTTCTGATCAGCTTTATCGTGTATATTATCATCGGCCTTCGTTATTCTGTCTCGGCAAATGTAAGCTCCGGGGAACAGATTGCGGAGACGCTTGCGGGGTTGGAGCAGGGATTTCATATGACTCCGGCCGTATTGTTGCCGGCAATCGTGTTATTTATCCTTCTTGCGGTCAAGCTGCCGGCAATCCCGACCATGATCCTTGCCGCTGTAAGCGGCGTGGTGGTTGACGTGTTCTGCCAGAAAGATAGTCTGGCAGATGCATTGGGATATCTGATGAACGGGTATGTGGGGAATACGGGTGTAGCTGACGTAGACCGTATCATTACCCGGGGCGGAATGAATAATATGATGAGTACGGTCGCACTGATGATCTTCTCCATGTGGATGGCAGGTGTGCTCCAGCGCGTGGGCATTATATCCGTATTGCTTGAGAAGATTTCAAAAATGGTGACAAAGATTGTGCCGTTGGTATCTCTTACCAATATTCTGACATTTGTATTCAGCTATTTTGCGGCAGATCCGTACCTGGCTATGACGCTGCCGTCCAAGGCGCTGGAGGGCGCTTACGACGATCTGGAGTTAAATAGAAGCGTGTTGTGCAGAAGTGTCGGCAATGCGGTCCTCTTTGCGCCGATGGTGCCATGGGGATCCGGAGGACTCTACGTATCGGCTACTCTGGGAATCGCAGTCTCATCGTATATTCCATATTATTTTATGGGATATTTGGCGCCGTTGCTGTGCATCCTATTTGCAGCGGTTGGAATCGGAAATTATAAAGTAAACAAGGATTAAACAAGGAAGGAGTGCGGTGTATGAGGAAGGACAAGTATATATTTCCTGCGGCGTGTGTAAGCCTGCTGCTTGCAATCGGTGTCCTGATATACGGGGTACTGGTGCTTAAGCAGAACCCTCATATCCCGCTTGTTTTCAGCACTGTTATCATTATGCTGTATGGTGTGATGAATGGTAATACATGGCAAGAAATGCGTGCCGGTATGATAGAGAGTATCTCGGAATCTATCGAGGCGATACTGATCATCTGCCTGATCGGAGTGACCATTGGTACTTGGATGGCAGGGGGAACGGTACCGGCGATCATATATTATGGGTTTCAGATATTTTCACCTCGTTTTTTCCTGGTGTCGGTGGTGGTCTTATGCAGCGTGATGTCCCTTGTCACAGGTTCGTCTTGGACGACCATCGGAACAATCGGGGTCGCATTTGTGGGAATCAGTGCGGGACTTGGAATACCGGCAGGGATGACGGCCGGCGCGATTCTATGCGGCGCTTATTTTGGAGACAAACAGTCGCCGCTCAGTGATTCTACGAATTTTGCGGCGGCGGTGGCGAAGACTGATCTGTATGAACATACCCGTTCTATGCTATATACGACAGGTCCGGCATATTTGATAAGCCTCGTTATCTTCCTGATACTTGGGGTGAAATATGGCGGGAAGAAAGCAGACATCTCCCAGATCCAGACCATAACGGCGGGGCTAAAAGAAGGCTTCTATATAGGACCTGCGCTGCTGCTTCCGCTGTTAGTGCTGTTGATTCTGATCATACGGAGATTTCCGGCGATCCCAACCATGATGATTGCTTCTGCTCTGGGACTGATCTGCACGGTCATCGTTCAGGGGGAAAATGTGGAAGATGGGCTGCATTATATGTATTCCGGATACGCGGGCACAACGGGGATAGAGGCGGTGGATACGCTGCTGACTAGAGGCGGCCTGACTTCTATGACGGGGACGGTTACACTGATGCTGATGTCGCTTTCTCTGGCCGGGGTAATGCGCTCTACGGGGATCATGAACGCGGTTCTGGAGAGAACAGGCAGACTTACAGAGAACAGTATCGGATTGATCGTCGTGACTTGGGTGCTGACGTTCCTTTTGAGCTACTTTGCGGCGGACCCTTATCTGGCGATGATACTGCCGGCCAATATTCTGGGGGCAAGGTACGATGCGCTTGGGATACGAAGAAGCGTGATGTCGCGTACTCTGGAAGACGGCGGGACGGTCGTCTGTCCAATGGTGCCATGGGGAACGAACGGAATCTACTGTTCGGAGACACTTGGGGTATTAGTAGGATCGTATGTCCCGTATTATTTTCTGGGAATGTTGACACCTGTAGTCATGCTGTTCTGCGCCGTCACAGGTATCGGAGTGCGAAGGAGAGGAAATATAGATGGAAATACAAGAAAGAGATAGAATAATTCCGGGGAAAACGAATTTTATGAAAAGAAATGGATTCGCTTCGGAGAGGGAATATAAAGAGAGGATGGCTGAAGAAGGGAGATTCATGTATCATTTTCACCTGTGCTGCCCGTCTCTTGAGGAATTAAAAATACAGATGGAGGAGCTTGGCCGGAAGCTTGCCGAGAAGAATCTCCATCTGGACCGATTTGGAGTCAGTCTGGATTATGCTATGGCGCTTCCGGAAGGTGAGAGGGAGAAATACCGCAGCGGACAGGGACTCTATATGGTGAAACAGACGGATTGGAATATGCTGGGACATTCTGCCCATATGCAGCCGCATCTGGGAGACAATATGATCGGAAGTCCCGCATCTTATGAGAATGTAAGGGCGGCTCTGAAAGCGGGAGTCACAACAATCGGGAATATTTCACAGTTTTTCGGTTGGGATTATCCGGAATATCAGGATGTGGAAATGCGTACAAAGAGTACGGCAGCGGCGATCAGGCTTATGGCAGACTGCCGGGAGTATGGAACGCTGATTCATTCTAACCTGGACGACGGGTACGGTAATGCAGCGGGAGATCTGGGCCTTCTTGCCGGATGCGCGCTACTGGAAAAATATCTTATAGAAGAGCTGCTGCACGCGAAGCTTGCTCATTCCTTCGGTGATATGTTCCATTCGCCGTTCAAAAGACTTGTGTTCCTGTCTGCTCTGAAGAAAATACATAAAGGAAGTATGACAGGTTCCATGATATTTACCAACAAACTGGGGCGGAATCATCGGGATAAAGGCCTGAATACGGCACATTTATCAGAATGCCTTCTTTGTGACATGGCTGGGCAGTTTCTTTATCGGACTGGTCATGCAATCACTGCAATGGCGGATGGAGGCCTGACTGCGGATGTGACGGCAGAGGAGATCGTGCGAACCCTGGAATATGCCAGAGAATTGGAAGCTTATGTGCCTGAGTACGCCAAGATGATCGATTGGGACAGGATAGATGAGACGGCGGATAAGGTTGTAGAAAGGGGCGAATTATTCTTAGAATATGTGCTGAAGGCATTGGGCGAACGGATCGATATCCGAAACCCTTATGAGATGATGCTTGAGATCAAGAAGATGGGAATGGAAAGATTGATGGAAGAGTTGGCGCCAAAGGATGGAACTGATGTGATCATAACGGATTATATGATATATAAGGCGGCGGAAAGGAGTTAGTATGTCAGAAAAAGAGTTGAACGGAAAAGTGGCTGTTGTGACAGGCGGGGCGAGAGGAATCGGGAAATGTATCGCCGAGACTCTTGCAGATAAGGGGGCAGATCTGGTGATCCTGGATATGAAGATAAAAGCGGAAGACGAGGTAATCCGGAACTGTACGGCAATGGGTGTGAAGGCACTGGCTGTAGAGTGTGATATTATGGAGCTTGGAGACATCCATACTTCTGTCGGTCATATCATAGAGAAGATGGGGAGGATCGATATCCTGGTGAATAATGCGGGAGTGTATCCTGCGGCGCCGATCCTCGAAGTGGAAGAAAGTACGTTTGATTTTGTCATAGATGTGAATCTTAAAGGGTTATTCTTCCTAACGCAAGAAGTAGTGAAAACTGCTATGCTGCCAAATGGATACGGGAGGATCGTGAATATCTCTTCTTGTGACGGGAAGAATCCAGGAAGAGGTGTTGCGATATACGGAGCGGCGAAGGCGGGTGTGATCAGTCTTACCAAGTCCTTCGCGAGCGAGTTGTCAGGTTCGAATATTAATTCCAACGCCGTTGCGGCAGGATGGGTAGAATCCGCTCAGGTGCTAGCAAATGACAGGTGGAGGGATGCTCTTCCGCTGATTCCGTCAGGACGCCTGGGGAAGCTGAGCGAGATCGCGGAGGCGGTGGCATTCCTGTGTAATGATAAGGTGGCTTATATTAATGGAGAGATCCTGGATGTGAACGGCGGGATCATTATGGATTAAAAAATGATAGTTGTTACGGATAGACATCAGTCAGAGGGGCTGGTGTCTTTTTATGTACAGGGGCGCACAGATGAAATGGATGCTTATATAACGTGCGTCCCACGCGGCGAGTAAGGGGAAAACTTTCCCTGCTCGATGCTGGCATTTTTCGGTGTACTAGAGTGATTTTGACCGGAAAGTGTTGACAAGAAAACTTGACACATATATAATGGAAATGACAAGAAAACTTGACTGTATATAGGAGGTGTCATCCATGGAAAGAGATGAGGTATTGCGCAGAATACAAGATAAGAAGCCAAATGCACTGGATGAGATGGAGCAGGATATTTTGAACAAAGGCTGTAAGGTGGGAGTGATAGCAGGATTTATTGCTTGTATTGCTGCAATGATTGTGAAGATGATAGCAGGACTCCCGTACTATGATGTATATGCGATCTATTGTTTTATAGCGAGCGGTCAATGGTTCTATAAGTGGATCAGGCTCAGAAGGAAATATGATCTGTGTTATGGGATCTTATGGTTCGGAATGGCGGTCGGATTATTCATTGGATACTTGGTGGAAATCTTCTGATGGAGGACATATGGATACGGAACTCATATTAAGAAATAATTTGAAGCAGGCCAGAACAGAGAAGAATTTGTCTCAGAGTGAACTTGCCAGGCTGGCGGGTGTATCCCGCCAGACAATCTGCTCGATAGAGACAGGGGTATTTAATCCGACTGCCAAGCTGGCATTGATCCTATGTATTGCACTGGATAAGAAATTCGAGGAGTTATTCTATTTTTAAAATCTATAATCACTTGATTTTGTTGATTTTATTCCTATTAGGAAGATATACTGTGACTAAAGTATTTTGCAGGAGGCAGAATAATAAAAAAGTGTCGAAGACACTTTTTTACCTTTTTACTTATCGGTACAGAGATATTCGATATATTCTATAGCCAGATCCATCCGCGGAGAATTCTTGATCACGCCAAGATACACGTCGCCGTCAAAACCTGCCCTTTTAAAAAGACCTTTCTGTGACACAAGGAGCCCCATAGGGAATTCATCTGTCACAGCCTGATAAGACAGGGAACGGTCAAACATGATATCGTCTGCATTATCTTCAAGTATGACTGTGTTGGCTGTAACATAAGGTTTACATTCTGCCATGGTCTTGGGATCTAACTCCCGAAGCAGTTCTTCTATATTGCATAGATACCCGTTTTGTGAAAATGCATCGAAGGCTTCCTTATTCATAAGCACGACATCTAACTTCTCATCATCTATGGAAGCAACTGTTTTTATACGGGAAGCATAGGTATACTCATGGTTAGGATCATCAGGGTTGTCCGTGAGATATAATCCGGTATATAATTTCAACTCTTTTTTAGAAGAATCGGCATCCAGGAAATCCAGGAATCCATAACTCAATTCATCGGCAAACGGTTCGCTTGCTGAAACATTCACAAGACCGGCATAAAGCAAGGTTTCTTTTCTGGTAAAATGTCCATATACCGTATAACTGATAATGTATAAGAAGATCAGGCAGATGATTGCCGGCAGTTTATAATAATCCCAGATGTACTGTATTTTTTGTTTTCCGTGAAGATGGTTCAGGCATGTGTTCATATTTTTCACTCTTCCTCGCAGTCTGTATTACTGCAGGTCAGGTACTGTGCCTGCATGGTCTTCGGTCTTTTCCTGACAGAGATTCAGGATATTGGACAGCAGACAGGAGCAAAGCAGTGCGCATAAGCCCTCCCCGAAAATAACTGCCGGGGTGAAGATGCGGACTACGATCAGCAGCATAACGAAGTAAATAACTGCCATCAATGCCGTACAGAACAGGAAACGGACGCCGATAAACAATGCATTTTTGAACATAGCGCCGATCGTGTTGTCGAATCTTGCAAGGAGAGGGAAAATGTACATCAGGATAATGGCATAGGCGGCCGCCGCGACGCAGAAGACTGCCGTGCAGAGTGTCCAGAATACATTTTCGAACCGCATGTGATACAGGACGTATCCGTCGATGCCAAGGATGATCCCAAAAGCAAGCAGAATCAGCCATATTACAGTTCCTTGTCTGAGATTCTCTTTAAAAGAGTGAAAGAAAGCCTTCGTAATACTGCCTTCTTCGTTTTTTGATATTTTCAGCGTGACGTAAAAAAGTGCGGTGGTAGACGCGCCGATCGTTACGATCGGAATACTGCAGATGAACCACAGGATGTTCAGATAGACGCTGTATACGATCTTGTTGATGAATTGCAGTACCGGACCGTCAAGATTAAATAAATGATTCATAATATCCTCCTCGTATTGTTGATAGTAAGCGCCGGGAATCCTGTGATCGGATTAGTTTTCTGTAGATTCCCGATAGATCAGGCTGGTTTCTGTATGCACAGTGCGGTAATTCAGAGAGGGTTCATTGATCCGGGTCATCAATAGATTCACCGCTGAGAACCCCATGATCTGGCTGTGTATGTGAATGGTGGTAAAAGCGGGCGTAACGATCTTAGACTCAGGCGAATCATCAAAACCACACAGCCATACGTCGTCCGGAACAGAATAGCCGGATTTTTTCAATGCCTGAAGAGCATCCAGGGCGACAAAGTCATTGGCACATAAGAATACTTCGGGCAAATGGGAAACTTTCCGGAAGCATTCTGCCAGATATTCCTGATAATCTTCAGAAGACAGATTGTGCATACCTTCTTTATTTCCGGCGATGCAGTATTCGTCCGGACAGGAAAGCCCCGCAAGATACATGGCATTCCGGTATGCCATATACCGTTCAAAGAAGGATTGGCAATGCATATAATCCCCGATGAATCCAATCTTCGTTTTTCCGCGCCGTGCCATCTCTCCTATAAATAAATAGATCCCGGATTGATTATCCATACACAGCAGGTCTGCTTCCAAGGGATTTTTTAAGCAGGTCACCGGCGCGTCTACAAATAAGATTGGAAGTCCCAGGCCGCAGAGCATCTGATCATATTCATAATTAAACATCTCGATACAGATAATGCCGGCAGTCCGCTCCTGAGAAAAGGAGGCGGGAAGCTTCATATTATCCAGTTCTTCGGTAAGCAGCCGGTGCATGGTAAGGCTGTAGCCTAATACGGCAAGCTCTTTCTGGAATTTATCCAGCATGACGATTGCAAAATGGTTCCCTCCCACGAAATTGGTGAGAAATACTGCGATCTCCGTCTTCTCTTTTGGTGCGGGAATGGAGAGGACGGAGCTTCCTGGTTTGGCGGCTGTCACATAAGAAAACTGCTTGTAGCCCATCTCCATAGCTTTTTTCAATACTTTATCTCTGGTGGCGTCGGCGAGGACGCCGGTGTTGTTGATCGCTTTTGAGACAGTGTTGCGGGAAATGCCAAGCTCGTCGGCAATGTCCTGGATTGTAACTCTGTTACTCATAAACTCCTCCTTTATATATATGAGTGATTTGCACATTCAATAAAATTCGTTTGAAAAGCTATTTCTAAATTCTATAACTATTATAATGCACAAATTAAAATGTGTCAAATGTAAAAATTCATAATTTTTAAAATAATTTATAACTTCGGAATACAAAATAATATTGTTCGGAGTGCTGTATGAAAATAAAAATGTAAAAATAAAAGTATACAAACTGTAAAAAAATATTGACTAAATGTAAAATGAGTGATATAAATATATTATACAAATCTCATGTGAATGTAAAATAAAAATTTTACAAATGCACAAATAAGTAAAGAAAGGAGAATCAGAAAAGACATGAGAGAAAACAAGTGTAGAAGATGGAGGGATTTGACAGAAAGGAGGATGTTATGACAATGAATTCAAAAACTGTTTCAAATGTAAAGCAGGGAGGCAAAGGCACGGGACTTCACAATTCCCTGGTGTATATCAGGCAGCATTGGCAGCTTTACGTGATCTTCATGATGCCGGCATTGTTATTGACACTGATTTTCAAGTATGCGCCTATGAGCGGTATCCTGATCGCGTTCCAGGATTACAATCCATTTAAGGGAGTTTCCGGAAGCGAGTGGGTAGGGCTTAAGCATTTTACAAGGTTCTTATCATCCCCGGATTTCATGAGATATCTGGTCAATACATTGAAGCTTAGCGTATACAGCCTGCTGTGGGGATTCCCGGTTCCGATCATACTGGCGCTTCTGCTGAACCGGATACAGAGTGCGGGGATCAAAAAGAAGATACAGCTGGTGCTTTATCTTCCCAACTTCGTATCTGTCATCGTACTCTGCGGTATTGTGAGGATCTTCCTCTCTGTGACTGGTCCTGTGAATCTGTTGATGGGAACGGATATTAATTTCATGACTATGCCGGAGGCATTCCGTTCGATCTATATCATCAGCGGTATCTGGCAGGGCGCCGGCTGGGCGTCCATCATGTATACGGCATCCCTTTCTAACGCAAGCCAGGAACTCCGCGAGGCGGCGGTCATGGACGGCGCGAATATCTTACAGCAGATCAGGGCGGTGGAATGGCCGGCGATCAAAGATATGGTTGTGATCCAGTTCATCCTGCAGGCAGGAAATATTATGAGCATCGGTTTTGAGAAGGCATATGCCCTGCAGACGGACCTGAACCTTCCGGCGTCAGAGATCATCGCTACCTATGTATACAGAAAAGGTCTGATCGACGGGGATTACAGCTTTTCGACTGCGGTAGGCCTGTTTAATACGGTCATCAATGTCATCCTTCTGATCGTCGTGAATAAGATCGTGGCGAAGATGAATGACGGACAGGGAATATAGGAGGTGCACATAAGATGAATAAGAAAAAAATCACAAGATATTCGGGACAGGATAAGGCGCTTTTGACGATCGGATACATACTGCTTGGATTATTCGTGGTTGCAATTATCGTGCCGATGGTTTATATTATTGTTGCATCCTTCATGGACCCTATTACGCTGCAGAATAAGGGGATTACTTTTGATTTCAGTAAGTGGACGGCGACGGCGTATGAACGTGTCATGACAAACGGCCAGATCTGGATCGGATTTAAAAATGCGGTCATATATTCTGTAGTGTTTACGGTCGTGTCAGTAGTTGTGACGCTTCTGGCGGCTTATCCGTTGTCAAGGGCGGATTTCAGAGGAAAAGGGTTCTTCAATGTCATTTTCATAATTACCATGTTCTTTGGGGGCGGCTTGATTCCTACATATTTGATAGTCAGTAATCTGGGGCTTGTGGACAGTATGTGGGCAGTCATTCTTCCGGGGGCTTTCAGTGTGTGGAATATGACCATCGCAAGAACCTATTACAGGGGAATCCCGCAGGAACTTCGCGAGGCGGCGGATGTAGACGGGGCAAGCGAGCTGACCTTTTTCTTCAAGATCCTGCTTCCTGTCTGTACGCCTGTCATCGCCGTGCTTGTACTGTGGCAGTTTGTCGCCATGTGGAACAGCTACTTTGACGCAATGATCTACTTAAATGATTCTGCAAAACAGCCTCTGCAGCTTGTCCTGCGTTCCATCTTGATTCAGAACCAGCCGGAGTCCGGTATGATCGCGGATATGCAGAGCACGGCGGCGCGGGCGCAGCTTGCAGAGCTTCTGAAATACGCAACCATTATTATTTCCAGTTTACCGCTTCTGGTCATGTATCCGTTCTTCCAGAAATATTTTGACAGCGGAATCATGGCAGGCGCCGTAAAAGGATAAGCGGAATTGCTTGCTTGAATGGTTGCAGACGGTTATAATAAGAAGGAGGCAGACGATGAGAAATAGATTGAGTGACAGATTGGGAAATGGATTCGGATATAAGTCCGGACGCAGGTATGGAAAGCGAACCGCGGCTTTAGCGCTTGCAATGTGCATGTCGGTTTCCCTTGCAGGATGCGGAGGTAAGGTAAAGATTAATGACGGTACGTTCCGGCCGGTGGATGAGGCGGAGTTGGAATTTCCGCTTAAGGAAAAGACGACTCTGACGGGTATGATCAGTTATCCGGCAAATACGGAATCAGAGCCGAATAACCGGACGATTTTTAAGCGTCTGCAGGAGCAGACCAACGTGGAGATTGACTGGACGGCGATACAGTCCGATCAGTGGCCGGATAAGATCTCCTTGAACATGTCGGATCCTAATAAGCTGACGGACTTTATCTTTTCGGCGGATTTTACAGACAGCAATCTGTTGAAATATGCGGATTATGGAGCGATTATCCCGGTGGAGGAATATATTGACGCCTATATGCCGAATCTGAAAGCGGCTTTTGACAAATATCCGGAATACCGGACGATGTGTACGGATGTAAACGGGCATATCTGGGCTTTGCCGTGGATCGAGCAGCTTGGTTCCGGCAAGACGGCAATACAGAGCGTCGGGAACATGAGCTTTATCAATAAGAAATGGCTGGATTTTCTGGATCTTGAGATTCCGGAGACGGTGGATGAATTCGAAGAGGTACTGATTGCATTTCGGGACAATGCGTCAGAGCTTCAAAAGAAATTCGGGATTGAAGGGAGCATTATTCCCATGTCCTGTATGGTGAATAGCGGTAACGAGGATATGGGGATCCTGATCAATGGTTTCGGTGAAGGATACGGGGATGTTGATAAGGATAAGAATAATGGCAGGCATATTGTGGTGACGGATGATCAGGAAGTGATCTGCTGCGCCACGCAGGAAGGCTATAAAGAAGGAATCGAGTGGCTGCATAAGCTGTACGAGGAAGAGCTGATCGATCCGGAAGCGTTTACACAGGAATGGTCTACCTATGTATCGAAGGGTAAGTCCGGGCGTTACGGCGTATGTTTTAGCTGGGATGTAGGGAACATCGACAACTTGAAGGACTGGGTTCCGCTTCCGGTCCTGACGGCAGATACGCGGAACCTGACGCCTGAGAACGGCTCATTCACCAGCGGATTCAACCGGGGACGCTGCGTGGTAACCTCTGTGGCAGAGAATCCGGCGCTGGTATGCGCATGGCTGGATCAGATGTATGCGCCGCTGCAGTCTCCGCAGAACAACTGGGGAACATATGGTGAGGACGATGATTTTGATATCTTCGAGATGAGCAAGAATGCCGACGGTGAGGATATGTTAAAGCATGCGCCGTTAGGCGACGCGTCCCCGGTAGAGGTAAGAGAGGCGGAAGCAGTAGGAGGCCCGCTTGCCATCCTGGATGAATATTATGACGTGTATGTGACCTGTCCGGACGACGCGCAGTACCGTCTGGACTGGATCAAGGAGTACTATACGCCTGATATGAATAAGGAGTATGTATATCCGAATATTTTCATGAGCCGAGAGGATACGGAGAAGTTCTCGAACTTGCAGGCAGATATCCATAAGGAGATCAAGGCGAAGAAGGCGGATTGGATCATGAATGGCTTTACGGATAAGGATTGGGAAAAATATCTGGATAAGCTTGAGGCATATGGACTCAGTGAATATCTGGAGTTATTCCAAAAGTATCTGGATTCGTATAATGCAAGTATGGCAGGAAATAATAAGTAACCTGAATTGTAATCAGGATTGGAGAAATAATTAAGAGAGGAAGAAAGAGTTATGACAAGTCAGACATTACGTGAAGCAAGAAAATATGAAGAGGCTTCCGAGAAATTGATCGGTAAAGAGGAGCGTCCCGATTTCCACCTGACTCCACGTACAGGCTGGATGAATGACCCCAATGGCTTTTCGTATTATAAAGGCAGGTATCATTTGTTTTATCAGTATTATCCTTATGAATCGAAGTGGGGCCCTATGCATTGGGGACATGCGGTAAGCAGCGACTTACTCCATTGGGAATATCTTCCTTGCGCCCTTGCGCCGGACGAGGCATATGACAGGGACGGCTGTTTTTCCGGAAGCGCGGCGGTACTGCCGGACGGGAGGCAGCTGCTGATGTATACCGGCGTGTTAAAGGAGCATCAGGAACGCGATATCTACCGGGAAGTGCAGACACAGTGCATGGCTGTGGGCGACGGGATCGACTATGAGAAATATGAACAGAATCCTGTGCTGGATCAGCGGGATATACCAGAGGGCAGCAGCCGTTTTGATTTCCGTGATCCTAAGATGTGGATGAAAGCCGACGGGACCTATGCCTGTGTCGTAGGGAACCGTCCGGCGGATGGAAGCGGGCAGATTCTGTTGTATGAGAGCGCCGACGGATTTCAGTGGAAGTTTAAAAGCATACTTGTCTCCAATCATGACCGTTTCGGGAAGATGTGGGAGTGTCCGGATTTCTTTGAGCTGGACGGAAAGTGGGTATTGCTTACAAGCCCGCAGGATATGCTCCCGGAAGGGTTCGAATATCACAATGGAAATGGGACGCTCTGCCTGATCGGTGATTATGATGAAGAGAACGGCAGTTTTAAGGAAATGCAGAATCAGTCTGTTGATTATGGGATTGATTTTTATGCGCCGCAGACTGTAGCGGCGCCGGACGGCCGCCGGATTATGATCGGATGGATGCAGAACTGGGATGCATGCGGGATCCGTTCACCGGAAGAGCCGTGGTTTGGCCAGATGAGCCTGCCAAGGGAATTGTCTCTAAAAGACGGCAGGTTATACCAGAGGCCGATCAGAGAGTTTGACGCTATGCGGCGTAATAAGATAGAATATACGGATGTAGCGGTTTCAGGAGTGGTGAAGCTTGACGGGATCAAGGGAAGAAAGGTAGATATGGAGCTGACAGTCCGTCCGGAAGGCGGGCAGGAGCTGTATCAGAAATTTGCCGTTCGTTTTGCCCAGGATGATACATATTATACTTCCCTTAGCTTCCGCCCCAGGGAGTCGATCCTTAAGGTAGACCGGAAGTTCTCCGGTTCCAGAAGGGCAATCATCCATCAGCGGCGCAGCCTGGTAAATACTGCGGACGGCGAATTGAAGCTAAGGATCATACTGGATCGTTTCAGCGTAGAAGTCTTCGTAAATGACGGAGAGCAGGTGATGTCGGCTGCTATGTATACCAGACAGGAGGCGGATGGGATATCATTTTTTGCCGATGGAACTGCCAATATAGATGTTGTGAAGTATGAGCTTGAATAGATACTTTAACGGCAAAATTCAAAAATTAAAATTGATATTTAAATGGACACGGAGGAAAGATGGCTAACCGCAACCATCTTTCCTCCGTTGTATGCTATTGAAGAAAACAGCTAGGCGCTGAAATAATAGAAAAGAGCTATATGGTCAAATTGGGAAGGGAGAGGGTTGCTAATTTTTGTTACTGATGTTAGTATAAGATAATAAAAATATTTTCTGGATGATAAGAGGTGATGACAGGCGGCAGATGCTTGCATGATACGAAAGGGGATAATACTATGGGATATCAGGATGAATGGCTTCTCTTGGAAGCGGAAGATGATATCGATGAGGTAGAGCACAGACAACCAACAGAAGAATTTTTATTCTATCAGGCAGTAACCAACGGCGACGTGGAAGCAGTCAGGAAGAACTGTAAGCAAGAAAGGTTTCTGGACAGCGACGGAGTTGGCGTGTTATCGAGGAATCCGGTTACGAATTTAAAATATCATTTTGTTATTACAACAGCGATGATAACCCGTCTATGCAAACAAAAAGGCATGGAATTAGAACAGGCTTTCAGAATGAGCGATTTTTATATTCAGAGACTGGATGACATACACACGGTACAAGGGGTACGGAATCTTCATGACTCTATGGTTCTGGATTATACGGAGAAGATGTGTAAGATATGCCATAGTGATACGAATTCCAGGCATATCAGTGTTTGCAAGGAATATATTTATTCTCATATAAAAGAACGTATTACGATTGAAGATTTAGCAGATGAGCTTGGAGTATCTGCGAGCTATCTGTCTCGGTTGTTCAAGAAAGAAACTGGTGATTCGGTCAGCGCTTATATACGCAGACATAAAATTGAGATGGCAAAAAATCTGTTACAGTACAGTGAATATTCAATGATTGATATTGCAAACCGTTTGTCTTTTTCTTCACAGAGCCATTTTATACAACAATTTCGGGAATATGTCGGCATGACTCCGAAGAAATACCGGGATCTAAATCATACGATCCAATGGGATACTGAGTAAAAAACAGAAGATAAAATAAATAAAAGGACGCAGTGTATAGGATGCTGCGTCCTTTATTTGGGTATTCGCTTATATAGGTTAGAGGATCATCTGAATATGATTTCTATCCTTAAGGCAATCGGCCGGGATATAATTACTGTCAAGCTCTGTGCCATTTAGAATAAGCTTTTCGTGACCAGTTTCTCGCTTGTTCGGATTTTCGATAAGAATATGCAGATGTTTTCCGCGAAAATCTTTCTCTATTTCCAAATGTGTCCAGCTTTTTGGAATAGCCGGAGATAGGGTTATACCATTCGGATCAGGACGGAGCCCCAGGATCCCCTCCACACATCCAACCATCATGGTCGAGGCAGTTCCGGTCAGCCAGTGGACATGAGAACGTCCGTGATGTTTGCTGGCACGTCCTTCTGTAAATTGTCCGTAACAGTAAGGCTCCAAACAACGGAGTTCCGCCTGGTTATTCCAAGCGGCAGGTGCATTTTCTATAAAATAGGTAAAAGCACGTTCTCCATGTCCGCATAGAGCTTCTGCCAGGATCAGCCAGCCCTGAGATTGCGAGAAGATACCGGCATTCTCTTTTGTTCCCTGATTATATATGACGGCAAGAGCGCCGTCGAAGGCATTGGCATGATAGGGCGGATTCATCAGAAGGGCTCCATATTCCGTATTTAATTGTTGATAGACATTTGTAAGCGCTGTATCGGCCTGATCGGCGGCGGCAAGTCCGCTGATGACAGACCAGCTCTGTGGATTCAGCCACAGATTAGCTTCCGGGTCTTTCGCAGCGCCAATCCGATCTCCGGCTTCTGTATATCCGCGAATAAAGCGATCCTGATCCCAGCATAATTTTTGAATTATATCGCCTGTCTCTTCCTGTCTTTTTTTGAGGTATTTTTCATATTCCGTATCCTTCATGTACCCGGCAAATTGCTTTAAAATAGTCATTGCGTAGTAGAACTGCATCGCAACGAATGAGGACTCTCCGTTTGCGCCCAGACGAAGGCAGTCATTCCAATCCGCATAAAGTCCTGCGGGCATACCGTGGGGACCAAGGTGATCAAATGAGAATGTAACCGCACGTTTCAGATGTTCGTAAACAGTGGCTTCACCTTTATCTGCGAAAGGTATGACTTCATTTAGAAATTCCGTATTTCCGGTCTCGGCAATATATTTGTATACGGTTGGAAAAAGCCACAGCGCGTCATCGGCACGATAGGCAGGGTGGCCGGTTTCCTGCCTGTAGGAAGCGTCGTCCGGCGTATCCTCATGTCCCGGATTGTGTGTGAATTTAACAAGGGGAAGTCCGCCGCCGTTACTTACCTGTGCCGAGAGCATGAAACGGAGCTTCTCTGCCGCCATCTCTGGCGCAAGATGAATGATTCCCTGTATATCCTGTACGGTGTCACGGTAACCATATCCATTGCGAAGACCGCAGTAAATGAAGGAAGCGGCACGGGACCAGATAAATGTCATGAAGCAGTTATAAGCATTCCAAGTATTTATCATCGTGTTAAATTCCGGGCTGGGCGTATTTACCTTCAGGTGGTTTAATTTTTCATTCCAGTAGTTTTTCAGTTCCAGTAATTCCTGATTTATCATTTCTGCCGGATTTATATAAGCGTCAAGAAGAGCGGACGATTCATGAAAGCCGCCTGTTCCAAGCAGAAAAGCAATATCTTTCGTTTCTCCCGGAGCCAGAGTAACGCTGCAGGAAAGAGCGCCGCAGGAATTTTCGTTGTAACTGGTTACATTTCCAAGATCGCCTGACAGGATTCCCTGTGGATTGCTATAGCTGTGATATCTGCCAAGGAAATGTTCTTTTTCCCCGCAATAGGAGGATATTGGAGCGCCTGCAAGACCAAAGAAGCGTTCTGTTACATTTTTGTCATCTACTTGCTCGTCTTCTGGCAGGACGTCCAGATTGCCATGAATCTGCTGAATGATCTGGTTCTTTTCAAATAATGTTTTTGTAATGAACAGAGAATACTGCAGATTCACCTGATCCTGCTCATAATTACTATGATTTGTAAATTCGGCATAGCCGCTCAAGGTAAGGCTTCTGGTACGTGCAGAATCATTTGTTACAGAAAGTCCCCACACTTCGTAGGATTTACCCAGAGGAACATAGTAGCGGGCTTCCGAGATGATCCCGTCATAACTGGAGGTCATCCTGGTATAGCCCATACCGTGATAACATTTACTTTCATAATTGTTAAGGTCTTTGCCCACCGGCTGCCAGGAGGCAGACCAGTAATCCTTAGACTCGTTATCACGGATGTAAAGATATCTGCCGGGCTGGTCAAAGCTGTTGAAAATGTAACGCAGAATCCTTCCATTTGCGCCTGACTTTGCAAAACTGTAACCGCCTGCATTATTGGAAATAATTGCTCCATATTCCGGAGAACCCAGATAGTTTACCCAGGGAGCGGGGGTATCCGGCCGGTCTATAACATATTCCCGTTCTGTGTCGTCAAAATGTCCATATTTCATATTTTTCTTCCTTTCTTTTTAGGAGCTTACCGCAGATTTATGATGATGGTGTGCATGCCGTCTGATAATGCAGTAAGCATATTTCGTGAAAGACTAACAAAAGAATCTTCATTTACTGCAAGTTCACTCCCATTACATGAAGCAGAATCAATAATATAAGCTCCAAAGTCTTTGCCGTTTTTATTTTTATAAATAATAGTAAAATTTTTCCCTGCAAAAGGAATGATAATGGAAGCGGCGGCATTTTCATCAAACTGGCAGGCCAGAAGCTTTGGATACAGGATAAGGTCTCCGGCTTTGCCCCGGACACCGAAGACTTCTGTGATCATCGTCAGCATAAACCAGCTTGCGGCGCCTGTCAGATACTGGTACATTCCCCGTCCGTCAGAACGGAAATATTCCGGAATCCCCGGATAGATATGGCTGGTATTAAAATCCAGGGCTGTATCGGCAAGTGTCTTAAGCGCTTTCCATCCTTCTTTTACAAATCCTCTGTGATACAGGGCGTTGGCATACATAACCGTCATATGGGAGAATACCGCTCCGTTTTCTTTTTCACCATATGCAAATCCAAACATACGCCCCATATCAAATTTCAGTTCATGGAAATCGGTATTCAGGCGGTAACCGCCGATTTCTTTTTGATAAAGATAGTGATCGGCGCTTCTTGTAATCTTTTCAATCTGGCTGTCTTCCGCAGTTCCGCTCATGATAGCAAAGACTTGTCCGGTCAGCATCATGCGCACATGATCTTTGAACAACCCTTCAACGGCGCGGCCATGATTATCATAATAGCTGTTAAACCAGCCTTCTTCACCCGGACCGTCAATCCATTCCTGGAATCTCAGACGCTCCATGAGCCAGTTTGCTTTTTGAATCAGATTTACAGCAAGTGCCGAGAGTGAGATGCTGATACGTTTGCCGCTGACGGTATGTCTGCAGCAATCCATGTAGCCGGCTATTATTTTGTGCTTTTTTCCGATATCGTCAAAGACATTTACATCGTTTTCCAATAAAATCTTTATTTCTTCCAACAATTCTACCGTATGCGTGGAGGAATGGCTGTCTAATAGACGGATCATTGACGCAAGATTCAACAGGTTACCGGCATAGGCACAGGTAAAGGCAACACTTTCGCCGTGTTCTGACGCCATATCCAGTGCATCGTTCCAATCGGCTCCGCGGAGTCGGTAGATGTTATGGTCTCCTACCTCATAAAATGCAGTCAGCTGCTGGATGAGAAGATGCTCTAAAATACTTCCGGTATAGATGTCATTTTGGGCAGTACGTTGTTTGTCTCCCTGCTCTGAATGCCACAGAACATCAACTTCAGTACCGCGCATAGTCTGAGCATCTTTAAAATAGGAAATAGATTTATTTAGTATTTGGACATCTCCTGTTTGGTCTATATAAAGTTTTGTCGTCATTAACGGCCAAAGTGCATGATCCATCCATACCCTGGAGATTCCATTTCGATCTGCAAGGAAATTCCCATCTCCATTTCCGATAATTGTTGCGTTAGTTCCGTCAATGCGGACGCCCCCATAATTCATGGCGATCATATGACTGACGCTTTCAGGTTCTATCAGCAGCAAAGAAAGACAATCCTGCCACAGATCTCTCCATCCACGGCCGCCTCGTCCGTAGTCATGATGCGGAAGGAAAGAACAGCCGAATAATCGGCGGAGGAACGGCTGAAAGCAGATCCATTTCATTAGATGGTCAAAATCTGCTTCCTTCGTATGGAACTTCACGTTTACTTTATTTTGCCAGTAAGATTTTGTATCCGAAAAAGCCTTTTGTACTTTGCCGGCGGTATTATATTTCTCAAACAGGTCAAGAATCTTTTTTTCATTGTCTTCCACGCCAATAAGAAGAATATAATCTGCTTTTTCCCCGGGAGCAAGAGAGACGGTTTCAAAGCGGAAGGCGCCCATTGCTTCCTTCCCGGCCGCATGCCCGGGCGCTGTAACCCCAGGGTGTTTTTCGTATATGGCGCGGGGATGCGTAAAGGTTCCCCCTTCGCCGACGAAATCTTCGACAGTGGGATAGAAACTCTTCGGTGCATTGCCATTACCCATACACCCCATAACATAATAAATATGTTTATTGGGACGGTGCCCTTTTTCATCAAAGGACATGGTGGGGCAGACAAGGACTCCGTTTTTATTCGTATCAATCCTGTGCAGCATGGATGTGACATTCCTGTGGTCGCGGATGTTGTCTGCACTGCGCCCATAGATCGGAATCGCGGCATAAGGAGTTAATTCCTGCGTAACTTCCGATTGATTCTGCACGGTTACATACATAATTTCTACATTGTAATCTTTTGGAATAAAAGAGGTAATCGTAGACTTTAATTGGTGGACTTTGGACGATCTTGCCAGTGTTTGCCACATAAATCCTGCTTTCAGTTCACTTTCATCCTGCATTGCAGTAAATTTGTCGCTTTCCTGCTTGGCGGACGCTCCAGAAGCTGAATATGCATCTGTACCGTCTTTTAACAGCCAGAAGTTACGGGTGGAACGATTATTATGTAAGTTTTCAGAACTTACTGGTTCTAAAAGGAAGGTTTCCTGATCAATCTTGGCATCGCCCCCAAGATTTGGCGTTACGGCGCTCTTCAGCCCCATTTCCGATGCCAGAGGAAAGTATAAATAACTTGTATTTTCCGGTTGCCTTATTGAAAAGCTGCCATGCTCATCGATAAATTTTAAATGCTCCAATCTTTATACTCCTAGTATAATAATGGTGTAGTCAAGAATGACTACTGGTTAATAGTTACAAAGTCCAATCTAATAAATCTATATAGATATAACGGAAGGAGGAATTCCCCCT